>NZ_BMLX01000003.1 GCF_014645535.1 Silvimonas iriomotensis
AGCACGTTTCCACCGGAAAAGGAGAAAAAAGCCCCCAGGCAGCCCCAACCCACCCCCTGAAAAGGGTCCATCAGGTGGGTCAGAATTCGATGCAAAAGGTGGGTCAGGATTCAGTGCAAATCAACAGGATGTCATCAATCTCTATCAAGCAGTTATGAGCAGCCAACCTTCTCCAACTATAAAATGCCTGCAGCCTCTCTCATCGCCTCGCACAGAGTAGTACAACAAGCCGCCAAACAGGTGCTCGCAGACCTCACCACGCAGATAGCACCAGACGACACGGAGCAAACCATCGCCGCCAAAGCCTACGCAGGCCTGGTTGCCTTGGGCTATCCCGACACCTGGTATTACCAATGCCCTGCGCTGGTTCTATTGGGCTCGCGTAGCTGCCTTTCGGTTTCTGGCCGGGAGTACACGCCAGCAAACGAACCTGTGGGTGAATGCAATCTGGTTACTGTGGATTTGAGCCCGGCGGCTGACGGCCTCTGGGGCGACTGTGCCCGCTCGTTTTACGTCGAAGCTGGTCGGGTCACGGACGCACCAGCGTCCCTGGAGCTAGCTGAGGGGAAGGCATTTCTCACGGACTTGCATCAACGCATGCAGGCAACGGTTCAACCGGACTGGACCTTCGATAAACTGTTCCAGTGGGCGAATGCAGAGATTTCGTCTGCTGGTTTTGAGAATCTGGATTTCCTCGGGAATGTGGGTCACAGCATAGCCACCTCTCGGGCGGACCGGCAGTTTATTGAGGCCAACAACGCGCATCTTCTGGGCGGTGTTCCGTTCTTTACGTTCGAGCCCCATGTGCGACGTAAAGGGGAGCGTTGGGGCTTCAAGCACGAGAATATTTTCTACTTTGATGCCAGCGGTGTGCTGGCTGAACTCTAATCAAATATCAAAACTGGCAGAGAACTGATGCATTGTCCACGATGTAACGACCTGCTCACCAGCACTCCGGAACAGCCTGATGTTCTGACCTGTTTGGGGAGCGGGACTGAATACAGTGTGAGCGTATCTCAAGAATTGAAGCAGGTGTATGGCGACTCTCAATCTCTCAAAGTCGATGCAATTGATACAACTGCACGCGGTTGGTTTTGCCCCGGCTGCGGCGTAAAGATGCCCCCGACAGCAGGCTTCACCCCACCAGTCTGCCCCCTATGTACGAAGCCTTTGTCACATAGTCTTTACCAACAAATTGTGGAGTTCAACCCTCACAATCAGAGTTGAGTCTTCCGACCTCATACTGGATTTGGGTTGTGCCCGTGACAGGCCATCGGGAGTTTGGCAGCCATTCAACACATACCTGAATGGGTTCAATTTTTCTTCGGATTATGGGACTGGTCAGGCATCTATGCCCAATGAGCAAACCGACGGACGAAGCCCTGCGCTTTTCCCAGAGTATCCGGGTATCTATCGCCAACTCAGAGCAAACATCTCAACATGAATAGAGCAGATTTCTTCTTCAGCGCGATAGATGCCGTAGTGGACCTTGATGACCCACTAGAGGCTCGCTCGGCACATAAATTCATGATTGACGCTTTATTTCGAGTGCAACAAGAGCTGCCGTTGCCAGTACAAAAGGCGGCAACAGTCGCCCACCAGTTTCTTGCGGGCATACTCGAAGAACGTACTCTTGTCGCTGAGCGCGTAAAGCTATGGAAATTTATTGCCGGCCGAGACATGTCACGAGAGAGTGAGGTCTTGCGCACCAGAGCTGCTATCTGCGTGATGTCCCCGCCCGAAAACTCAGACATGCATGAGCGCATCGCTTTCTTTTTGTATATGTGGGTTGCGGGTGGGCTCAGTGAGGCGCAACTCGCAGCCTCGATTGAAAGCACTTATGGAATAAAGACTGCGCCAGGACAGGCAGAGCCGCTGTGAGCATCGCATGGGCTCATTTCTCTTTCAGACGTGTCGAACCTAAAACTAGGTGTGCTGACTGCAACAAAGAAGTAGCTTTCGGGGGCGCTGAAGAACGTCATGGTCAATGCAAATTTAAGTGAATTGCCCAACTGGATTGAGGATTGCAAGGGGCAGCAACTCGAAGCAATTTGGGTGGGAATCCGACGGAACGACGGGTTTAATTTCACACAATCCAAGGAGCTGTTTTTCTCTATCCTTCGACGGCTAATACGTGAGGGGCAACTCCTCGTTGACACCAGAGTCGATGCTCGCTCACTTCCTTGGGGTAGCGAACAACCGGAAATTATCGCTTGGCTTGAAATGCATTTCCCTAATGAAATTGCGGCCGATGAAGGCTTGTGGTTCATCGACAATCTTGAACGTCCAGATGGACAGTATCCCGGTGCATGCGTATGGCGAGCAGCGGCCCTGAATGGCGAAGATATTTGGGCCTGATATGGTTCCAGCTGGGAATTCGTTTGGGCAGACGGGACAAATCTGGCGAGAGGAGGCCTCAGTGTTTGAAGTATTAGACGAGATGCTGAGCAAAGAGTGCTCAGTAGACTACTGGGGAGACGAGCTGATTTTAAAGGCCTGGCGCGCCGTCGACGAATTCTCCGAAGAAGACTGGTCAAGCTTATCCCAGGTTTGGCGAGACAAACCTGAGGACTGGCAATACTGGTCTGTCCCGGTATCCGTGGACACCAGGTTAAGCACTGAGTGCTGAATGGCGCTGCTCAAATTCAACCGGGGTCAGATACCCCAAGGTCGAATGACGGCGATGATGATTGTAAAACCGGATGTAATCAAACACGTCTGCACGGGCTTCGTCGTAAGTCCCGTACCGGGTCAGGTGAACCCGTTCCGCCTTGAGTGAACGGAAGAAGCTTTCCATCGCAGCGTTGTCCCAGCAATTGCCCGCTCGGGAATGACTCGGGATGATGCCATGTCGTTTCAGCAGGCTCTGGTAATCAAAGGCGCAATACTGGCTGCCACGGTCCGAATGGCCTTCGCACCTTCTGCAATCGCTTCGGCAACCCGTTTTGTATGGCCGTAGCCGGAATGAAAAACGACGACGCCTTTCGGCTCTGAAAAACGAATATTCATGATGACCTCGAAAGAGACGGGTTATTGATGGCTGTTGCCTGGTAGAACCTGGCGGCCCGTGGGCAAACGGGTGGGATTGGTTCGCTCAATCATCCAGCCTGGGTATTCCGGCTCGAGCTTGCTCACGCCATCAAGCGTGGCCATGTCCTCAGCGTCGAGTTGCAGGTCGACGGCGGAGAGGTTTTCCTGGAGCTGTGCCAGTCGTTTTGCACCGGTGATAACCGAGGTGACAAAGGGCTTGGCCAGTAAATAAGCCAAGGCAATGCTCGCAACTGTGGTGGCATGCTTGTCAGCAATCGAACGCATCGCGGCAACGCACGCCCACGCTTTGTCTTTGTTCACTGGCGGGAAGGGATGGATTGTGTACTGCGCGTAGGGCCTATCGTTGACGAGACCCTGGTGGCACGCAAGCTGGGTGCATTGCAGATGATTAACGCAGCAAGCCCGGCTTATCTGGCAAAGTTCGGGACACCCCGCACACTGGCCGACCTCTTTGACCAGGGCCATCGCATGGTTCATTACACGCCAACGTTGGGAAATCGGCCCTACGGCTGGGAATACCCTCGATTGCCAGAAGGAAATCGTGCTTTTCTCGAGCTGGCGTGTGTCTCCTGGCATTGAGTGAGGAGCAAATCTGCTTCCAGATAATTTTCAGCCCTACTTGAGCTTGGATATCGTGATGAAGCGGTACCCGGATGAGGCACATTTTGTTAAATGCCAAGACATTCCCAAAATCGAGGTCCGGATGCTCCGAATTGATAACTTGGTCCCACCCAGCATTTGCCAGAGCAGCCAGTTGAGCTCCCAACGCCATGGCAGCTTGGGTCGCTTCACCCTCAGGGGACTCAAAGGGGAGCAGTACATGCTCGCGAAAATGTGTGTCTTTTGTGGGGAGCAGGCCTAGAAGACGCTCACGTGTTTCCGGCTCATTTAGATGCGTCAAAAGTGAGGATAAATGACGGGCACCGAGCGTTCTCTCGTTACTGTCGGCCAATTCAAACAGTCTGGCGAGCAAATGCAAAAGCGGACCATAAAAATCGGAATGGGCTGTGGGTAAAACCGTTAAAACCCGGTCAGCGCTGTCAAAGGGATGACTCCCTCTGAATACGTCCAGTTCAGCGCTCTCTTCCGGATTTTGTAGGTCAAGAACGTAAAACTCATCGGCACGCCCGGCTTTTTCTGCAGCCAGGGCAAGACGGTCACGCAAATCCTCATCAGGCGTGGTGTCGATGAAAATCCACCCCCGCTCATTTGCAGTCTGCTCAATCAATGCATCTTCTACCAGGCCAGCCAGGCCAGTATTGGCAGCCCCCTCAATCAAGACATGATTGCAAAGGGTCACCTCGGACAAAACGGAATGATGAGTAACGTCTTCATTTTGACCGAGGACCTGGTCGCGAATTCGGGATAAGAAAGTCATGGATGTCATGTCACCCTGAAATCAATATCTGTCACTTCTCTCGAGTGACGGAGAACTGCGCCGCGCCCGATGAAACAGAAATATATGGCGTCACTTCACCCAAGTCGGTCTGAAACGAAACCAGAACCCGGGGCGGGAGGCTCACGGTGACCAACCCGTTTTCCATCGATACTGTGACGTTGGTTTTGCTATCCAGAGGCATGTTGGTCAGGGCGACACTTTTCACTTCGGCGCCATTTTCAACAATGCGGTATCCGGCGACCAGGAACGTGTCTTCTTTTTTGTTCCGGATAACCAAAAACTGGACACTGTTATTCCGGTCTTCTCCCTGGAAAAAGCCAAGGTATGCAGCGGGAGGCCAGCCCTCCGTATCACTAAACCGTGTCAGGCGAATCGACGCACTGACCACAACTTTCTTCGCGGACGTCCCAACAACCTGAAAGTCGAATTGGCCCGGAGCCGCTGAGAGTGTGACCGGGACTGCTTTACCAGGTAGCCCGGTGGCGACAGCCAGGCGCTGAACAAACGCATCATCACACAGGCGAGTTCGCTGGAGTGCTTCGCTGCCCATCACACAGGAGCCGACAGCATTGTCACTCCCGGCACTATCCTTGGCACAACGGGCCACATCCTGTCCGGACTGCAGAATATCCGCATTGGCGTTATCGACTGCCTTGGATAGCACGGAATCCTGAACCGCAGAAATACGTGTAGCGCGATATTCCTCGTAGTGCTTCAGATAACCTGAGAAGGTTTCGTTCGTGTTTTGCATCGCCTGCTTCATCGCCTTGGGCGTTGAAGCTGTGAAATGCTGAATGTTCTCGTCGGTTAGCTTCTTCTCAGATTGCCAGTAGGTCGCACAGTAAGCTGCCGACATGTCTAGTTGTGACGGTTCGGCATGCGCGAATGGGGCAAGTCCCGACAAGACCGCACCGAACAAAATAGCGGGCCCCACAACCTGGCTACCGAATAGATTCACGAAGCTCATGACAGCCTGGTCAATTGTGAATGGAATCAGAAAGAATGTTGCGTGCCGCCAGCGAATCAGAAGGCTCAAAACTGACTAGTGCCCCACTGCCTGCGCTGATATGCAATCGACCGCATCCTCTACATTGCCATAATTTGCGCATGGAACGACCTAATATACTGCGCACCTGGTTGCACCGTTCTTCAGCGCTGTTTTCCCCCGAACTTATCGTACTATCTATCGCCTCCAAAACGCTGAAGAAACTTTCATCAGGTAGCAAGTGTGCTGCCGCTGGAGAGCCATCAACGTCCACGATGAGTCGACCACACTGGCAATGGATTTTCATATAGTTCCAAGTGTTTCGAAGGGTAAAAATCAATGCCCTGAACCGGACAATGCAGAGCGTTTTACATTCCTGTTTCTTTACGAAATTAAACCACTCGCACATCCGTGCTATCTCGGCCATTATTAGGTTTTGCTAACCGCCCGACAATAAATTCAATTGGGCGTCTCAACTGTGGATAAACCAGTATGACTATCGAATTCTCCAAATACACCACCGCCCAGCTCCAGCAACTGCAGGTGGAAGTAGGTCAGGCCATTGAGCGCCGTAAAGTGGATGACAAGAAGAACCTCATCTCCGAGCTGCATGCCCTGGCTGCCGAGAAGGGTTTCAATCTGAAGGACTTGCTGGGTACTGGAGACTCAGGTGGCAAGAAGAAGGGGCCGGCAGCCGCCAAATATGCAAACCCCAAAGACAAGTCTCAAACCTGGTCTGGCCGCGGTCGCAAGCCGGTATGGGCGCTCGACCACCTGAACGCCGGCGGTAGCCTGGACGACCTGGTTATCTAATTCTGCACGACGACTATGGAACGCCCACAGTCGATTGAGATAGACCTCGCCTCTGTCACAACGCCCGAAGAACTTCAGGTGGTTTTGGCAGAGGCTTTGTCTTTTCCGGGATGGTACGGACATAACTGGAATGCATTCTGGGACGCCATCACCGGCTTGGTTGAGATGCCTAGAATCCTGCATTTGCAGGGATTCTCAGAGCTGGCTGCGAAGCTTCCAGGTGATGCATTACTGCTAAAGGGCCGCCTGGAGGACATGAAGCAGATGTATCCAGACCATGCGCCAAATGTCTTCCACGAATAAAATTTAGATACTTCGTTTTCTGAGCCCGCCCCATGACCAGCCCCAACTGCACACTAACTGCAGAAATGTACAGCCCACCCTTCGGAACCGGAGCCCCATGCCTTTGGTTCTTTATTCAGGGTGTTCCGCTTCAACTCTGGGCTGAAAAACAATTTACTGAAACTGGTTATGACTTCAGGGTCGAGGCAACTGCTGTTGCTCAAATCTGGCTGTATGACGACGACGAAGACGCGTTAGCGATGGAGCGCATCGCGCCAGCAGAGAGTGGCACATCGACAGTTGTCCCTATTCTCGTCTGCTCAGATGACATGGATTTTGGCTGCATTGTGATTGTTGCTGAACAGGTTGTAGAGGATGACACCGTGTCATGGACCCGGTTGGGGTTAAGTGCTTCGACAGGGCTTAAAGTCGGGGTCAACACTAGGTGGCTTACCAAATGTGATGCTGTATTCGACCTTGCCGAATTTTCAGAAGCTGTTGAGCGGTTCAAGCAACTACGACACGTGAAATGAGCTGGAAGAGAGCGTTTTGATGAGCAAGGAACAAGACGGCTTCAATCGAACGGGCCAGCTCGTCGTGTGGCGAGACAGTGTGTCCGCTGGTGACGACGTAGAAGCGCCACACGAAGTGCGCGTTGAGATTGAACGCGAATCGACTCTCGCCGGGATTGTTGCCATGCTCGTTTCGGATGGCTACCTGCCCAACATTTCTGGCGGTAAAGCATCCTGGATACTGGTATCGGGCACGCAAACTCTTGCCGTTCTAGCCCAGCAGTGGAGCAAACCAGAGTATCTCGTCCCAAGCACCGAAAGAATCGAGTCCGTGGTCGACTTCGCAGGCAGGAGCCACCTTCAGTTTAGGTACTGGGTTCAGGCTGAGCCGGACCAGATACTTGAAAGTTTGCGCAACGGACAGCCACTCCCATCGCGGTACTGAAGGCGGTCCACGTAATCTCAAGGAAAAAGATGTCAGAAAACAATCCACTCGCTGAGGTTCGCAAGAGCATTGATAACCTCGACAACGCCATCGTGGCCATCTTGGCCGAACGCTTCAGGCTCACGGAGCGGGTGGGCGTTATCAAGCAATCTGAATCTTTGCCGGTCGAGGACTTAGACCGGGAGCGCCTGCAGGAAGCTCATTACCGCGAGCTGGCTGTCTCTTATGGTTTGAATCAGGACACGCTCGTTGAAATCATGAAGACCATCATTGGCCAGGTGAAGAAACGTCACGCGGATATCATTGCCGAGCATACAAAGTAAGCCGAGCAGCCAGGGAAACCCGGATGAACCTATACAAAGTAGCCCTTCCTCTCGAAGACAAAATGGCATTGGCCGCAGCTCGCTCCGGCATTCGCAGGATTGGTGCGATAGGCAGGCCCAAAGACCCACAATTTGAAGGCATTTTCGGTTGCGAACTGGAGCTAGTATCGGGCGAGGTCATTCTGGTGGAGGCTGGGCAGTACGACCTCGAATATAAGTTCGAAGTCTTCCCCATCAAGGCCGTCGTCGCTTCATCCTTTACCGCTCATGAGGCGCATGCAGTGGTTCTTCAGCCGCCGGTAGAAGTGCATCTATTGGAAACAGCTGATTGGCTAGACCCTAGCATCCCGTGCGAAGGCGCAATTGGGCAGAATCCAATCATGCAATGCCAGGGTTTGCCAATTGATGTACCTGTAAGCGCTGTCGCCGCCTGCCAGTACTTCGGCGGGGTTGAGTTTCGTGGCAGCAACGGTGAGAGCATCTTGATTGCGACATTACCGTTTCCATACGCCATTCATGTCAGCGCCTTCGAGCGATGCGGGAAGGTGGACCGGGCAACATTTAATGTGCGGTCAGTCGATGACACTGACCTCACGCATTTTGTGTAGCGCGGGAGTATCTGGAAGTTATTTTGGATAGGTAAGTTCGAAAAAGGTAGTGACCCGATGAGTTCAGACTTAGACCTACTCCTTAAGTACGTTAGCGGTTATCAATCCGGTATTTACACGAAAAGTGAAGCAGTTGGTTCGATTCTCAAACTACTCAGCACCCCAAACTTTGCCGAACTGTGGCCACATATTCCCGATTGGGCGCAATCTTCCATATGGGATTTCTTGAAAGAATGTAACGCCGACACAGTCCTTCATGACATCTCGACCTACTCAAGCGGTGTTATCGACGTTAACTTGATTTCACTAAAGCATTGGCTCTCTCAGATGCGCTGAAAACCGACAGAACTAAATGAAGAAACTGCCGAGAATGGGACAGATGCTCTCATTGATTGATAACAGTGACTCGCTTCAATGGCACACAGTCTCCTCATTCCTTCCAGACCCAGAGCGCCTGCGCGTCTACGATGGCATTCTCGATTTCGGGTGCTGGAGAACGGAGCTAAACGCTCTCGATTTAATCTCTGCCATGGCCGCCTATGGGCCCAAAGTTGAGGCATTGTCGGTAGTGGTTGCAGGGAAACATAGTGGCCCGGACCCAGATGCTATGCAGATGGCGTCCTCAGTTTTGGGCCGGTTGGTCGAAGCGCTCAGGCCTCTTCGCGAACGCTATCCAGATTTCCCGATATCGAATGACGAATGGATGCTGAATACCATCTGGTTCCCCTACCAAACACGAGGGCCTTGCTGGTTCGCGGCTTTTGATACGGAATATGACGGGTTAGCTCAGTTCTGTTTTCAGAGGCGTCCCGACGGGGGTTGGAGCGTAGACCAGTTGCTGGGTACAGGTAATGGCTTGGTTGAGGGGGTTTTTCTGGCGCGAGAGTGTATTGAGCGGCTCAATCGCCCTGAGGTTTCTGATGAAGGCTTTGACCGCATACTCCTCCGCATCCAGGAAGAACGTCTGGTTGGGCCGGAACTGATAGATGCCCTCAGCTCGGTCGTGGCCAAGGAAGTCGTGGGTTTGCCGGCGTGGGAGCTTGAGCATCTTGGAGGCTGCTTCGAACGATATCGAGAGGTAAACACGTGATTAGCCGTTTCCGAAAACGTAGGATGTGTTTGCCAAAACTACGGGGCGCCTCCCTGCAATGAAGCCAATTGGACAGCAAATACCTACAGGTGATGCCCATACCTGGAAGGAAAGAAGCCGTGGCTACGCCTCAATTAGTCATTTGCTTCGTGACTTGATAAGTACGTATGACGCTCACAGGAATGATGCTGGAGCGTTCCTGTATGAGGTCTTTGACGCGTTCACGTTGGATGAGCTCACGTACGTCTGGAAATGGGATGCGGATGGCTCTGGAGCTGGCTTGTCAGACGCTGAGCTTGATAAAAGATTGGCGCATCTCCTTGCCAGCGATGGTTGAAGTTCAGGGGAAAAACGAGCGATAAATTCTTATGAGCTTATCCAGAATCTTTATTGCCACGGCATTGCTCTCCCAACTAGTGCAAGCGGCCGCACCACCGCAGAGTAAAACATGCACGCTTCCCGTTCCTGATGATGGTGAGGTCAAGGCATCCTTTCCCAATGAAACTGGGTGGGTTGATAAAGCAGGCAAAGGGTTCGTCGATATTCAATCGACCAGTTCCGAACGTATCCGCGTTTACTTCAATCGCGAGACACAGTTCTACACCAGCTTTGGTGGGGATTATGAGCCTACTGACTTGGCGCACGGTCAACGAGTTTGGGTATGGTTTAAGGACTGCAAACCGGCAGTCCGTGGCAGTGGTACCGCGGCATTTCTGCAGCTCTATTCCAGGGACCCAGCGGACCAGCCCATGTGAAGGTTGCTTATTCCACGCCTTAATCTGATGAGTTCAACAATTACAAATATGCCTCCAACAACCTGGGACCGGCCAGAAAAAGCAGTCATACAGGTCTTTTTAGGTTATATCCTCAAAAAGCATTTGAGATTACTGCCCGTTTTTCGCCGCCTCCAATAGGCTCGGTAATGCTTAAATCCGTTCCGGAAGGTCAGGTTATAGTTTTCATGGATTTTCCTGGCCACGCACCCGGAATAAAAATCCCTACTATTTGACGGTTGGTCGACGTTGTCTTGCAAGGGTGTATTGACGCTTTATGGTTAATCTCCACCCAGGAATTGCTTAAAGACACACAGCGCTTTTACCGTGAAATGGCGGTATTAAAACGGGACCTGATCGGTCCCGTTTTTTGTTGGGCGCCCGTCTGCCGATGGCGCGCAGCGGGTCGTCAGCACCTTAGTGCGGTTCAAGATCGCCTGGTTTCCATTCTTTGCTGAAGAACGCTTTGGTGGGCCCGTACAGGCGCAGGATCACAAAGTAGCCTTTCTGCGGCAGCGTGCGCAGCCAGTTCTTGCCCGCGCCCGGGTTGTCGGGCCCAAAGCTGATATCAATGCTGCCGTCGGCGTTGGTGGCGGGTTTGTCCATGGTATTGATCGACGGGAAGGCTTGTCCGTTATCCACACCAGCGGCGGTGATCGAGTCGTAAATGGTGACTGACCAGAACAAGGCCGCAGGAATGCCCTTGGGCAGGTGCAGCGTGTACTTGTTGCTGCCGTTCAGAAAGTGCCCCTTGGCATCGACAAACGTGGCCGGGTATTTGGCGCCGACGTTTTCCATGTTCACCGCCATGCCAGGGCTGGCCGAATAGGCGTTGGTGAAGAAGCCCGTGCGCGGATCAATGTAGTTAAAACCAGGCGCGCTGAAGGTGGCATTGCCGGGGAAGACGTTCAGCCAGCGCCGGTCCGGGTACCACGTACCGTTCTCGACGATGCTTTGCGGCAGGTACGACACCGTGTGTCCCATATTGGCGGCAGTCCGGGCGGCCTGGTCGAGCAAGGTGGCTTGTTCCGGTGTCGGCGCAAATGGTTTGTCTGCCCTGACGCCCACTGCCGCCAGCATGCCGCGCATTTCCAGATCGGCCGGATCAACATATTCATGCTTGATAAACCGGTCGAGCATCGCAAACGCGCTGCCATCTTTCGGGTACAGCATGTTCACCGGCACGCCGGAGGCATTGGGGAACTGCATCGGTTTGGCTGATGCCGCCTTGCCCAGCGGGTAAATACGGGTTTTTTCCATCACCGCGACAGGCGCGGCCAGTTGGTGCGGGTCTTTGAAAAAGCCGCGCCAGAACACGAACACGTTATACGTGCGCGAGCGCATGGTGATGTAGCCGTCCGGAATATCGCCCTGGTAGTCTGGCGGCAGGATCAGATACTTGCCGCCCTTGCCGTGATCCGGCCCCGGCAAGCCCACATCGCCGCACCATTGGCGGCCTTCAATCTGACCCACCGTGCAGATCGGGCGCTGGAAGAAGTCATCCAGAATGCCCTGCATGCCAGGCGGCACCTCAATCACCATCGGGCCGTCCTGTTTGAGGTCCAGGTAACCCATGGCATAGATGACGTCCGAATTGGGCGTGGTCACCAGCGTTTTGGCGTTGAGGCGGTCTTTCCAGATCGGCAACACGTTGTAGCCGGCGCCGAAGGTTTTTTCAGAACCCTCTTTCATGGCGTACATATTGAGCGCCGGCAGCGCCCAGATATAACTTTGCACCGCGCGCTGGAAAAACAGTTCGTCCTGCAATTTGCGGGCGTCTTCGGCAGACGGGTAGCCCTGCGGGAAAGGCACCGACGCAAGTGCCTCATAACGGGCATCGGCCGCGTGCACATTCAGCGCCAGGCTGGCCAGCAGCCCGGCCAACAGTGATTTTTTCATGATGGATATCCTTGCTGCGGGTTACTGGGCCGGCTCGACCGGGGGCGGCGTCCACTGTCCGCCAGTGACCGCCGCTTCAGGCCAGTACGCGCGGACATACAAAGAGAAGTTTTCATCTTTGGGGGCCGGCAACCAGTTGGCGCGTCGGGCCGGATCAGTCGGCGCATCTGCCTGCACATAAATGGTCAGCGAGCCATCTGCGTTCTTGTGCAGGTCCTTGTTTTTGGTGCCCAGCGAATAACGCTTGATGTCATTGGGCGCGAAGAAGTGGTCTTCGTTGTACAGCGTGAGCGACCAGAACCCCTTCACCGGCGGCAACTGGCCGGCCGGGAAAGTCACCGTGTACTTGCCGGCCCCGTTCAGGCGCTGGCCTTTGACGTCGAGCGCCTGGTAGAAGTACTTGGTCTCGTTGGGCTTGTTCACAAAAATATTGGATCTGGCCACGGCCGTACGCATGAAGTAGTCCGTGCCGAACGCCGCGCCGTTGCTTTCGGTGGTCCAGTTGTACGGCAGCGGCAACCCGTAGCTCTGAAATTGCAGCAGCGGTTTGACGAGTTCTGCTTCGGTCTTTTTCGCCTCATCAATCATGGCGGCCTTGAGAGCCGGGTCTTGCTGGGCCGCGGCCACCAGTGCGCGCATGGTGGCGTAACGGGCGGCTTCGCCCGGCAGCGGCGGTGCGTCGTTCAACAGGGCAGGCAGCTCATCAAAGAACTTGTCCGGGCTGACCCATTGGGTTTCGCCGCCGGTACCGCTGTCTTGCGCCGGGAAATGCGGCTGGCTGGCCCAGTCGGTGTGCTTCATCTTGCCGTCGTACATACTGAGCGGGTACATGTCGACGCCGGCAATCACGGACTGGATGGCCTTGCGGTCTTCAGGCGTGTCATCCATGAACACGCGCGGAATCACAAAACCGGTGTTGGTTTTGGCGCGGAATACTTTGGTAATGCCGGCGGGGACCTTGCCTTTCCAGTTGGGGCCCACCAGCAGGTAAAACCCCGGCTTGGTGCCATACATCTTGCCGATATCGGCAAAGCTGTCCGAGCGCAGATCCACCACCTGATATACCCAGAAACGGCTGCCGAAGTCCGGCACCTGGATCACGACCGGGCTGATATCCAGACCGATACTGCCCGCGCCGTAGACCACATCCTGGTTGGGGCACGCCACCAGCCGTTCTTGCGGTTCGATATAGTCGCTGAGCATGGAGAGCCGGTTCAGCGGTGCCACCGGCACAATCCCGCCCATCAGGCCCGGATGCGGCAGGTCCTTGAACGTCAACCGGCGGTTGTAGATGTTGGCCAGCGGCCAGCCCCAGAAATAGGTATCGCGGGCAACCAGCCGGGCATAGGCCTCGGTATAGCGGGTGTTGGCAACCGGCCCGGCGACGGTTTCGGTCGCGGCTTGCGATTGGGCGGCCTGGGCAGGCGCCAGCGACAACAACAAGGCGGCGCTAAGGGGGAGCAGCAAATGACGGCTCATCTTGGTTCTCCGGAACAGGTTGGAATGCCCGTCAACACGGGCATGTTGAGATCACGAAATCGGCACACAGAACAGCAATCAAAGACCACCCAGGGTCAGGTTCAGGCCGCCCAGCACGGTCCAGTGCGGCTGGCCGGCACCGTCATGCCAGACGGTGACCTGCGGTTCCAGGTAAAGGTTGTAAACCGTCTTGCCATCACGCCAGACCTTGCCGGCACCGAAACCGGCCGGGATATACCCTTCGCCGTTGTTCAGGTTGAAGTTCCAGATGCCGGTGGAGCGCAGATACCAGCCTTCAGGCAGGTTGTAGATCAGAAAGGGTTGCACCGTGGCGCTGTTGACGTTGGGGCGGCTGTTGTCACCGGCAAAGGAGTGCTGCCACTGCACCAGCGCGCCCAGCAAGCGCTCCGGCGTGGGGTTCACCACCACGGCGGCAAGGCCCGCCTGCCATTTGCCGGTGCCCAGTTCGTCATGCGTGGCGGTGGGCATGGTCAGCAAGGGGCCGATACCAAGCTGCACGTCCTTGTTGCCCATCAAGAAGATATCGAACAAGTTCACATCCCCCAGTGCGGTGCTGTAGCCGCCATCCGGGGCCGGGCGTGTGCTGACCGGGACCGTGAGCCGGAACAATTGCGGGAGCGGCAACAGCCCCGGCGCAACCGGCAAGGTGCCGCGCAGCAAAAAGTCATTGGTGTGTTTGTCCGAGTCAAACAGGGACGGCACGTAATAGTCCTGGAAATTCAGGCCTGGCGCGGGGTTGAGCGGGTTATTGCTTTTGTTGGCATCGTCTGCCGACGCAGAGGCCAGGGCATGGCCGGCAACGGTGCAAAACGCAAGCCATCGCAGGCTTTGCGACAAGATCGACATGATGATTTCCCCATGATGGTGGATCGAAAATCTGTCTGCGGCCGGATTGGCTTATGGGCAATCCGGCCTGCATGGTGATGGGTAAGCGTCAGAAAATGCGGCGGTAGGACAGCATGTACACCTTGGCATCGGCCCCGCCATCGGGCTTGCTCAGGGTGTCGGTATAGGATGCGCTGATGGCATCGGCCGGGGACAGCAGCAGTTGCGCGCCAAAGCCGCCCTGCCAGGTGCTGCCGCCTTCGCTTTGCACCAGGTTGTTCACTTTGGTCTGGCCACCGTGGTTGTAGTACAGGTCAACCGATGCCCAGAATGCTTGCGAGAAGCTGTAGCTGTAATGCCCTTCCAGCCCGATCTTCGGGTCTTGCTTGAGCGTCTGGTGGCCGAGGTATTCATCATTGTTGCCAAACCACTGCACCCACGCGTTGGCCTCGATCCAGCTATTGCCAAACGGGTGCCCGAACGCCAGTTCCGGTTTGACCGCCCAACGGTTCGCGCCGGTATTCACGGTTTTGTTGGCGTCATAACTGCCGGTTGGGGCGGTGACCCACACTGCTGCGCTCAGAAAGGTCTCCGGCTTCCAGCGCATGAACTGGTCGAGCGTCAGCGCTGGCCCGCCAAAAATGTTCTGTACCAGCACGATATTGGTATCGCCCCAGCCGCGCCTTGAGTGATCTACCGCCGTGCCCGGCAAGGAGAGATCAACGTTGGCATAAGGTTGCAGCACCTGAATGCCGGCCACCTTGTCGCCCAGCCCGGTCCAGGCATAGGCAAAGCGGGCAAGACCGACATCGATGGACGCATTGGCATCCTTGATGGGCAGGTTGGTATCGAGCGAGGTGTTGGAATCAACGTGAAAATAATAGGCAAAACCGATCGGGGTATCGATCGGCAGGTTCTGCCAGTCGCGCGCATTATCTGCCTGTGCCAATGCACTGAACCCGCAGGAAATGGCCGCAAAAGCGGTAAAAATGCTTCACCGGCAAGCCTTTGCCTTCAGGCCGGTGCGTTGATTCATGGGGGTTTCCTTCAGGAGATTTTGATGATGCGTTGCAACTCAAAGTAGGTTAGGAAATGCTTCTGTTCAAGGATTGTTGTCAATAATATTGAGAGTTACAGTAAGTTTCCTTAGGGTTTGCCTTAATGAGTGGCATCAGGCGTAAGCTGAAAACGCAGCTCGCCAGACCTCGTTTCTGGCCCGGGCTTGTCCGGTCAGCCGCTGTGTCTGAACGACCCATGTAGAGAGAAACCGATGCTTGATGCGCTGACCCTGAGTACCTATGCCGCAGTCGTTCTGGCCTTGATGCTGGTGCCTGGGCCGGCCGTGTTGCTGCTGCTGACGCGGACAGCCCAGGGCGGGACGCGGGTGGGCCTGGCGACGGGCGCCGGTATTGCGCTGGGGGATTTCATTCACACGCTGGTTGCGGCGGCCGGGTTATCGACCATCTTGATGACCTCTGCCGTGGCATTCAGCGTGGTCAAATATGTGGGGGCCGCGTATCTGGTTTACCTGGGCGTCCGCGCCATCAAGGCTCCGCTGAGCCAGGCGCACCCGGCCGTGCCAGCCGCGCGCCACCGGGCGTTGATCACGCCCTGGCTGGCTTTCTGGCAGGCTGTGCCGGCGGAAGTGCTGAACCCCAAAACGGCGCTTTTTTTCCTGGCATTCCTGCCGCAGTTTGTGCATGCCGAACGCGGCCATGTACTGGCGCAGTTTCTGCAACTGGGGCTGGTGTTTGTGGTGTTATCCATCAGCTATACCAGCGTGCTGGTGCTGGCCACGCGGCCACTGGCGCGCGTCGTGCGGCATATGGGCTGGCTGCGTCGCTGGCAGAACAAGCTTGTCGGCACGCTCTTTCTGGCGCTGGGCCTCAAGGTTGCGCTGCAAAAGCAATAACCGCATCAGCCGCTGCAGCGGCATCCTGTTAGTCGCCATACCAGGAAGACGTCACTACTTTTAAACCGCCCATGCAAGCCCGATAGTGGAACCTCACATTCTGGAGGTTTACCGCATGCGTATCTTTCTGACGGGCGCGACCGGCTTTATTGGCTCCGCCCTTGTTCCGGAACTACTTCAAGCCGGCCATGAAGTCGTCGGCATGACCCGCTCTGACGAAGGCGCGCGGGCGCTGGCCGCGGCCGGGGCGCAGGCCTATCGGGGCACCCTGGAAGAACCCGAAGGCATCCGGCGTGGTGCGGCAGAAGCCGATGCCGTGATCCATACCGCCTTCGATCATGATTTCTCCAGGTTTGTAGAGAACTGCGAGAAAGACAAACGCGTGATCGCCGCACTGGGTACCGCGCTGGCGGGCAGCAACCGGCCCCTGGTCATTACTTCCGGCACCGGTCTGGGTATGGGAGAACACGGCGAGCCGGCGCGCGAGGATATCTGCAACCTGAGCCATCCCAACCCGCGCGTGGCCTCGGAAATGGCCGGCAATGCCTTGCTGGAGGCCGGTATCAATCTGTCGGTCATGCGTTTGCCGCAAGTGCATAACCCGCACAAACAGGGGCTGATTTCGCCGCTGATAGATATTGCGCGCCAGAAAGGCGTCGTGGCCTGGGTGGGGGACGGGCAGAATCGCTGGCCGGCCGGGCATCTTTCAGATGTGGTGCGGCTTTACCGCCTGGCCATGGAAGCCGCCAGACCCGGCGCGCGCTATCACGCGGTAGGGGAAGAAGGCGTCACCAGCCGCGAGATTGCCGAGGCACTGGGCCAGCGCCTGAACCTGCCGGTGAAATCCATCGCCCCTGAAGACGCCGCCGCCCACTTTGGGTGGATGGGCATGTTCGTCAGCCTGGATATGCCGGCCTCCAGCGCGCAGACCCAGGCCACGCTGGGCTGGCGTCCCGCCGGCCCGACGCTGGTCGCTGACTTGCTGGATGCGCGCGGCCGCTGATTGCGCAGGCCATGCGCCCGGGGCGGTAAGGTCCCGGGTGTGGTTTTACCCGATCCGGAGCGCTCATGTTTGATCACGTTGTTTTTGGTGTCAGCGACTATGCCGCGAGCAAAGCGTTCTTTCTCAAGGCACTTGAACCGATTGGCCTGATCGTGGTGCAAGAAGGCGCGCACGGCATTGAAATGAGCGCTGACGACAAAACCTCGCTCTGTCTTTTTCAGACCGACGAAAAACCCGCCCGCCTGCACCTGGCGTTTGTGGCGCAAAACCGCCAGCAAGTCGACGCCTTTCACCGCGCCGCCCTGGCCGCCGGCGGTACGGACCACGGCGCGCCCGGCTTGCGCCCGCATTACCATGCGCACTACTACGCCGCCTTCGTCATCGGCCCGGACGGGCACAATATCGAGATGGTATGCCATCACCCTGAAGGCCAGCCTTTTCAGCACAGCTAGCTCTCTACCCCTCAACGCTGCCTCGCGCGCACCTCAACACACCTATGCAAAGCTGTATCCGGATTTGTGCTGGCCCGGCCACGTCACCCCGACTGGCAGCACTGCAACACGCGTGGGATGCCCAACTGGCCCCGCACGCGGGTGAGCGGCTGGAACCCCTGTTGTATAACGCGGCGCGTGGTCACGGCCAGCAGGTGGTGTTTGCTGCGGATGGCGACCGGCTCATCGGCTGTGCGGCCTGGGTGTTGCTTGGGGTGGTGCAAGATGGCTGCGCGTACGGCGCGCCGGTGATCGTGCTGGAACCGCAAGCGGCGCCGCCACTGCTTGAGGCGGTGATCGCCGCAGTCAAACACGCTGGCGCCACCCGGCTGCGCATCTCTGCCCGCCCGCAAGAATCCGCCAAACAACAGGCATTGCACGCAGCGGGTTTTACGCCTGTGTTTGATTTTGTGACGTTCAGCCTAGCGTGTTCTGCGACTATCCAGGCCGCCTTGCCTCAGGACCTGACGCCCGTGCCGTTTGAGGCGTTGAACTGGCGCAAGCTGTACGCCTTGTATGGCGAGAGTTTCAGATCCACGCCCAATTCCCCGCTACCGGCGTTTGAGGTCTTCATGGAAGACTGGCGCGATCTCAACCGCGAGGCTTCGCAGGTACTGCAGTCCGCCGACGGCACGTATGTTGCGTTCTGTTTTATTCAGGATGCGGTGGTGGAATCGGTCGGCGTGGACGAAGTGGCGCGCGGGCGTGGCATTGCCAACGCGCTGTATCAGCATGCTGTCGCCACCTTGCACGCGCAGGGTGCGGCGTCTTTGTCTGCCTTGGTGGCCAGCAGCAATACGGCGTCGATGCGCTTGCACCAGAAAACCGGCTTCACCGAAAGCGCCCCGCGCCGGACGGTGTACGAACTGGCCCTGTGATAAAGACACCCGCCGCCTGTGAGCCTGGTCGTGGCCCAGGTGCTGCAGCAAAGAACCAGCTACCGGCTTGATCAATCCGGCTTGTGTGGGCTTGCCTGCCTGGCATTGTGATGTGGCTGGGCCGTTTGCCCCGGATCAACAGCGAACGCAGTTGCCTGGTGCGCAACGCTAACATCACATTGCAACACCGTTACGAACCCGCCGCCCGATCGCGGGTATGATGCACGCATTGTCTGTCCTGCGTTTTTTTACGGTGACAAAGCTATCGTGACCAAATCCAGCCTGGCTCGTATTGCCCACCACCGCGCGTCTCACGTGCGCATCTGGCGTTTGCTGCAAGAGAAAAAACGCGTCGAGGCGCAGAGGCCAGACGGCGCAGGAACCGGCCCCAAGCCGGTTCCCATGCCTGATCTGTACACGCTGCCCTTGCCGCTGGACACGGACAAAAAGCAGCCCTGAACACCCGCTTCAGGCAATAAAGTTCACTACACCGCCATCCACGCGCAACGCTGCGCCATTGGTGGCGGACGCCTGTGGCGAGCTGACGTACACCACCATGTTGGCGACTTCTTCCACATTGGCCAGGCGCTTGATCAGCGAGGTCGGGCGGTGTGTCTGGATGAAGTCCTGCTCCACCTGCGCTTGCGATATCCCTTGTTCCTCTGCGATTTTGCCAAAGAAATCGCCCACGCCATCAGAGCGGGTCGGGCCGGGCAGGACGGCGTTCACGGTCACGCCACTGCCCGCAGTCAGTTGCGCCAGACCGCGTGATACGGCCAGTTGCGCGGTCTTGCTGACGCCGTAGTGGATCATCTCTGCCGGGATATTCAGCCCGGATTCGCTGGAGATAAACACAATCCGGCCCCAGTTGGCCTTGATCATGCGGGGCAGATAATGGCGCGACAGCCGCACGCCGCTCATGACGTTCACATCCATCATGGTTTGCCAGCGTTCGTCGTCAATCTCTGCAAAATCTCGCGGTTCAAAAATCCCGGCGTTGTTGATCAGGATATCGACATCCGGGTGCGCCTTGATAATGGCCGCGGCGCCTTCGGCCGTGCCGATATCTGCAGCCACAACCGGAAACTGCGCGAGCGGGTGGGCAGCGGCCAGCTGGGTCTGGATCTTGTCCAGTTTGGCGCTGCTGCGGCCATGCAGGATCACATTGGCGCCGGCTTCTGCCAGCCCCCGGGCGATGGCTTGCCCGATCCCGGATGACGAGCCGGTGACCAGCGCGGTTTTACCTGTCAGATCAATACGCATGTTGAGTCTCCTGATTACAACCAGATGGAAATACCCGCCCGGCAGGTCGCCACAGCCACCCTGCCCGGATTAAAAGCCTGCCAACACAATCTTTCCGCGCGACGTATTGCTTTCAAGCAAGGCGTGGGCTTTTTTCAGATTGGCGGCGTTGATGGTGCCAAAGTGCTCCGCCAGCGTGGTGCGCAATACGCCCGCATCAACCAGTTTTGACAACTGCGTCAGCAGCTCGTGCTGCTTGATCATGTCGGCCGTGCCAAACATGGATCGGGTAAACATGAACTCCCAATGCAGCGACAGGCTCTTGCGCTTGAGGGCGCGCACATCCAGCGCATCCGGGTCGTCAATCAAGGCCAGTTTGCCCTGAGGCACCAAAGATTCCACGATCTCGCTGAAGTGGGCATCGGTCTGATTAAGGCTGGCGACATAGTCCACTTGATCTACACCAATGCGTTTGAGTTCTGCAGACAGCGGTTTGCGGTGATCAATGACGTAATGCGCCCCCAGTTCAGTCACCCAGGCCTGGGTTTGCGGGCGCGATGCGGTGCCGATCACGGTCAGGCCCGTCAACTGGCGGGCCAGCTGCACCATGATCGACCCCACGCCGCCTGCAGCACCGACAATCAGCAGCTTATTGCCAGACGGGGCGTCGTTGGCCAGCACCTGCAGCCGATCAAACAGCAGCTCCCACGCGGTGATCGCGGTCAGGGGCAGGGCGGCGGCCTCTACAAAATCCAGCGTCACCGGCATGGGGCCGGCAATGCGTTCATCAACCAGATGCAGTTCGCTATTGGTGCCCGGGCGGGTCAGCGAGCCGGCGTACCACACGCGGTCACCCGGCTTGAACAAGGACACCTTGCTGCCCACCGCGCGCACCACGCCGGCGGCATCCCAGCCGATCACTTTGGGCTCGCCGTTTTGCAGGCTGACGCCTGCGCGGATTTTCACATCCACCGGGTTGACCGACACGGCGTGAACCTCAACCAGCAAGTCATGCTCGCCCGGTTGGGGATCAGGCAAGCTCAGATCAACCAGAGAATCGGCCGCGCTGATGTCCTGGTTCTTGAAATAGCCAACTGCTTTCATGATGTTGCTCCTGAGGTCATGGTGTGCAGCCTGTGCTGCAGTTGCAGGCATATTGCGCCGGTACGCGGCTTTAAAAAACAAGCCGCCGCCAGAGTCAGTTTCAATTTATTATTGAAAATAATGCGGTTTTTCGGGCGATGAACATGGTCAGGATTGAAGATTTACAGGTCTTTGTACGGGCAGCAGAAACCGGCAGCTTCTCTGCCGCCGCCAGAGAACTGGACCTGACCCCCGCCGTGGCCAGCGCCGCGCTGAAACGGCTGGAGGCTGAACTACAAGCCCGCTTGTTCATCCGCTCAACCCGCAGCCTGCGCCTGACCAGCGACGGCGAACGCTACCTGGCGCATGCCCGGCAGGCCCTGGACGCGCTGGCCAGCGGGCAAGAAGCCATCCACCGCGACAAACAACGCATCTCCGGCACGCTCAGCCTGTCCATGCCCTCTGATCTGGGGCGCAACCAGCTGATGGTGTGGCTGGACGCATTCCAGCAGCAATACCCGGCCGTCAACGTCCAGATCCGCGTCAGTGATCGCCTGGCAGACTTGTACCGGCAACCGGTCGACATCGCCCTGCGTTACGGCTTGCTGGAAGACTCCAGCCTGATCGCGCTACCCCTTGTGCCCGATAACCGCCGCGTACTGGTCGCCGCGCCAGACTATCTGGCACGCCACGGCGCACCGCAAACACCCGCCCAGTTGCGGCAACACAATTGCCTGCGCTTTGTACTGAATGAAGTCACCCACGAACGCTGGCATTTTCAGCTGGCAGAGGCCGACCACACCGTCACCATCCATGGCGATCGCGTCAGCGACGACGGCGAAGTAGTCCGCCGCTGGGCCCTCACCGGCGCCGGCATCGCCTACAAATCCAGACTGGACGTGCTACCGGATATCCGCGCAGGCCGCTTGATCGCGCTCTTGCCGCAATACACCACCGAAGCCGCCCCGTTCTATTTGATCTGCGCACACCGCCTGCAACTCTCACCCACGGTGATCGCCCTGAGAGAGCATCTACAAGCTTGTTTCAACACGTATTTACAGCCAGAACCGGGCTGATCTGGTGGCAGGCGAGAACGGAAAAAATCAGCATTTTCTAAAAATCTGCGTCAAAAGGCTTGACGGACCCCGAACCTTTGAGCAAAATGCACGGCTCTTCGGGTCGTTAGCTCAGCTGGTAGAGCAGCGGACTTTTAATCCGTTGGTCGCAGGTTCGAATCCCGCACGACCCACCAAAGATACAAGCAAAAGGCTGCCCCTCGGGGCGGCCTTTTTGCTTTTTGGCTTCCATGTAGGCAAATTTCCTAACAATTGGGCGCTTTACCGCACGTCTCCCGCCTGTGTTCTACCGTGGGAGTTTCTCGCACTTCCGCAGATATTCACGCAGTCTTTTAATCGTTTCGATTGTTTCGGCCAACCTGAGACCATGTCTCGCCGCGTTTACTGAAATGTTGGCCTCCCCGGTCAAAGGATGCGAGTCGCTGTTTCCATGCAAGAATGCATGTGGGCAAGAACAAGTTTTCGCACGCAGAGCGGGTTCACAAGAAGGGCGAGGTATGACGGATGAAAATTGGAAAGCTTTCTTTTTCTTGGCGAATCAGATTCTAGGCCAGGGTGATAGGCAGCGTGAAAAGAGCGAGTCGTGGTGTTCATGGACGACTTTCGGAAGGCTGACGAGCGATTGCGGTTACTGGCAAAGTGGCTTGCCTAGCCAGGAACACATACTCGACTACTCTACGGCAGATAACGGGCCGTGGGGCCAGCCTTTTCTTTATACAGACATTGCCCACATCATCATTCCAAGAGAGTTTTACTGGGAAACGAGTTTGCCAACAGGGTTCAGGAACGGCAGTAGATCGCAAAATATCGATGTGCTTTCACAAAAATTGAGTGAGAAAAATATTACTCACCGCATCACTGAACTAGTCCTGGAAATCAAGCTTTACTAAATGTCCACCGGGTAGATTGCGTCGGTTCCAAGTCCAGCCGTGTCTGCCTGCGTGCAGCAAGGATGTGTTTATCGCAGGGCCTCATGCTGGCCAGGCTGTGTGTCGGCTGCCTTGGGTGGCTGGCTCCGCTGAGAGAGTGTTTGACTTGCCCTTGTCGCGGGCCGGACTGGGCGAGGTTTCAAACCCATGTTGTGGATGTTGCATCTTGGGTAATTAAGATGGATAGCTGCGCTTCAAAGGCGTAACTCGCACGTGACTTTGTGAATCCGCAGGACTCGTAAAAGCTGTGGGCTTCGGTGCGATGGACGCCAGAACGAAGGCGTAATCTGGGGTATTGCTGCTGCATTGCCCATGCCCTCGCGGCGGCGACCAGCGTTTTGCCGATACCACGCCGCTGCAGATCTTCCCTCACGGACAGTTCCATGATTTCGGCGTAGCCCGCGGTGGAGAGATTACGGACTCCCGCAACATGGCATACCCCGGCAATGACGCCGTTGCTGTCTTCGGCGACCAGCACCTTGCATGCGTCATTGCCTGTCAGTTGTTCTATCCGGGGGGCGAGTTGCTCTGGAGGCACGCAGTACCTGTCGACTCCCAAGGCGATCAGGGCGGTGGCGATGCCTTCAGCATCAGAGATACGGGCGCTGCGAATGGTGTAGCCAGGGGCGGAGAGCATGGATGGGGTTGGGCTGTTCTGAGTGGATGGGCTTGTCGCAGGGGAAAAGCATATCGTTCACCGGATGAGGGCAAAACCAGGTCAGGGCACAGTGAAGCACGCCAGCAACACGATGCCCCGCATGCAGCTTGAGAATTTCCTGGCTTTCGCCCGGGCTCGACCGGCGTTGGTGGGGCTGTTAGGCGTTTATCAGGGCTGTTCTGCAGTAATCCGCAGCAGTTGAGCGCTGATTATTAGTTTGTGCTCGCCGGTGGCACCTTCCAGTACGGCATCGCAACTTCTGACGTCCGTTCGGACTTTGGCACCGGTACGGTGGCCGCCAACGGTAAGGCCAGTCGCGTATGAGTGTGCAGGATGTTGGCGACAGCAACACGCCGGGCGCCCGTGCCTTAAGGACGGGCGTTTTTCAATGGCGCCGCAATATCCAGAAAGGAGCTGATTTCCTGTCGGCCCGATCCTGCAAACAAGGTAAAAGCCCGCGCGCACGACGCTCACGGCCGGCCCTTTAGGTTGCGTTGCCCAGCGGCCGGGTTATTGCGGGTGGTCGTGGGTATCAAGGGTGTTCAGCAAGGCCAGGGCACTATCAAAGTCAAAATGCTCGATCGCCCGGGCGGCCTGGCGCAGTGTCGAGGTATAGGGGTGGTCGGTGCATAGCGGTAGCAGTGTGCCAAGAGCATCCAGCGCGGCAGGGTCGCTCTGGTGCAGCAATTGCTGCAGTTCTGCCAGCAAGGTCTGGATGGTGGCTTCGCTGGCGGTATCTGCTGTTTGTGGCGCGGGGCTGCTGGCGGTGGTCGCGGCGGCCAGCCGGGTCAGGCCGGGCAGGATCACCGCCATTTCATCGGTCACCCGCGCGCTGAATTGCGTGATGTCGGCCTGGGGACGCTGTTGTTCAAACGCGGTTTCCAGTTCCCCGGCCAGGCGGGCGAGCGTCTGGGCGCCGATGGTGCCAGCGGTGCCGCGCAAGGTATGGGCGTAACGCCGCGCCGCGAGTGGATCGGCGCTCTGGCTGGCGGCAGCCAGGCCCGCAGCGAAGTCGCCGTAGGTTTGCTGGAAGCGGCTCAGCATGCGCAGATACAGCGCGCGTTTGCCGCCGCAGTTTTTCAGACCTGCGTGGGTGTCTATGCCGGGCAGGGCCAACTCGTCGGGATGGGGGGCGACGTGGGCCGGCGAGGGCGTACTCATCGCCACCTGGCTGGTTTGTGGGTGTATCCAGCGTGCCAGGGTGGCAAACATGGCTTCGACATTGAGTGGTTTGGATACATGGTCATTCATGCCGGCGGCGAGCGCTTTTTCCCGGTCGCCCGCCATGGCATTGGCGGTCATGGCAATGATGGGCAGGCTGGCCAATGCGGGGCGCTGGCGGATTTGCGCCGTGGCGGTATAGCCGTCCATGACCGGCATCTGGCAATCCATCAGCACGCCGTCAAACACGGCGCCGCGATCCAGTTGGTCCAGCACTTGCTGCCCGTCTTCGACTACGGTCAGCGTCATGCCGGCGCTTTCCAGCAGTTCCCGCGCCAGTTCCTGGTTCAGTTCGTTGTCTTCGGCCAGCAATACGTGCGCGCCGGCCAGCGCCGCCATGTGGTGGGCGGTGATGTCGCCGCGTTCGGTAGAGCGTGTCTCGGTCATGTCGTTCTTGCCCAGCACTTCGCCAATGGCTTCAAGCAGCGTGGAGGGCGTGACCGGTTTGGTCAGTACGGAGTGCAGGTGGATGGACTGGCGGGCGGCTTCATCCAGCGCTTCATCGCGCCCAAAGGCGGTGACCATGATGACGGAGGGCGGTTGTTGCGTATGGCGCTGCTGGATCTGCTGCACGGTTTTGATGCCATCCATGCCGGGCATGCGCCAGTCCATCAAGACAAAGTCGTAGGGCAGGGTTTTTTGCTCGGCCTCATGCACCCGTCGCAGCGCCTCGTTGCCGCTGTCGGCCACGTCGACCTCCAGGTTGAAGCTGCGTGCCATGCCCGACAGAATCTGCCGCGCGCTGGCGTTGTCATCCACCACCAGCGCACGCATGCCCAGCAGTTCATCGGCTTTGACCATACGGCGCGGCTGCACGTTTTGCTGACGGCCAAAGCGGGCGTCAAAATGGAACGTAGAGCCTTGGCCGACCACGCTTTCCACCCGGATATGGCCTGCCATCAGTTCCACCAGACGCCTGGAAATAGCCAGACCAAGGCCGGTGCCGCCGTATCTGCGGGTGATCGAGCTATCGGCCTGGCTGAACGATTCAAACACCCGGCTACATTGTTCCTCCGTCATGCCGATGCCGCTGTCGCGCACCTGGAAATGCAGTGTGACTTGCTCGGCGTCCTCCGCAATGACTTCAATGCCAACCACGATCTCGCCGTGTTCGGTGAACTTGACCGCGTTGTTCCCCAGATTGATCAGCACCTGCCCCAGGCGCAGCGGGTCGCCAATCAGCGCGGTGGGCAAGTCTGGCGCGGTCTGGAACAACAGTTCCAGGCCTTTGTCTTCTGCGCGCAGGCCGATCATGTTGGCAAAGCTTTCCAGCACATCTTCCAGCCGGAACGGCACGTGCTCGATGCTCATCTTGCCGGCCTCGACCTTGGAAAAGTCGAGGATGTCGTTGATGATGCCCAGCAGGTTCTCGGCCGAGCGGTGCACTTTTTCAATGTAATTGCGCTGTTTGGCGTCCAGTTGCGTGCGCAAGGCCAGGTGGCTCATGCCGATGATGGCGTTCATCGGCGTGCGGATTTCGTGGCTCATATTGGCCAGGAAGTCGCTCTTGGCGCGGGTGGCTTCCTCGGCCAGCTGGCGGGCTTGCTCTACCGCTGCTTCGGCGCGCTTGCGGTCGGTGATATCAAAGAACCACTTCACCACCAGCGTGCGTTCACCCAGCACAAGGTGGATCGAGGACAGCAGCACCTCCGCCAGCTGGCCATCCGGGCGCCGCAAACTGATCTCGAAATTGAACACATCGCCCTGTTTGTCGGCCTCCAGAAAACGCGCAAATGCAATTTGGTCGGGCCAGAAATGCGTGCGTGATTCCGGAGTGCCCATATCGGCCAGCGCGGTGCCAAACAGGGTTTCCAGTTCCCGGTTGCCATATACCAGCTGGCGCTGGTCATCTTCAATTACCACGGCGATAGGGCTGCTTTCCAGCACCGCGCGGATCTGCTGCTCGCGATCTTCCAGCGCCGCCAGCATGGCGCGCCGTTCAGAGATATCCCGCACCGAGGCACACACGCACACGCCGCGGTCTTCCAGCGGCGGCAGCCGTGCCAGCCCGACTTCAATAAAGAATTCGGTGCCGTCTTTGCGCAGGCCCCGCAAGTTGCTGTTGTCGTTGCCGCCCATCTGGCGCGTGGTGCCATGTGCAATAAAGTCGCTGCGTAACGCCTGATGCGCCTGGCGGATGCCTGCGGGCACCAGCACATCAACAGGCTGGCCGCTCAACTCGCCCGGCGCGTAGCCAAACAGGTCATCCAGCTTGGGATTGGTCAGGGTGATCAGGCCCTGGGCGTCGATCACCAGCATGCCATCCGGCGCGGCCTCAATGATGCTGCGGAACCAGGTCTCGGTGGCCTTGAGCGCGGCATGCTGGGTGTTGAGTTCGTCAGCCTGGTTTTCCAGCTGGATGGCCTGGGTTTCCAGCGCATCGGCTTGCTGGCGGGTTTGCTCAAACAAGGTTTGCAAGGCCGTGTTTCTGGCCATGATTTCCATGGTCATCGCCAGTTTGGGCAGGGTTTCGGCCAGCAAGGCCTGGGCGGCTTCGTCCGGCGCCGCCAGCCAGGCCAGCTCTAGCACCCCCATAAGCCGCTCACCCAGCAATACCGGGTAGACCATCAACAGCGCTGGCGGCACTTGCCCCAGCGTGGACTGGATATTCCAGAACCCCGCGGGGACTTCGGTCAGCGTGATGGTTTGTCTGGACTGCGCGCATTGGCCCAGTACGCCCTCGCCCGGCCGGATAGTGGGCACTGGCGTCAGTTGCGCATGCTGGGCAAAGCTGCCGCTGAAATGCAGCAACTGATCGTGCTCGTCAAACCGGTACAACGCGCCCTGGCCTATTTTGAGCAGGGCACCTATTTGTGCCAGAAAACTGCCGACTAGCGCATCCATTGACTGGGCTTGCTGCAGGTTGGCCAGGATCAGTGTTTCTTGCGATTTGACCCAGCGCTGCAGTTCCAGCAGGCGGGCTTCTTGCTGCAGTTGTTTGATCGCCCGCGCCAGGTCCCCGGTTTCATTGGCAAAGTCGGTATGCGGGATGACTTGTTCCAGATTGCCCGCGGTCAACTGGTCAACGGCGGCGCGCACCCGGTTGATCGGGCTGCGGATAGAGCGGCTGACCAGCCAGGCCAGACAAAGCGCCAGGGCCGCGCCGCCCAGCAGCAAACCATAGGTTTGCGTGCGGTTGCGTTCAGACAAGGTGGCGATGGCGGTGGCGGTATCGCGCAGGCCGGCCGCCTTGACGTCGGCAATGCCGTCCAGCACCTGATCGGCTTGCTGCGCCATGCCGTCAAACCAGCCGCTATCCATCAGGGCCAGCGCCTCGGCATTGCGTTCTTGCCGCGCCAGACTCAAGGCCTGATCGCCAACGCGTGACATTCTGGCGCGCAGGATTTCAAACTGGTTCAGCCGGTTGACGTTTTCCTGGCGGTGCAAGGTGGGGCGCACCAGTTGCACGGCGCGGTTCAGCCGCACATTGGCCGCATCCAGATCATCCACGGCCTGATCGCGCTCGCCGGTATAGGGCGTGTTGATGGCTTTGCGATACGCCGCCGTGACCCGTGTCAGCTCCAGCTGCGTTTCCTTGACCTGGGCGATCCCGGTCAGTTCTTCGACATACAACTCACGCAGCACGCTGACCAGCGACTCCTGCGTGCGCAGGCTTTGCCCGCCCAGAATCAGCGGCAACACCAGCAAACCGCCAAACCCGATCATCAGTTTGTAACGGAGTGACAACCGCTCCAGCCAGTGCAAAAGAGAGGTCATGGCGTGGGTGTATACGCTCAGGGTTCGTCGGCGATGAACTGCAAGGCTTCGGTTTCTTTGGCCAGATCCGCATCGGTATCGACGTATTGCGCCGCAATGGTCTGAAAGCGCGCCTGGCAAGCCAGGAAGGCGTCGCAGATGTCCGGATCAAAATGCGTGCCCCGGCCTTTGTTGATATGGGCGACGGCATCTTCGTGCGTGACCGGCATTTTGTAGACGCGGCGGCTGACGAGAGCGTCGTAGACATCGGCCACGGCCATCAGCCGGGCAGAGATGGGAATGGCATCTCCCACAAGGCCTTCCGGGTAACCGGAGCCATCCCATTTTTCCTGGTGGCCATAGGCGATTTCTTTGGCAAAGCGCAGGAAATCCACATCCACGCCCAACTGGTCTTCGGCGTGCTGGATGGCATCTCTGCCCAGCCGGGTGTGCGACTTCATGATCTCGAACTCTTCCGGCGTGTAGCGCCCGGGTTTGAGCAAAATCCGGTCCGGAATCCCTACCTTGCCGATGTCATGCAGCGGGGCAGACTTGAACAACAACTGGATGTTCTGATCGGTCAGAAAGTGCGAAAAGCGCGGATGTTCCTGCAGATGCTCTGCCAGCAATTTGACGTAGTTCTGCGTCCGGCGGATATGGTTGCCGGTTTCGTTGTCGCGCGTTTCGGCCAGCGAGGCCATGGCATGGATGGTGACATCCTGAATGGCCGTGACTTCCCGCGTGCGGCGGGCCACTTCCTGCTCCAGGTAGTCATTCTTGTCGCGCAGGAAATCGGCCGCAGCCTTGAGCTTGAGGTGCGTATCAATGCGCGCCAGCGTAATGGGCGGGCTGATCGGCTTGGTGATGTAATCGACGGCGCCCAGCTCAAACCCGCGTGTCTCATCATCGGTTGAGGCCATGGCCGTCAGAAAGATGATCGGGATTGCAGCGGTGCGCTCATCGCCCTGCAAGGCGCTGGCCACGTCATAGCCAGAAAGCCCGGGCATCATGATATCGAGCAGGATCAAGTCTGGTAATTCGGTGCTGCTGTTGATCAGCGCCAGGGCTTTTGCGCCGCTGTTGGCCACCTTCAGGTGGTACAGGTCTTTGAGCAGATTGCTCATCAATACCAGGTTTTCCGGCGCGTCATCCACGATCAGGATGGTCGCATCGTGCTGCGTGCTCGTCAGTGCCATACGCCCTCCAGAACTGGATTGAGATGACCTTGTTATACGAAATGTCCTGACAACCCGCTACTTCGGCGGGCCGCGCAGAAAATACCGCCCGCTACACGCCGCCCGGCGCGTGCGATATCTGGCCATGTCGCCGCCGGTAAAGCCTGCCCCGATCCACCGTTTTTTCATCAAGGCCAGCGCTAAATCGACAAGCTTTGCCAAATGTAGTGGTTTTTTTATAAGTACAAAACTTTCTTGATTTTTGTCAGCCAACCCCCGCTTTCAGCAGGATTTTCCCGCGATCTTCGCTCTAGCATGAGCGCCACTGTGTAGTGATATATCAGCGCACAACATGCGCTGCCGGTGTCACCGTGGCCCGCTTTTGCCCACCTGCACCGGCATGCCCCGGTCCGCGCTCATGCACTGCCAGTGGCTGTGCCAACGGGAGCCGCGGCGCCAGGAACGCCTCGCCCCGCACCTGAAAAATAACGAAAGCGAGATGGAGGTTTAGCATGAACAAATTCAATGGACAGGCCGTGCCGCTGGTGCTGGCCTCAGCCCTGGCGCTGGCGCTGGGCGCGTGCGGCGGCGGTTCTGACAACTTCAGCACGACAGCCGATGCGCCGACAGCGACCCCGACGCCCACGGTCACCGCGACCCCCACGCCCAGCCCGACCGCGACGCCGACACCTACGCCCACCGCCACACCGACACCGACCCCGTCGGCCAGTGCCTTGTCGCCGTTGAACGGGGCAACCGCAGCCTTTGCCGATTCACGCCTGCAGATCACCTTTGATACCACCCCGACGCTGGGCAGCACTGGTTATATCAAGGTGTTCAAGTCTGACGGCACGCCGGTCGATACGATCGATATCAGCGGTGCCCCTGTCACCGCGGGCGGCGAAACCCAGACCTACATGCCGGCAGCCAATACCGAAATCGACAAACTGGGCAACAACGTCAATGCGCTGACCCAATGGCGCTACGTGTACTACAAGCCGGTCACCATCTCCGGCAAGACGGCTACCATCCGCCTGCATGACGGCGTACTGGGCTACAACACCAGCTATTACGTCACCGTCGATAATGGCGTGCTCAACGGCACTTATAATGGCTCGGCCTTCGCCGGCATTACGGCCAATACGGCATGGGCGTTCCACACCAAAAACGCGCCGTCCTCGCCCACGGCGGTGACGGTCGATACCGCCGGCACAGGCGACTTCACCACTGTGCAAGGCGCGCTGAACTGGATCATGGGCAATGGTTGCAACACATGTACCAACGCCACCGATGCCAAGACCATCACCATCAAGAACGGCACGTACAACGAGCAGCTCTTCCTGCGCAACACCAACAACCTGACCATTCAGGGGGCCAGTCGTGCCGGGGTGGTGGTCTCGCAAGAGAACTACGAATCGTGGAACCCGGGCACCGGTGGCAGCAAGACCGCCCCGCAGACCACGCTGACGTCTGAACTTGCCGGCACCCGCCGCTCGCTCGGTGGCGGTCGTGCGGTGTTCCTGGTGGAAGGCGCGGACATGCTGAAGCTGACCAACTTCACGCTGCAGAACCCGCACGTCAAAACGACAACTGCCAACAACCAGGCCGAGACCATTTACTACAACAGCGCCACGCTGGCCGGCAGCCGCATGCTGGCGACCTACATGAATTTCATCTCGGCCCAGGACACCGTACAGACCAAGGGCTGGGTCTGGTACTACCAGACCTATATCGCCGGGGATGTGGATTTCATCTGGGGCTCGCCATTTGCCGCGTTGTTTGAAAACAGCGAACTGCACACCGTGGCCGATCCGACCGCGCCAACGCAAGGCGGGTATATCTTCCAGGCGCGCGCCGCATTCGGCTATCCGGGCTTTGTAGTGCTGAACAGCACACTGACGGCAGATGCCGCTGTGCCGGCCGGTGTCACCTTCCTTGGTCGCTCTGGTGGCCTGACGGTGGCCAACGGGTACTGCCAGACCCAGTTGACCACGGGCAGCCTGGCCAATGCCAACTACGGTTGCGACAACATCGCCTACATCAACACCAAAATGGGCGGCCATATCGCCACCGTTGGCTGGTCCAGCCCGACGACCAGCCCGGCCAACCCGGTGCCGGACCCGACCACGGCGACCACCACCGCAGGCTGGCGTGAAAGCGGCAGCATGGACAGCACGGGCGCCGCGCTCTCCATGACCGGCCGTGATACGACTGACGCCAGCAATACGCTGGATCTGAGTGGCCTGGCTACCCGCACCCAGGTGTTCTCTGCCTGGAACGGCAATACCGGCTGGACACCCACACCTTGATCGACGCACGTTTGGGCAGGTAGTTACTGTGCCTGCCAGGGCCACCGCACGGTGGCCCTTTTTTTATGCTTGTTCAGCTTTGATTTGATCCGGCCTGGTTACTTCATCATGGCTGGCAAGACCTGGTTGAATTCATCCTGCCCTTGCAGCGTGCTGGCATACACCTGGATCATGCGCGCCACGAACACGCCGGGGTCTTTGACCAGCACGGGCGTAATGCCGGCCTTGTGCAGGGTTTGTTCGGCACCGGTCAGTTGTTGTTTCCAGAGTGTGCGCATGACGGTGCCCGATTGCGCACCCAAGCTTTGCAAGGTGCTCTGGTCAGTCGGGCTGAGCGTCTGCCAGTACCTGCGCGACACCACCAGCACCTCTGGCGTGACGATGTGGTTGGTCAGCAGCACGTTGCGCGCGTACTTGTAATTGCCGGTCTCGACATAAGAGGGGATGTTGTTCTCGGCGCAATCGATCCGCCCATCCTGAAACGCTTTGCTGATGTCGTTGAACGGCACCACCACCGGCGTGGCGCCCAGTTGCCGCACCATGTCGTTGTAGACGGGCGAATCCTGCACCCGCACACGCAGCCCGGCGAAGTCTGAGGGGTAACGCACCACATGGTTCATGCAGTAAAACGAGCGCGAACCGCCGTCATACCAGGCCAGCACCTTGAAGCCTTTATCAAACAGGCTTGCGCCAATGCGGGCGCCCAGACCTTCATCGAGCTTGCGGAACATGTGGTCTGAATCCGGGAACACAAACGGTAGCGTCAACAGCCGCGCCTGCGGTACCACGCCAGACAAGGGGCCCAGGTTGAACACGCCAAATTCGATATCACCACGGGCCAGTTTCTGGATGGCCTGTGGCTGATCGCCCAGTTCACTGTTGTTATAAGCCGTGATGGCAATGCGGCCATTGCTGGCGTCACGCACGCTATCGGCAAAAGACTGCAAGGCGCGCGACGATGCGTTGTCGGCAGGGTGGGCAGACCACGCCCGTAAAGGCTGGGCCGCACTGAAAGCACAACAGAGTGAAAACACCAGCGTCACCGGTACTGCGGGAAATTGCCACATCGACCTTCTCCTCAACTGTTGTTATGAGTGGGTGCGGGCAGAGTCTTTGTATGCACCGAGACCAGGATATGACATTCAGGTGACGGCCAGGCGCCAATGCAGCAAGGTATGACCAATGCCAAAAAACCGGGCCTTGCCTGTGGCCCGGACGCGACAACGCGCTGTCATGTTTTCATCAGAACAGCAAAATAACTTCATGAACCAGTACGGATTTTCTTCATAAAACCGCCGCATGCTCGCCAGCACATCCGCACGCCTCAACCGCACGGGTGCACCTTTCAAAAAACAAACGGAGTACTGGATATGAAGCTCAAAACCCTTGTCGCCACACTGGCGGCGGCCGCGTGTGCGTGGTGGCCGGCTGCGCCCGCCCTGGCCAGTGATTTCAACGTGCCGTTCATTGCCCCGACTGTCTGGAATACCCCGCTGAACCGCATTGCCCAGGTGGCTTGCCACAATTGCTATCAAAAGCAGTACGCCCCGACGTTTACCTCGGCGCTCAACAGCGTGCGGACGGTTGAAGTGGATTTCTGGGATCAGCAAGACGCCGTCAGCGGTGGCTCGGCCAAACACTGGTTTGTGCGCCATGACGCTGGCACGCTGTTTCAGTCTGGCAACGACAACAACTGCACCGGCGATGGCACCGGCAAGAACGACCTGCAAGCCTGCCTGAACGACATCAAGGCCTGGAGCGACGCCAACGCCGCGCATTTCCCCATCATTGTGGTGCTGGACAAAAAACAGGGCTGGTCCAAGGCCAGTTCGCAGCGCACCCCGGCTGATCTGGATGAACTGGTCAGCAAGACGTTTGGCAGCGCGCTGTTTACGCCGGCCGATCTGAAAAACTTCATTGGCAGCAGCGGTGCCTTGCAGACCGACATCGCCGGCAAGGCCTGGCCGAGTGCCACCGCGCTGGCCGGCAAGATCATCCTGGTGCTCAACCACACAGAGAACCAGCGCCTGTCTGAATACGCCGAGGCCCGCGGCGCCAGCGCAAAGATCTTTATCTCACCCGTGACCAATGGCCAGAACGATGTGAACGGCACCGTCAGCGGCATGTCGGCCACGGCCTCGGCCTGGGTGGCCATGAACAACATGCAAAGCAGCGATCGCGCCTGGGCGGTGAACAGTGATGCCGCCGGTCATATCGGCCGCGTGTGGGGCGACGACGGTGTGTCGTTTGCCGACCATATTGCCGGCCACGTCCAGCTGTCGGCCTATTACGATTTTGCCGCCAACCAGGATGCCAGCGGGTTCCGCATTCGCCCCTTCTAAGGTATGGTGTAAAGCAGAAAAAAGCCCCATGGTTCGGGGCTTTTTTCTTTGGTAACAAGGGTTTGTAGGTTGTTGCGCCGCAACCATGAAGGGTGTTGTCTGACACGGGGCCGCCGTCTGTCACGTCCCTGCCATTCGTCCCCCGTTTTGTTAGCCGCGTCACATCCATGACGCTGGCTTGTCGACAACATGTCCTCGCTAACCGGCAAATGCCACCCCTGCTCGCCGCCGTTTTTTTTGCTGGCGGTCCCTCTGGAGGATTGCTTCCATGAACATCTTGCTTGTTTCCAACGACGCCACCGTGCGTGACTCTGTCATGGCCAACCTGCACAGCGCGGGCATGGCCGCAGAGCCCGCCGCCAAAAACCCTGAACTGTTCGACCGCCTTGCCGCTGTGGCCTATCGGCTGGTGATCCTGGATTTCGGCCTGCGCACGGATCACAAAATGCTCTCCATGATCAAGAACCTGCGCGAGAAACAATGGGGAACGCCGGTGATGGTGTTGTCAGAGCGGGGTGAAACGCCGGCCGTGATCAACGCGCTGGCCCAGGGCGCAGATGCCTACGTGGTCAAACCCTATGTGCCGGCTGATCTGGTGGCGCGTATCCGCGCGCTGCTGCGGCGGGCGGTGGTGCAGCACCATCTGGATATCGAGGGCGGCAAGCTGGATGTCGATCACGACCATCGCCGCGTGTTTCTGGGCGGGACAGAGCTGACCTTGTCGCAGCGCGAATCAGCCCTGTTGTTCTTGCTGCTGGCAGACCCGACCGAGGTGTGCTCGCGCCGGCAAATCCGCGCGGCGGTGTATGGGCAGGACAACCCGGTGGCCGAAAGTACGATCGAGACACTGGTGCACAGCCTGCGTAAAAAGCTGGGTGCAGAATCGATCGAAACGATACGCGGCAACGGCTACCGTTTTGTGACCCGGCAGCAAGCCATGGCGTTGAACTGATGCCTGTGTAGCAAAAGACGCGACAGACCGGTCAACTATAGAGTCGGAACGGCGGCTGACGTATTCTGTAGTTATGAAGACGGAATACCAGCCACTGTCTGCCGGCTTTGCAGACCTTTTGCTAGACGTTGTGTGCGCAGTCGATCGCACAGGACGTTTCGTTTACGTCAGCGCCGCATGCGAACGTGTCTTTGGCTATACGCCAGAAGAGATGGTCGGGCGGGTGATGATCGACATGGTGGCGCCCGAAGACCGGGCGCGCACGCTGGCCGAGGCTGGCGAAGTCATGAGCGGCAAGGACCGCGTCGGCTTTGAAAACCGCTATGTCCGCAAAGATGGCCGGCTGGTCCATGTGATGTGGTCGGCGCGCTGGTCAGAGTCTGACCAGTTGCGCGTTGCGGTGGCCCGTGATGTGACCCGGCGCAAACGGGCCGAAGCCATGCAGGCGGCGGTCTATGCGATCTCTGAAGCGGCGCAGGTGGCGGAAGATGCCCAGGCGCTGTACCGCATGATCTACCAGGTGGTCAGCCCGCTGATCCCCGCTGACAATTTTGCGCTGGCGCTGCGTGACGAACAGACCGGTGCCCTGGTTTATCCCTGGTATATGGAAGGCGCGCGCCGGATCATGGCGCCACGGCCACGCTCGCTGGCGCAGGCCTTCAACCACGTGTTCACCACCGGCCTGTCGCTGCGACTGGATGATCCGACCTGGTCTGCCGCGCTGGCGGCCGATATGGCCGAGCTGCCGCTGGCCTGGCTGGGCGTGCCATTGCACGGCAGCAAGGGCTCGCTGGGCGTGCTGGCATTGATGCGCACCAGTGGTCAGACGTTTGATCACGACGAACTCGAAGCGCTGCAGTTTATTTCGACCCAGATCAGCATGGCGATCGAGCACAAGGAAATGCAGGTACGTCTGCAGCGACAGGCCCAGTACGACGATCTGACCGGGCTGCCCAACCGCGCCTTGCTGGCCGACCGGCTGGATATGGCCATTGCCCGGGCCCAGCGTGATGGCCGCGCGCTGGCGCTGCTGTACCTTGATCTGGACAAGTTCAAGATGGTCAACGATCTGTGGGGCCATGCGGCCGGTGATGGCTTGCTGCAGGAAGTGGCACGCCGTCTGCAAAAAAGCGTGCGCCGGGCCGATACGGTGGCGCGGTTGTCTGGCGATGAATTTGTGGTGCTGCTGGAGAACTTCGAGCCCGGCAACATCAACGAGACCGTCCAGAAACTGGCCGTGGCGGTTAGCCAGCCGGTGATGATTGAAAATCACGTCCACCCGCTGCGGGTCAGTATCGGCGTGGCGCTGTACCCGGAACACGGGCTGGATGCGCGCCAGTTACTCAAGCACGCCGACAGTGCCATGTACCAGTGCAAGCGCAGTGGTGGCTGCGCAGTACAAAGCTGACCAACCGCACCACACGGCCACTATTGCTGCCAGTTGCAACCGGTATCGGTGACGGTATCGTGCAAGAGTGCCAGCGGTGCCAGTAGCAGCAAATTGGCATGCGCTGTCTTGCAAGAAGCGCGTTGCGCCTTGCCCATTTCCCGCCCCAGCGCGGTCTGCGCGGCTTCTTGTTGCGGTTTCAGGTTGAGTTCAATGGCCGACGGGGCATTGCCCTGGCCTGCGGCATCGCGCGCGCTGTTGCGCAGGGCTTCCATATCCAGTTTGCGTACCGGCTCTGAAGCCACGGGGCGCGGCGTGTCGGGTCTGGTCAGCGGTTGCGCCAGCGTGATGGCGGTTCTGGAAGGCGGTGCAGGGCGCAGATGCGTGCTGGCGTGCTGAGTGGGCACCGTCGGGGCCGGTATGGCTGGCCTGGCCGGCGCCGGGCTGGCCAGCGGGATCAGTTCAACCAGCGTTTTCCGCGTGGGTAGCCGCAACCTTGCCGGGGCACGCACGCCGTATTGCAGTAGCCACAAACACAAAATATTGATGACAATCGCCGCCGAAAAAGCGGTGGCACGATTGCGACGAACAGAAAGCGACAGCGGGCGGGCAAGAACCATGGTCCGGGGCAAAGCGCAGGCTCGTCTTTCAATAAGTTGACGCAGATCGTATTGAGCATCGTGGCAATTTGCAATCACCTGGCGCCGTTATTCGCTATCGCGCGTGAATTCCGCCCGTGGCCGGATCAATTGCCCGGTGGCCCTTTGCTCCAGCGCATGGGCGATCCAGCCGGCGCAGCGGCCCATGGCAAAGAGCCGCAAGGCATGGTCCAGCGGCAAGCGCACACTGCGTACCAGGCTGACCAGCGCCAGATCCAGCGAGGGGTGATCGCCCAGATGTGCCCTCAGTTGCGCAACAACGTGCGCAAAAGCCGCATCAGGCGCAATCAGCCCCAGCAAATGCCGGGCGCGGGGATCGCCATCCGGGTAAAGCGGGTGGCCAAAGAGTCCGGCCGGCAGTGCCTGCCCGGCGGCCAGATATTGCCCCAGCGGGTCCGGCCCTGGCGTGTCGAGCATGTCGTTGATCACCTGGCCCACGGCCTGGGTCAAACCGCCGTGGCGTGGGCCGCTGAGGGTGGCCAGCCCGGCTTGCAGGCAGGCGGCCAGACTGGCGCCGGTAGAGGCGGCCACGCGTACCGCAAAGGTCGATGCATTCAACTCATGATCGGCACACAGCACCAGCGCCTGGCGCAGCAAACTGGCGTGTTCCGGCCTGCGCCAGCCCTGGGCCAGCGCGGCATGAAAAGGCAGGCCCGGGTGGCCGCCCAGCGCATGACACACCGTATGCATCAGGCCGATGGCCTCGGCCTGTTGTTGGGCGATCGGCGCATCATGCGTAGCGCAAACCGGCGCAAGTGCCAGTGCCACCGTCGCGCGTTGCAGCGGCGGCAACCCTGCTGGCAAGCGCGGGTACGACGCGGCACCGTGCCAGTCCAGCGTGTCATCGGCATGCCAGAGTAACGCTGCGGTCTGTTCCAGCGTGGCGTGCCTGGCCAGCGTTACTGCGTCTTGCCCGCGGTATTGCAGTTGTTGCTGGTCAATCCGGGTGATGGCGGTTTGCAGCACCGGCAAGCCCCAGTCGAGCACATGGCGCGCGGCCTCACGCGGCCGGCGCTGGCGCTGTTTGCGGGCCAGCCAGGCCTTGATATCGGCCTCGATATACCAGCGGGCGCGCGGATCGCTGGCCGGGCCGGCGTTGCGGATCACGCCGCGGCTGACATAGGCATACAGCGTCGCCAGACTCACGCCCAGCATGCGGGCAGCGGTCGCGGCATCCACCAGACCGGATGGGGTTTCTGCCATGAAATAGATTGATTTAGTGATTCAAGATTTTTATTAAATCAACGTATTGATAGGCTGTCCATGTCTGACCCACGGAGAATACAAAATGGCGACTGGACTGGATGGCGTCATCGCGGCGCAAACGCGCCTGAGTCATGTTGATGGCGAGGCAGGGCGGCTGATCCTGCGCGGATTTGAACTGGAACAACTGGCTGGCCACTGGACTTTTGAAGAGGTTGCGGCGTTGTTGTGGCAAGACATCGTGCCGCATGCGGCTGATCTTGCCGGCAGCCTGGGCCAGGCGCGTTGCGCGGCCTGGCAGCGTTTTCACCCCCTGTTGCCGCAACTGGCGGGCATGAGCGCCATTGAAGGCATGCGCTTTTTGCTGGCGGCGGTGCCGGATGAACCGGCTGATGCAACAGGTTTGCTGGGCGCGGCCGGCGTGGCCATGGCGGCCGCCCTCCGCGCGGCGACCAATGCCGCGCCACTCTCGCCCAATGCCGATGCCGGGCATGCGGCCGACCTGCTGCGCATGTTGCGGGGTCAGGCAGGGGACGCCAGTGAAGTGCGCGCGTTTGAGACCTATCTTGTGGCCGCCATGGATCACGGTTTGAATGCGTCCACTTTCACCGCACGCGTGGTGGCCTCGACCGAAGCAGGCCTGGCCTCTGCCGTCGTGGCCGCGCTGGGGGCGCTGAAAGGGCCGCTGCATGGCGGCGCACCGGGCCCGGTGCTGGATATGCTCGATGCCATCGCTGAAGCCGCCAACGCCGATGCCTGGATTGACGCTGCGATCGCCCGGGGTGAACGGCTGATGGGTTTTGGCCACCGGATCTACCGCGTGCGTGATCCGCGCGCCGATGTACTCAAGCACGCGGTCAGCGGCTTGCGCGGGCGCGACAACCGCATTGCGCTGGCCGAGGCCGTGGAGCAGGCCGGGCTCAAGGCGCTGGCCAGGCACAAGCCGGGCCGCAGGCTGGATGTGAACACCGAGTTCTACACCGCCTTGTTGCTGGAAGCGCTGGCGATTGCGCGGTGTGGCTTTACGCCGGTGTTTGCCGCCGCCCGCACGGCCGGGTGGATTGCCCATGCCTGCGAGCAACAGCAAACCGGGCGACTGTTGCGGCCGGCCTCGCAATACATCGGGCCGTGGCCGGAACCGCAAGCGGCCTGAACCGCTGTGGCCGCAGCAAAAACAAAACCCCGCCGCAGCGGGGTTTTGTTTTGAGCGCCAAAGCGCTTACTGGGTGATGAAGCTGCGGATGTGACCCATCAGCTCGTCTTCCTGGTAAGGCTTGCCCAGGAACACGTTCACGCCCAGTTCAAACGCGTAGTTACGGTGTTTGTCGGCCGTACGCGAGGTGATCATGATGATCGGGATGTGGCGGGTGTCATCGTTGGCACGCACGTTACGGGTGAATTCGAACCCGTCCATCCGCGGCATTTCAATGTCGACCAGCATCACCGCCGGCTTCAGATCCACCAGCTGCTGCAGGGCGTCAACGCCGTCCTTGGCGGTCTGAACCTGGAAGCCTTCACGGGCCAGCAAACGGCTGGTGATCTTGCGCACGGTCAGCGAGTCATCCACCACCATGACCACCGGTGTGGTTTGCAGCTGTTCCGGGACGCTGGCAGCCGTTACTGCACCGCTGTCTTTCTGCGTGGCAACCACTTCACCGTGGGCCAGCAGGGCCAGCGGGTTCATGATCAGCACGATTTCACCGTTACCCAGCACGGTCGAGCCGGCTACGCCAGGAATCCGTGCCAGTTGCGGGCCAATGGCCTTCACCACCACTTCCTGGTTCTTCACCAGTTCGTCAATGTGCAGCGCCATGCGGTTGGCACCGGAACGCAGCAGCAACACGGTAGAGAAGCGCTTGGTTTCCGGCATCGCCTCGGCATCACCCAGCAAACGCGGGAAATACGAGAACGGATAGCGGCCGCCCAGCCATTCCTGCGCCTGGTTCTCGTACAGTTGCGCCAGCGCATCCTGCTTGAGTTCCTGGACCTGTTCGATCATCACCGACGGGATGGCGTACAGGCGCTCGCTGGATTTGACCAGCAGCACTTGCGTCACCGCCAGCGTCAGCGGCAGGTGGATGGTGAAGCTGGTGCCCTGGCCCAGCACGCTATCGACGTCGATGCGGCCACCCAGGTTACCGATTTCGTTCTTCACCACATCCATGCCGATACCGCGGCCGGAAATCTGCGTCACGGCAGAGGCGGTCGAGAAGCCCGGCTCGAAGATCACCTGCATCAGGTCACGGTCGGCCACTTCTTGCGTCGGGTCGATCAGGCCGCGTTCCAGCGCCTTGGCGCGGATGCGTTCCATGTTCAGGCCCTTGCCGTCGTCCTTGAGCATCACAACCAGTTCGTTGCCTTCCTGGCGCACTTCCACCTGGACTTCACCGAACTCGCTCTTGCCGGCAGATTCACGCTCGTCCGGGGTTTCCAGACCATGGTCAATCGCGTTACGCAGCATGTGCTCAAACGGCGAGATCATTTTTTCCAGCACGCCGCGGTCAATTTCAACGCGGCCACCACGCAATTCCAGGTTGACCTTCTTGCCCACTTCCTTACCCGTTTGACGGGTCAGGCGGTACAGACGGTCAGAGATACTGGCAAACGGCACCATGCGCACGCGCATCAGGTTCTGTTGCAGTTCCTTGGTCATGCGGGCCTGCGCGGTCAGCGCGGCGGCAGATTCGTCCACGTTCTTCAGCAAGTTGTGCTGAATGGTTGCCACGTCGTTCACGCTTTCGGCAATGAAACGGGTGACTTCCTGCAGACGGGTAAAGCGATCGAACTCCAGCGGGTCGAACGACTGGTTCGATTCCTGGAATTCACGCGTGCGCGCCTGCATTTGCGATTCGGCCTGGATTTCCAGTTCACGCATTTGCGTGCGCAGACGCGTCACGTTTTCAGTCAGATCCAGCAAGGAGCTCTTGAGCGCCAGCATTTCAGATTCAATGCGGGAACGCGCAATCGACACTTCACCGGCCTGGTTCACCAGATCATCCACCAGCTCGGAACGCACGCGGATGGTGGTCTTGCCTTCGGCATCCGGCGCGGCGGCCAGGAGCGGCTGGGCCGGGCCACGAGCTTGCGTGGCGGCCACGGCTTGCGCGGTCTGGCCCACCACATCAGCGGCCTTGGGCGTGCGGCCTGCCAGTTCGTCAAACAACAGGTTGATCAGGTCGTAGTCGGATTCCAGCTCGTCCACCAGCGGGCCCGATACGGTGCTACCGGCGGCCAGCAGGCGCGATTCCATGCGGTGGGTGGCTTCACCCATACGCATCGCACCGGACATCCGCGCGCTACCCTTGAGGGTGTGCAGAATCCGCTTCAGGCGGTCGGCTTCGGCCATGTCGCCATCGCGCAGGGCACGCAGCGCGCCCCCGACTTGCGGCAGCAATTCGTCGCCTTCTTCCACAAACACCGGCAGCAACTGATCGTCAATTTCGTCGTTCAGTGTCTGGTCCAGCTCGGCCTTGCGATCGGTCAGGCTGCTGCCTGTGGCCAGTGCAGCCGGCAGCGATTCCTGCGCTGCCATGGCCAGCGGTTGCACCACGTGGCCCAGTTCCGGCGGCAACTCAACGGCTTCGATCGCGGCAGGCGCGGCTTCAAAGGCCTCGGGTTCTGCTACCGGTTCGGCTTCAAAGACCGCTTCCAATGGCTCGGCTTCAATCAGCTCGGCCACCGGTTCAGCGTGATGCTCGTCCTCTGGCAGGGCCAGGGCGGTCAGTTCTTCTTCGGCGTGTGCGTCGGCTTCGGCTTCGGTTTCAGCGTCCGTGTGATGCGCCGGCTCTGCCTGGGTGGCGAGCAGCGCCTCATGCACCGTGACCAGCGCTTCGTGCGCGGTGACAAGGGCCTCATGCGTGGCGTCCGCCTCCGCCTGCGGCGCCGGTGCCGGCGTCAGTTCGGTGACGGTGGTGTGCGCCTCAACGGCGGGTTCTTCGGTCGGCGCGGCGACTTCAATCGCCACTTCTTCCGGCGGCACATCCAGATCCAGCGACAGATCGCCTTCGCCCAGCAGCGCTTCCAGATCATGCGCGGTGGTTTCGTGAGCTGGGTCCAGCGCGGCTTCAGCGGCCAGCGGCGGTTCTTCTTCCACGGTCAGACCATCAACCGGGAATTCTTCCAGATCAAACGACAGATCATCTTCATGCGGCGCGGCTACGGCTTCGTGCGGGGCCACCGGTTCGCCGTGCTCGTCCAGATGCGTGCCATCCAGCAAGGCCAGCGCAGCCAGTTCTTCGGGCGACGGGTCGGTCAGCTCGAACGCGTCCAGATTGATCTCATCGCCAGCCGGTGCGGCGGCAATGTGTTCTTCCACTGCGGCCAGATGTTCATGCGCGGCGGCGACATCCAGCGGCTCTTCATCCAGCTCGATGCTGTCCAGCGAGATATCGTCCAGCACCAGTTCTTCGTGCGCGGCCGGGGCGGGCTCGGCTGCAACGTCGCTGAGCGCAATCGACAGCGCTTGTTCGTTGCGTTCTGCCAGCGCGGCAATCTCGGCCACGCCATTGCCCGGATCACGCTGCGCGAAAATATCGCCCAGCATTTGTTCCAGACGGTCTACCGCGTGAATCAGCGGCTCCACCGGCGGTTCGGCCGAACGCTGTACCGATTGCTCCAGCGCGTAGGCCAGATCACCCAGCGGCGAGAAACCCGCCGTGGCGCCAATGCCGCCCAGGGTATGGGCAGACAGCAGGAACGACGGTGCCAGCGGATCGCCATGTTGCAGGGCCGTGCGGCCTTGCAGCAGGGCTTGCAGGTGGCGACCGGCTTCGTCACAGAAAATGCCGAACAGCGTGGTGGACACCGCCACATGGCCGATCTGGACTTCATCAGACGGGGCCGGAGTATCGACTACCAGTTCGGTCTCGGCCAGATCGTCGCCCAGTTCGATCGTCGGGGCGTCGAATGCCAGTTCGTCGGCCAGTTCTACCGACGGCGCTGCGGCTTCGTCGTGTTCGTGTTCTTGCGCTGCTTCAAACAACGGCGGCAGTTCTGCCGGGACATCGGCCGGCTGGAACGCAACCGGTTCCGGCGCTGGCGCGGCCACCGGGGTGGTCAGCACGTTGCCTTGTTCCAGTTGCTGCTTGAGCGCTTCGGCTTGTGCGGCCAGTGCGGACGAATCGACCTGCGCACCGCCGGTTTCGGACAGTTGCGCCACCCAGGCACGGAACGAGTGATGAGCGTCGTCGATCAGTTGCAGCAGGGCCGGCGTCGCCGGGTGTTCGGCTTGCAGCCACTTGTTCAGCAGTTGTTCAACCACCCAGGCGGCTTCGCCCAGGTTGAACAGACCCACCATGCGGCCACTGCCCTTGAGGGTGTGGAAGCCGCGGCGGATCACGGTCATGGATTCGCGATCATGCGGCGCATGACGCGATACTTCGAGCTGCCCGGCGATGGTCGCCAGCACTTCGGCGGCTTCTTCCAGGTAGACTTCCAGCAGTTCGGCGTCGACCGCTTCTTCGGACGACGGCAGCGGACGGCTGGTTTCCGGCTCGACAATCTCGATGTGCTCGGACTCGATCACCGGCTGCTCGCCAATCGGCGGCTCGGTTTCCAGTGCGGCAATGACATCGGGCTCGGCTACTTCTACCGGTGCGACTTCGCCGGTCAGGCGCGTCAGCATCGGGCGCAGGGCGGCGCTGTCATCACGGCCTTGTTCCAGGCCATCAACATAGAAGCCGATGGTCGAGAACGCTTCGGCCAGTTCTTCCAGTTCAGCCGGTTCCGGGTCTGCTTCTGCGGCTGCCAGATGGCGCACGCGCTCGTGCGCGGCCAGCAGCAGGGCGACGGCGTCCTGGCTGTCCAGCATCATCAAGGCGCCTTGCACCTGATAGATGGTCTGATCCAGCCCGGCCAGTGCGGCCCGTTGCGACGGGTCGCGGAAAAACGCATCCAGCGTGTCTTCAATGCCGCGCAGGTTGCTGCGCATTTCTTGCGCCAGTTGCGCGACCAGCAGTTTTTCCTGCGCTTCGCGGCTGACGGCATCCAGTTGCGGCAGGTCGATTTCGGCCGCCATGGCCGGGTTGGCCAGGCGTTGCAGCATGGCTTCGACTTGCTCAGGGAAATCATCGGCCTGTTGCGGGTACACGGCCAGCGCGCTGTCGGCCAGCAACATGGCGGTGGCCAGTTCCAGCGCTTCAGGCTCGCTGATGCCGCGGCCAGCGCAGCGTTCGAACACGCCCGATACGCCTTCCCACAGCTTGTTCAGGCCAGGGATTTCCAGCGCTTCGCAATGGTGAGAGAGCCGGGTGATTTCAGCGGCCAGTTGCGGCAGGCGGTCTTGCTGACCGGCGGCCACGCGGCTCCACAAATCCTTGGCGGCGCCCAGTTCTTCACGCAGCTGGCGTGCTGTCTGGGCGCGGGCTTGTGCTTGCGGCGACAGCGTTTGCGCGCCGGCATCGGCCAGCATGCCTTCCAGCTCGAACGCGGCTTTGAGTTTTTGCGCCAGCGTGCTCTGGCTTTGATCGTGCGCCAGAATGTACAGAAGATCGCGGAACAGACGCTCTGCCACGCGGGTCGAGCCATCAGCCAGACGACGCAGTTGCAGGTTCAGCCGCATCAACAGGTGACGCGGGTCCAGATCGGTTTCTTGCTTGTTGGTCGGCAGTGCATCGACCACCGCAGCGGCGCTCCACCAGAAGGCGCGCGGCAGCATGATGCTCTGGGCACTGGCCAGCTCGGTCAGGCTTTTTGCCATGGCGGCGGCACCGCCCGCATCGCGCGAGCGCAGCCAGCGCAGCAGGCCGGATTCAAAACGGGTACGTTGCTGACGCACCCACGGTGCCATCTCGGCATCCGGCACGGTGTGCGTCGGCAGTTCAGCCGGGACCACCAACTGGCCCAGCTGCGGGAAAAACAGTTCAGCACCGCTGATGGTCTGACCGCGCAGGGCGGCGACTTTGACCAGCGGATCACGCAAGACCAGCGGCACGTTTGGCGAGCCGGCGGCAATGCGTTCAAGGTAGGCAATGGCGTCTTTGGTGACGGTGATCGCGGCATCCAGCGCGTGGTTGCCGGTTTCCTCGCGCGCCACGCTGGCGACCAGGTGTTCAGCCTCTTCGCAATAACGCGCAAGGCCTTGCAATTCAACCATCTGCAGGGCGCCAACGGCCTGGTGCAGGTGGGTCTGCGCATGCTTGAGCAGGGCAGCATCGGGCGTGGTGCCAAACTGCTTGAGCGCCTCGGCCGCGCGGCCCAGCGTCTGTTCAAGCTCTCCCTTCACCCAGATCAGGGAGCCTTGGTCAAATTCGGTATGCACGCTCATGAAGTTGATCCGGTTCGTTCGGAAAGGTGACAACGCACGTGGTGGCTCAAACAACGCTCAGGTAAAACGCCTGGCGCAGGCACATCCAGTCCGTGCGAGCAGTCAACCCTCCCTCGGTAAATTCGTTCGGGTTTGCCATGTCGCCGCTGGCGGCATGGCTCCCTGTTATTGGATACAGCGAACCGCGCGCTGCTCTGGCAAAGGCACGCGAACGTGCCCCTGGCGTAGCCTTGTCGGGGCTGGCTGCATGACTGAATCATGCCCAGTGCACCTGACGCAGCCAGAGCAGTGCGATGTTTACTGCGATCAGCTCAGTTTGAAGCCGGAAACGGAACTCTTCAGGCCTTCGGCCAGACCGTTCAGCTGACCGACCACCACAGCGGACTGTTTCACACCGGCGGACGTTTGTTCCGTCACCGACAGAATGTCGCGCATGGAGGCGTTCACGCGGGCTGCCAGCGTGGCCTGACCTTCGGTTTCCTGCGCAATCGACTGAATCTGCACAGCCAGTTCACGCGTAACGCGTTCAATCTCGGTCAGTGCGCGACCTGCGGCGTCAGACAGCTTGGCCCCTTCCACCACACCCTGGGTGGACACTTCCATAGCGGCCACGGCGTCGTGCGTATCGGTCTGAATGGTCTTCACAATCGCGCCGATCTGCTTCGTCGCTTCGGCGGAGCGTTCCGCCAGACGCTGCACTTCTTCGGCAACCACAGAGAAGCCGCGACCGGCTTCACCGGCGGCCGCCGCCTGAATGGCCGCGTTCAGCGCCAGTACGTTGGTCTGTTCGGTAATGTCGGAAATCAGTTCCACGATTTCACCGATCTCCTGCGACGATTCGCCCAGGCGTTTAATCCGCTTCGCGGTTTCCTGGATCTGTTCGCGGATTTCGTTCATGCCCTTGATCTGGTTGTTTACCGCGCTGGCGCCCTGTTCAGCAGCAGCCAGCGAGGACTGCGCAACCTCGGCCGACTGGCTGGCGGTGTGCGACACGTCCTGGATCGAGCGCACCATCTGTTCAACGGTGTTGTTCGTGTTCTGAATTTCACGCGACTGGCGGTCGGCAGCGGCAATCAGCTCGCTCGATACGCCCTGCGCTTCGCCGGTGGCCTGACCCACCTGTTCGGTGGCGCGGTTAATACCGGTAATCAGCGAACGCAGCTCTTCAATCGTGTAGTTGATCGAGTCAGCGATCGCGCCGGTCAGGTCTTCGGTCACCGATGCACGCACGGTCAAGTCACCGTCAGCGAGGTCGGACATTTCGTTCAGCAAGCGCAAAATCGCTTCCTGGTTCTTCTTGTTTTCGCCTTCGATCTGCAGACGACGGCGTACCGATTCCTGGTTGTACACCCGTTGCAGGAAGAACAGCGCGGCCAGACCGGTACCGATGAACAAGACTTCCAGTACGGTAATCAGGATCGAGCCGGAGGTGTTTTCATACACGCTGGCCAGTTCAACCGAGTTCTTCAGCAGCGGCTCGGAATCACGCACGATGGTCTGGTTCGCCAGACGCGTGTTCACCATCGGCTGCATGTTGTGCGAGAACGAGGTCACCACAGTCTGGAAGCGCTGGAAGTAGGTCTTGATTTCCTGCAGCTTGGAGACCATGGCCGAGGTGTTGGCCGGGCGGATCTGCAGTTCGTCAGAACCATCAATAAAGCCGTTGATGATGTCACCGAACGTCGACGTATCCTTACCCAGCAAGAACACGGTTTCCGGGTTGATCAGCTCGGACGCCAGCAGGGCGTTGGCGTTCTTGGCCATACGCTGCGACAACATGGCCAGCTGGTTGGCGTAATCGAGTTCATGCGCCGTGCCGCCGCCTTCGGTCAACATGGCGGCAAACTGTTGGGTCAGTTCCAGCAGACGGGCATCGTTCTCGTTAATACCGGCAACGGACTGACCCACGGTGATCAGCGGTTGCTTTTGCTTGAGAATGGTATCCACAGTCGGGCGGCTGGGATTGGGACGGAACGACTGGGTCCACACGGTTTGCACCGAGTCGAGCGTACCGGACGGGTTACGCACAAACAGGCCGAACAGGCTGTGGCCGGAAAGGCTGTTCAAGTCGTTGTCGAAACGGTTGTAGGCGTCTTCCAGAATCTGGAACGCATCCTTGTCGCCCCGCACGGCCAGCGTTGACGCACGCGCAATCCGCTGCGACAACATCTGCATTTCCGTCGCGGTGGAACGACGTTCAGCGTTCACGCCGGAAGCCTGGAAAGCAAAGAACGCAATCAGCGCCGCGCCGACACCGGTCACGGCCACCGTACCCAGCAGCCACGCCACTTGCTGGCGGGCCGGCAGGTGACCGACCAGCGGTACCGGACGCAGAACCGCGTCTTCGTCGCCTTCGGGCAAACGCAGTTTCTCAAGAATCCACGTCGTTTTTACCGAGTCGCTTTTCTTGGGGGCGTCATCGCCAGTTTTGTTCTTGCGGCCAAACATGCCCTTCAGGCCATCCGTTTTCCGTGCCATTTTGGTGCTTCTCCCGATCCTGCTTTGCCCCTGTACGTCTGCGCGCTGGTTGCGCGTCTCACGTCAGTCGCTTGCGCGAAATCAATACAAAATAAATAAGTGCGAGATAATCCGTTGTTTATTAAGCATTTGTCCACGTTGCAAGCCAGACCGTTGCACCGTGGACACGTTCTTAATTCACACCGGCTTGTAAAAACTGCGGGTCGGTGGCCAGCCGGGCGACATCCAGTGTCTGCCAGCGCTGCCCGTTTGCGTCCCGATATGTTGCCTGCGCCCAGGCGTGGGGCTCTGCTTCAGTATCCGGCTGCATATCGGCAAGGTGCTTCAGACCGAGCATGCGATCGACCAGCACCGCCGAATGCAGAATATGGCGGGAATGCAGCAACATCAGGCGGGCGGCCGCCGTTTGCGTCAGATTCTGGCCGCCAAAAAAAGCCGAAATATCCGAAACGCTCACGAGGTTACCCCGCACGTTGGCCACGCCGCGGAACCAGTGATAAGCCAGCGGCACGCCACTGATAGGTGGTACCGGCATGACTTCGGCGACGTCTGCCAGATCCAGCAACCAGTTGCTGTCGCCAATGCGCACGCCCAGATGGGCGTCGACGTGTTCTGCCGCCGCCGCTGTTTTCAAGCGGGCGACTACGCCTTCCTGGTATTCGCGCAAGCTGATTCGCTTGGCCATGTTCATTCCCCCCGGAATCAATCCGCCCGGCCGTCTTGTCTTGTTCTGGCCGGGTTGACCACTACCGTCTTACGACAGCGCGGCGATCTTGTTGAACAGCTCTTGTGGATCGACCGGTTTGACGATGTATTCCACCGCGCCTTGCCGCTTGCCCCACACCATGTCGGTTTCCTGGTTCTTGGAAGTACACATGATGATGGGAATATGTTTCGTTACGTCGTCGCGCGAAATAATGCGCGTAGCCTGGAAGCCATTCATGCCGGGCATCACGACATCCATCAGGATCAGGTCGGGCATGATGTCCTTGACCTTGGCCACGGCTTCTTCGCCCGACTCAGCGGTCAAGACCTGATAACCGGCTTTGGTCAAGAGTTCGCCAAGGAAATGACGCTCCGTGGGAGAGTCATCCACGATCAGCACTTTTTTGATAGACATGAGACTTGGTTCCGTGTGAGGTGTTACCTGGTACAACGTGCCGGCCCTGTGATCTGGCGCCGGTCAACTGCATTCGCCCAACTTGCGTTATGACTTCTGTTACTGCGTGCTGGTGCCGCTCAACGCACAATCAACCGGCCTGACGGGCGCGGGCGTGCTGATCGACGGCCGACAACAGGCTGTCTTTGGTAAATGGCTTGGTCAGATATTCGTCCGACCCCACCATCCGGCCGCGCGCGCGATCAAACAGGCCGTCCTTGGACGACAGCATGATCACCGGCGTAGCCTTGAATCTCGGGTTTTTCTTGATCAGCGAACACGTCTGATACCCGTCCAGCCGCGGCATCATGACATCGACAAAGATCACGTCCGGATTGTGATCGCTGACTTTGGACAGCGCATCGAACCCGTCTTCGGCCAGAATGACTTCGCAACCGGCCTGACCCAGAAAGATTTCCGCGCTGCGCCGGATGGTATTGCTATCGTCAATCACCATCACTTTGACCCCGGTAAGACTGGGCATGGTGTTCCTCTCCTTACTGCAACCACTTGTCTGAAAGCGGCTGACCCGACCCGGTTGGCGACATTGTGGTTATCCCCCTCGCCAGCTTGCGCATGAACCGGTGCGCGTCAACAACGCTTGCCTTGCATCTACATCGGTAGAACCGGGTGCAACTGCGGCTATCCCTGATCTGAACATGCCTTGGGCATGATGTGTCGTGGATCATACCGGCGCATTCTCGAATTAGACAAGGCTAATGCCGCACCGTGTTGCGAGCGCAGCAGCCCCCTGCCGGATCACCCTCGTCCGCCCGAAAACCCCGTGATTTTCAAGATGTTCCGCGATTTGTGGCGGTTGGGATGACGCACGGTACAAACGCCGCGACGTCTGGCGGAAAACCGGCTCGTCACGCTTGAATTGTGAGAATGGACTTTCTTATAAATGCGTATGAAAGCAATGGATTGAGATCAGTCAATTGCTGATTCCACCACGGTCAATCCGCTGGCAGGTCATACCGCTTATCCCGCCGAGTCCCCGGTTCTGTGCACTGGCATTGCGTTGATCGGTGCGCACGACCAGCACCTTTGTGTTTTCCAACGTCAACCGCAAGGAGCAATCATGTCTCTACTCGATCAACTGGGCAGCATGCTGTCCGGTGCAGACAGCAACAACCCGTCCGCCAGTGTCCTGAGCACCTTGCTGGAGCAATCCGGCGGCGTCTCTGGCCTGATCGAAAAATTCCAGCAAGGCGGCCTTGGCGAGGTCGCCCAGTCCTGGATCAGCAATGGCCAGAATCTGCCGATCTCTGCTGATCAGGTGCAGCAAGTGCTGGGCAGCGATACCGTTGCCGCCGTGGCGCAAAAGCTGGGGGTCGATCCGCAACAGGCGGCCAGCCATATTTCTGAACTCTTGCCCAAAGCCGTGGATGGCATCACGCCCAATGGCGAGCTGCCGACGTCAGACAGCCTGCTGGCCTCGGGCATGGAAATGCTCAAGGGCAAATTGTTTGGTTGAGTCACCCGGCAGAGGGGCTCAACCTTTGCCAGTCAGACGGGCCGCCAGTGTGCGGCCCGTTTTTCTGCCTTCACGAATCGCATAATTGGTGCCACGGTCTTCCGGGTAGATCTGCGCCATCGAGGCCAGCGTCAAGCCGGCCACCGGGCCTTGTTCGGCCGGGATCAGGCGGCTGTAGTGTTTTTCTACCACCGGCTGCGACCAGCGCGCTTTCCACACATGGTGGCGGATGATCCACTCGCGGCTGAACGCGGGGAACATCTTTTGCAGATAGGGGATGGAGAAATCCAGCACCTCGTCGGCGTTCATGGTGTACAGCGCGTCGGTGTGCGGCAGGTATTTGGACAGATACACAATGTGCCGGCCGCCGTAGGTTTCGGCTTTCTCGAAATTGGTGTGTTCGATCACGCCCACAAACGGGAAGGTCGGGTCATTGACGTTCAGCCAGTAGGTTTGCGACAGGCTGCGGTCCAGCTCCAGCACCAGGCACACGTTGGCCAGATAGTGAATGCGGTTCAGCTGCGCCAGGTAGTCCGGCGCGGCCCAATGGCCGATCATGCCGGCAATCAGCGGCAGGGCGGGCGTGGCGATGATTTCATCGGCCAGTAGCGTGCCTTGCGGTGTCTCGATATGGAACTTGCCATCGATCTTTTCAAAGCGCTGCACTGGCGTGCTGGTCAGCACCTTGCCGCCCAGCCCTTCAACCTGCCGCGCCAGCGCTTCGGCCAGCGCCACAAAGCCGCCTTTGAAATACGCCAGCCGCTCTTCGCCGCCCTTGCCGCGACTGCCACCGCGCAGCTTGAGCTTGTTCCAGAACCACACGGCCGAGATATCGTCGGCCACCGGCCCGAACTTGCCCTTGAGCAGCGGTTCCCACACCACCTTGTAGACTTGCTCGCCGCCCAGCTCACGCAGCCATTCGGCCGCGGTCTTGCCTTCCAGCGCCATCCAGTCATCGACCTTGCGTGCGCGCAAGGCCAGCAGGCCCAGACGGATGCGGTTGATGAGGCTGAGCGGCGTAAAACGCAGCAGGTCTGCCGGTGTGGAGAGCTTGAAGAAGTTGTTGGCGAACCACACGCCGGTATTGGTCGGGTTGATGGCGACGTGATCGTTGAGCTTCAGTTCATCGATCAGCGTCATCACTTCACGGTCGTTGGTAAACCAGTGGTGATAGAAGCGGTCGAGCTTTTCGCCTTCCACATCAAATGCGCTGGCCAGCCCGCCAATATGGTCGTCGGCTTCCAGCACGGTGACATCGACACCGGCGCGCGCCAGTTCAAAAGCGGCGGCAAGGCCGGTGAAACCGCCGCCGATGACGGCGACGCGGGTGCTGGCGGGAAGGGCGGTCATGACATCTGGTTCCGGGGCTGGCGGGAAAGCGGGTTAAGGATGAGGTACAAGCCACCCAGCACGGTAGGCGGCAGCCAAAGCAAAAGATGCACGACCACGGCAAACGCGGCAGCGGCAGTGGTGCCGTTGCCCAGCGCCGTCATGGCGTGGACGGTGAAATAATCAAAGGTGCCGACATAGCCTGGCGTGGACGGGATCAACGTCGCCAGCGTGCCGACCGGCAAGGCCAGCCAGCCGGCGGCAGGTGCCGTCAGATCCGGCAAGGATTGCGCGGCCAGCCAGAACACAAAGCCTTCAGACAACCACGCCGCCAGGGACCAGCCCACCAGCCGCAGCATGGTGGTGCCACTGGCCAGATGCGCCAGCGTGGTCAGGCCTTTGTCGACCTCGGTGCGCAGCCTGGCGCCTATGCCCGGCGCAAAGCGGGCGATGATGGCGGTGGCGGCGCGCGCCAGCGGGGCAAAGGCTTGCGGGAACAGCAGCACCGCCAGAATGGCCAGGGCCAGCGCAAACAAAAAGCCGGCGCCAAGGCCAGAGAAACTGGCGACATCCAGCCGGAACACCATCAGCGCGGCGCCCAGCAAAACCAGCACCATCAAGAGGTCCAGCAGGCGCTCGACAAACAGCGTGGCCAGCACGGTGCCGGAGGTCGCGCCCAGGCGCTGGTTAAAGGCAAACGCGCGCAGCACGTCGCCTGCGCGGAACGGCAGCACATTGTTGGTGGCAAAACTGGCCAGCAACGGCCCGGCGCACGTCAGCCAGCGAATGCCCGGCACATCTTTGGCCAGCATGGCGCGCCAGCGGGCAATGCGGCAGCTGTAGCCGACAAAGAACGCGCCCAGCGCCGCCAGCACCCAGCCAGGCCGGGTGGCGGCCAGGGCAGAGACCAGACCATGCCAGTCGATCTGGCGCAAAATCAGCCAGGTGAACAACACCGCCAGCGCAGCGCCGATCACAAGGCGCATCAAGGATTTACCGGGTTTAGCCATACGTTTACTTGCGATCCACCACCGGGCTGCGGCTCACCGCCGGGCCGTGGCCGCCGGCATAGCCGATATATTCATCCACCACGTACAGCGGACGGCGTTTGACCTCGCTGTACACGCGGCCCATGTACTCGCCCAGAATGCCCACGCACACCAGTTGCACGCCGCCCAGGAACAGCACGGCGATCATCAGCGCGGTCCAGCCTTCGACCCAGATATTGGTGAACAAGCGCAAGGCCACGGCATACACGATGCCCAGCAAGGCCAGTGCCGCAGCCGTCATGCCGACCCCGATGGATAACTGCAGCGGCTTGCTGGAGAACGACAGAATGCCGTCCGTGGCAAAGCGGATCATTTTCTTGAGCGGATATTTGCTCTCGCCGGCAAAGCGTTCGGCGCGGGCGTAGGGCAAGGCGATCTGCCGGAACCCGGCCCAGCTGACCATGCCGCGCACAAAGCGGTCACGCTCAGGCATGGCGCGCAGCACATCCACCACCTTGCGGCTCATCAGGCGGAAATCCCCGGTATCGAGCGGGATGGGGACATCCGAGAGCTTGTTCAGCAAGCGATAGAATGTGCGCGCCGTGGATAGCTTGAACGCCGATTCACCGGGGCGATCGGTGCGGGTGCCGTAGACCACGTCGTAGCCCTCGCGCCAGCGCGCGATCATCTGGTGGACCACCTCGGGCGGGTCTTGCAGGTCGGCGTCGATCAGGACCACGGCGTCGCCATGGGCTGCATCCAGGCCGGCCGAGACCGCAATCTGGTGACCAAAATTGCGGGCAAATGCGATCAGGCGCACGTGCGGATCAGCCGCAGCGATGTCCTTGAGCAGCGCGCGCGTGCGGTCACGGCTGCCGTCATCAATGAACACCAGTTCGTAATCCAGATCGGTCAGTTCAGCGCAAAAGGCGTTGAGACGGCGCGTGGTTTCGCCAATGACTTCTTCTTCGTTGTAACACGGCACCACAATGGACAGCAGCGGGCGGCTCATGCTGGCTCCTCGCGTTTATTTGCGGACCCACAGACCCACTTGCGAGCCCGTGTCTGCGTAGAACGGATGCCAGCTGTACTGGCTGCTGATGGCGTTATTGATATTCTGCCAGGCCGTCATGCCAAGACCGCTCTCGCCACGGGTCCAGGCGATGTAGCGCACGTGGTTCAGGGCCAGCCAGTCCAGCGCATTGGGCAGTTCGCCATGGAAGAACGCCTTGGTTTTGTCCGATTGCATCCAGACATCACGCGGGGCGCCATGCCACAGGCTCACATGGTTGGGCCAGCCTTGCATGGAAATCTGATCAGAGAACAAGGCCACCAGCGTCTGGTTGGTGTAGGCGTCGCCGTACCAGTTTTCCAGCACGATGCCGCGTGGGGCATTGCGCAGATAGTTCACCAGGTCACGCGTGGCGGGCTCGTTGATATACGAATGCGTGCCATCAAGCTTGCCCATATCGCCCTTGCCGGTCTGGTACAGATACCAGGCGGTATCAAAGGCATAAGTGCACGGCAGGGCCAGCGCAATGTACGCCACCCAGCGCGCGGCCTTGCGCGGGCTGGCCAGCGCCATGGTGCCCAGGGCCAGCAGGGCGCCGCTATACATCCAGCCCCACCACTTCATGGTGGTATTGGTGCGGATGAACTTGCCGCCGGACGGGTCTTGCACGTAGATGAACTCGGACACCAGCAGCATGGCGCCAAAGGCGACGACCAGCATCAGGGCCAGCGGCCGGGTTTTTTTCTCAAACAACGCCGCAACCAGCAAAACCAGCATGGGCCAGAGGAAAACCACAAAGCGCAGGAGCGGGGTGTGATCCATCCAGCGCACCGGTTTGATCGGCGTATTGATGGCCTGGCTGGCCAGTCCGGAGAGGTACGGATACACAAGCAGCGCACCCGCCAACCCGCCGGCGATCAGCGCAGTCCAGTCTGGCGGGCGTTTTTGCTGATAACGCCAGCCGATCCAGCTAAGCAACAGCAGCGCGGAAAACGGGAAAATCCAGGTATTGGTGATCAGCATGACCGGCACGGCGCCGGCCAGCAGCGCTTGCGCCAGCTTTTGCGGCGCGGCGGGTTCATCCTTGCGGGCAGGGGCTTCCAGCCAGCCGATCAGTGCCAGCGCCAGGAACAGCAAAAAGAAGCTGCCCAGCGGCGGATGATAGTCGCCCAGGTAGAACTGGTAACCGAAGTTCTCCATGGGGATTTCGCGCACTTCGAAATCCGGTGCGGGTTTGTCGGCATCGGCCAGCGGCGGGAACAGCGCGCGGCCAAAATCGGTGCCTTGTTCGCGCAGGCGCAATTCATAGTTGCCGATAAAACGCGCGGTGCCCCACATGTAGTCATTGGCCGCCCAGTCCGCCGGGGTGGACGGGTTGTCATGGGCCACCAGGTGCATGAGCGGGGTGATGCCGGTGCCACCCAGCGCCAGTGCCGCAATCAGCAGTAGCCGCGGGGCCAGGCGTGCAACAAAGCGGCTGGCGAAATCCCAGGCCAGCGACAGCGACATGGCCATGACCAGCGCAAACGCGATGTTGTAGGTAAAACCGGCTTGCCAGCCAAACAGCCGGCCCATCAGCGCCGCGCCGTAATGCTGGAAGGCGTAGTAGAAATCAAAGTGATGCGGCGGGTACCAGATATCCAGCGGCGGCAGCGTGTCACCGGGAAAATAGTTCTGCATGAAATACAGATCGGTGACGCGCTCGGACGTGGGGTAAATATCCGGCAGCAAGAATTTCCAGGCCAGTCCGTACAGGAACGCTAGCCCGAACACCAGTTCTGATGCCCGGAACAGGCGGCTTTTCAACTCCGGCCGATGCAGCCACAACAGACCCAGCGCCACGGCGGTGGTCAGCGGCCAGGCCCAGCTGATGCGGCCCAGCCCGACAAAATGCTCCAGCGCGCACAGCACCAGCGTGATGCCCAGTACCCCCGCCGCGCGGGCAATCGGCAGCGGCAACCAGTGGCTGAGCGAGACGCTGACACTGGCCAGATGCAGCCACAACAAGATCAGGCTGCCAAGCAGGAAAATCATGTTCATGGTGTTGATGCCTTGTTCTTTTCTTTAGCGGCGAAGTTCCCACAGACCACGCGGATCACCCGGGTTGTCTACGAACGGGTGCCAGAGATAGCGGCTGCCCAGGAGGTCCTGCATGCGGGCAAAGGCGGCCGGGTCGCGCTGCTGGTCGAATGAACTCCACACGATGTAGCGCACATTGCGCGCGGCCAGCCACTGCGCGGCATCCGGCAGGCTGCCGTGATACAGCGCGCGGATGAAGTCAGCGTCACGATTGATAAACCAGGGGTGATCGCGCCACAGTCCCTCGTGATCCGGCCAGCCCAGCGCCGAGGGTTGACCGCTATGCAGGGCAAAGGCGCCGTGCGGGCTGTAAGAGCCGTTATCCAGCCCTTCCAGCACCAGCCCTTTGGGCGCGCTGCGCAGGTAATTGAGGATGGCGCGCTGGCCCGGGTCATCATTCAGCCAGCCATCGCCAGCAAGGCGGCCGGCGTGCGGGCGCGGATGATGCATCCAGTACTGCGCTTGCGGGATCAGGTACAGACAACTGGCCAGCAGCGGCACGCAAGCCAGCACGCGAATCACCTTGCGCGGGGAGGCCAGCGTCAGCGTACCCAGCAACACCATCGCGGCCGGGTAAAGCCAGGACCACCACTTGAGCGTGGTATTGAAGCGGTTATAACGGTCGCCCAGCGGGTCATCGACGAAAAAGATCTCGGTGATGGCCAGCAAGATCAGCACCATCCAGCCAGCCCACCAGGTACGCGGCTGTTTCGGGCCGCCCACCAGGGCCAGGACCGCCAGCGTCAGCACCGGCCACCAGAGGCCCAGGAACTGGCGGATTGGGGTGTGATCCAGTGCGTTCACCAGTGCGATATGCGTGGGCACGGCATTGGGCGCAAAGTGCAGCATGAACGGGTAAATCAGCGCGCCGCCGACCACGCCACCCAGCACCAGGGCCAGCCAGTGCGGATTGTGGCCGCTGCGCCAGCGCCAGACGCACCAGCCCAGTACCAACAAGGCTTGCAGCGGCAGCGTCCACGGGTTGAGTGCCAGCAGCACCGGCAGGCTCAGGCCCAGCAAAAAGACACCCGTCCCGGCTGCCGGGGCTGTTTCATCGGCCTCGTCCTGGGCAGATGGGCTGAGGCGGGCCGGGGCCTCCACCGCGCCAATCAAGGCCAGCACAAAGAGCAGCAGGGCAAAGCCACCGACCGGCGGGTGCAGATCGCCCAGATAGGTGTAATAAGAGATCGTTTCCAGCGGCAGTTCACGCGGCTGGAAATCCGGTAACGGTTTGTCTTCTGGCGCCAGCGCCGGGAACAGCGCGCGGCCCAGCGTGGTATTGACTTGCTGATCGTACAAACCGGCAAAGCGCGTATTGGCCCACAGGCGGGTCACGGCGTTGGCATCGGCCGCGCTTGCCGTATCGCCAGGCAGATCGTAGATCACCGGGATCAGCGGTGCGACGCCGGTGCCGCCCACGGTCAGCGCAGCGACCACCAGCAGGCGCGCGCCAAAGCGTTTGAGGAAACGCCCGGTGAGGCTCCAGGCCAGGCTGGCGGTAAAGGCAAAGGTGGTGCAAAAGCCCAGATTCATCGCCCGGCCTGCATCCAGATTCAGAATGCGTCCTTGCAACGCCGTGGCGTAATGCAAAAAGCCGTAATACATATCAAAGCGATAGCCGGGCAGCCATTGATCCGGCGGCGGCAAGGTATCGCCGCCCAGATAATTGGCGACGAAATACAGATCGGTCAGATGCTCTGACTGCGCGTCGATATCGGGAAAGGCGTAGCGCCAGGCCAGCGCAAACAGGAAAGCCAGCGCAAAGGGCTGTTGTTTGTCCCACCAGGCGCTGCTGGTCAGACGCCGGTTCAGCACCAGCACAGCGGCTGCCGTGCTGATCGGCCAAAGCCAGGCCAGCTTGCCCAGCCCGACAAAGTGCTCGACAAAAAACAGCACAAGGCACAGCAGCAACACGCCTGCCGCCCGCGCCAGATCAGTATCGCCGCCAAAACGGCGTTCAAGGCACTGCGCTATCCCCGCCAGATTGACCACCAGGATCAATAGCGTCAGCAAAAGGGCTATGGGGCCCATTGTTCTCCCTCCTCCGGGAACCGGATCGCTCCGTCGGGTCGCCCGCAATGCGGTTACGCCCTGGTGTTGGAGTGCGTCCGGGTTTCTATCATGCTTTGGCCTCAGGCGGAACAATCTTGCCAGGGCGCTTTGCTATAAGTTGTGCTGCGTACTATGCCAGAACTTGTTGCGCCGGGGCCAACCGGACACGAAAGGACAGATGGCACTTGCAACAACCCGGTGCGGCGGTTCCAATGCCGGCATGAAATTGTCTTGCCGCTCTGGCTGCGGTGCCTGTTGCATTGCGCCGTCCATTACCAGCCCCTTGCCGGGCATGCCCCAGGGCAAGCCGTTGTCCACTTAATTACACCTTATGATTTGTCGCCCTGATTGCGGTGCGTGCTGCACTGCTCCTTCTATATCCAGTCCCATCCCTGGAATGCCAAATGGCAAGGCCGCGGGTCAACGTTGCGTCCAGCTAACGGCAGATAATCTTTGCCGCATCTTTGGCCAGCCGGAGAGGCCATCATGTTGCTCAGGGTTGCAGGCGTCTCTGGAGATGTGTGGCTCGACGAGGGAGGAGGCGATGCTTTGGCTAACCCAATTGGAAGTGGCCACCACGCCCTAAAAAAATGGCCGTCCACGAGGCAGGGGAGGAAACGGCCTAGATAGATTTATTCACCATCGTCATCTGCGTTCGAAACCAAGGGTGAGGGCAGCCAAGTCGATGGCCTCGACGAGCAAGTCTTCGTTGCCGGCATCCCCCGCGGCATCGATGAACAAAGCAAGTGAATCGGCGATTTCTTCGGATTTACCGCCGCTAACACTGAGCGCTTTGGCTGTACGGTAAAGGTCTGCAAGAATCGGTGTGGTCATAGACTCTCGTCTGATTGGTGTGAAATGGCAACGTGGGGCGTCGAACCTGACCGCTGTTACCGACGTAATGGGTGGGGTCCTTATGTTTCGACGACGACGCACCGATTACTCACGGCAGGGGGGAGTGTTAAACCTTGATTGCCACCCGGTCAATGCCCTGGAGAAGGGTGCTGCACACGTTTCTTTGTTGCATAACTCATTGATTATAAATGGTATACCGTAGAAATGGTGACTCCGCAAGCTGGGTTGGCGTCAATTGCCGGATGTAGGTAGATACCTTTTCTTCGCTTCGAGAAATAATGGAATTAGCAGTGAGGCGGAGGATTGTCCGGACTCAAAGGATTTGCTTGCCTTTGCAGTTCAGGGTTTAAAACACCTGATGTAAAGACACCCTTCACACCTCGACTGACATGCCCAAACTACAACTCGAAGCGGAGAAAACAGTTGAGTTCACACAGCGTCATTGCCTCGCTCGTTGGAACTGGGGCGAGCGATTTCCTTGATTTGGACATTAGCCGGTGTTTCGTCCCCGGTTGGCTAAGCAAAAATGGTGACTACCATCAGGTTTATGTCCGTGGTCCGAACGCGGGAGTTTGCCATCCGGCACATAGACTGGTTTTCAACTTGTTGCTCTGCCAGCTACCAAGCCCTAATACTTTCGTGCTTCATCGTTGTGGGAACCCGGGGTGCATCAATCCGTATCATCTATACGCGGGTGGCGTCGACGAAAACAAACGAGATGAGAGGATGCATGCGAAGGTAGGCAAGCAGCGGGTTCCTGTTGAAGCAAATCGTGAGAGGGGAGGTAGTTCTTTACTAAGGCCCCAGCCCGTTGCTATCAGTGCAGAGCGTTGCCAACTTCGGACTCAATTCCGCGGTTTTACTCCTGAAATTTGTCTAACCCGCGATTGGTTGAAGCCAACGGTAGATGGGTTTTGTCAACTTGTTGACTCCAGCCGGTCCGGTGAGGTCGTTGGGGTACACCGCTTAATCTACTCGCTCTTCGTCGACCAGTTGGACAAGCACGAAAAAGTTGCCCATACCTGCGGAGTTAAGTCTTGCCTTAATCCATACCATTTAAAAATTATAGGTGAATGGTCCAATAGGGAATGGCTGAATCGCTTCGATAGACGAATAATTTTATACCCAGCATCGACTGAGAAACTTGTCCAGTCAGGTGAGAACCCTGAACCAAAGGTTACGTCTGAACCTGAGGCTTTTTCGGGGGCCAGTCAAAACTCAAGCACCAATATGGCAGGTGTGAATCGGGAGCAAGAAAATGCTTTGGGATGATGTGGACCTGTCGATAGCAATTAGCAAACTGCGCCAGCTCCAGCTCGAAGATGGTGACTTGGGCGCTTCTTATTGGTACAGGATAGAACTGTTACTAAAAGACGCTGAACGGTTGAGAGCCGAGAATAGTCAATTGTCCAAAGAGCTGGCCGATTGCCGCTTGAAATTGGCCACGCCAAAGGTGAAGAAAGTCCATTGCCCCCACAGGAAGTAATGCTTTATGGGCCCCTATGACGTTGTAGAAAGCTTGGTGGACCTGCCCACTGAGGGCGTTAAACGGGGGCAGTCGGGAGCCATAGTCGACGTCCTCGACGCCGAGACCTTCATCGTTGAGTTTGTCGACCGCGAAGGTGTTACCACTGCCCTGGCAGACATGAAAGTCAGCATGCTTCGCCTACTGCGGTCGCACCCTCCTGGAAAAGGTGAATGACTTTGGCCCTTCATATTTTCGATACGGCAACTCAGGTTGCCGTATCGAAAATTGCTTTTTGGGGGGGCCTTCTTATCCAGGTCGAGTCGACTGCGCCAGCACTAGGGGCAAAAAAGCTTATGACTCTCTATCTCGACTTCGACGGCGTACTTCACCCCTATTGCGTTTACCGGACACCAAATGGGTTGGAGCTCCGGGCAGAGGGGTATCTGTTTATGCATGCCCCAGTTCTGGAGACGGTACTGAACAGCACCCCTAACCAGGTCGATATCGTCCTCTCGACCACATGGGCTTTTCATCTTGGTCTTGAAGAGGCCGCACGCCAGCTCCCCCCTACAATTCAGTCTCGCGTGATTGGTTCGACCTGGGAGCCCGCTGTTGAAGAGTACGACCCTTTTTCCTGGCGTATGTTGTCCCGCTTCGACCAGATTGCTCGTCATGCTGCTCGACATGGCATCAGCCCTTGGGTTGCTCTTGATGATGACAATGACCGTTGGCCTGAAGACGAGTATGCCAGCCTGATTCTTTGCCACCGCATGCTGGGTTTGGGTGTGGAGGCGACCCAGGTTGAATTGGCCAGGAAATTGGCAGAGTAAGCAGACCAAACAGCGATACAGGTTAATGATGAAATCCCGAACTCTTACGCGTTGAACGAGTTAATCCCATGAGCCAGGAACATCGCCTCAATGTCTTTGCAGAGACCACGCCAGTCGGCCATGTTTCATGTGAGAGCACAACTGACCGCCTTGGTTTTGAGTACGCGCTTTCCTGGCGGGAGGGGAGGACGAGCTATCCTCTGTCTCCACGCCTAGCCCTTGATGCTGGTGCCGCCGACTCCTCATCCCTGCTTCGCTACCTTCAGAATCTGTTGCCGGAGGGCCGGGCCCTCGAAGCCGCCGCATACAAAAGCAAAATCTCACTGGCGAATGCTTTTGCCCTGGTTCTGATGGTCGGAGAGGAGCCAGCCGGAGGCGTGAGCTTCCTGTGGCCAACCAGAGACCCGAGAGAAGCGCAGAGCCATGCGCGGCGCGCGGTATCACTGGAAGAACTCAGTGAACGTATAGAGACTCGGGGTTCACAGCCGTTCACTATCTGGGACAAAAAAATCAGGTCCTCCCTGTCTGGGCACCAGGACAAGTTGCAGGTGCTGGTGGAAGGTAGCCAATTATTCTTTGCGGAAGGCGGACTCAGCTCAACCCACATCCTCAAGCCGGAAAGTCAGAACAGATATACGCCATGCCTCGTTGCCAACGAGCACTACTGCATGACACTGGCGGCCAGGATAGGACTGTCGGTTGCGCCAGTCATGCTCTGGCGAGTGCCTCAACCCATTCTGTTGATTGAGCGTTTCGACCGCCAGGCGGTGTGGGGTTCAGGCAACCCCCAGCAAATCGCAGCTATTCACAGGCTGCACGTTATCGACGGATGCCAGGCGCTTGATGCCCCGCTCAGTAGAAAATATGAACGTGTTGACTGGGGTGACGCAGGCAATCGAGACGGCGTGGGCTTTTCAAACCTGTTTTCACTCGTGGACAACATGGCTGACCCGATGCGCGGGCGTTTGACCTTGCTACGATGGGCATTGTTCTCGCTGTTCATTGGTAACACCGATGCCCACGCCAAGAATATCTCGTTCCGGCTGCTTCCTGCTGGGCTGGTCCCGGCTCCGATGTATGACCTGGTTTCAGTGGCGGTTTACGGCGACCAGGTGACCTCAGGAATGGCCATGGCCTACGGGGATGAGTTTGAGCTAGCCAGTATTGCCCCTCGGCATTTGGTCATGTTCGCCGAAAGTGCAGGTCTGCCAGTGTCCCTGGTTGCTGAGGAAATCAAGGCAATGGCCCGTGGCATTCAGCAAGAGGCACCCATTTTGGCTCAGTCGGAGGTGTATTCAGGAACGGAGCGGGAGGTCGTGCAGTCGATTGCAACCCTGGCATGCTCCCAATCGGCTCAACTTCTGCGTATGGCAGAGGAGCTGTGACTTTCACCCTCGATAGAAGTGCAACGTAGGCTACAGTGGCTCAACGATGGGCAGTACATCCAAAAATGTTTGATGCAAGACTCGTATGTACTCCATGTTCTTTTGTACTCCAGTCAGAACAGACTGCAGTTGTGCGCACAGGGCCACCATGGCGTTAGCATTGCGGGTGGTGTCATATAGAAGTTGTTCGGGATAGCCTGAAAGTGTTCGCGCCAATGGATGTATTCCCCCGTGCGTGTAGCTATTCAGCGCTTTCCAGGTGACATCCTTATAACCGCGTAACTGGGCGACGATGTGGGCGGGTGCATCTGGGGCGGAATCGAGGGCTTTGAGCATGTCTGCTAGCCCCACGCCCTCATTAGCCAGCTTTGCAGTTTCTGCTTTGAGTGGTTCGGTAAACTTGGCTACCCAGTTGTCGTTGGCGGCGTAACACAGCCAGATGCCCCGGACGAGGCACTCAAACTGAGGCCTGAGCAATGCAATACTGGAGGCGAAACGTCCCTGCTCGAGTAACATCATGGCGCTGAACGCGTGCTCCAAAGACAATAATCCAGACCGGAAGGCAACGTCGAAGCGTTCATCTTGGGCGGGTGTAAGCGCTTCGACGTGGCGCAGAACAGCTTCATGGAACAACGTCGTGCGTGATATGAGTGTTTGAAATCTTTCCGTAAACAAGCTCGAATCCAGATTGTCAGAAGTACTTGCACATTAGTATTTCAGTCCTGTCGCTACTTAGATTCTCTACATTCAACACCTGAGTTGCCAGGTTTGTTAGCAACCATCGGTCCATTTGAAATCAAGTCTAACTTCACGCTCAAGGATTTGTTACCTTCAAATCTTCCGCAAGTGGAAGGTACATTTAAACCTGAGCGCTGAAACCAGTTACAGACCGCTCCTCGAGTTTCCACATCCTCACCAATGTCAATTTCGGCAGCGGCGTACAGGCTGTCTTGCAGCAACGAAGGTGAGCAATTCTTCGGACCTACCAGTTTGAAATTGGTGTCAATCTGCTCTACTACGCGTTGCAGCTTGGCGCGTTGAAGTGCGACGGGGTGTTTAAGGCCTTCATCGCTTGCTGGAATAGGTTTGGGTTCCGACCCGGCTTCGCCCACAAGGGGGGCAAAAGCAGTCATGGTCTGTCCCGGTATCCATGGACACTGACTTAAGGTGGATAATGCCCACCAGGAGTTATGTTCATGACCAGAACCAGACGTACTTACCCCGAATCTTTCAAGCGTGATGCCGTAGACCAGGTCCTCGCTGGCACTCCATTACGCCACGTTGCTCACGCGCTCGATATCACCGAGGCCCTCCTGGGCAAGTGGAAGCGCCAGTTTCAGGAAGCCGGACCGGATGCCTTTCCCGGCCGAGGCAGGCAGAGTGGCGAAGCGGCGGAGCTCAAACGACTTCGTGACGAGCTAGGCCGCACGACCATGGAGCGCGACATCCTAAAAAAAGCGCTCGCCATCTTCTCGCAACCCACGAAGTGAAGTTCCGCGCCATCGAGGCGCTGGCCGAGCGTTATCCCGTTGCCGTGATGTGCCGGCTGTTCCGGGTTTCCCGTAGCGGTTTCTACGCATGGCAAGGCCGTGCACCTTCGATGCGGGAGATGGCCAACCGTCAGTTGCTCCGGGAAATCCGGCTGGTTCATGCTGAAGTGAATGGCATTTACGGGCATCGCAGAATCCATGCAGAGCTGATGGCACAGGGTCTACCCTGTGGCCGCCACCGGGTCGCACGATTGATGCATGAAAGTGGCATCAAAGTACGCTCGCGCAAACGGTGGGCGCCAGCGACCGGCGGCAAGCATCTTCTGCCGGTTGCGCCGAATCTGCTGGAACGCCAGTTTGACGCGCCGGGTATCAACCAGCGTTGGGTCTCGGACATGACGTATATCCGGACCAGCGAAGGCTGGCTGTATCTGGCCGTGGTGCTGGATTTGTATTCGCGGGCGGTGGTGGGCTGGGCGATGCATCACCGGATGCACCAGGAGCTGGTTCATGCCGCCTTGACGATGGCAGTGGCACGACGTCAGCCACAAGGAAAAGTGCTGCTGCATTCGGACCGTGGCAGCCAGTATTGCGCCTTTGATTACCAGAGCCTGCTGAAACGACATGGCATCATCCCGAGTCATTCCCGAGCGGGCAATTGCTGGGACAACGCTGCGATGGAAAGCTTCTTCCGTTCACTCAAGGCGGAACGGGTTCACCTGACCCGGTACGGGACTTACGACGAAGCCCGTGCAGACGTGTTTGATTACATCCGGTTTTACAATCATCATCGCCGTCATTCGACCTTGGGGTATCTGACCCCGGTTGAATTTGAGCAGCGCCATTCAGCACTCAGTGCTTAACCTGGTGTCCACGGATACCGGGACAGACCAAACATCTACTGGGGTATAGAACGCGGAGTTTGCGATGTCGGCGCGACTGTCCAGAAAACCGTGGTTTTCTGGAATAAAGCAAAGTTGCTCAGAGAAGGTGTAGCCACCTTGTCCAGAAGCGATGTAGCTTGTTACCGCAAATTAGAACTACCAAATCCCTACAGGAAAGGAGCGAACATGGAGAAACCGCGCGAAGAGTCACAGATTCTGGAGGAGTTAGCCACGCTGGCTATAGAACCTGGATATGTCCATGCGATTGCATACATGTGCAATCGCGATAACTCCATTTACTTCAGGGACATTCTAAAGCCTGCTGATATGGAACCATTATTCAGCCGTGACAGGCTCATCCGAACTGAACTGACAACGCTGATTGGTCTTATGGTTAAGCAGCCGTTGGACTTCTCTATCCCAACCCCTGATGTGGTCCGAAGTTACATCGTCCGTACAGATACTCTGATGAGAGAGCTGCATGACGCGATGTCCTTTCCCATGTTCGCAGCCATGCTCGATGCGGGGAACGCGGGTGCAGAGCCTCCGAACCCGTGGCATGGACCCGGAATGAGAGAGCCCATCTTTTATGGTTCGGAATCAGCCTACGCCTTCCAGTACCGTGACTTTGTTCCCCAGAAGTACGGAAGTGACGACGATTGGTTGCGCACAAACAGGGGCTTTACCTCTGGTCAGGCAAGAACAATTGCAATGACGATGTGCGAGCTGATGGATGAAAGGGGGACTGAGTTCATCAATCGCGCAAGAAGAACAAAGAAGGAACCAGATACCTGGCTGCCCACGTTTGAGTTTTCGATAGATGAAGTAGCATCTCGAGGTGCAATTGAACGAGAGGTTGTCGCAGCCTTCTTCGACGCATTTCTCTTCGGGGGAGATAACTCGAATTTTAAGGAGGTTGGGGATTTTAACTTGGTTGCTGCTCGGCCCTTGATTCCGACGGACCGCGGGACTGTACTTCTTTTCTCGCACTACGCGATTTACGAGGCTGTGTATGAGTCCCCATTCTTTTGGATGCTAGAAGACAAGCCTTATCGTCCTGCGGCGGCCAAGCACCGTGGTGACTTTGCCGAGCAATTTGCCACTCAGCGACTGGCAGCAGTTTTTGGTCCTAAGCATGTTCATACCAATGTGAATCTGGTTGGTAGCAAAGAAATTGAAGGAGAAGTTGATGTTCTGGTCGCCTACTCAAACCGGCTCATCATCGTACAAGCCAAAGCAAAAAAACTAACGCTAGAGGCTCGCAAAGGAAACGACAATCAACTGAAAAAAGACTTTGCTGCTGCAATTCAAGACTCGTATGACCAAGCCTGGTCTTGTGCCAACAAGTTGCTCGCTGGAGGTGTGCAGCTGCAGGATGCGCAAGGAAATGAAATTGAACTTCCAGGGCGAATTAAGGAAGTGTTTTTGGTCAGCTTGGTTTCTGAACATTATCCAGCACTAGCATTCCAGGCGAATCTTTCACTGAAGTATCAGACTACTGAGGTTATTCGACCGCCTTTGGTGATGGATGTTTTCCTTCTCGATACTTTGACCGAGATGTTGACATCACCACTTCGTCTAATGAGCTACTTACAATTACGTGTGGCCCTTGCAGATAAGCTGATGACCGGACACGAGCTTACTGTGCTGGGATTTCATCTGAAACAGAATCTCTGGGTCGATGAGGAATATGCAACCGTGATTCTTGAAGACTCCATTGCACAGGACTTAGATACCGCAATGTTGGTCCGTAGGGATAGATTGCCAGGCAACCCTACACCTGAAGGTATCCTCACAAAGATGAAGGGGACGTGCTACGAGCAGCTCATCACGGAGATTGAAACCAGTGAAAACCCCGGAGTTCTTGAACTTGGATTCCACCTCCTTACGATGAATGAAAAAGCATGCAATAACGTCCATTTATTGCTCGAAGGCATTGCACAGAGAACAGGCCGTGACCGAAAACTTCACGACGTGACGCTTTTGGCGGCGGGAGCGCCACCTTGCGGGATAACTTTTCATTGCAACGCGGAAATTACTGATGACGCAATTGCCACGTTGAAGTTTCACTGTGCAAAGCGCAAGTACCATCAACGTGCGGACAAGTGGTTCGGAATTTCTATCAATCCGCATGGGCAAGTACAGTTTGGGGTCACGATGGACTCAAACTGGGTGCAGTCAGATGACATGGACCGTATAACTGAAGGAATGTCGCCGGGGGTCGAAGCATCTAAAGCACTTCCTCAATTTCTACGCAAAGCCAAAGAAGCAAAGCCTGGTCGGAACGACCCATGCCACTGTGGGAGCGGACGCAAGTACAAGAAGTGCTGCATGCCTTAAGATGAGACTCAAAGTAGCCATATATTGCATATGGCTACTTACCAATGTTCATCGAAATTTGAACTTGTTGATGTTGTTGACACGGGGGCTTCAACCTTGGCGGTTAGGCTCATGGGCGAGCATACTTAATTTGCAAGAGTCAGTTGTTCTCCATGATTCACCTTCTGCAGGTAGAAAAGATGGGGTAGTTCAACTTGGTAACCTAACCGCCGCGCTTCTTGGCAGAGTGCCCAAGATTGAGTTCTGACACCATGAAAGCCCGGTTGCCGAGCGATGCGTTCGAGAGTTTCACGCAATGCCGTGTAATGCCGGTGTTTGGCTTGAAGGTTCACTAGAGTGTACAACTCAGCCATCTCCTGTTTGGTGCGTCGCCACGTCCATGCTGTGCGCCCGTGGGAGGCATGACGGACCAACTCATAGCCCAGCCAAGTCAATCGCTGCCTCCCTGTGACCTGTTTCAACGCTTCAGACTCCAACCCTGCGCCCTCGGTTGCCAGTAGCAACCACTCAACTGCCTCAGCCTCATCTGGCCAATACATCACCAGCAAGGCATTTGCCCGGCCCTTCTGCTTACGAGTCAATCGCTGCGCCGGCGAACATCCGATGCCATACAAGCGATGAAATTTATTGGCTAGAGCCTCGGCCTTGCCTGCACTGACGCTGCCGAATGTGTAGCGATGGTAACCCTTGGGTACAGAGTCAAGGATACGCGCCAGGGCGGCAGTTTTGCCTCGGGCAATCGGTGTTGATGCGGCCATACAGGTATCTCAATGAAGGTAATACCTGGTATAGCGAAACCCGCGCCAAATAAGTGTGATTGGGTTGGAGCGAATGAGACTAAATGATGTTCCGTGCAAAGCACGGCCAGAAAACGCTATACGAAAGCAGGACAGGTGAGTTGCAAGGGCAAGCGACCTGGCGAGAGCCAGGAGGTATCGCATGCGCGGTGGCTTGCTCGATGCATCCTCAAGAAACACCAAGGATGCATCGAGCAGGTCGCCAAACTGCAAACACACATTCGCCCGAAAGGGCACGTCGGGGCGCCACCCCGATAGGTTTCAGGCCGCCAGCCTGGGACCAAGCAAACGCTGTAGCCGCATGCCTCTAATAGGGCTGGTGCGGCTGCGATGGGCGCTGAGAGGGCAACCTCTCTTCGACCCAATCCTGCCGGCAAGACCGGCAAGACGTTGGGCGACACGGAAACGGCGTCAGGCAGGAAATGGCCTGATGACCTGTTACCTGGTGAAAGCCAGTGCAAGACTGGCTCAGGGGGCGTACCGCAAGGGTGCAACCTGTACCGCACACGTGGGCTGATGAGCATGTAGTGATGCATGAGGGCTGCAAGGGGAAACCTGGCGCAGCTGGCACCTCGGGAAACCGGGGGCCTCTGGATAGCTCAAGCGTGTAACGGCACCCGTCAGGGGTGCTGTGCGGAGCAATGTAGAGCCATAGGCATGAAGCTGTGGTTCGTAGTCGATGAAGCATGACCTGAGTACCTGAGCCGCTATGGAACATCGGGCTGGGGAAACCTGCGGGGAGCCGGAAGGCTAGGGAAGTGTGGAGACAGTGGCGCTACGTTGCGCAGTAGCTGGTAACTAACGTGGGAACCTCTCTCCGGACTGCATCGGTTGGCACCATGCAGATTGATGGGAGAGAGGGGGAGACTGACTGAGTAGGGTTTGACTCATCGCGCGATACGACCGAAGCGCTTGGGGAGCCACTAGTTGTGGCAGCACGGCAGGCACCGTGTTCCGAAAGGTTGGAGCGTTTGCGAAAGTGTGTGGTTGGGCTTGGCGGCCCGTTGTAGCGAAGTGCCGTCATCCCCGCTTGGCAGCGGGGATGACGAACTCTGACCTTGGTCGGTCAGACAGCGAAATCAGGGTAGATTAATGAGGTAATTTTCTGTTGTCACACATGACCGGGTATCAGTCTCGATACCCGGTTGGTTCGCACTACTGGAATGTACTTGCTGGCGAGAAAAGTAGCGAAAACTGTAACTAGTAGGACACTTTGTGTAGAGCGCCCCGACCATCTGGATGAAGGCCGCCTTAGCCGCTGTCACTCTGTACGACCGAAGGCTTGTTTAAGTCTCCGGCGAGGAGGCAAGGCGTAGCTTTTGCCATTCTTGTTTTTATCCTTATCCATGGCGCCGTATAACCGTTCAGAAAAACTCGAATGGATACCTTCATCGCCAGAATCCATTTGTTTCGCAACGGTTATAGAGGGGTCATGCAGCGGTATCGAGATAGCGTGGTCAGGCGTATTCTTCAAAATAAAAACAGCCATTTCGCGTGGCCAAATCCAGATAGCGTCAAGTGCCATAATCATTTTGGTATGGACTTCAGCCCTAAGGTTCAGGTCATCTTCGTCATCGCTATATAACGCATTAAAGAGGGCAGAAATGTCCACGTCACTATCGTACTGCTGAGATGCAGCCGAGAGTTCATGTGTAAGCCTCTCAATATCCCTGGCAATACTGGGCAATTTCGGCTCGTATTCCTCAAGGATGGACAAAATCGTTGGTGACGGAGGGCGTGGCTTACCGTCTCCGGCTTCAGTGGGCCGCTGAATCAACAACTCACGCATTTCAGCTACTAGTTCCAGCGCGTGTTTTTGCTCTCCTTGAAGTGCTTGAATTTTTTCGCGGATGGATGACAGCCGCGCATCGTCTCCGAATGCAGAGGAGAAATGCTCATACAGAACGGGTATGAGAGCGATTTCAAGTTCCTTGGCGCTGTAATTCGGGCACTTTGACACCCCCCTATGCCTGTCTGTGCAAACATAAGTTGCATAGTTGCGAGAGGTTCTTGAGCCATTTTTGACTTTGCGTGCCAGAGTTGCCCCGCAATGCCCACAAAAAATGACTCCTTGGAAAATATTGCGATACGAGGCGTCACGTCTGCCGGGTTTTTGCTGACGAGCATCAAGCACAGCATTTGCTCGGAAAAACAATTCATCTTCAACAACGCGTGGATACCAATCCGGCTCACTTTGCCCAGTTGGGAGGGACTTGCCATCCTTGGAAATGCTGAATTCCAGCTCTCCGATAACGGCACGATTGCGCACTAATTTGGTGGGGTAGGTGACGTGCCAAGTCGTTTTACTTTCCTTCGCGCTCAAACTGGGTACCGGCCATTTCTCTTTATTGGCCAATCTGGCAATCGATACCCCACCATGGCCGGAAGCAACCATTTCGAAAACCCGTTTGACCACCTCCACTAACCCGGGAATGGGTTCCCAGTTTTGGCCGTCTTTGGTTCTTCTTAGCCAGCCAGGCGCTCTTCCGAAAACGCTTCGATTTTTTTGTTCACGAGCATTTTTGTGAACGGCTTTGATGCGTTCTGACTTAACGCGTGATTCATCATGAGCGCGGAACAGGGTAGCCATGGACCATATGAGGTCACCGAGATTGTTTAAGCTATCGGTATTCCACTCCTTACCATTGTCGAGCGTTACGCAAATCACCCCTTGTTGCACGATGCTAAAAAACAGGTTCATTGAAGTCCGTGGGTCGGCTCGGCTAATCCGGTCCAAGTCTTCAACTAAAAGATAGCTCCCAGGCGGAATGTGGCCGCTTTGCACCGCGGCAAGAAACTGCGCCATCGCGCCCTTCGTAAGATTATCGCGGTTAAATGCGGAGACGCCCAAGTCTTGTAAAGATAGGCTCTCGTCTAGTTTCCAGCCACGCTTGGCACACCATTCTTGGGCACGTTGGGTTTGCCGTCTTAGGCTGTCTCCAGTGGCCTGCCTAGGTGTCGAAAAGCGGATGTACGAAATGACAAGAGGTTGTTTATCCATGGGGTGTTTTTGCTTTTTGGCTGATGCGCCATTATATGATTTAGGGGAAGCCGGCGGGTGTTCCCTGTGTGAATCTCTTGCCTGACTTGCGCTGCGCCGTGTTCGGCCAGCCAGACCGCCCGGACTTTTGCGCCGGCCTGCAACCCTCTCTTGATATGTGTGGCGAGACGCGAGAGCACGCCATGATCTGGCTGGCGCAACTGGAAGCCGCCACGGCGCCCGCGCGCTGAGGCGGCAGTGGTTCTGCCTGGCAACCCGGGCCGGGCAGGATGGCGCTACCAACCGCGTCTGATTAGTTGCAGTGCGACGCTTTCTTCTTCCCCGTCGCCATTTCCCACGCGCCACATCGGCTGGCTGCCTGTTGTTTGATTCCCCTTGTAAAACAGAACCCTGCATCCGCGCTCAAGCACTCTGCGCGCGGGTGGTCTGGGTGCGCTCGCCGTATACGTGCTGACATGTAGTGAAATACGGCGCGCTACATTTTTTTGTTGATTTTTGTCACGCAGCCCGCTTTTTCAGGTCCATTCCCCGCGTTTTGTGCCCCTACAATGGGGCCGTGTTTTGAAGTGATATATCAGAATAACCGTAACTAACGCGATTTCTCCAGCGCACGCATGCGGCGCTTGCCGCCTCCGCCAAGCGACTGGCTTCAATCAATACGGGAATGGGATAAAGTCGATGAATCAACAGAAAAAACAAATTACCGCGACCCTGCTGGCCGGTTTGCTGGCCTCTGGCTTGAGCGCATGTGGTGATGGCTCGGACGCCAGCGACAACGGCGCGCCCAATATGGCGGCATCGCCGTCCACTTCGGTATCGGCGCCGAATGTGACACCGACGCCAACGCCGACCGCAACACCCACGCCGACGCCAACCTCAACGCCGACCCCCACGCCAACGCCGACTGCGACGCCGACACCGACCGGCACGCCCACACCGACCCCCACGCCGACGCCCACACCCGCGCCGTCCGCCTCGGCTTGCGGTGTTGCGGTGACCGGCTCGACGCTGACCAGCCTGTTTGGCGGCAATCTGGTTAACTCGGCCAACCTGCAAAACTATGCGGTGGGTGTGACGGGCTCTGCCTCGCCGTACACGCTGGATGCGATCCAGGCCGCGGTCAGCCCGCAATTCATTTGCGGTTACGACAACACGGCCACACCGACCACCTCATCGACCAAGCTCGATACCGCCACGGCAGAAGGCAGCATTATCGGTGCCTTTACCGTGCCCAAGGCCTTTGTGGCCAACAGTGCGGACGATGGCGGCCAACTGGTGCTGCGCTTGCCTTCGGTCTCGGTACTGGCCATTGGCACCTACGCCACGGGCTCGATCAACTACCGCGTGCAGACCAGTACCGATGGCGCGACCTGGTCCACCACCCTGGGCACGAAAACCGGGGTCAAGCTGACCAACTATGTGCAGCAGCTGATCGGGACTTCCGCGGCGGCCACGGCGGGGGATACCACCTTGCAAGCGGGCGCCATCACGACCCCGGTCTGGGTGAGAATCAGCAACGGCGGCACGGGTACGCTGAACATCACGCAAATCCAGATTGCGCCTTGAACGGCGCAGGCTGGACAGAAAAAACGGCATCGCAGGATGCCGTTTTTTTTGGTCAGCGTTTTCCAGGGTCAGTGATGGGGCGGGTTGGCGGCCTGGTAATCCAGACTCGGATACCAGTCAGTGCCGCGCCCGGCGGGCGTGAGATCAAGGATATTCCACAGCGGCATCAGGTCTGGTGCGCCGCGCGGGTCCTGGCCGGGGTCGGAGGTATCCGGGCCCATTTCATCGCCGTAAAAGTGTTTGATGGTGTCACTAATGCGCACGAACACGTTCAGGCCGGGGATGTCATCACCGCCGGGGTCTTCGCCAAGATAGACCTGGTTAAAGCTGCTACCGCCGGACGAATACAAGCGCAGATGCTCCCAGTGACGCTCCTGGGCAAAGGCCTGCATGCGCTCGATCGGCGCACGGGCAACCACGCCAAAGGCCACGCGCTGCAGGATGTCGGGCATTTCGCCATCAAGGGCGCTCAACAGACAGGTGCACATGGGGCAGGGGCGCTCACGCTTGGGGCCGAACATCCAGTTGTAGATCACCAGCGTGTCGTGATCGCCAAACATCTGCGCCAGTGTTACCGGGCCGTCGGCGCTGTCAAAACGGAAGTTCTCCGGCACGTCGCCACTGGTGGGCAAGGCGCGGCGCATGGCGGCGACGCGTTCGATATGCCGGCGTAATTCAATTTCTTCGGCCAGCAATGCATTACGGGCCTGGCGATACGCCAGTGTTTCGCCGGGGTAACGGGCGTGATGCCGGGCAGCCAGTACTTCGGCCGACTGCAATTGCGGTTTGCTCATGAGGGCCTCCAGAGGGATGACGGGGATTGCCGTTGTTGAACCGGGTTTGAACCAGGGGCAAAACGGCAGTTCCGGTGTTCCGGCTGAGCGGCAGCCCACCCGCCCAAAACAAAAGGCGCCACGAGGGCGCCTTGGGGTTGCATGAGCGTGAGCGGTGCCTGATTACTGCGTGCCGGGTTCCGTCACAAAACCCAGTTTTTCGATCCCGCTTTGCTGAATGGCGGCCATGGTTCTGGCTACATATTCATACTGCACTTTGCGATCACCACGCAGGCGGATGGTCGGTTGCGGGTTTTTGGCTGCGGCCACGGCCAGGTGGTCCTTGAATTCGGCCTCGGTCAGTTTGGCCTCATCCCAGTACACCGAGCCATCTTCCGTCACCGAGATATTCACCGATTCGGGCTTGACCACTTCGGGCTGATTGGCGGCGCGCGGCAGGTTCACCTTCACCGCGTGGGTCAGCACCGGCACCGTCAGCATGAAGATGATCAGCAAGACCAGCATCACGTCGACCAGCGGCGTCATGTTGATTTCGCTCATCACTTCCGAGTTGTCACCAATGGATTTGCTGAACGCCATGATGCATTACCCCACGTGCTTGGGCTGGCCGTTGACCACGGCCAGTTGCGGCTTGGCCTGGGCCTGATCGCGGGCCACCGGGGCGCCGGTGACAAAGTAGGCGTGCAGATCCTGGGCAAAGCGGTTGAGCTTGCCGACCACCGCGCGGTTACCACGCACCAGCGCGTTGTAGGCCAGTACGGCCGGGATGGCGACGGCCAGACCAAACGCGGTCATCACCAGCGCTTCACCCACCGGGCCGGCGATCTTGTCGATGCTGGCGGCACCGGCAGCAGAGATCCCGATCAGCGCGTGGTAAATGCCCCACACCGTGCCGAACAGACCCACAAACGGCGCGGTACTGCCCACCGATGCCAGCAGCGAAAGGCCGCGCTGCATGCGTTCTGTGCCTTCTTCAATGGCACCGTTCAGGCTGGAAATCAGCCAGTCGTTCAGCGATAGCTGACCATGCAGGTCGGCCTGATTGTCACGGTGATGGGCCACGGCGGCCTGGCTTTCCAGCGCCAGCAGGCGGAAGGGGTTGTCCTGGGTTTTGCCGGTCAGTTGCGCCAAGCCTTCATCAAACCGGTGGGCATGCCAGAAATCATGGGCGGCAGCGGCACGACGGCGGTTGGCCACCAGGCGCAAGGTGTGGGTCACGATGACATACCAGCTGGAGATCGACATCACCAGCAGGATCAGGGCGATGGCATGGGTGACGAAATCGCCCTGGGCCCACAAATGGGACAGGCTGAACTGCTGCGGTTGCATGGTTGGCTCCTTGTTATTCCGTATATCGGGGATGGGGTTTTCGGGGCGCTCAGGGCTGGGTCAGCGAGAACGTCACCGGCAATACGTACCACATGGCAATGGGCTGTCCGCCCTGCTTTGCGGGGGTGAATTTCCATTTGCGTACGGCGTCCAGCGCCGAGTTATCCAGGCGCGGGAAACCGCTGGAGGTCTTCACGCGGATATCGCTGACGGTGCCATCGGTCTGGATATGCACTTCCAGCAGTACGCGGCCTTCTTCGCCCAGCTTGCGGGACACCGGTGGGTACGCCGGCTTCATGTTGCCGTTGGCGTTGGCGTCTTCACGCGGCGGAGACACCGGCGCAGGAGCTGGCGCGGGGGCAGGGGCCGGTTTGGCCTCCGGCTGGGGCGGCGGGGTTTCCTGCACGGGTCTGGGCGGGGGCTCGGTGGCCACCTGGTCGGGCTTGGCGACCGGCATCTTCGGCAGCGGTTTGGGCACCGGCTCGCGCTTGATCACCGGCTGCGGGCGCGGCTTGGGCTGCGGCGGCTTGGGGTCGGGCGGTGCAACCACGGGCAAAGGCGCCGGGGTTTCCAGCGTCACCGTGATTTCTTTCGGTGGCAGGGGAGGCTGGGTTTGTACCGTGTGCAATAACGCGCCAATCAACAGCACGTGGGCACCGGTTACCAGCCCGAGTCGGGTTGCCTGGTTGCGATCCATATCTAAATGAGAATTACTTGCATTTGTGCGGAGATCAATATGATAATGATAACCCTTCGCATTTGCAAAGCCATTGCAGGCGAAATCAACAAGAAAATCCGCCAACCGGATAAGTGTTCGCAGGGCAGTTGATCAGAGTCAGATCAAGACCAGGGTAAGGCAGGGCTGTCTTTCCTTGTACATGTCTGCGGGATACCTATCCGTGCGCCGGTCAGATAACAGCAGCCACTTGCTGCGCAGCCAAGTACACCCCGGAGACATCTCACCATGCATCAGGCCCGAAAGCCGATCGCTGCCCTTGTGGCCGCAGCCTTCACTGCGTCCGTCGCATATGCAGACGACATAGCAAGCAAGCCCGCCGCCGCGGAACAAACCCTGCAGTCGGTTAACGTGAATGCCACGGCAGACCGTGACGAAGCGCGTACCGACTACAACGGCAACGTGTCCACGATCGGCGGCAAGGTGCCGACGGCCGTGCGTGACATCCCGCAAACCGTGACCGTGGTGAACCGCGCGGTGATGGATGCCCAGGGTGCAACCTCGCTGACCGATGCCCTGCGCAATGTGCCTGGCATTACCATCGGTGGCGCAGAAGGCGGCCAGATCGGTAACAACATCAACCTGCGTGGTTTCTCTGCGCGTACGGATATTTATCTGGATGGCGTGCGTGACCGCGGCCAGTACTACCGCGATACCTTCTATCTGGATCAGGTCGAAGTCCTGAAAGGCCCGTCGTCCATGCTGTTTGGCCGTGGCTCGACCGGTGGTGTCATCAACCAGGTCAGCAAGAAGCCGCAACTGGCCCCGGTGGGCGAAGTGGATGTGATGATCGGTACGGATGACCGTTACCGCGCCACGTTCGATACCGGCCACGCCATCAACGATCATGCCGCATGGCGTATCGAAGGCATGGCGCAAGACCAGCACTCCAGTCGTGACGTGATCTCCAACCAGGACGTCGGCCTGGCGCCGTCGGTGACCTTTGGTATTGGCGATCCGACCACCATCACCCTGTCGGCGCTGCTGGAACACAACCACGACATGCCGGATTACGGCGTGCCGTCGGTCAATGGTCGCCCGGCCAATGTCGACAAGAGCAATTTCTATGGTCTGACCGATGACCGCACCAACCAGACCGTGGCCACGGTGCGTGCCGACATCGAGCACAAGATCAACGAGAACCTGACCCTGCGTAACAACACGCAGTACAGCCACTACGAGACCGATGCCCGCGAGACCGCGCTCTCTACGGTGCTGATGCCCAACGGCACGGCACTGAACCGTACCGCCGGCAACCCGACCACGCTGCCGCTGTCGTCGCTGCGTGTCCAGCTGGCCAGCCATGACCGCGATATCACCGATGAGTCGATCTACAACCAGACCGACCTGATCTGGAAGACCAACACCGGCAGCATCAAGCACACCGTGCTGGCCGGCGCGGAAATTGGCTACGACAAGTACGACAACCAGGCGTATACCCGCAACAATCTGCCCATCGTCGACATGCTGGACCCGGCGCATCTGTCCAGCCCGGCCAACTCGGTCTCGACCAAGGGCAACCACGCGGAGTCGTCGGCCAATTCCCTGGCTTTCTATGCCAATGACACCATCGAATTCACCCCGCAATGGAAGGCGATTGCCGGCCTGCGCTGGGATCGCTTTGACGGCGATATCACCAACAGCACCAGCGCGCCGCTGTCGGCCAGCAATGACACGGATTTCACCAGCGTACGCGCCGGTCTGATCTACCAGCCGACCGATGCGCAGTCGTACTACATCAGCTACGGCACCTCGTTCAACCCGTCGCTGGAAGCGCTGACACTGACCAGCGGCACGCAGAACCTGGACCCGGAAAAGAACCGCTCGTATGAAGTGGGCGGCAAGTGGGACTTCTTCTCGGGCGATCTGTCGGTCAACTCGGCCCTGTTCCGCATTGAAAAGACCAATGCCCGTACGCAAGACGCCACCACCGGTCTGTACCAGCTGGATGGCGATGTCCAGGTCGACGGTTTTGAAGTGGGCGTTGCAGGCCGCATTACCAAGCAATGGCAGATGTTCGCCGGGTACACCTACCTGGATGGCGAGGTTGAAAGCGCGCTGGACGGCACCGCCGGCAAGACGCTGGCCAATACGCCCAAGAACACCGCCACGCTGTGGACCACTTACAGCCTGACGCACGATTGGGAAATCGGCGGCGGCGTGCTGGCTATGTCCAGCCGTTATGCGGCCAACAACAATGTGGTCATGGTGCCGGGTTATGCTCGCTGGGATGCCACCGTGGCGTATCACCAGAAAACCTACGATGTGCGCCTGAACCTGTTGAACCTGACCGACAAGTATTACTACGACTCGGTCATCGCATCCGATGGCGGCCGCGCCACGCCGGGCATTGCTCGTACCGCGCTGCTGACGCTGTCGTATCACCCGTAAGCCGCACTACGCCGGAACGCCGTCCCCGCCTCAAGCGCCGGGACGGCGTTGCCCGTTATGGCGGCAAGTCATGTAATAAAGGATTGTCATGCTGATTCGCATACCTCAAGTGCTGAACCCGGAGCAGCTGCGGCATGTCCGCCACGCGCTGGAAAACGCCGGCCCGGCGTGGGTGGATGGCCGCGTCACCGCCGGGTTTCAGGGCGCACTGGTCAAACACAACCAGCAGATTGACGAGCACTCGGCGGTGGCGCATGAGCTGGGTGACCTGATCCTCTCCCTGCTGGAGCGCAACCCGCTCTTCATCAGCGCCTGTCTGCCCGACGTGATCTACCCGCCCATGTTCAATCGCTATAGCGAGGGCATGACGTTTGGTAGTCATGTCGATGGCTCCATCCGCATCATCCCCGGCAGCGGCGGCCGCAAGATCCGCACCGATATCTCGGCCACGCTGTTTATCGCAGAACCGCATGAATACGACGGCGGCGAACTGCAGATCCAGGACAACTACGGCATGCATTCGGTCAAGCTGGCGGCCGGCGACATGATCATCTACCCCGCAACCAGCCTGCACCGCGTCACACCGGTCACCCGCGGCACGCGGCTGGCCAGCTTTTTCTGGATACAAAGCATGGTGCGTGACGATGCCCAGCGCACGCTGCTGTATGAACTGGATGGCGCAGTCCAGACGCTCACCCGCACCAATGCCGATGAAACCGCGCGCACGACGCTGGTCGGCAACTATCACAACTTGCTCAGAATGTGGGGTAACACTTGATCAACAGTTTGCTTGCAGAAAATCACAAAGGCTTTCTGCCCGACCGGCTGCGCAATGGCAGTTTCCTGAAGTGGCTCAAGCGTGTGCACGCCTGGCTGGGCCTGTGGGGCGCCGCGCTGGGCCTGATGTTTGGTATTTCCGGCTTTGTGCTTAACCACCGCGCCCAGATGAAAATCAACGCCGTCACCCCGATCGAAAGCACCGTGCAGGTGCCGGTACCGGCCGAGGCGCGCGATGATCCCAAAGCCTTTGGCCAATGGTTCAGTCATTACGCCGGGATTGATGGCCACCCGCGCGTGCGCACCACGCCGGCCAAAGCGGTGATCTGGAACGACAAACCGGTAGAGAAACCGGCCGAATGGCAAGTGACTCTGGCCCGGCCCAATTACAGCGTCAGCGCCACCTGGACCGAAGGCAACAGCCTGGCCGAGGTCAAGCGCACCGAGACCAACTTCTGGGGCGTCATCACCAACCTGCATAAGGGCGTGGGCGCCGGGGTCGGCTGGATCTTGCTGGTCGACACCCTGGCCGGCGCGCTGATCACCCTGTGCATCACCGGCTTTTTGCTGTGGTCCCGCCTGCACGGCCCGCGCCTGGCCGCGCTGGGGTTGATCGGCGGGGCAATGGCCTGGGGTTGCTGGTCTGTTCTCAGCTGACCTTTTTTGCACGGTTCAGACGGCCAGCCTTTGCTGGCCGTTTTTGATGGCGGCCAATGGCGGCAGATGTGACTTTTTGCGCTCAGCCTGACGTTGCAGTTTGATCTGGCTGTGGTCCGGGGCCCGGGTGCGCATTGCAAAATTGCGCCCTTTGTCTTCGCGCAATGCGAAAGGAAACCCCATGTCCTGCTCCGCCGACCAGACCGCCAATCCCGCCCCGCTGGGCCTGTTGGGATTTGGCATGACCACGGTCTTGCTGAACCTGCACAACGCCGGTCTGTATGAACTCAACAGCATGATCCTTGCCATGGGGATCTTTTACGGCGGCATTGCGCAGGTATTTGCCGGCCTCATGGAATGGAAAAAGGGCAACACCTTCGGCACGGTGGCGTTTACCTCTTACGGGCTGTTCTGGCTGGCGCTGGTGGCGTTGCTGGTATTGCCACGCATGGGGCTGGCAGAGCCGACCAGCACGGGCGGCATGGTGGCGTTCTTCATCCTGTGGGGCTTGTTCACCGCAGCCTTGTTTGCCGGCACGCTGGCCATGAACCTGGCCACCCAGGTGGTATTCGGCTCACTGGTGATCCTGTTCGGCCTCCTGGCCGTCGGCGACGCCCTGGGCGATCCGACTATCACCCGCATCGCCGGCTGGGAAGGCCTCTTCTGTGGCCTGTCCGCCATCTACGCGGCGCTGGCGCAAGTGCTTAACGAGGTCTATGGCCGCACAGTACTGCCGCTGGGCGAAAAAAACGCGGCTTGATCCGGCGTTTTTAGCCGCAGGGTGGAGGGCCGATGTTGGTTTCCACCGGGCTCTTTGATCATCAACCCAATAAAAAACGGCCCGCATTTGCGGGCCGTTTGTTTTATCCAGATGACCAGGCCAGGCAAGGCTTAGTTCTTGGATTGATCAACCAGCTTGTTCTTGGCAATCCACGGCATCATGCCGCGCAGTTGGGCGCCGACCTTTTCGATCGGGTGTTCTGCGTTCAGACGGCGGCGGGCAGTCATGGCCGGGTAGTTGGTCTTGCCTTCCAGGATGAACTGCTTGGCGTATTCGCCGGTCTGGATGCGGGTCAGCGCGTTCTTCATCGCGGCCTTGGTGGCGCTGGTCACGACTTCCGGACCAGTCAGGTACTCACCGTATTCGGCGTTGTTGGAGATCGAGTAGTTCATGTTGGCGATGCCGCCTTCGTACATCAGGTCGACGATCAGCTTCAGTTCGTGCAGACACTCGAAGTAAGCCATTTCCGGAGCGTAGCCAGCTTCGGTCAGGGTTTCAAAGCCTGCCTTCACCAGTTCAACCGCACCGCCACACAGCACGGCTTGTTCGCCAAACAGGTCGGTCTCGGTTTCTTCGCGGAAGTTGGTTTCGATCACGCCGCCCTTGGTGCCGCCGTTGGCAGCGGAGTACGACAGAGCGATATCACGTGCCTTGCCGGACTTGTCGGCGTACACAGCGATCAGGCTCGGCACGCCGCCGCCCTTCAGGAATTCGGAACGCACGGTGTGGCCCGGGCCCTTGGGGGCGATCATGATGACGTCCAGATCAGCGCGCGGCACGATCTGGTTGTAGTGCACGTTAAAGCCGTGAGCGAACGCCAGTGCGGCGCCCTTCTTGATGTTCGGCTCGATGTCGTTCTTGTACACGTCCGGCTGGTTTTCATCCGGCAGCAAGATCATGACCACGTCAGCAGCCTTCACGGCTTCTGCAACTTCTTTCACGGCAAAGCCCGAACCTTCAGCCTTGGACCACGAAGCACCGCCCTTGCGCAGGCCGATGGTCACGTTCACGCCGGAATCCTTCAGGTTCTGGGCGTGGGCGTGGCCCTGGGAGCCGTAGCCAACGATGGTGACTTGCTTGCCCTTGATCAGGGAGAGGTCGGCGTCTTTATCGTAATAAACTTTCATTTGGTATCACTCCTGTGAGGTGTAAGGAGTGAGGGGGAGGTGTCGGCGCTGCGGGTTCGTCCCTTGCGCCTCACACTTCACGCCTCACAAATCATCAGATTTTCAGAATACGTTCACCACGGCCGATGCCGGAGGCACCCGTCCGTACGGTTTCCAGAATCACGGTCGAATCCAGCGCCTTGATGAAAGCATCCAGCTTTTCACCCGGGCCGGTCAATTCAATGGTGTAGGTCTTTTCGGTCACGTCGATGATGCGGCCACGGAAAATATCCGCCATCCGTTTCATTTCTTCGCGATCCTTGCCCGTTGCACGCACCTTGATCAGCATCAGTTCGCGCTCGATGTGATCAGATTCGTTCAGGTCGATCACTTTGACCACTTCAATCAGCTTGTTCAACTGCTTGGTGATCTGTTCGATCACTTCATCCGAGCCGTGCGTGACAATGGTCATGCGCGACAGGGTCGGGTCTTCGGTGGTTTGCACCGTCAGCGAGTCAATGTTGTAGCCGCGCGCGGAAAACAGACCCGTGACGCGGGACAGTGCACCGGCTTCGTTCTCAATGAGAATGGACAAAATATGACGCATGTTCACTCCCTTAGCTCAGGTTGCCGTAGTCACGGTTGTTTTCGAACGGCGCTTGTTGCATGCCGGCCATGTGCGGGGGCAGATCCATCTGGTTCAGACCGCGACCGTTCTGCACCATCGGGAACACGTTTTCGGTCTGGTCGGTACGGAAGTCGATGAATACCAGGCGCTCTTTGAGGCTGGGGCCAAACGCTTCTTTCAGTACCGGCTCAACGTCAGCCGGGTTCTCGACCTTGAAGCCGACGTGGCCATAGGCCTCGGCCACTTTCACAAAGTCAGGCAACGCATCCATGTACGACTCGGAATAGCGCGTGCCGTAGAAGAACTCTTGCCACTGACGCACCATACCCAGATAACGGTTGTTCAGGCTCAGCACCTTCACCGGCGTGTGGTACTGCTTGCAGGTAGAGAGTTCCTGGATGTTCATCTGGATGGAACCCTCACCGGTCACACAAGCAACCTGGGCGTCCGGGTTGGCCAGTTGCGCGCCCATGGCGGCCGGCAAGCCAAAGCCCATGGTCCCCAGACCACCGGAGTTGATCCACTGCTTGGGGCGACGGAACTTGTAGTACTGCGCCGCCCACATCTGGTGCTGGCCGACGTCAGAAGTCACGATCGCCTCGCCGTTGGTCACGTTCCACAGCGTCTGGATCACGTGCTGCGGCTTGATGACTTCGGTGGACGGGGTGTACAGCAGGCTGTCGGGCTTGCGCCATTCGTTGACCTGTTTCCACCAGGCTTCCAGGGCCGACGGGTTCGGACGCAGACCGGATTCACGCAGTTGCGCGATCATGTCGGTCAGCACGTGCTTCACGTCGCCGACGATTGGGATATCCACCTTCACGCGCTTGGCGATCGAAGAGGGGTCCACATCAATGTGGATGATCTTCTTCGGGTTGGACAGGAAATGGTTCGGCACCGAGATGACGCGATCGTCAAAACGGGCGCCCACGGCGATCAGCACGTCGCAGTACTGCATCGCCAGGTTGGCTTCATAGGTGCCATGCATGCCCAGCATGCCGACAAAATGCGGATGCGTGCCATCCAGCGCGCCCAGACCCATCAGCGTATTGGTGACCGGAATGCCCAGAATATTGGCCAGTTCGGTCACTTCCTTGCCGGCGCGGCCCTGCACTGCGCCACCGCCCACATACAGGAACGGGCGCTTGCCTTCAGCGATCAGCTGGACGGCCTTCTTGATCTGGCCAGGGTGACCCTTGGTCGGCGGCGAGTAGCTGCGGATCGCCACGGATTCCGGGTACTTGTATTCGGTCTTGTGGATCGAGACATCCTTGGGGATATCGATCACAACCGGGCCCGGACGGCCGGTGGCGGCAATGTAGAACGCTTTCTTGATGGTCTCGGCCAGATCGCGCACATCCTTCACCAGGAAGTTGTGCTTCACGATCGGACGCGAGCAACCCACCATGTCCACTTCCTGGAAGGCATCCAGGCCAATGGCGCTGGTGCCCACCTGGCCGGAAATGACCACGAGGGGGATGGAATCCATATAGGCAGTGGCGATACCGGTCAGCGCGTTGGTCGCGCCCGGGCCGCTGGTCACCAGCGCTACGCCTACCTTGTCGCTGGAACGCGAGTACGCATCAGCCGCGTGAACGGCAGCTTGCTCGTGACGAACCAGGACATGCTTGAATGCGGTCTGACGGAAGATCGCATCATAAATTTCAAGGACTGCGCCACCAGGATAACCGAAGACGAATTCAACGCCTTCTTCCTGCAGACAGCGCACCAGTATTTCAGAGCCCGAAATCTCCATGGGTCAACCTTTGTGCATAACGAGTTAACGGATACAGGGTCGCAATGGACGTGTCCGCACAAGGCACAGGCGAAACTGCAATGGAAATACACACGCGCTGTCAGAGAACAAGCGCGGGAAAGCGATCCGCCATGGTCTTGTTCGCGGGGCGTGTTCACGCATAAGGCGTAAACAGCACGCACTGCGATCCTGAATTGATCTGTACCGGGCTTGCCGCCGTCAAAGAGCTCGCATAAACGGTAAAAACCGGGCCGTATCGAAAGTTAACCGTACCGTGTTACGCGATTGATGAACGCGGGTGTGCGTACATCCGTGCGTATGGCGCGGCTCTTCTTGACGACCAGGGGGTGACCCGTTTGTGCAACCCTACATGCAAGGGCTTGTGGCCCGCAAAGTGACGACCAGATATAAATGCGCTGGCGGTTGCCGTTCGGCGCGAGCAGGCTGAGTAGGCCGGCTCGCATTACTTGACTGGTGTAGAACGCAAAACCCTACCCGAATCAACGCCGCTTGGCAAGCCTTGCGCGCTCCTGGTGCGTCTGGTGGCCGGTTTGGGGCGTGATCGGGCCGCACCGGGCAGGTTTCCGGTTTCATTGCGGGGTTTTACGATATGTAAATCGCTCAAATAATCAGGGACATCCTTACAGCGCTTTGTTAAGATTCGCGGCTACCTGATAACCCTTTCTGCCTCTGAACAAGGCGGTGTACGGAGAGAGCACCCTGGACGCAACGGACAAGCTGACGGCATTTCTTGCCGAGGTAGAGCGCCGGGCGTTCAAGCAGGCGCAATACGCCGTGCAGGATGAAGATACCGCACTGGATATCGTGCAGGACGCCATGATGCGGCTAGCTGACCGCTATGCCAGCCGCCCGCCGGAAGAATGGCCCATGCTGTTCCAGCGTATCCTGCAAAATGCCATCCGCGATCATTTCCGGCGCCAGAAAGTACGCGGTTTCTGGGTTACCCTGTTCTCTGCGTTTGAAAGCAAGGATGACGACGGCGACGCCGGTGATCCGATGGAGTGGCTGGGCGCGGATATGCAGGCGCCAAGCCCTGAAGAAGAGCACGATCAGGCCCGCACCATGGCCCTGATCGAAGAAGGGGTGGCACAATTACCTGCGCGTCAACGCGAAGCCTTCATGCTGCGTTACTGGGAAGAGTTGGACGTTGCTGAAACCGCCGCCGCAATGGGGTGCTCAGAGGGCAGTGTGAAAACCCACTGCTCGCGCGCCACGCATGCCTTGTCACAATGGCTCCAGCGGCGTGGTATAGATTGGTATGGAACACGGGGAGGGACGCAAGAATGAATGGTCCGTCTATGAACGAACGCGATTTTGGTCGACAAGTGAAAACGGTGCTGGATCAGGCACCGGTCAGCGCCAGGGTAGAGGCTCGCCTTGCGGCAGCCCGCCAGCGGGCGGTGGCGCGCGCGGCTGAAATACAGCGTCGTCCCGTGCTGGTTACCCGGCTTGCCGGCGCCTCCCACTGGTTCTCTGAAAAATGGCACGCCCATCCGGCCGCCTGGAGCACCGGGGTCGCCTTTGCCCTCTTGCTGGCTTTCAGTGCCGCCTGGCAGGTGCAGGTGCATAGCGTCGAAGCCGAGCGCACTGCCGTCGATGTCCAGATGCTGGCCGATGAAGTGCCGCTGGATACTTTTATCGATACCCGGTTTGAACAATGGTCCAATACCACAGCTACCGAACGCGACTGATCCTCGTTGCCGGCACCTTGCTGTCGGCCCTTTTGCTTGCGCCTGCCGCCTGGGCCGATCCGGCCGAATGGGCCGGGCTTGATCCGGCACAGCGTGCAGTGCTGGCACCGGTGGCAGGTCAGTGGGACCAGTTGCCGGATGACTCCAAAGCCACGCTCATGCGCGTGGCCAGGCGTTACGAAAATCTCTCCCCCGAACAGCAAGACCGCGTGCGCGACCGGATTGGCCAGTGGGCCAGCATGTCGCATGAAGAGCGCGAGCGTGCGCGGGAGAACTATCGCAAGTTCAAGGCCATGAGCCCGGCGCAACGCCAGCAACTCATCCAGCACACCAATGCCACCACCAGCGCCGCACCGCATCCCAATGGCGCGGCGCATGCTGCGGGTGCCAAGCACTGATGGCGGGCCTGGCGGGTCGTGCCGGCTGGTGGCGCCGCCTGTTTGCGTGGTGCTATGAACTTCTCTTGCTGATCCCGGTATTGCTGCTGGCTGGCGCGCTGTTTCAGGGCCTGTTCCAGTTGCTGACCCGTTTGCCGGTCGATCAGATTTCCCATTTGCCCTGGGCCCGCAACCTGTCTTTTGTCTGGTTGCTGATCACCATGTTTGGCTATTTTGCCTGGTGCTGGAAACGCGGCGGGCAGACGCTGGCCATGAAAACCTGGCGTATCCGCCTTGAAAGCGTGACGGGTGAATGTCTGTGCTGGCGCGCGGTGCTGGTGCGTTTTGTGATTGCGCTGATCTGCTTTGCGCCGGTGATCCCACTGTGGCTGATGGTGCGGCTGGATGCAGCATGGCTGCCCTGGGCGCAGTTCTCGCTGGCCTGGTGCATCATCCCGTTTGCCTGGGCCTGGTTTGATGGCGACAAACAGTTCTTACACGATCGCCTTGCCGGCACGCGCCTTGTCTTTGCGCCCAGACAGCCACGCCAGCAGCAAGAGCAGACCGCCTGAGGCCAGCGCCGCCCAGTCGCCCCAGCGTGCATACGGGGTTTCTCCCGTATAGTTCTGCGCCGTGCCTTCCAGTACCGCCCGTTGCCGTTCCGGCAGCACCTTGATCAACTGGCCTTTCTCATCAATGATCGCCGTCATGCCGGTATTGGTGGCGCGCAGCATCCAGCGCCCGGTTTCCAGCGCACGCGCCTGCGACATCTGGGTTTGCTGCCAGGCTGCCCAGGAACCATCAAACCACGCCAGGTTGGACACATTCACCAGCAGGGTGGCTTGCGGCAGTGCGTTGATGATCTCGCGACCATACACGTCTTCGTAACAGATATTGGGCGCCAGCCGGGTGGTCGGGCCAATCTTGAACGGTGCCTGCTTGGCCGCGCCCGGCGTGAAGCCATCCAGCGGCATGTTCAGATAGTGGTACATCCAGCCAAACAGCGCCGGCACCGGCACAAACTCGCCAAACGGCACCAGGTGGTGCTTGCTGTAGAGCGGCATGTCCGGGGCGGTCAGCAGCATGACCGAGTTGTAGTACTCCTCTTTGTGCGGCCCGCTCAGGGGCACGCCGGTCACCAGCGCGCGGGGCTCGACCGCGGCGCGCAGATAATCCAGATACCAGTCTGGCGTGTCAGAGAGGAAAGACGGGATGGCGGTTTCCGGCAGGATGACGATGTCACCCTTGGCCTCGCGCGTCAGATGCAGATAGATGCGCAGATTATCCAGGTAATGGGCCTGCGCCCATTTTTCATCCTGCGGGATCGCACCCTGAGCCAGACTTACGCTGACCGGTTTGCCAACCGGCTGGGTCCAGGCCACGTACGACAAGCCAAAGCCCGCCAGCCACACCGCCAGCACCCCGGCCCAGGCGGCCGGTTTGCGCGCAAAAGCGGCCAGCCCGCCGACGGACAGCGCCAGGATCAGACCAACGCCATAAACGCCGATGATGGGCGCATAACCGGCCAGCGGCGTCATGGGGATTTGTGACGTGCCGACGGTGGCCCACGGGAAGCCGGTAAACAGCCAGCCGCGCAGCCATTCGCTCAGCATGAATGCGGCCGGCAAGCTGATGGCCATGCGCCGCCAGGAATTGCCACCCAGCTTGTACCCCAGCCATGCGCCCAGCGCCGGGAACAGGGCCAGATACATGGCCAGCAGGAATACGCAGCCGGCGGCCATCCAGGCGGGCATGCCGCCGAAGGTGTGCAGGCTGATGAAGATCCAGTAGATATTGGCGCAGAAGTAACCCAGGCCCCACGCATAACCTTGCCAGGCGGCGCGTTTGCCGGATTCAGCCTTGCCGGCAAACACAAACAGCACCGCCAGGCCCAGCCACATCAGGGCAAAGGCGCGGACCGGTGCATAGGCAAACACAGTCACGGCGCCGGCGGCGGCCATCAGGGCGCTTTGCCCGGCACGCAGAGAAGAAAATCGCATGGTTGTTATTTCTGGGTAGGGCAAGGCGCCGGGGCGCCGGGTCAGTCTTCTTCGCCAATCGGCGCGGTGATTTCAGGCAGTTTTTCGATCAGTACGCTGTGAACGCGACGGCTGTCGGCCCGCACGATCTGGAAGCGGTAACCTTCAAACGCAATGGTCTCGCCCCGCTTGGGCACATGACCAAACTTGCTGGTCACAAGGCCGGCGACGGTATCGAACTCTTCATCGGTGAAATCCGCGCCCAGCGCTTCGTTCAGATCACCGATCTCGGTCAGACCCTTCACGCGCCAGTGGCCCTTGCGGTCCAGCACGATATTGTCTTCGGATTCGTCGTAATCGTATTCGTCTTCGATATCGCCGACGATCTGTTCCATGACGTCTTCAATGGTCACCAGACCGGCCACGCCACCGTATTCATCGACCACAATCGCCATGTGGTTGCGGTTGTTGCGGAAGTCTTTCAGCAGTACGTTGAGACGCTTGGATTCCGGGATGAACACCGCCGGGCGCAACATGTCCCGCAGGTCGAACTCTTCATCCAGCGCGTAATAGCGCAGCAGATCCTTGGCCAGCAGCACGCCCAGCACATTGTCTTTGCCGCCGTCGATCACCGGAAAGCGCGAGTGGGCGGTTTCAATGACAAAGGGGACGAATTCATCCAGCGGGGTGGAGATGTCGATGACATCCATCTGGCTGCGCGGCACCATGATGTCGCGCACCTGCATGTCGCCAACGTTCAGAACGCCTTCGATCATGGCCAGCGCGTCAGCGTCCAGCAGATGGCGTTCAAAAGCGGAGTGGAGGATTTCTACAAGCTCGCCGCGGTCTTCAGGTTCACGCAGCAGGAAGTGGGTCAGTCGCTCAAGCCAGGAGGGCTTGTGCGACGTGGAAGGCTGTGAGGCCTCGTCCATAAATGTGATTGCTCCTTGATGCCTTTAAGCAAAATCGACGAAAAAAACCGGTAAAACAAGGTTCACCTGCGGTTTATTCGTCGATTTCCTCATCGAGGCGATACGGGTCATCATAACCCAAAGACATGACAATCTGGCTCTCCAGCGCTTCCATCTCTTCGGCTTCATCATCCTCAAGATGATCAAAGCCCTGCAGATGAAGCAAGCCGTGTACCAGCAAATGGCAGTAATGCGACTCCAGGGTGATGCCCTGTTCCGCCGCTTCGCGCTCGACTACGGGTGCGCACAGCACCAGATCGCCCATCAGCGGCAGGCCGGGAATCTCCGGCATGTCACCGTCTTCATCAAAGGTAAAGGTCAGCACATTGGTGGCGTAGTCCTTGCCGCGATACTCGCGGTTCAGGGTCTGGCCTTCTTCGGCGTCCACCACGCGCACGGTGACTTCTGCCTGCTTCACATTGGGGCGCAACGCCGCCTCTGCCCAGGTTTTGAGCTGGCTTTTGGGCGGGATGCCGGCGGCGGCAGATTCAATCTGCAGCGCCAGTTTCAGTTTCTTGCTCATTCGGTCTGGCCACCTGCGGCTTGCTCGGCCCGCTTCTGGGCCTCACGCTCGGCCTTGCGCTGGGCGGCTTCGACTTCGCGCTGGCGGGTGGCCTTGTCATAGGCATCCACAATCTTTTGCACCAGCGGATGGCGCACCACGTCTTCACTGGTGAAGTAGTGCAGCGCAATGCCACGGATATTGGCCAGCACTTCCTGGGCGTCAACAAGGCCGGATTTCTGGTTCTTGGGCAAATCCACCTGCGTCGGGTCGCCGGTGATGACTGCCTTGGAGCCAAAGCCGATCCGGGTCAGGAACATCTTCATCTGTTCCGGCGAGCTGTTTTGCGCTTCGTCCAGAATCACGAACGAATGGTTGAGCGTACGGCCGCGCATGAAGGCCAGCGGGGCGATTTCGATAATGCCCTTTTCAAACAGCTTGGTGACCTTGTCAAAACCCATCAGATCGTAGAGCGCGTCGTACAGCGGGCGCAGATACGGATCGACCTTCTGCACCAGGTCACCAGGCAAAAAGCCCAGCTTCTCGCCCGCTTCTACCGCCGGGCGCACCAGCACCAGGCGTTTGACGAGGTCACGCTCCAGCGCATCAACGGCACACGCCACGGCCAGATAGGTCTTGCCGGTGCCGGCCGGGCCAATGCCGAAGGTGATGTCGTGTTCCTGAATGGCGCGGATGTACTGCGTCTGGCGCGGCGTGCGGCCGCGCAGATCAGAGCGGCGCGTGCGCAACTGGGTGGCACCGTCTTCCGTGCCGTCGTATTCGGCCGGATTGGACAGCTCGATGATGCCCAGCTGGATGTCATCCAGCTCCAGGGCTTCATCGGCCTCGTTGTAGAAGTGTTCCAGCGCGGTGATCGCCAGCTCCACTTTCTTGCCCGGGCCGGACACCTTGAAGTGCTCCTGGCGGCGGGCAATGGTGACGTCCAGTGCGGTTTCGATCTGCTTGATGTTCTCGTCAAGCGTGCCGCAAAGATTGGCCAGCCGACGATTATCGACCGGGGTAAAAGAGACGGTTTGCGTATTCAAGGTGAGTCTGTTTTCCACAACAAAAGGGTGATGGCCGGGCAGGCCATGCAGCCATGCCCGGTCAGCGGCCCTGGAACCGGTGCTTAGTGACGCGTGCGGTTACCACGGCCCGGGCGGCTGGCGCGCGCTTCGCTTTGCTCTTGCCAGTATTCGCGGATGGTGGGGATCACCTCCGGCAGGGCCGCGGCCAGATTGTGTTCAAACTGGGCCAGGTCTTCGCCTTCGGCTTGCGCCTGGTTGCGCGCATCTTCATCGGCGCAGTCCAGAATCGGCGAGATCAGCTGGACGGCGTCTTCGTCGTCCATCATCGGCTGCCAGCCGCGCTGGTTGAGCGAGGTACCCAGCATGAAGCCGTAGCACCACTGCTGCACGATATCCAGATTGCGCTCCTGATCCAGGTACACCATCGGGGTGAATGACGGCGGCTCGGCGTTGAGTTCGTCAGTCAGGTGGTTGTACAGGCGCAGGATCAGGCCTTCGATATGTTCTTGCTGCGCGCGGCTTTCCCATTCCGGTTTTTCACCGTGTTCGCCCCAGACGAGGCCAAACCAGGAATCAGGCGCCAGTTCTTCAGGGCCGACCAGCTGTGCGGTCAGAAAACCGTGCAGCATGGAGATATCCATGGACTGGATCGGCGCGGCGTCAGACTCCAGGAACGTCGCCAGTTCGTCCAGTTCGGTTTCGGTCAGGGTGGCGAGCAATTCGTTGTCTTTAGGAGAGGGCATTCAAGGTTTCCTTGCCGTAATCACAGCTCAAACAGACTGCGATGGATTTTCACAACGACCTTGCGGACATGTTCCGGTCCGTTTTGCGTCTGGCAACACGGGCGGTGAATGTCATCCGGGAAAAACACCGCGAACATGCCGGGCCCAAGGTCAAAAAAGGCTTCATTCGCGGGTGGGGCAAAGAAAGCGATATCGTGCTTGTCCCACAGATTTTCAATCACCGATTCACCTGACTGGCCCCGCCGGGCCACGCCATAGCGCTCGGTGCCCGACAGCACCAGCTGGATATCCACATGTTCAACATGCGCTTCCGGCCGGTGTTGTCCGGCCGGGGCGGTCAGCGGGGTCTGGATCATGAAGAACATGCCTTCATGGTCCAGCGGGTATTTGCCGGCAGCCATACTGGCCAGATCAAGCCCGGCCAGCGCTGCAAGCGCCGTGTTTACCGGGGCGGGAAAATACCCGCGCCGGTCTTGCCAACTGGAGAGATCACTCAGAATCATGGTGCATGTCGCGCAAATGTGAAACCAGGCTTAGAGCGTCACGCTTTCAACGGTGACAATCTCGCCTTTCAGGCTATGAGGCAATGCAGCTGTGACCCGCACGTTGACGAACGAGTTCACCAGGCGCGGATGGCCATCAAAGTTGACGATCCGGTTGTTGTCCGTACGGCCGGCCAGCTGCTTGCTGTCCTTGCGGCTGATGCCTTCCACCAGCACGCGCTGCACGGTGCCCACCATATTGCGGTTCACGTCGTCGGCCAGCTCCTGAATGCGCGCTTGCAGGCGCAACAGGCGTTTGGTCTTTACGTCTTCCGGTACGTCATCGGCCAGATCGGCGGCCGGTGTGCCCGGGCGACGGCTGTAGATAAAGCTGAAGCTGGCGTCAAAACCAACGTCATCGATCAGCTTCATGGTCTTTTCGAAGTCGTCTTCGGTCTCGCCCGGAAAGCCCACGATGAAGTCAGACGACAGGCAGATATCCGGCCGCGCTTCACGCAGTTTGCGGATCAGTGACTTGTATTCCAGCGTGGTGTAGCCGCGCTTCATGTTCACCAGCACGCGATCAGAACCCGCTTGCACCGGCAGATGCAGGTGGCTGACCAGCTTGGGCAGCTTGCGGTAGCAATCGACAATGCGTTGCGTCATTTCACGCGGATGGCTGGTGGTGTAGCGAATGCGCTCGATGCCCGGCACTTCGTGCACGTATTCCAGCAGCATGGCGAAGTCAGCGATGTCGTCTTCGTCGCCATCAAGCATGCGGCCGCGATAGGCGTTCACGTTCTGGCCCAGCAGCGTGACTTCTTTCACGCCTTGCTGCGCCAGACCGGCGATTTCGGCCAGCACATCTTCAAACGGACGGCTGACTTCCTGACCGCGCGTATACGGCACGATGCAGAACGAGCAGAACTTGGAACAGCCTTCCATGATCGACACAAACGCCGTGGCGCCTTCCACGCGTGCGGGCGGCAAGTGGTCGAACTTCTCGATCTCCGGGAAGGAGATATCCACCTGGCTTTTGCCCGAAGAACGGCGCTCGGCAATCATGCCCGGCAGGCGGTGCAGCGTTTGCGGGCCAAACACGACATCCACATACGGGGCGCGTTTGACGATGTGCTCGCCTTCCTGGCTGGCCACGCAGCCGCCCACGCCGATCACCAGATCAGGCTTGAGCTGTTTCAGATGCTTGACCCGGCCCAGATCGCTGAACACCTTCTCTTGCGCCTTTTCGCGCACGGAACAGGTGTTGAAGAGGATCACGTCCGCTTCTTCAACGTTGTCGGTCTTGGTCATGCCTTCGGCTGCGCCCAGCAGATCTGCCATTTTGTCCGAGTCATACTCGTTCATCTGGCAGCCGAAGGTTTTGATGAATACTTTCTTGGTCATTGCTGGGAATTCTTCTGTTGCTTGATAACGGCTTCTTGCTGCTTCAGTTCAGTCGGGGTCAACAGCCAGATTTTCCAGACGTTGCCGTTGGCCTCGGTGGTGTACCAGATGTCCACATCCTTGGGGACTTGCTGCGCCGGTACGATCAGGTTGTTGGTGCCATACACGCGAATAGCCGCCGCCGGATTGCGGTCGGTGTCATCAATGGAGAGCGCGCCAACCCGGTAGCTGTTGAGCACGCCCAACTGGCCATTGGCCGGGAAATTGCGGTCAGCCAGCGCCAGGGCAGAGGCAAACAGGGTCAGTACGGCAAGTACAACGGCAAACGACTTCTTCATGGGTGTGTCTTATCCCGTTGAAAAACAGACAATTTTAGCAATTTGGCGGGCGCTTTGAAAGCGAGCCGGACGAGGAGGGTGCGCGGCGGGCCAGTATGACATCGCTGCATCCACTTTCGACTTTAGCGTTTAGCCGACGTTCAGGGGATTTTGCTGCGTATTTGCTGCAGTTTTCCTGACTGATGGCGCATGAAGCCCGCTCAGGCGGCAAGGCCGGCGCCATGGTATCAGCGCAAAACACCCAGCCATTTGAGGATGGCAATCAGCACGGCAGAGCCCAGCACGCCAAAAGCGATGCCCGCCAGCGAGAAATGCCCCGCCCGCCAGGCCGCACCGATATGCAGCACATCGCCAAACAACCAGCGGCCCAATGCAGAACCGATAATGCCGATCAGCATGTTGAGCACCCAGCCTTGCTGGTGGCCGGTGTCCATGACCTTGCCGGCAATCCAGCCAATAAACGCGCCGATCAGCAGGGTGAAGATCCAGCCCACGTTGCTTCCTTTACGCCTTAAACCAGCGCGCGGCCGGTGATTTTTTCCAGCGTGGCCAGCGGCGCGCGGCCCGGATCGGCCATACCGCTGGCCGGCAGGAAATACGTTTGCTCCATCATGAACTGACCCGACATCACCGCGTGGGAGGTCTGGTCAGAAAAACATACCCAGATGCAGCCCGGCGGGAACGGCATGGTTTCTTGCGGGCAGTCTTGCTGGTAGGCAAGGTCTGCCTTCATGGCGTCATGCAGATGCAGCATGATGTGGTCGTAGGCACTGCGCGGGCGCTTGGTGATCTTGAGCGCCGCCATCAAGGCAGCAGAGCCCGGCCACTGGCGCGGCACGCGCGGCAGCATGCGTCTGGCCATATCGCCAAAGGGCTCGCCCACGCGCCAGACGCGCGCCTCGCCCTTGGGGTTGATATTGGTGAACACGCGCAAGATGCGCTCGCCGTAATTGGGGCGCGACGGAAAGGCGTCCACGTGCAGGCGGCTGTCGTCTTTGCGCCAGGAGGTCTGGCGGGTTTCCACGCGGTGCAGACGCAAACTGGTCGGCGCGGTTCTGAGTTTGCCGGTGTATTCCGGAAACAGGTCACGCACCAGGTTATCGGCCGTCTGGTAATAACGGGAAATCAGCGCGCGCACCGCGTTTTCATTGTCGGCACCGCCCAGCACGCCATGGAGTTTGCCACTGGCCTGATCCAGGCTGATGTTCTTGCGCTCCGGATCAGCAATGGCCGGATCAAGCAGCCGTTGTTCCGTCTCTGCCACAGTGAAACCACTCTGCGGGAAAAACAGTACCTGGCCCGCTTCAACAGCAGCCAGCAGGCTTTCACGCGGCGGATCAAACGGTGGACGGATCTGGTTGACGGTGATGATCTGGCTCGTCATGGCATGGCTATCCATTGATGTTCAGACCCGCATGGTACAACAATCGTCAGCCTGGGTTGGAGGTGACAAAAGTCGTCCACTGCGCCCGTCAGCATGTCCGGCGCTCGCTGACGGTGCAACAAGCACTCAAGCTGACAGGATTTTGACTGCAGAAAATGGTACTCTGCTGGATTAGCCCAGCCGCGTCAGATGCGCATTGGCAGATTGCCGGGCAGAACGGACCGCATGGTGCACGATGCCGGCCGGTTTGCCGGGAACGCGCAGCCAGTCGGTAACCGGAATGCGGCGGTCGCCTTCACAGCGGACGATCTGGTACCAGCCGTTCAGGCCGGCGCCAATGGTGACAGGGCGGACTTCGATGTTGAAGTCGAAATGATTGAGATTGGCCACGATGGGCTCCTTTTCAAAAGTCGGTATGTATTTTGCTTTTCCAGAGCGGATGATCGTCTGGAGACTGACTGGTGACAGGAGCTTCGGGGTGGGGTACGTCAGAACTTGCGGGTTTTGAAGCCGGGAAAGAAGTACAACAAGGAATACCTGGAACTGCACCTGACTGAGTCAGAGTGCGCAAGATAATGCGCACAAGTTGCCTTGTCAAATATGTTGATGGGCAATAGTTACTGATACTTTCAGACGTCTCTCAATATGAAATGACAGTTTGTCTTGTAAGGGGAGTAATGCCATGAATGCAGATGAAGTCCTTGCCAAACAAGCCGGTGAAGGCGGAGCCGACAAGCCGCAAGCCAAGCGGCGCGGGCCCAGCGAAGAAGCCATCGCCAGCGCAAACCGGGCCAAGACCCTGCGTCGTCGGCAACTGGAAGATATGCTGGAGACGCGTCGTTCCGCCGAGATTGGCGATTTCTGAAACCGCCACTTGTTGTTGCAATGCTCACAAAACCCCGCACCGTTTGCGGGGTTTTTCATTTCAGCGGCCAGAACGGCACCAATGACGGGAAATGCCGCAGGCCGGGTTGTGAGGCCACACTCTCGGTGATCTTGCGGCCAGGTTCGGTGGTATCAATCGGCTCGCCCGGATTGCCCGGCAAGGCCACCAGCGGCTTGCCCGCTGCTTCGGTCTGTTTGACCACAAGGCCGGTCTGGCCATTTTGCAGCGTCACAAAACTGCCGCTGGGGTACACCCCGAACAGTTTGACCAGTTGCGTGGTGAGGTTGCCATCCATCTGCTCACGCGCCCGCGCGTACACCTGCGCCAGCGCCTGGCGTGCCGGCAAACGGCTGCGGTAACTGCGCGGCATCAGCTTGGCGATGACGATATCCAGCACATGCAGCGTATGGGCCAGCGGGTCGATCTCGCTGCCGCGCAGATGAAACGGGTAGCCGCGGCCATCCAGCCGTTCATGGTGGGTCAGGACCAGCGTGTGTAAACGCCGGTTGTCAAAGCCGCCGGCGCGTAACAGGCATGAGCTGATCAGCGGGTGCGCGTTCAACACCTGCCGCTGGCTGGTGCTCAAGGGTGCTTCCTGGATGGCCAGTTCGTTATGCAGGGCGACGGCGCCCACATTCATGGTCATTGCAGCCAGCATCAAGGTGTCGCGCTCTTCATCCGGCATACCCAGCATGCGCGCCAGGCGGCAGGCCAGCAGCGCGGTGTTGATGGCGTGATGCGCGGCGTAGTCCACCCACGGGCACAGCACAATGGCGGCGATGCAGCCATCCGGGCTGCGTTGTGCGATCTCGTTGATGCGCTCCACGATCGGCGTGAGCTGCTCTGGCGCCAGCCGCCCTGGCGCTTGTCTTAGCAAGGGCCCCAGATGCTGGGCCAGTGCAATGACCTCCAGCAAGGCGTAGTCCGCCATGGCGGGCACGGTGCCGCTGGCATCAGCCCGCGCGCTGGCCGTCAGCGAGTCCATGAAGCGGGGTTCCAGACGAAAATCCAGTTCCCCGTGCTGGACCACCCGGTTGCGGATGAAAATGTGATCAGGCAGATAAAGTTTCACAATGGAACCCGGCGCAATGGTGCGTTCGGCGGACTGCCCGGCCTTGCGGGGCCGTGTCATCTGTCCGTGCTCTTTATCGATATATGCAATCGCGCGCCGGATGCCAATAGCGGCAGCGCAGATCTGCCAAAGCTTGCAGGGTAAAAAGGCATGCTGGCCGCGTTTTTGACCCTTGGGCCCATTGGCCGGGGTGGTTTGTGCTGCAAGCCAGAACCGGTGCGCTATGCTTGGGCCAGGTTCAGATACCGTGCAAAGGAATGCCGATGCTTGCACCCGCCATGCCACCGGATGAATCGGTCCGGCTGGCTACGCTGCGATCGCTCAGTATTCTGGATTCCGCGCCGGAAGAGCGGTTTGACCGGCTGACCCGGCTGGCCAAACGCATTTTCCGCGTGCCCATCGCCCTCATTACCCTGGTCGATGCCGACCGGTTGTGGATGAAGTCCGGCGCTGAGGGCGAAGACAGCGAGGCCCCGCGCAAGACCTCCTTCTGCGGTCACGCCATTCTGGATGACGCGATTTTTCTGATCCCGGACACCTTTGAAGACCCGCGCTTTGCCGATAACCCGCTGGTCGTCGGGCCACCTTATATCCGGTTTTATGCCGGCTACCCTCTGGCCACCGACAACGGCATGCGCGTCGGCACCTTATGCCTGATGGATCAGCACCCGCGTTTGCTCAATGATGAAGAGCGCGGGCTGCTGGGTGATCTGGGGCGCATTGCCGAGCAAGAGCTGATCGCCCAGCAACTGGCCACGCTTGATGAACTGACCGACCTTGTGAACCGGCGCGGCTTTGAAGCGCTCGCCACCTATACCCTGGGTGTTTGCCGGCGCATGGGTAAACCGGCCACTTTGCTGTTCTTTGATCTGAATGACTTCAAAGAGATCAATGACCTGTATGGTCACGCCGAGGGTGATCGGGCGCTGGTTGAATTTGCCGGCTTCTTGCGGCACGGCCTGCGCGAAAGTGACGCAGTGGGCCGACTGGGCGGCGATGAGTTTGTGGCTTTGCTCAACGATGCCGACCAGAGTCGTGCGCTCGAAATCATCGCGCGATTGCAACACAATCTGGACGAACTGAATCTGCGGCTGAACCGCGGGTATGATCTGCGCTTCAGTGTCGGTGTGACCGCGTTTGATGCCACCCGCCACGAGGCGTTTGCGGCCCTGATGGCCGAGGCGGATGCCGCCATGTATGCCCACAAGCAGGCGCTGCGCAAGCGGTAGGCGCGGCCCGTGTTGCAAGGACTCAAGGATCTGTCATGCGCAGACTGATCGCGTTTATCCAGTTGACCGTCAACGGCTATTTTGCGGGTGGTGATGGTGATATCGGCTGGGCGCACCACGACACCCAGGATGCAGAGTGGAATGCCTTCGTGGCGGATAACGTCGCGGGCGAGGCGCTGTTGCTGTTCGGGCGGGTGACTTACGAGCTGATGGTCAGCTACTGGCCCACGCCCATGGCCGCTGCCAATGATCCGTTGGTTGCCCGCTATATGAACAGCCTGCCCAAGGCTGTGTTCTCGCGCTCGCTGGAGCGGGTGGACTGGCACAACACGCAACTCATCAAGACTGATCTGGTGAGCTGGGTGCGCGAACAAAAACAATTGCCCGGCAAAGACATGTGCATTCTGGGGAGCGGCAGCCTGATTGTGCAACTGGCCCAGGCCGGGCTGATCGACGAGTTTCAGGTGTCGGTCAATCCGGTCGTGCTGGGCGGCGGGCGGACCATTTTTGAAGGCTTGACCCACCCGGTGCCTCTCAAACTGACCCGCTCACGCAACTTTGCCAACGGCAATGTCTTGCTGTGTTACCAGCCGGCGCACTAACCGGCCGTACTGATCCGGAAAAACTGCGTGTGGGTGTTCAGATCATCTGCCTGTGATTTCAGCCGCTGAATCTGCGTTGCCACTTCCGACAAGGTTTGATGCGCCGCATGCGCCTGCGAGGCCACGCGATCCAGCCGTTGTGCCACCATGGTGGCAGACTGCGATTGCTGCTGCAGGGCGGCGGCCATTTCCCGTACCGTGGTTTCCGTGGCGCTGGTGTTCTGCGCCATTTCTGCAATGGTGCTGCGCGCCGTGCCGGATTTTTCCAGCCCGTGGCTGACTTTATCCAGCGCGCTGACCACCGCATCGTGCGTGCCGTCCATGCTTTGGGCGATGGCATTCATGGAATCGCGGATCGACACCGTGGCCTCAGTGGTTTTGAACGCCAGTTTGCGAACTTCATCCGCCACCACCGCAAAGCCGCGGCCATGTTCGCCAGCGCGCGCCGCCTCAATCGCCGCATTCAGCGCCAGCAGGTTGGTCTGTTCGGTAATTTCCTTGATCAGATCGACAATCGCCATGGCCTCATCGGTACTCTTCTTGAGCACGTCGATGTGTTCCGCCACGCCGTGGATGGTCTGGCTGATGGCATTCAAGTCTTCGTTGACGCCCACACTGGCGGCCTCGCCAGCGGAGGCCATGTCCACGGCGGCCAGAATGGCGCTGCTGGCCTCGTTGGCATCACGCGTCACCTGCGCAATGCCCTGGTTGATCTCTTGCAAGGCCACCGCCATGGCCGCGGTTTCATCAACCTGTGTCTGCACGCCGGCTTCCAGCCGCGCGCTGTCATTGCTAAGACTGCCGGCTACCTCCGCCACTGTGCCGGCCGTGCCTTGAACCGCCTGCAGGGCTTCGGTCATTCTGGTCTGCATGATCTTGCCTGAGCGCAGCATCGGGCTGATCTCAAGCAGTCGGGGCGGAAAAGTCAGGGTCAGATCGCCTTGCGCCGCGCTGGCGGCAAAGTGATCCATAAACGCACTGGCCCGCAGCGAGCCTTCAATCCGGAACGCCAGCCATGACAACATGCCGGCCTCAGCCACCACGTAGCCCGCGTGGATCAAGACGCGGCTGAACGACGGCCCTTCCTGAAACAGCACCAGGCTCATGCCCATGGCGGCGCTGAAATTGAGCACCAGGTGGTGCACGGCAATGACCGCAGCCGCCACGACGATTGGCCGCCAGTCAAAATACGCCAGCAACAACCCCAGCACGACGAACACGCCAAAGTGCGCCTCAATGGCACCGTTGGAAGTGGCGATCGACACCATGGCCTGCAGCATCAGCGCCGTGGCCACGGTGCAGCGGGCTATCAGCGTCCCCCGCTGGTTAAGCGCCACCAGATACGGGATCAGCACAGCCGGCAGGCCGACCACCCACACGGCCAGCATGCGGCCGACAATGAAAGACTGGATCAGCGTGATCACCCAGTAGGCCGTATTGACCACCAGCAAAATGCGGTCAGAAGTGCCGCGCAATGTGCTTAACAGATTGGCGGTGGTCTGCCGCGCCGACGCGCGGACTTCCGGGGTGCGCGCGTTCATTTGACGCTCCGGCACCAACCGCCAGGAATCAGGTCTTTCACTTCGCCTTTGACCAGGACCGCCACGGAAATACCGGCCCAGGCCGCAAGACCTAGCCAGAGCAAAATGTGACGGGTGCGATGAGATGAGGCAGGTTTGCCCATGAGGTGTTCTCCCTTTTTTTGGCGACCACGCGTTACGCAGACGTGGGTGCTTTATATCGGTTTAGCCTGGCTTGGCCGCACTGCAAATAGCAGGAACATGCAGGAAGCTGACTGACGGGCAAGGGCAAAGTGGGGTCTTATAATGGGGATGTTTTTTCATGCCGGGCATGCCCGCAAACCCCGGCTGCGAGGTGTCATCCAACCCCTGCCAGCCTGGCCGGACCAACGGTTGGCAGCGCGTGCCGGTGATAGTTCCACCGGGTTCCGCCGTTTTTTTTTTTGCGCCAGCTGCAACATGGATCGGGCTGAGGCGCACCGCGTTGACAGGAAAACCATGTCTGACCTGACCAGCAAGAACGAGCCAGTCCTCACCTTCGCCACCGCCGCAGATCTTGAGGCACACCTGGCGGGCCAGCCACTGGATGCCAAAGGCTTCTGGCTGCGGCTGGCCAAGGCCGGCGCACCAATGCCGACCATCAGCAAGGAACATGCGATCGAGGCGGCGCTGTGTTGTGGCTGGATTGATGGCCAGTTAGGCCGGCTGGACGAGCATTATTTCATCGTACGGCTAACCCCGCGCCGGGCCGCCAGCAAGTGGTCTGCCAAAAACCGCGAGACGGCAGAGCGGCTGGCACAAGCGGGCCGCCTGCAACCGGCAGGGCAGGCCCAGATCGACGCGGCAAAAACGGATGGCCGCTGGGAGGCCGCTTATCTCTCGCAAGCCAAAGCAGAAATACCAGATGACCTGGCGGCCGCGCTGGCGCTGAACCCCGCCGCACAGGACTTCTTTGCAGCGCTTGATCGGGCTAACCGTTTTGCGATCATTTACCGGGTCAACGACGCCAGACGGGCAGAGACGCGCGCCAAACGCATTGCGCAGTATGTCGCCATGCTGGCACGGGGCGAGGCGCTCCATCCGCCCGGCAAAACCGGCAAAGCGGCCGGCTAACCCACTTGCGCGCTACGCCTGCTGCGCCCGCCAGTACGCGACCAAAGCATTGGCATGCCCATGCCCCAGACCATGTTCAGACTTGAGCGCGGCCACCATCTCCATATGCTTCTTGCCGGTCATGCCATCAAGCAAACCCAGCCAGTGGCTGACGGGCTGGCCATAGGTTTTCTCGATGGACGGAAAATACGAAGCAGGGCCTTTGACTTTTTGTTCGTCGGACATGTGCGGTTTCTACTCGACTGCGGATTATCGTCATCTGGATAGCCCGGCCATGCGCGCGAGGCAAGCAATAAAAAGCCCCGCCGCGTAAAACGGGGTAGGGCTTCTATGTAGCGGATGGTTGCGCTTGGCTGTTTCCCGGCTACTGATTTGTTTTGAAGTGAAATAGCCGTGTCTGCATGCTGATGCGTCCCGTTGCGGAATCCGCAAACTGGCGTTTCGCATATGAAACGATCGCTCCGTGGTGACTCACGAGTTGAGGCGGGCGGATGGAGGGAAGCAATCCGGTGGTTGCCTGTTACGGGTTGGTACCAAACCCGACAGAAACCAGGCAACGTGGCTCCTCGTTAGAGATGCTGAAATTCATTTCTCCCCAAGGGGTGTCTACTGCATATCCGGTAAAGGTAATGCCAGGCCTGGGCGGGTAGCGTAACTGCATGTCCGGGTAGCGTGCCCGTACTTCTTGCAGGGAAATGCACTTCCCTTGTATGTACAAGCCAAGGGAAACTCTGTCACGGTAGGTCCGATGTATACGCAGATCGATGCGGGACACTTCTATGCCGTCTTCTAGTTGCACTGCGGAGCCCGCACTGTTTTTCCAGAACTGGACATATTCGTTGGTGTTGCCGTCTACCAGCTTGGTGCCTAGAACGCGTTCGAGTTGCGTTTTGCTTATGGGCATTGCGTCTTTCAGCGTCTGACTTAACTGCCAGATTGTGGTCGGTGTCGAGTCCATTTTTTTACTCATGGTTGTTGGGGATGAGCAGCCGCCTGTCAGCAGTAACAGTATTGTGGCTGCACTCCATAGCTTTTGGGTCTGGCTATTTGGTACCAAAGTTTGCCTCATACCAATTCCCGTAATAGGTCCTGTAGTTCACTCTGGCCCCATTACTGGAAACCGACGAGATTTCCCCGTTGCCGTAGATTTGACCGATGGCTGACCGAGTACTACTGATGTCCCCTGTCTTCAGATATTGGTCATATGCAGCGTTGTAGGCAGGGGCGTTTGCTGCATTCCCTGCGATGCCGATATCGGGGCCGCCATGGTTGAGTACGTCGCGCTGTACCAGGATGTTGTTCATCGTGGCAGCGCCTTCATCGGCTAGTGCACCGTTGACATAAGCGTCCTTCGATGAATAGTCGGGAACAATGCTGTAATTGGCATGGCCGACCTCGTGGGAAAGTGTCTGTACAGTGGCGAGGGGATCGCCTTTTTGGGAGCCGTCAATCGTGATGGATCGTGGGCTAGTCTGGTTTGCCATTGAACCAGAACCTGCCGGACCATAGACAATGTCCCACTTCTGGCCCTTGAGTATCCCGACTTGCTTTTGAAGTACCGGGGATTTGGCAATCAGCTTGTCAACATCGCTCCCCAGTCCGCTTTCAAATTCTTTGGGTGTAACTGGTGGGTGGACTGGCGGGATACGTTGGGTGCCAACAGGTTCCTCCGCAAGCGTGGTCACAGGCGCCGGTGCGGAGCGTGGCAGCATCCCGCCTGGGCCATAAGCGGACCTGCGATAACGCCGGTGTAGTTGCCGTTCAAGGTTTGACGCGAAAAAGCCGAACTGGTACGGAGCCAACGCCCAATGACCGCCTTCAGAATCAGTTTTGTCTTCAACCCAGTGTACGGCGGAACTGAATACGTCGCGGTTGAGTAGTACCCAATCGCCGTTTTCAATGGCTTGCTTCAATGTGTCACGTGTCGCCTCACGCGTGTAGTTTTTGTACCGCATGATGGCTTTAACAGCGTCTCCTGCTCCGCGGATACGCCAATGATGAAAGTGTTCCTGGTAGGCCTCATCAAGCAGTGCCCGCTCGCATTTACACCAGGCAAAAAAGGGCTGTTCAACCCATGGGGCTTGCTCGTACTCCAGTTCGTTCATCGGGATCAGTTCCAGACCAAATGGCTGAAAAGCGAGGTTGGCTTGCTTGGGAACCATGGAGCACGCACCTGTTTGACCGTTCGGGTTACCGATGCCAGGTCGGCATCAATCAGCTGCCCATCGTTTAACAGAAGCAATATTGGTGGTTTGCCGCCGATCAAGTCTTTGTTTTGGCGGGGCTATGAATTAATTGCGGAGGCTAAACAGGGGTGTGGGGGGGGGCTTGGTCTGGCGGGACATTGCGCTATCTGCGGAGTACAAAACGATACTCCCAGGTGCACCACCAAAATAACTGGCTACGCGGATGCGTATGGACGGGGTCAGAAAACAAAAAACCCCGCCAGCCGAAGCTGAGCGGGGTTTGTCGTACTTTACCGGTAAACCGGTAAAGAAATTCTGGTGGCTATGACGGGACTCGAACCTGTGACCCCAGCATTATGAGTGCTGTGCTCTAACCGACTGAGCTACATAGCCATGAGAGTCGGCGATTCTGAAGGGCGAAGCGCTGACTGTCAAGCGTGCTTTGCAAAAATATTCCGCAACTCCCTGATTTACAACTTGTAGGAGTCGTCTCCGCGCTCAAAGCCGGCCAGCAGGGTGGGCAGGGCCAGGTTGCGAGAGAACGCCATGGCTTTGAAGAGTTCGCCCATTTCAGACGGGCTGGTCAGCTTTTGCACGGCAGAGGCCAGCGGCGCGTATTGTTTGACGTTTTCCGCGCCGACGGCAGCAAGGCGGGCGGTCAGGCCGGTGTTGATCAGGTACTGCGCTTGCGAGACATAGCCTTCCAGCTGCAGGCCGTGGGCGTCGGCGTGGTGGTACACGGCAGAGAAGTCCACGTGGCAGGTCAGGTCGGCAAGGCCGGGCAGGTAGAACGGGTCGGCCATGCTGTGGTGGCGGTAGTGCGCCATCAGCGTGCCCTGGCGGCGTTCCGGGTGGTAGTACTCGATGGCCGGGAAGCCGTAATCAAGAAACAGCGCGGCGCCGCGTTCGATCATGTTGCCGACGCTGGCCATGAAACCTGGCAGTTCTGGCTGGATTTCGCTCAGGTAGTCGTCCGGCAAGTCCAGTGCGGCGGCGGCATCGTGCAAGGTGCCGTGGCTCATGGGCTGGTCTTCGAAGGCCAGTGCGCCGTCACGCCAGATCACGCCGCGCTCGAACAAGGCGCCGTTGTCGTTGCGGTAAACCAGCGCGCAGGCAATGGCGTCCAGGACCTCATTGGCCAGCACCATGCCGTTGAACATGACAGGCAGGGTATCAAGCCAGATCACGCGGTCGGCCAGGTGCGGCACCAGCGTGTACAGGGTATTGCGCTGGCGCTCTTTCAGTTCCGCCGAGAGATCAACAATGTAATAGTGGCGCGGCAGGGTATCGAGCCGTTCCAGTTCAGTGAGGACCTGCGCGGCCAGTTTGCCGGTGCCGGCGCCAAATTCCAGCACGTCGCCTGTCCCCAGCGCCTGCAAGACCTGGGCGGCGGTGGTGGCGACGCAGGCGCCAAACAGGGGGGAGAGTTCTGGCGCGGTGACAAAATCGCCGGCTTCACCAAATTTGGTGGCCCCGCCCGAGTAATAACCCAGCCCCGGTTCATACAGCGCCATGCGCATGTAATCACTGAACGACAGCCAGCCGCCCGCGTGATCGATGGCCTGTTTGATGCGTTCAACAAGCTGCTGGCTGGCGGCCAGAGCTTCGGGTGTGGCGGGCGGAAGTTGCGGGACGGTCATGAGGGCAGCAAAATTGCACAAAGGCAGTGTGGTTATCCAATTGCCAATTCTAAAGTAAATGATGTGATCTGGCCTGGCATCATCGCAGCCGGGCAAACTGGAGAAACCGCATGGAGAAGGTGGCGCTGGTCACCGGTGGTGCGCGCCGTGTCGGAGCGGGCATTGTCAGATATCTGCACGAGCGCGGCTGGCGCGTGGCGCTGCATTACCGCAGTTCTGTGGCTGATGCCCAGACGCTGGCCGATGAACTGAACGCACGCCGGCCCGAGTCGGTGGCGCTGTTTCAGGCTGATTTACTGGATACCGCCAGCTTGCCGGTGCTTGTTACCCAGGTGCTGACCCGTTTTGGCCGGCTGGATGCGCTGATCAACAACGCGTCATCGTTCTTCCCGACGCCAGTGGGTCAGTTTACCGAGAGCGCTTGGCATGACTTGCTGGGCTCCAACCTCAAGGCGCCGATCTTTCTGGCGCAGGCGGCAGTCGCGGCGCTGCGCGAAAGCCGCGGCGCGATCGTCAGCATTGCAGATATCCACGCCGACCGGCCGTACCCGGAGCACACGCTTTACACCGTGGCCAAGGCAGGGCTGGTGGCCATGACGCGGTCGCTGGCGCGGGAACTGGCGCCGCAGGTGCGGGTGAACGCCGTCGCGCCGGGGTCCAATCTGTGGCCTGATCATGACAGCGTGTTTGATGCCACCGAGCGCGCACGCATTGAAGCGACCATTCCGCTGGCCCGCACCGGCACGCCGCAAGATCTGGCGCAGGCCATCCACTTTTTGCTGGAAGCACCCTATGTCACGGGCGTGATCCTGCCGGTAGACGGCGGGCGCAGCGTGGTGCTGTAAGCCCGCGGCGAATGACCATGGCCGAACCGGGCCGATTTCGGTTAAAATCGTCGTCAATTCAACCATCTACCCAACGGGGCGCATACGGAGTCAATGCCGTGTGCGCCCCGTGAGCTTTATGCCATGAACGCAGCAACTGAAACGACCGCGCTCACCGAAGCGGAAAAAAAGCAGCAATACAACTTCAACAAGCTCACCAAGTGGCTGCGCCACGCCGTGGGCGACGCCATCAACGATTTCAACATGATCGAAGAAGGCGACAAGGTGATGGTGTGCCTGTCCGGCGGTAAAGACAGCTACACCATGCTCGATATCCTGATGGGTCTGCAGCGCTCAGCCCCCATCAATTTCAGCATTGTGGCGGTGAACCTGGACCAGAAGCAGCCGGGTTTTCCGGAGCATGTACTGCCGGAATACCTCAAGGCGCTGGGGGTCGAGTACCACATCATCGAGGAAGACACGTATTCCATCGTCAAGCGCGTGGTGCCGGAAGGCAAAACCACCTGTGGCCTGTGCTCGCGCCTGCGCCGCGGCATTCTGTACCGCGTGGCCGACGAGCTGGGCGCCACCAAGATTGCGCTGGGCCATCACCGTGAAGACATTCTGGAAACGCTGTTCCTGAACATGTTCTACGGCGGCAAGATGAAGTCCATGCCGCCCAAACTGGTCAGCGACGATGGCAAACATGTGGTGATCCGCCCGCTGGCCTATTGTCGCGAGAAAGACATCATCCGCTACGCCGAAGCCAGACAGTTCCCGATCATTCCGTGCAACCTGTGCGGCAGTCAGCCCAATCTGCAGCGTGAAGTGGTCGGCCAGATGATCAAAGACTGGGACAAGCGTTTCCCCGGCCGGATCGAGAGCATGTTCCGCGCCATGCAGAACGTGGTGCCCTCGCACCTGGCCGACACCGGGCTGTACGACTTCAAGAACGCCAAAGCCGACGGCATTGCGCGTGAAGACGGTGACAAGGCGTTTGATCGCGACCAGTTCAGCGAGCCGGGCCGCATCAATATCCTGGCAAGCAAACCCGATGGCGAACCGTCTGACAGCGCTTGCGGTGATTTCTGATGCTGTTTCGTTCCAAACGCATCAGCCCGGCCGCGCAGACCGAAATCCAGATCGACATTTCTGACTCATTGGGTATCCGCAAGCTGCATTTTGGTGGCGACGATACCCAGAGCGCCATGCGCGTCAGCGACCCGATCGAACTCGTGCTGGCCTATACCCGCTGTCTGTTCGGCTTTTTGCTGTTCAATCCGCACCCGCGCAAAGCGCTGTTGATTGGCCTGGGTGGTGGTTCGATCGCCAAATGGATGCACGAGAAAATGCCCTCCACCCACCTGACTGCGGTGGAGTTGCACCCGCAAGTGGTGGCGGTGGCGCGTTCCATGTTCCAGTTGCCGGCCGATGACGAGCACCTGGATGTGGTCGTGGGTGATGGCGCGGCGCACGTTTACGCCATGCCCGACGCCTCAGCCGACCTGATCATCATGGATGCCTACTCGGCCTCTGGCATTGCTGAACCGTTGGCCACGGCCGATTTTTTCAGTGCCTGCCGCGAGCGGCTGACGGAAGAAGGCGTGCTGGTCGTCAACCTGTGGGGATCGGATCGTCGCTTTGAAACCTATCGCGACCGGCTCAGCGCGGCATTCAGCGAGCGCATCTTGCTGTTGCCTGCGCGGCAAAAGGGCAATGTGCTGGCATTTTGCTTTGTACGCAGCCAGAACAACCCGGGCTGGGCCACGCTGGCAGAGCGCGCCGCGCAACTGAAAGCAGCCTACGGACTGGAATTTGATGAATTTGTGAGCGATCTGGCGCGGCTTAATCCGCACAATGATCGCAAGCTCTTCATTTGATGGCGACTTTGCCCGGGGCCGCATTGCAGCACGTCATGACATGGTAATGATGTGCTGAGCGGCACCGGTAAAAACCCGCTTTGCAGCACCCGATCGCATTTGCTGGTTTCCAAGCCTTTGCGGATGTGGAAAAATCGGGGTTAACCAAAGTTTAACAAGGTATTACCCATGCTCGACCGAGACGGTTATCGTCCGAACGTCGGCATCATCATCGTCAACCAAAGGAATCAGGTTTTCTGGGGAAAACGCGTACGCGAGCATTCCTGGCAATTCCCGCAGGGTGGGATCAAACAGGGTGAAACACCGGAACAAGCCATGTTCCGCGAGCTGATGGAAGAGGTCGGCCTGTCGTCGCAACAGGTCGAAATCATCGGTCGCACGCGTGAATGGTTGAAATATGATGTGCCGACCAACTGGGTCCGCCGCGAATGGCGCGGTACTTATAAAGGACAAAAGCAGATCTGGTTTTTGCTGCGGCTCAAAGGGCATGACTCTGATGTCTGCCTGCGCCGTACCAACCACCCCGAATTCGACGCCTGGCGCTGGAATGAGTGGTGGTCGCCGTTAGAGGCCGTGATCGAATTCAAACGTGGCGTGTATGAAGCTGCGTTGTCGGAGTTATCGCGTTTTCTGGATCGCGAGCCGGATCGCCGCCCGCCGTCCCCGACGCCTTCTTCGACCTGAGCACGGTGCTTGTAACGTATTAACCCGGCCCCAAGGCAGGGTGGCGCTGGTTGCCACACTGCCCGGGCCGGTTTTATTCCCGGATTTCGACAAAGGCCCGCTGCGCGGGTCAGGCAACAAGGCACAATCAGAAGGCCCGCGCCATGCCGGATACACCACACCGCAATACCTCAGAGATGCACTGGCGCTCGCTCGCCGTGCTCAACCTCTTTCGCCTGCTGTGCGTGCTGGGGCTGATCCTCAGCATCGCCGTTTTTTCCCATCGTTTTGTTAACGACCCCAGTCTGCGTGGCCCGTTTTTGTGGCTGATCGGCGGCGATCTTGTCCTGATCGGCCTGTTTGCGGTCACCATTTTGCGGCGCAAGCCCAGTTTTGAAATCCAGATCAGTGTGCAGGTGGTCACCGATGTGATCTTCCTGGTCTGCCTGATGGATCTGTTTGGCGGGGTGCGCAGCGGGCTGGGTATCTTGCTGCTGCCGTATCTGGCCGCCGCCGGGCTGATTTCCCGCGGGCGCATGACGCTGTTCCATGCCGCCGTGGCCAGTATTGCGCTGTTGATCGAGCAAGCCTGGCGCGTGCTGGTGTATCAAGCCTCGTTCGACGAAAACTTCACCCCCGCCTTGTTGTGCGTGGCCTGTTTTGCGGTGGCCTGGCTGGGACATCGCTTGTCACGCACGGCAGAAGCCAGCGAAAAACTGGCCGAGCAGCGCGGCGTGGACTTGCAGAACCTGGCGCAGGTGAACCAGCGCATCTTGCAGGATGTATCCGATGGCGTCGTGGTGGTCGATAGCCTGGGGCATATCCGCCAGTTCAACGAACGCGCCGAGCAACTGACCGGCCGCAGCCTGCTGATCGGGGATCTGGTGGCAGAACCGCTGCCGCGCCTGGCTGAAGCCGTGGCGGCCTGGCAGCAAGACCGCACCCGGGTAGCGGAACTGGTCGCCGGCGGGCGGCCGCAGAAAACCCTGCGCCTGCGCATGGTGGGTTTGTCGGATGAAGAGCCCGGCGACGTGATGGTCTATCTGGAAGACATGGACCGCCTGCGGCACGAGTCGCAACAACTCAAGCTGGCGGCACTGGGCCGGCTGACCGCCAACCTGGCGCATGAAATCCGCAATCCGCTCTCTGCCATCAGCCACGCGGCCCAGTTGCTGGGCGAAGAAACCGGCGACGATCCGCTATATACAAGATTGACGCGCATCATTGACGACAACGCCAGGCGGCTGGAACGCATGGTGCATGACGTGCTGGAACTGAACCGGCGCGACCGTCTGCAGATTACAGAGATTGACCTGGCGCAGTGGCTGAGCGGCTTTCTGGAGGAGTTTCGTCAGGTAGAAAAGATCGCTCCGCTGCTGCCGCTGGTTTGTCCGCCGGATGTGGTGATACGGTTCGACCCTGGCCATTTGCATCAGGTGTTGTGGAACCTGGCGCGCAATGGCTGGCGATATTGCAGCCAGGGCGAGGGCAGCCTGACCTTTACGGTGCACCAGGCCGACGGCCACTGGATGCTTGATGTGTTCAACGATGGCCCGCCGGTGCCGGCGGATGCGCAAGTGCAACTGTTTGAGCCTTTCTTCACCACGGAATCGAAGGGAACGGGCCTGGGGTTGTATATTGCGCGGGAGATCTGCGCCGCCAACGCTGCACATCTGGTGTATGCGCCGCCTGACAAAGGCGCGCGTTTCCGCATTACCTTCGGAATGAATGATGGCCAGAAAAACACGAACGGATAAGCGCGTTCTGGTGGTGGATGACGAGGTCGATCTGGCAGAACTGCTGGAATTGACGCTGCTGAAAATGGGTTTGTCGGTCGACACCGCCCACAGCGTGACCGAAGCGCGCCGCCGGCTGGATAGCCAGCGCTATGACTTTTGCCTGACCGACATGCGCATGACGGATGGCGACGGCATGGATGTCATCCGCTACGTGCAGCAAAAGCGGCTGGATTTACCGGTCGCGGTCATCACCGCCTATGGCAGTACCCAGAACGCGGTCGATGCGCTCAAGGCCGGCGCGTTTGATTACCTGGCCAAGCCGGTATCGCTGGAACAACTGCGCACGCTGATCAAATCCGCGCTGAGCCTGGACGACGAACCCACCCCGACGCCGGCCGGCAATGCGCCAGGGCGGATGCTGCTGGGCGAATCTTCCGCCATGAAGCAGGTGCATGAACTGATCGACAAACTGGCCCGCAGCGCGGCGCCGGTGTATGTGAGCGGGGAGTCGGGCTCGGGCAAGGAGCGCGCCGCGCGCATGATCCACGCCCAGTCGGTCCGGGCAGAAAAGCCCTTTGTGGCGGTCAACTGCGGTGCGATTCCTGAAAACCTGATGGAAAGCGAGTTCTTTGGCTACCGCAAAGGCGCGTTTACCGGCGCGGACGCCGATCGCGACGGCTTCTTTCAGGCCGCACACGGCGGCACGCTGTTTCTGGACGAAGTGGCTGATTTACCACTGCCCATGCAGGTCAAACTCTTGCGCGCCATTCAGGAACGCAAGGTCCGCAAGGTGGGTGCCACCCAGGAAGAAGCGGTCGATGTGCGCATCATCAGCGCCACGCACCAGAACCTGTCGCGCTGTGTCGAAAGCGGGCGTTTCCGCCAGGATTTGTACTATCGCCTCAACGTGATTGAACTGCACATGCCGCCGCTGCGTGAAATGGGCGCGGATGTCGAACTGATCGCCCGCCATGTACTGGCGCGGCTGGCCCAGCAAAGCGGCCAGGACGTGCCGGCGCTGGCGTCAGAATCATTGGCGGCGCTGCGTCACTATGCGTTTCCGGGTAACGTGCGCGAACTGGAAAACATGCTGGAACGCGCATTGGCCTTGTGTGATGGCCAGACCATTACCGCCGACGACCTGCAGATTACCCCGGCAACCGAGTCGATCCGTGAAGAAGGCGCCAGTGAAGTCACCGACAACCTGCAGGATTATCTGGATCGGGTAGAGCGCGCCGCCATTCTGGACGCGCTGGAAAAAACCGGTGGCAACCGCACGCAAGCGGCCAAGGTGCTGGGCGTCACTTTCCGCTCGTTCCGTTACCGCATGGAGCGGCTGGGGCTGTGACACGATCGCCAGCATGAAAAAAGCCCGGTCATGACCGGGCTTTTTTTGTGGGGTGACACCGCAGCGTCAAATCCCGTCGACTTCCAGTTCGCCGCTGCCGAGTTCCCAGACGCGCCCGCCAATGGCCACGCGCCGCTGGGCATCCACGTCCAGATACAGCACCGACAACGGCGAAATCCGGCGGTGGATGGTGTGGCCTTGTTCGATGCGGAACGAAAAGGGAGGTGTATTGCCGTTGGCGATAAACCAGTGGCCGATCGCCGCCGCCGCGCTGCCGGCGCCAAAGTCTTCCTGCAAATGGAACGGGTCTGCGGTGAAGGCGCGCAGCGTCAGCACTTCGCCATCGTTACTCCACAGCGCAATCTGCAGCAGTTGATGCGGATTGCCCAGCGCGGACATCAGCAAATCAAGCCGTGGCGCCACTTGCAGCACATGCTGGCGGGCGCGCAGCGGCACCACCAGCTGCGTAAAGTCGCTATCAACCCATAACAAGGGGCCGGACAGATCGGCCGGGTTCAAGCCCAGCGCCGCCGCCAGCGCCAGGTTGTCTACCTGCGCCGCACGGGCGTGGCCTGCGGGGGTCTGCACCCACCACAGGTCGTTTTTCTTGTAGCCGATGGTGGGCGCGCCGATGGCAATCTGCGCCGCAATGCTGGATGCACCCAGCGCGACCGCCGTGGAATAGGGCAAGGCCAGCTGCGGCGTGTAGGCGGTCCAGGACTGGCTGCGCGTTTCCAGAAAACCGGTTTCCGGCGCACAGAACTGATAGGCCAGACGCTGTGCCACGGCCGGATCAGGGCGCTTGGTGGTCTCGCAAATGACCACTGGACAACCGCCCATGCGGCGCTCGCCAAAAATGTTTAGCAGGTGGAATGGAATTTTTACCATTTTTTAATCACGATTCGCCCCGTATTTGCGACGAGGAACGAGTGTTATTTGTTACAATGCTGGGGTTTGTCCCAACTGTCCGATCAACGCCTTTCTGATAGCGAAACCCATGTCTTCTGCTCTGGAACTGATTGCCGAAAAAGACCAGCCCCTGGCGCGCGACCTTGAAATCCTTGCGGACGTGCTCGAAAACACGATCCGTGAACAAACCAGCAACGCTGCTGCCGACCAGATTGGCGCGATTCGGGACCTGGCAATCCGTTACGTGGAAGGCCATGACCCGGAAGCCAGCGTTACCCTGGCGCGCACGCTTTCTACGCTTGACCTGGACAACGCCATGGCGCTGGTGCGTGCGTTCAGCTATTTCTCGCACCTGTCCAATATAGCGGAGGACTTGCATCATAACCGCCGCCGTCGCATCCACAAAATGCATGGATCGGAAGCGCAACGTGGCAGCATCGAAGCTGCGGTGACCGCACTGATTGATCGCGGTATCAAACCGGCCGAAATTCTGGCCCTGTTGAGCGATACGCTGATCGCCCCGGTACTGACTGCGCACCCCACGGAAGTGAAGCGCAAGACCATTCTGGAATGCCACGCTGCCATCTCCGAATTGCTGGTTGCGCGCGATCGCAACCCCATGACGCCGGAAGAAGAGCGCGCCAACCGCGAAGCACTGGAACGCGTGGTGCTGACGCTGTGGCAAACCCGCGAAATCCGTACCTTCAAGCTCAAGGTACAGGACGAAGTCGAAAACGGCTCTACCTATTTCCGCAGCACCTTCCTGCATGAACTGCCGCGTCTGTATGTCGATCTGGAAGATCGCCTGTCCCAACTGGCCGGTGCAGATGTCGAGTTGCCCAATTTTGTGCACGTCGGCTCCTGGATCGGTGGCGACCGTGACGGTAACCCGTTCGTGACCGGTGACGTGATGCGTTACGCCGTATCGCGCCAGTCGGGCATTGCGCTGGATTACTACTACCAGCAGTGTTCCAAGCTGGGCGCCGAGTTGTCGATGTCGGTCCGTCTGGTGCAGGTTGACCAGTCGCTGCAGCAACTGGCTGAACAGGCCGCTGAAGACGAACGCAAGACCGAAGAACCCTATCGTCTGGCAGTGGGGCATATCACGGCCCGTATTTTCGCGACCGCCGTGCGCATTGGTACGTTCCATCACCAGTTGCATGATGTCGCCCGCGCGCCGGAATACGAAAGCGCCGCTGAACTGGAACGCGATCTGTTGATCGTTTCCAATTCGCTCAAGGCGCATGGCGCCGCCAAGCTGGCCAATGGCCGCCTGCGTCGCCTGCTGCGCGCCGTGTCGGTGTTCGGTTTCCATCTGGCGCCGATCGACATGCGCCAGATCTCCACCACGCATGAAAAGGTGCTGACCGAACTCTTCCAGAAGGCGGGTCTTGAGGACTACAGCAAGCTGGACGAAGCCTCCCGTCGCGTCGTACTGCTGCGTGAACTAGCCAGCCCGCGCCCGCTGATCTGCCCGTATATCGATTACTCGGAAGACGTACAAAAAGAGATCGATATCTATCGCGCTGCTGAAGAAATCCAGTCGCGTTATGGCTCGCAGGCACTGCCGAACTACATTATTTCCAACTGCGCGTCGGTCTCTGACATGCTGGAAGTGGCGGTGCTGATGAACGAAGTCGGCATCATCCAGCTGGCGCCGTCGCTCAAAGCCAAAATCAATATCATCCCGCTGTTTGAAACCACCGCCGACTTGCGGAACAGCGGCCAGATCATGGCTGACCTTTTTGCCCTGCCGCAGTGGCGCGCCATTGTGGGCGGCCGCGATCAGGTGCAGGAAGTGATGCTGGGCTATTCGGACTCCAACAAGGACGGCGGTTACATGACGTCCAACTGGGAGCTCTACAAGGCCGAGCTGAACCTGGTGAAGGTGTTTGATGCTGCCGGCATCAAGATGCGTCTGTTCCACGGTCGTGGCGGTACGGTCGGTCGCGGTGGCGGCCCGGCTTTTGACGCCATCGTGGCGCAGCCGGCTGGCTCCGTGAATGGCCAGATCCGGATTACCGAACAGGGCGAAGTGATTGCCTCCAAGTTTGCCGACCGTGAAGTGGGCCGCCGCAACCTGGAAATCATGATCTCTGCCACGCTGGAAGCCAGCTTCCCGTCGGACGAGCAGACCGGTGTGGATACGCCGGAACGCCACAAGCTGGCAGAGCGTCTGTCGCTGCGTGCCTATCAGTCCTACCGTGATCTGGTTTACGCGACACCGGAATTCATCACGTATTTCCGTGAAGCAACGCCGATCAACGAGATCCCGAGCCTGAACATCGGCTCGCGCCCCAGCGCCCGCAAGAACACCAACAGCATCGCCGATCTGCGTGCGATCCCGTGGGTGTTCTCCTGGTCGCAATGCCGTCTGATGCTGCCGGGCTGGTATGGTTTTGGTACGGCCATTGCCGAATACCTGGCCGAAACCGGCGACAAGGGTCTGGCTGTGCTGCAAGAGTTGTACAGCGAGTGGCCGTTCTTCCAGGTGACCGTCTCCAATATGGAAATGGTGCTGGCCAAGTCGGATATCGCAATTGCTGCGCGTTACTCTGAACTGGTGCGTGATCAGGATCTGGCCCGCCGCATCTTCGGCCGTATCCGTGATGAATGGCAACGTGCAGTAGACGCCGTGCTGGCCATTACCGGCCACAGCCAGTTGCTGGGTGACAACCCGATGCTGGCACGCAGTCTGGATAACCGCCTGCCGTATCTGGACCCGCTGAACCATCTGCAAGTAGAACTGCTGAAGCGCATGCGTGCCGGTGATGAAAGCGAAGAACTGCAACACGCCGTGCACCTGACCATTAACGGCATTGCCGCCGGCCTGCGTAACAGCGGTTGATGCGTTGTGGTTTGCCCGTCGCGGGGTGATGCGGATGCACCGCCTCGCGACAATCCGTCATATACTCGCCGCCATGATCCGACGCTTTGAAATCTTCAAGGCAGCGGGCCTGGCGGCGATGTTTCTGGTGGCGGCCCGGCCGGTTGCCGCCGCAGGGCTGCCCAATCATTTTGGTGAGCAGGTTGAGGCCGCACTGACCTGTGAATCCGAATGGTCCACCGAATGGTGGCGCGGCTATTTTCAGCATTACCTCGGCAAACCCCTGCGCACCTGGGGCGACGCTGAATGGTATGACGCCAAGAAAGCACAACTGGCCGGCAATACCGCCACTGAAGTGTTCGTCAACGTGCCCACCAGCGGCGCGCTGATGGTCGGGGCGCTGATCCCCACGCCCGTCGACAAAGTCAAAAAGCAGCTGGAAACCACCCTCAACATCCAGTTTGTGCAACTGGCTGGTCCGTATCCCCGTTATCTCTCCAAATTCGGCAGCGTGCTGGTTGGGCTTTCCAACAACCAGACCAAGTGGTACTGCGCGCGCTGGAACCTGGGTAATCGCCCCTGATTGACGGCGCCGCTGCCGTCGCCTCTGTCCCTACCTTAATACCATTGGCATAACAGGTCGCCTGTTTCCCGTAATACCACTTTGTCATATTTGCGCCTGCCGCTCGTCGTGCGCCAGTTTTGGCATGGGTAGATCCGGTGCCTGCCACCCTTGTTGACAAGGGATTAAAGAATCTTGTCGGCAAAATGAAAAAACAGCGGGCTGATGACGGGTTCTGGAACAACAATGTTCCCTACCTTTCGGCGGCGACAAACGTCGATTTTTTCCGCCGGACGGACGGAAGGTTTTCCTGATTGGTGCATAAACAACCACTTATGTTGCGGCGCGATATAAACAAGACATCATAAAAAAGCCACAATTTGTGCATATTCACGTTTCATTGCTGCATTGCAACAAAACAAGTCTTGGGAAAAGCTGACAACCGCATCGATCTGGTGCAAGGAATGAACGGCTCAGGTGAAACCCGTATGTCGGTGGTCCTCTTGACGCCTCTGGAGGGTCTGGATGTAAATGGGCGCCGTGGAACCCGAAGTCTGCACAGGGTATTCGGCCATCGCCTGCAACAAGCACTGAACGCACGGTGCACTCTGGATAAAACCACTGGCGATGAGACCACTGGATGCGCATGAATAGCGCCAATACAAGAAGGATGGAGACCTGACCTATCATGAAAATGAGACGTTTACACCTTGCAGCAATTCCGGCCGCCCTCGTGGCGGCCCATTCTTTTGCTGCTTATCCCACCTGGCAAGATGGTGGCACCTACACTGCCGGCACCATCGTTTATTACAACGGTCATGACTATCAGGCCCTGGTGACGCAGACGGATTACGTTGGCGCCAACTGGAACCCGGCCGCGACCCCGAGCCTGTGGAAGGATCTGGGCGCAGATACCGGCGGCACACCGACCCCGACCCCGACGCCGACGCCTGCACCGACACCGGCCCCCACGCCGGCTCCGACCCCGGCACCAACGCCCGCACCGACACCGGCTCCGACGCCTGCGCCGACACCAGCCCCCACACCGGCTCCGACACCGTCGGGTAGCTGCTACACCGCATGGGATGCCGGCACCGCGTACAGCACCGGCGCAACCGTCAGCTACAACGGCGTGAACTACAAGGCCAACTTCTGGACGCAAGGCAACAACCCGAGCACCAGCAACGGTGGCTCTGGTACCGGCCAGCCGTGGACGATCGTGGGTAACTGCAGCGGCGGCACTCCGACGCCGACGCCGACTCCGACGCCGACTCCGACGCCGACGCCGACACCGACACCGACACCGACGCCGACACCGACGCCGACACCGACACCGACACCGACACCAACACCAACACCAACGCCGGCACCGACCCCGTCGGGCAAGTATCAAGTCGGTTCGTACTTCGCACAGTGGGGTATCTACTCGCTGGGCTACAACGTGAAGAACATCGACACCAGCGGTTCCGCTGCCAAGATGACCTTCCTGAACTACGCCTTCAACAACGTGTACAAGCAGGCTGATGGTACCTATCAGTGCCAGGGTCAAGTGACCGTGACTGAACAAGGCGCCACCAACCCGAATGCTGCTGGTGCAGGTACGGGCGGCGATGCCTGGGCCGATATCCAGAAGGGCTTTGACGCCACGACTTCGGTCAGCGGCGTGGCTGACACCTGGGATCAAACGGTCAAGGGCAACTTCAACCAGTTGAAGGAACTGAAAGCCAAGTATCCGAACATCAAGGTGCTGATGTCGCTGGGTGGCTGGACGTGGTCCAAGTACTTCTCGGCCGCTGCTGCCACCGATGCAGGCCGCAAGGCGCTGGTATCGAGCTGCGTCAACATGTACATCAAGGGTAACTATCCGGTTGATTCCGGCTCGGGTACCGGCGGTACTGGCGTACTGGCAGGCATCTTTGACGGTATCGACATTGACTGGGAATACCCGGGTATCCAGGGTGTTGGCTACAACACGGTTGATGCGACGAACGACAAGCACAACTACACCCTGCTGATGCAAGAGTTCCGTTCGGAACTGGATGCTTACGGTGCAACCACCGGCAAACACTATCTGCTGACCGCCACCACGGGTGCGGGCTCGGACAAGATTGCCCAGGAAGAACCGGCCGCACTGGGCGCAGTTGTCGACTGGCTGAACCTGATGGCCTACGACTACCACGGCGGCTTTGAGCCGACCGGTCCGACGGACTTCCAGGCCAACCTGTATGCCGACCCGAACAGCCCGAACATCAAGAACGGTGGCGTGGTCGCGACGTACTACACCGATGCTGCAGTCAACGAACTGGTGAACGCAGGCTTCCCGATTGCCAAGCTCAATATGGGTATCCCGTTCTACGGTCGTGGCTGGACTGGTGTGAAGAACGTCAACAACGGCATGTATCAGACCGCCACTGGCCCGGCCAGCGGTGCATCTGAAGCAGGTATCAACAACTACAACGTGTTGAAGTCGGCCGCTGGCTCGATCTACTACAACAACACCGCAGTTGGCCTGTACAAGTTCGATGGCACTAACTGGTGGAGCTACGACGATCCGACCATCATCTCGACCAAGCTGAACTACACCAAGTCCAAGGGTATGGGCGGCGTGTTCTCCTGGTCGCTGGACGGTGACGACACATCCGCCACACTGATGAACGCCATGGGCGCCATCAATCAGTAAGCAGCAAGGTTGTAGACCCGACGACGTATCGTGATCCGATACGGTTGGCCCCCCGGAATTTCTCGGGGGGCTTTTTTATTGGCTGGCGGGATGGAGTGAGGAGTGAGGAGTGAGGAGTGAGGAGTGAGGAGTGAGGAGTGAGGAGTGAGGAGTGAGGAGTGAGGAGGGGGAGGCGTGCATACCTTTGCCTCGTCATTCCTGCGAAGGCAGGAATCCAGCACGCCCACCGCAGGTGGGCTTGGCTGGCAATAACGCAAAGGGCAGCACTTTTCGGTGCGGGGTTTACATCTGGATTCCGGCCAAGGGCGCCGCCAAGGTCCGGAATGACGAAATTGTGGGGTGCGTGAAAGTGGTGCGGCATGAAATGGCGGTTGCACCCGGCAAACCCCGCCATACACTCTGCACACCTCACACCTCACACCTCACACCTCACACCTCACACCTCACACCTCAATACACGCCAGGCCGCCGTTGCCGTTCCTGCCAGGCTTCAATGCGCGGCAGCATGCGTAAATACAGCGCGGACCCGACGGCGCATAGGGCGCAGGCCAGGACGGTGTTTTCTACCCGGGCAATGGCAAACTGCATGGGCGAGGCAATGACCCGTTGCAGGCCAAAGTCCAGCAGCACCATCACCAGTGCGGTAATCGGGATCACGGCAACCCAGTAGTTGCGGGCCTGGGCGGCGGGGGTCATGGCGGCCATGAGCGTGACCAGAATCGCCAGCACCCATTCCGAATTCACGTAATAGATAACGGCCGCGCCGGCCACCACACCCACCAGCGACCCCACCAGCCGCTGGATCAGGCGATGCACGCTGTGATGCGCGTCGTAAACCGTCACGATGGCGATGGTTAGCGGCACCCAGTAATAGCGCAGCAAATGCAGCCACTGGCCCAGCAAGTAACCCGCTAGCACCAGCGAGGCAAAGTAGAGCGCAAACGCGCCGTTGTTATGGCGCCGCCGCATCAAATGGCGCGCGGCTTCGCGCAGCATGGGCGCGGTCTGGTATTCGGGGCCTTCAAACAGCTTGAGCGAGATCAGCACCGACAAAATGCCGGACAAGCCGCCAATGATCAGGTAAGTGCCACACAACGGGGGCAGGTCTGGCGCGCTGTCGCCAAACAGAAAAGCCACCAGCCAGTATTTGCCGATGAACTCCACCGAGCCCCCCGCGCCTTGCAGCCAGCCGGCAAACAGCGCAAAACCCACCAGCAAGGCCAGGCCGGCGCCAGGCACAAAATGCCCGGCCACGCCGGCGATGCCTGCCAGCAACATGCCCAGGGTCATGTAGATGATGGCCGCGATGCGCTCGCTGGTTTCGCCGCCATAATCGACGAACAGCGTATAAAAGCCGGCAACGCCGCCGTATACGGCAGGTAAAAATTCGCCACGCGTCAGTGCTATCAGCAGCGGCAAACCCACCGCAACTGCACCACGGAACATTTTGCGACGGTTGATTGGCGTATTGGCCAGTATCAGCGAGGGGTGCAAAGCCATGGCAGCAGGGGCAGACCGTTGGGGGAGTGTGCAATGTAGTCAGACTACATGATCTTGTGGAGGTAAATAAGCCCGAAGCCGCGCAGTGTCACATCTGTGCGGTATGCACGGCGGCCTGTGCATGGGCGCCGGCATACGGGATAATCACCTTTTACAGGGACCTGCCATGCCGCTCTCGCACAACACCGATCTGACCTCGCTCAATACTCTGGGTTTGCCGGCCCGTGCGCAGTATTTCTGTGCGCTGACGGATCTGGCCCAGCTTGACGCCCTGCGGGCTGATCCGGAGGTGGCGGCGCTGCCCTGGCATGTGCTGGGTGGCGGCAGCAATCTGGTATTGCCGGACGAAGTACCCGGGCTGGTGATCAAGGTGGCGCTGATGGGCCGCACCCTGATGGGCGAGGACGAGCATGCCTGGTATGTCTCGGCCGGTGCGGGCGAGAACTGGCATGACTTCGTGCAGTGGACGCTGGCGCAAGGCTGGAGCGGGCTGGAGAATCTCTCGCTGATCCCGGGGACCGTCGGCGCGGCGCCCATCCAGAACATCGGCGCGTATGGCGTAGAAGTGAAAGACGTGCTGTACGGCGTGCATGCCACCGATCTGAAAAACGGCGAGCGCCGCATCTTCAGTCAGTGTGAATGCCGCTTTGGTTATCGCGACAGCGTGTTCAAGCAAGAAGAGGCCGGTCGCTGGCTGATCAGCGAAGTCATTTTCCGCCTGCCCAGACAAACGGTGCTGCACACCGGGTATGGTGATCTGGTCAGTGAAATGCAGCGCGCCGAGGCGGAACCGTCGCCGCAAGCCCTTGCGCAGGCGGTGATCAACGTGCGCCAGCGCAAATTGCCAGACCCGGCGGTGATCGGCAATGCCGGCAGTTTCTTCAAGAACCCGGTGGTGGATGCGGCCACCCATGGCCGCTTGCAGGCGCACTGGCCAGAGCTGGTGAGCTATCCGTTTGGCGAGGGCTGGTTCAAGCTGGCCGCCGGCTGGTTGATCGACAAGGCCGGCTGGAAAGGCAAAGCGCTGGGCCCGGCTGGCATGTACGAAAAACAGGCGCTGGTGCTGGTGAACCACGGCGGCGCGCATCGGGCTGATATCGAACGCCTGTGCCAGGCCGTGCAGGCATCAGTGCAGCAACAATTTGGCGTGATGCTGGAGCCCGAACCCGTCTTCTGGTGAGCGGGCTCCACACGCTTCGCTTTTTCAGCGCGTTTGCAGGGCGGCCAGCAATTTGCCGTGGATGCCGCCAAACCCGCCATTGCTCATCACCAGAATATGATCGCCCGGCTGGGCGGTGCTGATGACGTCGGCCACCAGCGCATCCAGATCGGTGTGGCTGTGCGCGCGCTCGCCCAGCGGTGCCAGTGCTTCTGCGGTATCCCAGCCCAGATTGGCGCCATAGCAATACACGCGGTCGGCATCGGTCAGGCTGGCCGGAAGCTGCGCCTTCATGGTGCCCAGCTTCATGGTGTTGGAGCGTGGCTCCAGCACGGCCAGAATGCGCGCCTTGCCCACTTTGCGGCGCAGGCCGGCCAGGGTTGTGGCGATGGCGGTCGGGTGGTGCGCAAAGTCGTCGTACACGGTCACGCCGTTCACCACGCCCTTGATTTCCATACGCCGTTTGACATTGCGGAACTCGCCCAGCGCGGCAATGGCTTCCTGGGCCGGCACGCCCACGTGGCGGGCGGCGGCGATGGCGGCCAGCGCATTCAGGCGGTTATGTTCGCCCAGCAGATCCCAGGTGACGCGGCCTTGTTTCTCGCCAGCCAGCAGCACGTCAAAGTGTTGCCCGTCATCATTGGTAGTGCTCCAGCCCTGTGCCGTGCCAAACCGTTCCACTTCGCTCCAGCAACCGCGCTGAAGCACGCGTTCCAGGCTCTCTTCACGGCCATTGACCAGCACCCGGCCATTGCCCGGCACGGTGCGTACCAGGTGATGAAACTGGGTCTCGATCGCGGGCAGGTCGGCAAAGATATCGGCGTGATCGAATTCCAGATTGTTCAGGATGGCCGTGCGTGGCCGGTAGTGCACAAATTTGGAACGTTTATCAAAAAAGGCTGTGTCGTACTCGTCAGCTTCGATTACAAAGAAAGGAGATTGTCCGCCCTTTTCCTGACGCGGTTCGCCCGGCAAACGCGCGGAGATACCAAAGTTCTCCGGAATGCCGCCCACCAGAAAACCCGGCGCCAGTCCTGCGTATTCCAGTATCCAGGCCAGCATGGAGGTCGTCGTGGTTTTGCCATGTGTCCCTGCGACAGCCAGCACCCAGCGGCCTTGCAGAATATGATCCCGCAACCATTCCGGCCCGGATGTGTAAGGCAGGCCACGGTTGAGGATTTCTTCCATCAACGGATTGCCGCGGCTGACCACGTTCCCCACCACATACAGGTCGGCATTGAGGTTGACCTGGTCAGGAGAAAAGCCTTCGATCAGCGCGATACCAAGCGCTTCGAGCTGGTCGGACATGGGCGGGTAGACCCCGGCGTCGCAGCCCGTTACGGTGTGGCCCGCTGCCCGAGCCAGAGCAGCGATACCGCCCATGAAAGTGCCGCAGATGCCGAGGATGTGGATATGCATGGTGAGTATGGAAATGCTTCAGAAATTAAGAGTTTGAATGTCTTGGCGCGTCAAGTTTGGATTGCGTACAATCCCGTATTCATTTCACGCTCAGAACTAGATCATGCAGAAAGTGCCGCCGGTTAATCCGGTGGAAATCGCCCGGATTGCCCTGAAACGGTTGGTCGAAAGCCGCTTGCCGCCGACCCCGGAAAACTATACGCAATTTTACAACGCGATTGCCACCATCAAAGCACCGGACGATAAGACTACGGATGAGCTTCAGCAGGCGTGGCAGATTCTGTGCCGTCTTGACGATGCTGTCAGTGGCGTGACCGATACCACCGACGACCTGCTCTCTGCGCTCGCCAGCAATGGCGAGAACATGGTCAGCAGCCTTGGCGAGTTGCAAAACGCCCGTGAGGCGCATCGTACCCGTAGTGTGCCGGTTGAAGAAACCCATGGCCGGCTGGAATCGCTGCTCAATAACATCATCGACTCCACCAGCACTATCCATAGCACGGTGCAGACCTCGCATGGTGATCTGGCGGCGATTCGCGAATCCATGCGCCACATTGAAGAAGACCTGGCGCATAACCGCATGATGCTGGGCCTGGACCCGCTGACCGGCGCGCATAACCGTCAGGGCTTTGACCACCTGCTGGCGTCCGAGGTCAAACGGGCGCGGCGTCATGCCGGCAAGCTCAGTGTTGTCATCATCGACCTGGATGACTTCAAGCTCGTCAACGATCGCTATGGTCACCTTGTCGGTGACCAGGTGCTGGTGCACGTGGCCGATCTGGCCAAGGCGGTGTTGCGCGAAAGCGACGCCCTGGTGCGTTACGGCGGCGAAGAATTTTTGTTGATCCTGCCGGAAACCGACCAGAACGGTGCCCGCTTTGTCATCGACCGCCTGCGTGTGGTGGCGGCGCGTACGCCGTTCATGCAGAAGTCAGAACGCATTGATGTGTCGTTCTCGTCCGGCGTGGCGCAACTGAAAGACGATGAAAACGGCCGCGCGCTGGTATTGCGTGCCGACGAAGCGTTGTATCGCGCCAAAGCCAACGGCCGTGGCCGGGTGGAAATGGCGACTTGATCGGCACGTTGTACGCTGCCTGACAAAACAAAACCCCGGTCATGCCGGGGTTTTGTTTTTGGGCGACGCCCCACCCGCAGGCTAGTTACGCCAGAACGCGGGCGTAAACAGGATCAGCACGGAGAAGATTTCCAGCCGCCCCAGCAACATGGCGAAGGTGCAGACCCAGACCTGCCCCGGCCCGAAGATCGAGAAATTGGCCGACGGCCCGATAATGCCCAGGCCCGGCCCGGTGTTGTTCAGACAGGCAACCACCGCGCTGAAGGCCGAGAGAAAGTCCAGCCCCGTCAGCAGCAGCACAAAGGTCAGGACGACCATGCTGATCACGTAAAGCGAAATGAACCCCAGCACGGCAAAGATCATGGCGGGCGGCACGCTGCGCCCGTGAATGCGCACCGGCTTGACCGCCAACGGGTGTAGCAGCGTGGTGAACTGGCGCCCGGCTTCTTTGAGCAGCACCAGGGCGCGGAACATCTTGATGCCGCCACCCGTAGAGCCGGCGCAAGCGGTGAAGCACGACATGAACAGCATCAGCAGCGGCACAAACAGCGGCCAGGCGCCGAAATCGGCTGTGGCGTAGCCGGTGTTGGTCGCCACCGAAATCAGATTGAAGGTCACGTGCCGCAAGGCGGTTTCGTAATCCGGGTAGATGTTCTGCACATACAGATAGGCCGCCAGCCCGGCCACGGCCGCACACAAGGCGCCCAGCATGGCTTTGAACTCGGAGTCGCGCCAGTAAGCCATGAGCGAACGCCGGGAGAGCGCCACATAGTGCGTGGCAAAGTTGGTGGCGCCGGCGATCATGAACACCACCATCACCGCCTCGATGGCCGGCGAGTCGAAATACGCCACGCTGTCGTTGTGGGTAGAGATGCCGCCCAGCGAGACCGTGGTCATGGCATGGCAAACGGCGTCGAACCAGGTCATGCCGGCCAGCTTTAGCAACAGCATGCACACAATGGTGAGGCCGGAGTACACCAGCCACAGATTGCGCGCCGTCTCGCGGATGCGTGGCTTGAGCTTGGCATCCTTGATCGGGCCGGGCATCTCGGCCTTGAACATCTGCATGCCGCCGACGCCCAGCATGGGCAACACGGCCACGGCCAGCACGATCACCCCCATGCCACCCAGCCAGCTAAGCATGTGCCGCCACAGGTTCAGCGAGGGCGGCAGCGCGTCCAGATTGGTGATGGCGGTCGAGCCGGTCGTGGTCAGGCCGGCCATGCCTTCAAAGTAGCCGTAGGTAAAACCCATGTGCGGGTCATACAGCATCAGCGGTGCTGCGGCAGACAGCGGCAACAGCAGCCAGATGCCGACCACCAGCAAGAAGCCATCGCGCACATGCAGTTCGCGGCGGAACGGGTGGGTCAGCAGCAGCATGAGCAAACAACTGACGACGCTGATGACAAGACCCTCGACCAGCGGCAGGAAGCCCGCGTCCTGCCCCAGCCAGGCCATGCCGATGGGCGCCAGCAAAGTGAGCGAGAACAGCAACGCCACCCGCGCCAGGATGTTCAAGGTGGGCAAGAGGCGCATCAGAAGAACCCCAGTTTGACGGCAAACAGGTGCTCGACCTCACGCGTGCGCAGCTTGTCGTGTACGAACACAATGCAACGGTCATCAGGCTCGATCACGGTATCGTGGTGGACCATGATCACCTTGCCCGCCCGCACGATGGTGGCGAGGAAAGCATGGGCCGGCATGCGGATTTCATCCACGCGCCGCCCAATGACGCGTGAGACATTCTTCGTGCCGTGGACCACCAGTTCCACAGCCTCGGCCGCGCCCCGGCGCAGCGGTTTGACGGCGGCGATATCGCCCTGGCGTGCGTGGGCCAGCAAGGTGCCGATGGTGAGCTGGGCGGGGGAGATCGCCACATCGATGCGGCTGTCTTGCAGCAGATCAACATAGCGTGAGCGGTTGATGATGGAAATCACCTTGCGCGCGCCCATTTGCCGCGCCAGTAACGCTGACATGATGTTGTCTTCATCGTCCGAGGTCAGTGCCAGGTACATGTCCGTGCGGTGGATCTGCTCGGCTTCAAACATGGTTTCGTTGGTGGCATCACCATGCAGGACCAGCGCGCCGGGCAATTCGTTGGCCAGCCATTCGGCCCGGCCCGGGTCGGCTTCGACCAGTTTGACGCTGTAGTCCTTCTGCAAGGCCTTGGCCAGCCGATAGCCGACGTTGCCACCACCCGCCAGCAGCACGTTCTTGATCGGAGACTCCACCACGTGCAAGGCGCCGATCACCTTGCGCATCTGGCGGGATTCAGCCAGCACAAAGACTTCGTCGCCCGCGTGCAGTTCGCTGTCGCCATCGGGCCGGATATAGCGGTTGTTGCGGTAAATGCCGACCACGCGGCGGTCGGTATTGGGCAAGACTTCATTGAAGGCGGTCAGCGGTTTGCCCGCCATGGGCGCGCCTTCGGTCACTCGGGTCACCACCAGTTGCACCAGACCGTTGGCAAAATCGAGCACCTGCAACGCCTCAGGCATTTTCACAAGGCGCGTCAGGTAGTCCGTCACCACTTGTGCCGGGGTGATGGTGTGGCTGATCGCGAAACCGTCTTCTTCTGAAAACAGGTCTTCGTGCGCCAGCAGGTCGGCATTGCGGATGCGGGCAATGCGGGTAGGGACGCGGAACATCTGGTAGGCAATCTTGCAGGCCACCATATTGAGTTCGTCCGTGGGCGTGACGGCCAGCAAAAGCTCTGCATCGGCGGCCCCGGCTTCACGCAGGGTGGTCGGGCTGGAGGCAGAACCTGCCACCACCCGTAAATCAAGCTTGCTGGTCAGGGGCGCCAGATTGGCAGGATTGTCATCGACGATGGTGACGTTGTGCTGCTCGTACACCAGTTGTTCGGCCACGGTTGCGCCAACCCGGCCAGCGCCAAGAATCAGGATATTGGACACGGTATGCGTGTAGCTCCGTTGTTGTTCTGAGGCCGCTGATGCGCTGCGCCAGGCTGGCCGGCGCCGCAAATGAAAACGGGAAGCGATCGCAAGGATCAGCTTCCCGTTCAGACTAGCACAGCCGCACCAATGTGCGACTTGTGCATGGCTCAGTCATCTTCGACTGGCTTGTTCTTTTTGGGCATGTTCACACCCAGTTGCTTGAGCTTGCGGTAAAGGTGGGTCCGCTCAAGGCCGATACGCTCTGCCACGCGGCTCATGTTGCCGCCCGAAAGCTCGATCTGGCGTTCCAGATAGAACTTCTCGAACTGGTCACGCGCCTCACGCAGCGGCAGGTTCATGTCCACCGCAGACAGCGCCGGTGCCGGTGCGGAAATCTGCACGGCAGAGGTCTCTACGCTGGGCGAGAACTGCGACAGGATGCGCGATACCGGATTGATATCGATTTCACCATCGCGACAAGAAAGCGCCAGGCTTTTCACGACGTTCGTGAGCTCATCCAGGTTACCCGGCCAGTCTTGCTGGGCCAGCAACTGCAGCGCGTTATGGCTGAAGCGGCGGGCACCCAGCTTGTGTTGGGCCACCGTGTCGGCAAGGATGGTCTCTGCCATGCGCGGGATGTCTTCCTTGTGCTCACGCAGGGCAGGCACCGGGACAATCCATTGCGACAGCTGGCGAAAGAGTTCCGGGTCCAGATCAGCGCTAAGCTGATCCAGCGGACGGCTGGAGGCCGACACCAGACGCACTTTCATTTTTTCCAGCTTGCCCAGCACCGACTTCAGGCCCGCTTGCGCACGGGTATCCAGATACGCCAGATCACGCAGGAACAGCGTGCCACCCGTCGCCTTGTTCAGCAGCTCCTGGGGGGCCAGCGCGAACTCTTCGTTGGAGTAGGGCGCCACAAACGGCTTGCCATCCGGATTGACGTAACGGGCACAGTACTCAAAGCCCACGCCCGGCGGGCCGATCAGCAGTACCGGCGCAGTTTGTGCCTGTGCTGCCTGCAGCATGCGGGTCAGTTCGCGGATGTGCTCGCTCTCGCCCAGACGGGCCAGCGTCATGACCGGACGCGGCGCTTCTTGCTGCATGGTGACCGCGCGCTTGACCGCAGCGAGCAGCTTTTGCAGGCCGATGGGCTTTTCCAGAAAGTCCAGCGCGCCGATACGCGTGGCTTCCACCGCGGTATCGATCGTGGCGTGCCCCGACATCATGATGACCGGCATGGTGAGCTGGCCATTGCGCGCCCACTCTTTGAGCAGGGTTACGCCGTCGGTATCGGGCATCCAGATGTCCAGCAAGACCAGCCGCGGTTGTGCCTGATTGCGCAACCGGCGCGCGGCTTCGGCGTTTTCCGCCACCGCAACGCTATAGCCTTCGTCCTGCAGAATCTCGGACAGCAATTCACGAATGCCGATCTCGTCATCAACTACCAGAATATCCTGACTATGCAACTTCATTCCTCCGCCAGCGGCAGATCAATACGAACCCAGGCTCCGCCAGTTTCGCGGTTTCCGGCCTGAATGCGGCCGTGATGTTCGTCGATAATTTTTTTCACTATCGCCAATCCCAAGCCCGTACCTTTTTGTTTTGTTGTGATGTACGGTTCAAAAACCCGAGGCAGTATATCGGGTTGAAAGCCGTTTCCGCTGTCTTCAACGACTAGTCTGGCAAATTTATCGGTTTTTTCGGTCCGGACGCAAATTTGTGGCGTTCGTACCGCACCTTCCGCCGTCTGTCCGCTTTCCTGGGAATGGATGGCATCTTGTGCATTCTGCAGCAAATTGTGGATCACCTGGCGTAAATGGGTCGCATCGCCATCCACAGTCAGTGCGCCTTCGCTTGTATCTTCATATTTCACCGGCGCGGCTTCATACAGTACCAGCACTTCGCTCAACAGCTGTCGTAAATCCAGCGCTTTTTTCTTGCCCGTGGGTTTGCGGGCGTAATCGCGGAAGGCATCGACCATCTGTTTGAGGGCCGCCACCTGTTTTACGATGGTTTGAGAATTGCGGCTGAGCAAGTCTTTTCCGCTCTGGTCCAGCTTGTCGGCCAGTTTGAGCTCCATGCGCTCGGCGGCCAGCTGGATCGGGGTCAGCGGGTTCTTGATTTCATGCGCCAGGCGACGCGCCACTTCGCCCCAAGCAGCGTCACGCTGGGCCGAGATCAGATCGGTGATGTCGTCGAACACCACCAGGTAACCAGTGCGGCTCTCGCCCACGGCAAGGCGGGTGCCACGAATTTGCAGGATGCGCTTCTGGTCTGCCACCTCTACCGACTTCTGCCAGTGTTCTTCGCGGCCGGCAAAGCCCAGCATGACTTCATCGCACAGCGCCATCAGTGCCGGGTACAGCTCGTGCCAGCGCGGCAGCGCCAGGCTGCCCAGCTGCAATGGATCAATGCCCAGAATGCGCAGCGCGCTCTGGTTGGCAGAGGCCAGGGTCCAGCCGTCATCAAACGACATCACGCCGGCAGTGAGCGAGCCCAGCATTGCTTCCAGATAGGCGTTGGCGGCCTCTTGTTCGGCCTGGTGCTGCTCCAGCGCAGAGCGGGCGTCGGCCAGCTGACGCGTCATGCGGTTGAACGAGTGCGTGAGAATACCCAGTTCATCCCGGCTAATGACGGGCTGGCGCTGCGAATAGTCGCCCGACGCCACCGCGCGCGTGCCTTCGGCCAGCACTGACAGCGGCGCGGCCAGTTTGTCAGACAGGTAAATCGCCAGCGCCACCGCGCCCAGCAAGGCCATTAACAGGGCCAGCGTCAGCGTCAGGCTGTAGATGAGCTTGAGGCCCTGCCGTGATTGCGAGAGCTGTTTGTAGTCGGCCCGCACCTGTTCGACCAGCTCGGCATCGGCGGCGAGTGTGTGATCAACCGGTTGCCGTAGCTGCAAGATCCGTGTTCGCTCTGATAGCCCGGTGTCATGCACCGGCATCAGTACGCGCATGGTCAGGCCTTTATCGGCGTCGGTTTCCAGCTGTTTGAGTGGCCCGAACATGGCGGCCCGCAACTGGCTGCGTTCTGGCACGCTGGGAAAGAGCCCCGCGTTTTCATTGCCGATATGGGCAATGGTCTGGCCGGTTTCGTCAAAGACGCTGACTTCCTGCACACCAATCTGGTCACGCAAACGGGTCAGGCGCGACAACAGCGCGGTGCCGTTTTCGTCGTGGATATCCAGTGCGATCACCCGCGCCTTGCGCAAGAGATCGTTCTGCTGGAAATCAATGGCGTTGTGGCCCAGGTTCAGGCCGCGATCGAGCGCGCCCTCCACCCGCACGTCAAACCAGGTCTCGATCGACCGGTTCAGGAACTGCACCGACAGCGTATACACCAGCGCGCCTGGCAACACGGCGACCAGCGAGAACATCAACACCATGCGCAAGGTCAGCCTTGAGCCAAACACCTTGTGTTTGACCTTCTGGACCAGCTGCATCAAGCGCACGCCGACCAGCACGATCATGGCCAGCAGCATCAGCGCATTGATGGTCAGCAGAACGGTGTAGTACTTGGCAAACGCTGAAGTGTTGCCTGAGGCCGTGGCCAGCAGGAACAAAAGAATGGTGCCTAAAGAGGCGAGAATGACCAGTGCGCGACGCATTTACTTGCCGTCCTCGCCACCATGCAGCCCGACCTCCGTCCAGCTGGACTCCAGTTGCCAGTCGCTGTGGCCAAGGGCAGTCAGCTGCCAGGTCTTGGGCAGTTGGGATACATCCAGCTTGAGCCGCATGCGGCCGGAAAAATCGCTCTTGTCCTGGGCAATGGACGTGTCTTGCAATACCGCCCAGGCCCGCAGCACGCCCAGCGCGGCCAGCGCTTCATCCAGCGTGTTGAAACTGCGGTAGAAACTGCCCAGGTGCAGGCGATACTGGCGCGACAGCGCGTGATAGCTCAAGCGATAGGTGAGCGTGGCGGTGGGAGAGAACCAGTCCGCCACCTGGCGATACCAGGAATACATGCGCGGCCGGGTGAGCTGGAACTCATACACAAACGGCAACGACAAGCCGTTGAGCAGCGCATCTTCCAGGGCAGGGGAAATGCTGATTTTGTAATTGGCGGAGATTTCGACCTGATTGTCGCCCCAGCTTGACGAGGTCTGCTGGGCCTTGATGCCGCCGTTGTCCGCCCAGGCGGCCGAAAAACCGGCCGACAGGGCCAGCCACAAGACAAAGAGCCCGCACCAGCGGCGCAGGCTACTGAGCTTGTTTCTGGAAAAGGGCGTAGTAAAAACCATCGTGCTCCGGATTCGGCAAAAGCTGCCCTTCTGAGGCGGCTTCCAGTGTCACCGGCAGCCGCAGGGCATCCGGCGTTCTGGCCGCAAAGGCCGCGGCCTGCTCTGCGTTTTCTGCCGGGAATATGGAGCACGTAGCATAGAGGAGTTTGCCGCCCGGGGCTACCAAACCCCACAGGGCGTCGAGCATTGCGGCCTGTTGTTGCGCAAACTGGACAATATCGCCCGCCCGGCGCAGCCATTTGATATCCGGGTGGCGGCGTGCCACGCCGGCCGCAGAACACGGTACATCGGCCAGGATCCGGTCGAACGGTTTGCCGTCCCACCAGCTTGCCGGCAGGCTGGCGTCGCCGGTCTTGAGCGTCGCACTCAAACCCAGCCGCTTGAGGTTGTCCGCGACGCGGGACAGCCGCTGGGTATCGGCGTCAATCGCCGTCAGGTCAAGCTGTGCCAGTTCCAGCAGGTGGCCGGTTTTGCCGCCCGGTGCCGAACAGGCATCAAGCACGCGCATGCCGTCAGCGACATCCAGCAAGCGTGCCGCCTGCTGCGCGCCCCAGTCCTGCACCGACAGCAAGCCATCGTAAAAACCAGGAATACGGTCGACGCCGATCGGGTGGCGCAGCTGGATGGCGGTGTCGTCCAGCGCTTTGGCTTCGATGCCGGCCTCTTGCAACGCCGCCATGGCAGCGTCCAGCGAGCTGCGCCGGCGGTTCACGCGCAGCGTCAGCGGCGGGTGGGTGTTGTTGGCCCCCAGGATGTTTTCCCAGTCGCGCGGGTAGGCTTTTTTCATGGCGTCGATCCACCAGGGCTGGTGCGACCATTTGCCATAAGGCGTGCTGCGTGACTGGTTCAACAGTTCATCGCGCCGGCGCAGAAAGTTGCGCAACACCGCGTTGACCAGGCCCTTGCCCATGCCGGTGCCGGTATGCGACGCCACTTTCACCGCGTGATCCACTACGCTGTAAGGCGCGGCGCGGGTGAACTGGAGCTGGTACAGACACACCAGCAGCAGTGATCGCAAGGCCGACTCATGCAGCGGTTTGTTCAACAACTGCTTGAGCGTGCTGTCGAGCAAACCGAGGTGGCGCAACGAGCCGTAGCTCAAGTCCTGGATGGCGCCGCGTTGTTGCGGGCGCAAATCGGGTTCTTCGCGCCAGATACGGGCCAGCGCGTCGGTGAGGGTTTGCCCGGCAAGCACTGCGTCGAGCGCTTGCGAGGCAAGTTTCTGGGTTGCAAACACTTATCTGAAATCCGTCTGGTTCTGGCCACGCGCCATGGCATACAGGCGCGCGACACGTTCTTCCGTGCTGGGGTGGGTGCGGAACAAGGACGCCAGCCCACCGCCATGCAGCGGGTTCATGATCATCATCTGGGCGGTTTCCGGATGCTGTTCTGCGGTGTACATCGGAATGCCCGAGGCATAGGCCTCGATTTTCTTGAGCGCATCGGCCAGCGCCTGCGGGTCGCCGGAAATCTTTGCGCCACCGGCATCAGCCGCAAATTCGCGTGAGCGTGAAATGGCCATCTGGATCAGCGAGGCCGCCACGGGTGCCAGAATGGCGACTGCAATGCCGACAATCGGGTTCACCGGGCGGCCGTGTTCGTCACGCCCGCCAAAGAACATGGCGAAATTGGCCAGGGCCGAGATCGCACCGGCCATGGTGGCCGAGATGGTCGAAATCAGGATGTCCCGATGCTGGACGTGCGCCAGTTCGTGCGCCATGACGCCACGCAGTTCACGCGCAGTCAGGACGCGCATGATACCGGTGGTGCAGGCGACTGCGGCATTTTCCGGATTACGGCCCGTGGCAAAAGCGTTGGGCTGGTCCTCTTCGATCACGTAGACCTTGGGCATGGGCAAGCCGGCACGGCCCGCCAGTTCGCGCACCATGGCCACCAGTTCAGGCGCGGTGGTGTCATCCACAAGATGCGCGTTGTACATGCGCAAGACCATCTTGTCCGAGTTCCAGTAGGCAAACACATTCATGCCGCCCGCAAACAAGAGGGCGAGCAACATGCCTTTCTGGCCGCCAATCATGCCGCCGATCACACCAAAGAGCGCCACGATGGCTGCCATCAGCAACGTGGTTTTCATCCAGTTGTTCATTGATTCCTCATCAGGATTACCGCCGGCGGGCGCCGGCTTCAATCAATAGATTGTCGCCGGCAAGAATAATTCAACGCGCTTGTGAAACATGCACAATGCCCGCCCGTTCACCTGCAAAATCAGGCGGCAGCGCCCAGTACGTCGCCCGTGGCAATGCCTCCGCCCGCCACCAGCGCAGCGGCGTCCATGCGCTTGCCGCCGGCTTTCTGGACTTCCAGCAATTTGAGCGCGCCCTCGCCCGTGGCAATGACAAGACCGTTCTTGTCTGCCTGGATCACCTGGCCTGGCTGGCCGTTGCCGCTTGCCGGTTCGGCCCGCCAGATCTTGAGGGCTTCGCCCGCCAGCGTGGTCTGGGCCGAGGGGAACGGGTTGAACGCGCGGATCATGCGATCAAGCTGGCCCGCGCTGTGCTGCCAGTCGATCTGCGATTCTTCCTTGCGCAGTTTTTCGGCATAGGTCACGCCGGCTTCAGGCTGTTTTTGCCGCGCTGCCTGCAGTTGCGGCAGGTTGGCGACGGCCGCAACTACCGCGCTGGCGCCGGCTACGGCCAGTTTGTCATGCAAGGTGGTGGCGTTGTCGTCGGCGGTGATGGCCACGTGATGCATGCTCAGCATGTCGCCGGTATCAAGACCGGCATCCATCTGCATGATGGTGATGCCGGTCTGGGCATCGCCCGCCAGAATGGCGCGCTGGATCGGCGCCGCGCCACGCCAGCGGGGCAGCAGCGAAGCATGAATGTTCAGGCAGCCGTGACGCGGCATATCCAGCACCGCTTGCGGCAAGATCAACCCGTAGGCCGCCACGATCATCAGGTCTGCCCCAACCGCAGCGACCGGGGCTTGTTGCTCCGGCAGGCGCAGTTTTTCGGGCTGATAGACCGTCAGGCCATGTTGCTGCGCCAGTTGTTTGACCGGCGATGCGGTCAGCTTCATGCCGCGCCCGGACGGGCGATCGGGCTGGGTGAGTACCAGCGCAATTTCATGACCCGCATCAATCAGGGCCTTGAGGGCGGCAGCGGCAAAGTCCGGCGTTCCGGCAAAAATCAGTTTCATGGGCAGCAGGTTCTACAGGTTCAAACTTCAAAAAAAAGAAACGCCGCCAGAGGGCGGCGCTGGTGACCGTTGTCCGATAGCCACAATCAGCCTGACCGGTGCGCGGCCCGCTGGCTACGGCCGTCGGGGGCTTACATCACCTTGCGTTCGTTCTTTTTCAGCTTCTGGACGATGCGGTTCAGCTTCAGGCGCGAAAGTTTTTCAACAAATACTTTGCCTTCCAGATGATCCATTTCATGCTGAATACAAATGGCCAGCAAACCATCGGCCTCAAGCTCGAATTCTTTGCCAGACTGATCCAGTGCGCTGATCTTCACGTGCTCAGCCCGATCCACTTCTTCATAAATGCCCGGCACGGAAAGGCAACCTTCTTCAGATTTGACCTTGCCGTCCATCTCCAGAATCCGGGGGTTAATCAGGACGAGTAAATCGTCTTTGGATTCAGAAATATCAATGACGATAAGACGTTCATGCACATTGACCTGTGTTGCTGCCAGCCCGATGCCTGGTGCGGCGTACATCGTTTCCGCCATATCATCGACAAGCTGTTGCAGCTTTGCATCAAAAACGGTGACGGGTTTTGCAATTGTGTGCAAACGTTCATCGGGATAATGCAGGATATTCAGAATTGCCATGTTTGCTTGCGGCTCAAAAAGTTTATATGCAGAATCTACGCGGCTTTTGAGCCTGAGTAGAAATCAACGAAGAAACAGTCTTTCCCTGTCAGACAATCAAATTGGCTGTCTGACGTGGACAAATGGGTTCACGTTGGCCGTCCCGGAAAATATTGTCCGGCCCTTCCGGATCAACCGGAGCAGATGAGTATGACCACCATGCGTAAAACAATTATATCGCTTCTTTTTGCCCTCAGTGGCGCGGCCGGCGTTGCACATGCCGATACGCTGGCCATGCAGGACAATGCGCCTGACCGCTACGTCGTGGTCAAGGGCGATACCCTGTGGGGCATTTCCGGACACTTCCTCAAGCAGCCGTGGCGCTGGCCGGAAATCTGGAACCTCAACCGTGAACAGATCAAGAATCCGCACTGGATCTACCCGGGTGACGTGGTGGTGCTTGACCGCTCTGGCGCAACGCCGCGCCTGAAGCTCCTCAAGAATGAACGTGCGGGCTCTAACGGCGAAGTCAAGCTCTCGCCGCGTATTCGTGCCAGCGATCTGGATAACGACGCCGTTCCAAGCATTCCGCTGACCTCCATCCAGCCGTTCCTGAACAAGCCGCTGGTGGTGGAAGAAAACGAACTGCTGACCGCGCCGCGCGTTGCTGCCGGCCCGGATGACCGCGTGGTGTTTGCCGTGGGCGACAAGATTTACGCCGTGAACATGCCCGATCCGAAGGTCGGTGACGTGTATCAGGCCTTCCGCCCGGCCCAGCCGCTGTTTGACCCCAAAGACCCGGACCACAAGCGTGTGATCGGTCATGAAGTCACCTATCTGGGCGACGTGGTGGTTGAGAAGCCGGGCCAGGTCGTGACCTTGCGCGTGAAGACCAGCAAGGAAGAAATCGGCATTGGCGCTCGCCTGGTGAAGGCCAATGAAGCGCAATACCTGAACTACGCCCCGCATGCGCCGGATCGCGATGTGCATGGTCTGGTCGTGTCTGCCTATGGCAGCGTGGCTGAAGCCGGCCCGATGACCACGCTGGTCATCAACCTGGGCGCTGGCGACGGCATGGACGTGGGTACCGTGCTGGCGACCTGGAAAGCCGGGCGTCCGATCAAGAAAGAGTCAAGTAACGAGCCGGACCTCTTCACGCCGAACGAACGCACTGGCAACCTGTTCATCTACCGTGTCTTCCCGCACTTCTCGTACGGGTTGCTGCTTGATAGCACAGAGCCGGTCAATGTTGCCGACGAGGTCACCAATCCTTGATATCTGACGACGCGGACGCAGCCTTGTGGCTGCGGTTCGCGCTAGTGCCCGGCATCGGGCCACGCCGCCAGTCCAGCCTGCTGCAAGCGTTCAGAACGCCGCAGGCCGCACTGGCGGCTTCTTTTTATGACGTGTGCAATGTGCTGGGCGACAATCAGGCCGCGCGCGTCTGGTGTACCGCGGCAAGCGCGCCGCCTTCTGAGACCATGTTGCGCACACGGGAATGGCTGGACGCACCCGGGCACCATCTGCTGACACTGGCCGACGATGCCTGGCCGGCCAGCCTGCTTGATCTGCCCGACGCCCCGGCGGTGCTGTTTTGCATGGGTAATCTGGCGCTGCTCAAACAGACCTCGCTGGCGGTGGTGGGCAGCCGTAACGCCACGCCCCAGGGGATCGAGCATGCCGAGCGCTTTGCGGCGGCGGTCAGTGATGCGGGCATCGGCATTGTCAGCGGTCTTGCTGCCGGGATCGACGCTGCCGCGCACCGCGGCGGGCTGGCCGGGCCCGGTCGCACCATCGCCGTCATCGGCACGGGCCCGGAGCGCGTTTATCCGGCATCCAACCGGGCGCTGGCGCACCGGATTGCCGCTGAAGGCGTGATCGTGTCGGAGTTCGGCGTGGGGACCGAACCCAGGGCGGGTCATTTTCCGCGGCGCAACCGTTTGATCGCAGCGTTGGGCAAAGGGTGTCTGGTGGTGGAGGCCGCGTTGCAAAGTGGCTCGCTGATTACCGCTCGTCAGGCCAATGAGATGGGGCGGGACGTCTTTGCCATTCCAGGCTCGATTCATTCGCCGCAAGCGAAGGGCTGCCACCAGTTGATCAAACAAGGGGCACGCTTGACCGAGAGTGTGCAAGACATTCTGGAGGAACTGGGCTGGGACAGTGGCCCGGTGCAAAAAGGCCTGACGCTGCTTGATCCGGCGCCCTTGCCGCAAGGCGAAGAGGGTCAGGTGCTGGCGGCGACAGGCTATGACCCGGTCACCGTTGACGAGCTTGCAACCCGCTGCGGCTTGACGGCAGACCGACTGTGCGCAATCCTGCTTGGTCTGGAATTGCAGGGGGCGGTTCTGGCCTTGCCTGGCGGCCGTTTTCAACGGCGCGCCTGACGGGTCGGAAGCCAGGAAGGCTTGAATTGCCGTTGCACTGCCTTCAAATTCCGGATACAGATTTAAAAAAGAAACGCATCAAGGCCCGATTCATACAATGCTGGAAGTACTCGCTTACCTTTTTGAACAGTTCTACCACACCGAGGGTGAGCCCGACGTGTCGCTGCTGGCTTCGCGCCTTGCGAGTGCCGGATTCGAGCAGGACGACATTGGCGAGGCCATGGGGTGGCTGGCCGAACTGAACCGTATCGATACCACGCGCTATGCCGCGCTGGGCGATATGCTCGGCCGTCATCTGCATCCGGAAGAACTGGCCCGGTTTGACGAGGAAGCGCTGGATTACTGGATGTACCTGACCAGTGCCCGCGTTCTTGGCCCGGCGGAGCGCGAAATGGCGCTGGACCTGGTGATGCATGCCGCGCCCGGCGAGATTTCGCAAGAGCGGCTACAGTTGATCGTGCTGATGGTGGTTTGGCGAAAGCGCGACGAACTGTCTAATCTCTTGATCGAAGAGATCCTGTTTGGCCGCGAAGGCCTGACACAGCACTAAGCGCACAACGCGCACTGGCCGATCCGGCCGTTTTCAATCTCGAAGAAACAATAAACGTTACGGCCTACCATGTCCGCAAACTTGCTGATTGTCGAATCGCCGTCAAAAGCGAAAACGCTGAAAAAATATCTGGGCCCGGATTTTGAAATCCTGGCCTCCTACGGTCACGTCCGTGGTCTGGTGCGCAAAGATGGCTCGGTCGATACCGAGCACGACTTCAAGATGAAGTACCAGATCATCGACAAGAACAAAAAGCACGTCGATGCCATTTGTTCTGCCGTCAAAGACGCCCAACACGTCTATCTGGCAACTGACCCGGACCGCGAAGGCGAGGCGATTTCCTGGCACATCATGGAAATCCTCAAGGACAAGAAGCTGACCGGCAAGGATCGCACCTTCAAGCGTGTGGTGTTCCACGAGATCACCGAAGCCGCCGTGAAGGCCGCCGTGGCCAACCCGCGTGACATTGACGACGATATGGTCGATGCCCAGCAGGCCCGCAGCGCGCTGGATTACCTGGTGGGTTTCAACCTCTCGCCGCTGTTGTGGCGCAAGGTGCGTTCCGGCCTGTCTGCCGGCCGTGTGCAAAGCCCGGCGCTGCGCCTGATCTGTGAGCGCGAGACGGAAATCCGGGCGTTTACTGCCCAGGAATACTGGACGATCCATCTGGATAGCCACAAGGCCCGCAGCAAGTTCGGCGCGCGCCTGTCTGCCTGGCAAGGCAAGAAGCTCGACCAGTTTGATATTCCCGACGAAAAGGCCCAGGCCGCCATCCTGACCGCCCTGCAGGGCAAGGATGCCAAGGTCGCGAACGTCGAGAAGAAAAAGAAATCGCGCAGCCCGGCCGCGCCATTCACGACCTCCACCTTGCAACAGGAAGCCGTGCGCAAGCTGGGCATGACTACTGACCGAGCCATGCGCACGGCGCAGCAACTGTACGAAGGTGTCGATGTCGGCCAGGGTACGGTCGGTCTGATCACCTATATGCGTACTGACTCGGTTGCGCTGGCGAATGAGGCGCTGGACGAAATCCGCGGCTTTATCGACAGTCATTTCGACAAGGATTACCTGCCGTCCGCGCCGGTCGTGTACAAGAACAAGGCCAAGAATGCGCAAGAGGCGCACGAGGCCATTCGCCCGACGTCCATCCTGCGCACGCCTGAAGCGGTCAAGCCGTATCTGTCGGCCGACCAGTTCAAGCTTTACCAGATGATCTGGAAGCGTACGCTGGCCTGTCAGATGACCCCGGCCCGTTTCGATACGGTGGGTGTGGATATCGAAGTGGGTGCTGAGGCCGTGTTCCGTGCTTCTGGCCAGACCCTGGTGTTCCCCGGCTTCATTGCCGTGTACCAGGAAGACCAGGACGATGTGGAAGACGACGAAGAAGGCGAAGCCCGCCTGCCGGCGCTGGAAGCCGGTGAAGTCCTGCCTATCGACAAGCTTTTTGGCGAGCAGCATTTCACGCAGCCGCCGCCGCGTTACTCTGAAGCCAGTCTGGTGAAGTCACTGGAAGAGTTCGGCATTGGCCGTCCTTCCACTTACGCTTCCATCATCAAGACGCTGAAGGATCGCGAATACGTTGATCTGGACAAGAAGCGGTTCATCCCGACCGATACCGGCGAGGTGGTGAACAAGTTCCTGACAGATCACTTCACGCAGTACGTGGATTACAACTTCACGGCGCGCATGGAAGACCAGCTGGACGATATCTCGACCGGCAAGCGCGAGTGGGTGCCGGTGCTGGATGAGTTCTGGAAACGTTTCCATGAACAGGTCGTGGAAAAACAATCGCTTTCCCGCAAGGAAGTAACCCAGGAAGAACTGGACGAATTGTGTCCAAAATGTGGCAACAAACTTGCCATTCGTCTGGGCAAGCGCGGCCGTTTCATTGGCTGCACCACCTATCCGGAATGCGATTACACCCGCAATCTGAACGAAGATGCCGACACCGCCCCGACCGAACCGGAAGTGGTAGAAGGCCGGGTTTGCCCGGAAGACGGCGGCCAGTTGCTGATCAAGAGCGGCCGTTACGGCAAGTTCATTGGTTGCGCCAACTACCCCAAGTGCAAGCACATCGAGCCCCTGGAAAAACCCAAGGACACCGGCGTGGAATGCCCGCAGTGCCACAAGGGAACGCTGACCGAGAAGAAGAGCCGCTACGGCAAACTGTTCTACTCGTGCTCCACTTATCCCAAGTGCACCTACGCCACCTGGAACCCGCCGATTGCCGAGCCTTGCCCCAAGTGTCACTGGCCGGTGCTGACGCTGAAAACCACCAAGCGGCGCGGTGTGGAAAAGGTCTGCCCGCAGAAAGAGTGCGGTTTTGCAGAACAGGTCTCTCCGCCAGACGCGAATTGACGCGGCGCGGGAACCAAGCCAGACTCTCGGTAATACCGATACTTACAAAACCGGCCCTCGTGACACGCGACGGCCGGTTTTCTCTTGCTACCCGTAAGAATCTGTTCAGCGTCTGCTGCCACAATGGGCCAGGACGACAAACAGGTTGAATGAGTCTTTGATGGTTAACCCGGAACGGCCCGAGCCGGTGGTTGACGCTGCAATGCGCAGCGAACACACCCTTTGCCTGGCCTATTTTGATGCGCTTGAACGTGTAGTACCGCAGTTGCTGGCCGACGCAGATCAACCCGATCTGACCGCTGTGCTGGCCGTTGTCGGGCAAACTGCGCGTGCCAGCCTCGCCAGTCTGTATCTCAATCCGCAGGGTGAGCAGGATCATGCCCGCCTTGTGGCCGTCTGGCGTGATCCGGGTTGCCGCATTGCTGAAGTCACGCCCGATTACCTGCGGGTGATCGACTACACCGCCTTTGCGTTCCTGACCGATGCACTGCAAACCGGCCGCCAGCTTGATGTAGCGCTGCCAGAACTGCCGCTGGCAGAGCAGATGTGGCTGGCGCAACTGGGTGCCCGCCGTCTGTTGAGCATTCCGCTGCATGATCGTGGCGAGCTGACCGGTTTTATCTGCTTGCTGGATGAAGGCGAAGACTGCCAGCGCAGCACGCAGGAATTGCGTTTCCTGAACATGCTGGGCACGCATATTGGCCAGGCGCTGCTTCGCCGCAAGCTGCAAAGCGGCCTGGCGGCGTCTGAATCGCGCATGCAGGCGCTGGTGGGTACGACGGGCGACATGGTGTTTGAAGTGCGCGCCGATGGCCGCATTGGCAATGCCTGGTCTGGCCACCCGGCGCTGGCTGCCGCCACCACCTTGCCTGGCCGCACCCTGGCTGATGCCTTGCCAGCCGGGCTGGCTGCGCAGATTGGCAAAGCCTTGCCCGTGGCCCGGGTCATGCAGCGCGTGCAGTCGTTCAACTGGTCTTTACGCCATGGCGGCGCTCTGGTGTGGTTCCGCGTTCGCGTACAGCCCATTGCGGGCAGCGAGGGCGGTTCGGTTGTCCAGGTGCACGACATGACGGCGCACATGGCCGACAGCCAGCGCCGGCAGAATCTGCTCGATACGCTCAATCTGCTGGAAGAAGCGATTCTTGACCTGACGCCCACGCATGAGCTGACCGAGTGCAGCCCGGCCTGGGCCGCCTTGCGCGGCATAGAACCGCGTGAAGCGCAGCGTGATGTCGGCAAGCGCTTGTTCACCTGGATATTCCCGGACGATGCCCCGCAAGTGACGCAGGCGCTGGCGCAATTGCCGGCGTGTCACGGCAATGTGGCGCCGGTGCGTTTCCGCCTGATGCAGCACAGCGGCGAGTTCCTGTGGGTCGAAGCCCGCCTGCTGCCGCGGTTTGACGAAGACAGCCAGCTGGCAGGCGTGCGTGTGGTGCTGCGCGATGTCACCGTGGCGCACGTCAGCGAACAACACATTACCCAGCTGGCGCTGTATGACGGACTGACCAAGCTGCCCAACCGCTTGATGCTGGATGACCAGCTGGCCAGCGCCATTGAGCGCGCCCGGCGCAACAACACCAAGGTGGCGCTGGGCTTCCTGGATCTGGATCAGTTCAAACAGATCAACGATGCCTTTGGCCACCGCACTGGCGACCAGTTGCTGGTGGGCCTGGCGCAACAACTCAAGAGCGTGCTGGGCGAGCAGGATATTCTGGCGCGCTGGGGCGGCGACGAGTTTGTGGTGCTGATGCCGGATGTGACCGACACCAATGCCCTCAAGGAGCGCGCCGAGCGTTTGCGCAGCATTACGCGCCAGGGCCTGGCGCTGGACGGGCTGGATGCCCGCCCGACCGTGAGCGCCGGTTTTGCCGTGTTCCCGGATAACGCCAGTTGTGGTGAAGACCTGCTGTCCGCCGCCGATCACACCATGCACCACGCCAAACACGTCGGCCGCAACACGGTGTGTTTCTACGGCGACTTGCTGCACATGAAGTCGCTGGGCCGTGAACATGTGGCCATTCAGGCCCGGCTGGCCGACGCCATCCGCCAGAACCGGCTGCAGGTGTTCTACCAGCCTATCGTGCGCTCGCGGGATGGCGAAGTCTTCGCCGTCGAGGCGCTGGCCCGCTGGCAGGATGAAAAGAACGGCTGGATCAGCCCGGAGCTGTTCATCCCGATGGCCGAGAAAGTCGGCCTGATTCAGGAATTGTCAGACGTGGTGGCGGCGCAAGCGTTCTCCCGCCTGCGTGAATGGCGTGATGCCGGCCTGACCCAGCGTCTGATGCTCAATATCTCACGCAGCCAGTTGTTTGCGCCGGAATTTGTCTCCGGCATGCTCGATATGCTGCTGCAGTACCGTTTGCGCCCGCAAGACGTGATCCTGGAGATCACGGAGTCCGTCGCGCTGACCGATTACTCGCGCCAGCTCAAACACCTGCGCCAACTGGCCGCAGCGGGCTTCCAGCTGGCGATTGATGACTTTGGCACCGGTTATTCTTCGCTTTCGCAATTGCACGAAATGCCGGCGGCGCTGATCAAGGTGGATGTCTCGTTCGCCCAGCGCCTGAACACCGAAGAAGGCCGCCGCGTCATGCAGGCCATCATTCAGTTGGCGCAAGGGCTGCAACTGCAGACCATTGTCGAGGGCGTCGAGTCGGTCGAGACCGCACGTTTCCTGCAAGGCATGGGCGTGGATTACCTGCAGGGCTTTCACTTCAGCGAGCCCGTACCCAGCGGCGTGGCCGAACTGTGGATGCGTCTTGGCCTGGCCAACAAGGCCTGACGCACCCCCGCCCATGCTCTAGCTGTACAACGGCGGCCGTTTGCTGCTGCGGATCTGCTCAGAGAGCGCGCGCAGCACGGCCGGCGGTGCGCGCCCGACCAGCACATAGCTCACATTGTTGCTGCGCCAGGTCAGCATGGTCTGGTTCTCATCCGTCTTTTCCTGCACGTTCTTGTCTGGCCGGTTATCAGGCGCGGCGCAGAGCGCCACCGGGTCGCCCGACGTCGGCAGATACACCATCTGGATCACCGGTTTGTCGTTATAGCGCAGGCGTTGCACGCGCTTGAACTCGAAATGCAGGTCGTTGAGGTCAGGAATGCGCACCGCCAGGTGATCGCGCGTCCTGGCGTCTTCCAGCGTGCGGGCAGACAAGGTGGCGTCGTCCTGCACGTTCACCAGCGTATCGCGCACGTACATCTCCTGGTATTGCGCCACCGCGTTGACCCACGGCCCGTCGCTATCGGCCGCGCTTTCCCAGTAATGCACGCCGCCCAGCGCGCACAGCGCACCGGCAAAGAAAGCACTGGCCAGCCGCGCGGTCTGCCAGCGCGCCGGCTGGCGACCCGTTAACGGGGGCATGGGCGCGGCGCGTTCACGGCTGGCCTGGGCCAGCACATGAATGCTGGTGCGCAGGCTGGCAGGCACTTCAGGCTGGGCCTCGCTGGCAAAGGCCTCGGCATAAGGCAGGCGCGATGCGGCAAGGGCCTGGGCCGTTGCCATGGCATCGGGCGATTCGGCCACCAGGCGGGCGACTTCATCGGCATCGGCGGCAGATAATTCACCGTCCACCCAGGCCATGAGCAGGGCTTCGTTCAGTTTCATGGCCGGACCCCCTTGGGCAAGCGTTGTGGCCGGGTGATGGCAAAACGTTCCCCCAGCGTGATGCGGGCCCGGGCGAGGCGGCTCATCACCGTGCCGATCGGAATATCCAGCGCCACGGCCGCCTCCCGGTAACTCAGGCCCTCGACGGCAACCAGCAACATCACCACCCGTTGCGGATCGGGCAGGGCGCCGACGGCGTTGATGATCTGTTGATGCAGCATCTCGTTTTCCGGATCGCCAGCGCGAGGATCGGGTAACTGGTCAAAGGCCTCGTCCTGCCATTCTGCCGCGCTGCCCGCCCGCACTTTGCGGGCGCGGACTTCGCTGATCCAGATTGAATACATGATGGAGAACAACCACGACAGCGGCGAAGTGCCTTCCTGCAACTGGTGCGGCCGCTCCAGCGCCCGCACGCAAGCGCGCTGGACCAGGTCTTCTGCATCATGGCGATTGGCGGTCAGGCGCAAGGCAAAGCGCCACAGCCGCGGCAAAAGCGACGGAATCAGCCGGGATAAATCTTCGTCGAGCATCGACTGGTGTCCTGCATGGGCACAATAAGCGGGAATGTATCGGATAACGGCCCGGCCACCGGTTTATTCCAGAAGCATGCAAAAAAAATGTTGTGGAATAAACGCAGCCCTCCTGGCGTTTGTGATGCAGATGGCCACCATGGCCAGGGAGACCGCCATGAAACGCAGCATGATCAATGTAACCCTGATGGCAGTATTGCTTGGCGCCAGCGGGCTGGCATGGAGTTCCGGTGGTGGCGGAGGCGGCGGCGGGCAGTCTGTGCCGACCTCGGCCATGGCAAGCCGGATCAAGGCCAGACTGGACGCCCAGGACTGGCAAGGCGCGCTGTCCCTGCTGGACGAAGCGCGCCAGCAACAGCCACGCAACGCCGACTGGTGGAACTACACCGGCTACGCCCAGCGCCACCTGGGCCACATGCCGGAATCTTTTGCCGCCTACGAACAAGCCCTGCGACTTGACCCCAAACACCTGGGCGCACACGAATACCTGGGCGAGGCCTACCTGCAGGATAACCAGCCAGAAAAAGCCAAAGCCCAACTCGCCCAACTGCAACAACTATGCGGCGAATGCGAAGAATATGAAGACCTGGAAAAAGCGCTGGCCGAGTACACCGCCAAACATCCAGGCTAGGTATTTATGCCCCAGCCAGCGTCGTCGCATCACCAGCGTTGGCGTTGGTTAGCCGGAGGGCTGCAAATTGGCCGCTCCACCTTGGCGCCTCACAAATCAAAAGAGCCCGGCCAAGCCGGGCTTTTCACTGACATTCACCTCATAACGAGGCAAGTCAAAGATCAGGCAATCAGAAGTCGCTGGAAGGCCGGTATACCCCCGCCCGCGCACCACGCCATTCCTCTCCATCCGCGTGACTGCGTGCCAGCACCACCGCCACAAACGGCCCCCTCGCGGCGGCGAGGGCGGGGGGAGCCGGATTGCTACAAATCGATCGCCCCACCCTGGCGCCCCACCAAAACAAAGAGCCCGGCTAAGCCGGGCTCCTCACTGACATTCACCTCATAACGAGGCAAGTCAAAGATCAGGCGATCAGAAGTCCATGCCGCCCATACCACCCATGCCGCCGCCAGCCGGCATGGCCGGAGCGTCATCCTTGGGCAGTTCTGCAACCATCGCGTCGGTGGTCAGCAAGAGACCGGCAACCGATGCAGCGTGTTGCAGGGCAGAGCGGGTCACCTTGGCCGGATCCAGCACGCCGATCTCAACCAGATCGCCGTACTCGCCAGTGGCGGCGTTGTAACCGAAGTTACCCTTGCCTTCCACAACCTTGTTCACGACCACGGACGGCTCGTCACCGGCGTTGGCCACGATCTGGCGCAGCGGGGCTTCGATGGCCTTCAGCACGATCTTGATACCGGCGTCCTGATCGGCGTTGAAGCCTTTCAGTTCGCCCAGGTTGGCACGAGCGCGCAGCAGGGCAACGCCACCGCCGGCCACAATGCCTTCTTCCACAGCGGCGCGGGTAGCGTGCAGTGCATCTTCCACACGGGCCTTCTTCTCTTTCATTTCAACTTCGGTCGCAGCGCCAACCTTGATCACGGCAACACCGCCGGCCAGCTTGGCCACGCGCTCTTGCAGCTTTTCACGGTCGTAGTCGCTGGTGGCTTCTTCGATCTGCTTGCGGATCTGGCCAACACGCGCCTTGATGCTTTCTTCGTTGCCGTTGCCATCGATGATGGTGGTGTTTTCCTTGGCCACTTCGATGCGCTTGGCTTGACCCAGCAGTTCCAGGGTGGTCTTTTCCAGCGTCAGGCCAACTTCTTCAGCGATCACGGTACCGCCAGTCAGAATGGCGATATCTTCCAGCATGGCCTTGCGACGGTCGCCAAAGCCCGGCGCCTTGACAGCAACAGTCTTCAGAATGCCGCGGATGTTGTTCACAACCAGGGTAGCCAGCGCTTCGCCATCGACATCTTCAGCAATGATCAACAGCGGGCGGCCCGACTTGGCCACTTGTTCCAGCACCGGCAAGAGGTCACGGATGTTGCTGATCTTCTTGTCGAACAGCAGCACAAACGGGTTGTCCAGCAGGGCGATCTGCTTTTCCGGATTGTTGATGAAGTACGGGGACAGGTAGCCGCGGTCAAACTGCATACCTTCCACAACGGCCAGTTCGTCTTCCAGACCCGAACCGTCTTCAATGGTGATCACGCCTTCCTTGCCGACCTTGTCCATGGCTTCGGCAATCTTCGCGCCCACGGTTTCATCGCTGTTGGCAGAGATAGAACCAACCTGGGCGATTTCCTTGTTGGTGGTGGTCGGCTTGGCGATCTTCTTCAGTTCTTCAACCAGGGCTACAACAGCCTTGTCGATACCGCGCTTCAGGTCGGTCGGGTTGAAACCGGCGGCCACATACTTCAGGCCTTCGTTCACGATGCCTTGTGCCAGCACGGTCGCGGTAGTGGTACCGTCACCGGCCACGTCGGAGGTCTTGGAAGCCACTTCCTTGACCAGTTGGGCGCCCATGTTTTCGAACTTGTCTTTCAGTTCGATTTCCTTGGCAACGGAAACACCATCCTTGGTGATGGTCGGGGCGCCAAAGCTGCGCTCCAGCACCACGTTGCGACCCTTCGGGCCCAGCGTGACTTTAACGGCATCAGCCAGAATGTTTACGCCAGCAACCATGCGGGAGCGTGCGGAATCGCCAAATTTGACTTCTTTTGCAGCCATTGTGGATTACTCCTGAATCTTGTTTGTGTGGCCAGAACTGGCCAGACTGAAAACCGGGGTTCGGGTGAGCCTTAGGCTTCAACCACGCCGAAGATGTCTTCTTCGCGGACAACCAGCAATTCTTCGCCGTTCACTTTGACGGACTGGCCGCTGTACTTGCCCAGGATGACCTTGTCACCCACCTTGACGGACAGCGCGCGCACTTCACCGTTATCCAAGAGCTTGCCGGTGCCGATCGCAACGACTTCGCCCAGATCCGGCTTTTCGGCGGCAGCGCCCGGCAACACGATACCGGATGCGGTTTTTTCTTCAGCCTCAACACGCTTGATGACTACGCGGTCATGCAAGGGACGGATCTTCATCGTTTATTCTCCTGAGAAATCAATGCCTGAAAGTTCAGGGGCCAGCGCCCAGCGCGGCCCGTTAGCACTCTCGGCTAACGAGTGCCAATAATAGGGATGGGAACCTGGGTTTTCAAGGGGAGAAAGGTTAAATTTCTGTTGGGCTGTGTCGTCTTCCACTCAATTCTGTAGTTACGTCAAAAAGCTGTAGTCCCGCCAATCTAGGCCCGATCAGGGTTTGTGGCCCATGCCCACTTCTGGACGACCGATGAACGGCCACTTAATTGGGTTTTTGTCCCTGCCTTTTCCTTTCTAAGATGAGTCGCTCGAAGAGGGTTTCTCAGTTCCCGCTCGAACCCGTTCTCCCCCATGCCTCCTACACGATGTTCGACCCTCTCGGCCTAACACCATGGAATTGAATTTCCACACAGGTGTTTTTTGCTGTCTTCCCCGGGTTTAACCAAGAAATAAAAATCAAATATTGGGTAGTCAGTATTTTCCCTTTGTTTTCTAAAATAATTAATTAGTTTGTTTTTATGTTTACTTAATTATTATGGATAAATAGTAGAGATTCTATTTGGCTCTGTTTTTTTAGGGGTGTTTTTGCAATGGCTTTGACCATTTTGGAGGCCGTTCTTCTTATAAAAAATTTATCTTTATGATCTGTAAGAAGAAATTGGATGGGCGGCACAGTTTGGCCCGCCATTTCCAAAGAGTGGGGGTTGAAATGCTTCTCCGCAAGGGATAGGCTTTTCAGATCAACATGTAGGTTGATTTTGGTATTTTCATTGTAAAACAATGGCTTGTGGTGAATTTTATTGAGGTTTTGGCGCTGTCACCTGCTTTCTTGTTCCGCAGGTTGGCTACTAATGAGGTGGCACCGATTTTGGTCAAAATCTGCGGGATTCAAGCGCTTCCGAGATGACTTGGATACACATTTTTGGCCTGAAAAAATAACCTGGAATGGTGGATGCAGTAGGAATTTCGTGATTTTCTGAGGTGCAAAAATTGGGCAAGGATCAATTCTTGCCATGTACTGAAATCTTGGATTTTTTGAAGGACAAATTATGTAGAAAACAAAACAGGACAACCCCCTTTTTTTGAGAATTGCCCTGCCCGGTGAGGTGAACTCACGATACTACCATTGGAAAAGTTAGTATCGTCCAAGAGTCCCTCCTGGTCAAGGCCAGGGCTCGGCTTTTCCTCAAAAACGTAAACAACGCGAAGTCCCGTAATTCGGGAGGTTCGCACACGTTATCGCGCTGGATTCAATCCGGCTCGCGAGGAGATCGTCATGCCCAAGGTTCGTACGAGAAATGCGCGCAAAACCAGGCAGGCAGCCCGCCAGGTCGTGCGCCTAAATCCCCATCGTTCCATTGTTACCGGCCACCTGCCGGGATTGGCCCCCTATCCGCTTGCATGGGAGTCCTATCTTGAGCAGATCGCGGCCAAACTATTGAGCGTCTGCCACGATGTTAAAAGTATTGCGACCCAACCCACGGTCCTGGAAATCCATACCGCAGAAAGGTCCAGGAAGTACTACCCCGATCTTTTGCTCAAGCTCGAAACGCAGGGAGAGCTCGAGTCAATTCTGGTCGAGATCAAGCCCCTTGCTGTGCTAGTGTCGGAGCCCACACTAACCAGATTGTTGCAGGTCGCAGACGAGTGTCTGAACCAGGGCATCCGGTTTTGTATTCTGACCGATGACCAGATTTACGCCGGCCCAAACCGGCAAAATGCCCTGCTCCTTTGGCGCTACATGAAAGGCGCCATGCCTCCTGCGGATAGAGTCGAGAGACTTTCAAGGTGCTTGGAGCGTGGCGGCCCAATGCAAATCCAGCAACTGCTTGATACAGCTGATGTTGACCTGGTCGACGTGTATACCCTGCTGGCAAAACGGCAGCTTACATTTTCCAGCAATGAGATCATCAATCGTAGGGCACTCGTTGCACTCCCCGCGCAAACAGGAGGTCTCAGATATGCGGATATTCAGGCTGCGGGTAGGTATGGTGATCTTGTGGAAGCGGTGGCTTTGGGGCGTCGACCGCCAGATTGGCGGATCCTGGAGGCTCAGACGCTTCAACGACGGCCGCGTTCAAGTGCAGGCGTTTTCAGCGCTGTCGGAGGATTTTCTGGAGGGACGCCTTTACGTGATCTCCGACCGGAAGAGTCCACACCTCGAAGCGCTTGGGCCGGTGGAGGTATCTCGTTTGATCGGGGCCTATCTCCGCTGGTATCGGATGAGGAGTAGCAATCATGACCTCATTCTATTTAACCAAGGGCTTGATCGTTCGAATGGAGGGGCAAGAGTGGGAGCTTCTCCGAACGACAACTAAGCATTGCTTCCTGGAAAGCATACGAGATGGAGATCTGCGCGAACTTACCATCGAGGATTTTCTTACCGCGAAGGAAGCGGGTGTAATTGAAGTTATACCCAGCGCAGCGTCGCCGAATGAGATCCGGTTTCTTCCAAAGGCACCCTGGATAGATATCTCTCTTCTGCCCCCGGAGAAGCGACGGAGAGCAAGGAAGTTGCTTGCGGTTGTGAATGGACTCAGGAAGGCCGGCATAACGCGTGGTCAGCGAAAACACATCAAAGAGTGGCTGGATCGAGCTGCCGCGTCGTCCGAGTTTGACTTCAAGCTACCCGGCGTGAGCACTGCCTGGAAGTGGCTCAAGGCCTACGAGGAGCGGGGCTACTCCGCCTATTCTGTGCTCGGAACTACGCCGTCGATTCGTTCCAAAAGGACTTGTGGGGAAAGCGAATGCCTGGCTAAAGAAGTCATCGCCGATCAATTTCTGACAATGGAGGCACCCTCGGTAGCCGCGTGTTATGAGACGTACAAGACTCGTGCAAAAGCGCTAAACAGGCGCTCAGTGGAGGAAGGGCTGATGCTGATACGGCCGATGTCCTTGAGCACGTTCCGGCGCAGGGTGGGTGATCTGGATTTTTTCGAAAGGACGGCCGCAAGAAAAGGAAGGCAGCGAGCGATCCACGATACCCGCATGATCCGAGGTCATCGGACGAAAGTGGCGCCACTTGAGGTCGCCGAAATTGATCACTCTGCGCTCAATTGTATTGTTCTTGATGATCTGAACTGGCTGCCCCTTGGACGTCCATATCTCACTGCGATCAGGGATGCAGGTACGGGTATGGTGCTAGGGCTTTATATCAGCTTTAACCATGGCGGCGCACGGGCCATCTTTGCATGTATCAAGCATTCATTGCGGGCGCACACCTACGTGGCAAAAAGATGGGGAGACAAAATCCTCAATCCGTGGCCTAGCTTTGGTTTGGCGACGAAGTACGCGACGGATCGCGGCCGGGATTTTATCGGGGATGCGCTTCCGCTGGCGCTCCAGCACCTTGGTTCGGATATCGAAACCAATGCTGCAAGAACTCCTTGGGGTAAGCCCAGTATCGAGCGTTTCTTCAAGACGCTTGATGAGTCCTTGTTTGAAACTATGCCGGGCAAGACTTTTGCCTCGCTGAAAGATCGTAGCGAATACAAACCGGAACAGGATGCCGTAGTCAGATTTTCAACGCTGGTTTACCTCATCCACAAATGGGCGGTGGATTACCACAATATCCAGCCGAACTCCCGAAGCCTGATCTCGCCGCTTGATCACTGGAACGCGTTGATTGGAGATTGTCCTCCGCCCTATGTGATTGATCTGGAACGGATCGACGCAGTATTTGGCGAACCTCATGAAGGCGCACTTTCCCAGGAAGGCTTGAGATTCAGGTACCTCAACTATGCGGACCCGGAGGGCCGGTTGGGGGAGCTACGCCGAAAATATGAAAAGATCACACTTCAGTTCAAGGTAAACCCGGACGATCTTGGACGGATATATGTCATGGACCCCGAGACGTTTGCGCTTTTCCCTGTTCCCTGCACCCGGCCCGACTATGCCGACGGTTTGACCCTCTTTCAGCACGATTATCTGCGCAAAGTGTGCAGGGAGCGGCTGAACCGACATGAAGCAGTTGACCTGTTGCTGGAGGCTCGCGCGTCTCTGATTCAGACCATTCAGGATGAATTGACGCAAAAGCAAAAGGTTCAGCGAAGAGAGCAGCGCGCACGCGTCGCCGATCTCAATTCACAATCTGTTCTTGAAGGTGAAGACCAGTCGTTGTCTGCCCTGACTGCGCGTCCTGGATCAACTGCGCTCACCTCTGAAATCGAAGAGGATGAACCGGAATTCACTTCGGCACCACCCATGACGTGGGGGACGCTATGAGCACGCTGACTGCAAGACGCCCATTGGCCCCCCTTCCGTTGCCGAATGCGGCAGAGGCTCGCCGTGCCGTAATGTCCAGGCCGGCAGCTGAACAAGCCGAGTACGTTCTGAACGTGCCCATTCACACACCGGAATTCATTTTCGCGATGAATTCGCTGGATCATCTGATAAGCCGGGTTGGTGAAACTTCGCAGCCAGGTGGGCTTTGTATTCATGGAGAGGGTGGTACGGGGAAGTCCTTCATCGTAGATTTTCTTCAGCGACGTTATCTGTCACGGCAATTGCTTCGAGGAGTGCAACTCCCGATTGTGAAGATCACGCTCGACGGGAATCCGACCTCAACCTCTATCCGGCAGGACATACTTGAAGCGATTGGCTATGTGGGGCAGATTCGAAAAGCAAAAGCTGCAGAGCTCGACAGAGTCATCAAAGAGGCATTCGGAGAGTTGGATGTTCGACTCCTCGTCGTCGATGAGGCGGGCCATCTGGTGCCCTCAAGCCGTCGCCGTAATGAGGATCGGCTTGGGGGTGCCGCCTGGGATACGCTGAAGAGACTTCACGAAGAATTGAAGATCGGCTTTGTGTTTGTCGGAACCCCGGTGGTGGGTGAAATGGTTCGCTCTGATTCGCAGTTCAATTCGCGCTGGGGCGAGGCACCAATGCGCCATTATCAGAATGATCAGAGTTGGAATGGCCTGCTGGGTGCGCTGGATCAAGCGCTGCCTTTTGAACAATCCGCAGGCCTGAATAGCAGGGAATCCAGTAATGCGTTCTTTGCGGCAACTGGCGGCAATCTCCGACTCTTGAAACGCCTAGTGGCGGAAGCAGTTCTTCTCGGGGCCAGGCGGTCTGACCAGAAACTCGAAATTGATTATGTTGCAAAGGCATTTGATCTTCTGGGCTATCGCGGCACCAATCCGTTCAGGGGGCTCTCATGATATTTCTCAGAGAGCGGCCCGTCCCTTTTGAATTCGAGGCAATGCCTGGGTATCTGATCCGGCTAGCACATGCGAACAGGACAAGCGCACACACCCTTGTATTGAAGCTGTTTGGGCATGCCCGATGGCCAAGTGTCAAAGAGCTCAACGTGCTCGCCGAGGCAGTCCATTGCACTGAAGACGAAATATCGCGGCTCTCCGTGGTCCGTGAGCATCTGGGCGCACAGGGATGGGGGTGGTATATGGCGGGGCGACACCTTGGCAAAAGTTATTTCGTTGCCCTGCGGAGGCCTGTGGTGTGCCCTCTTTGTCTGGCCGAGGGCGCATGCCAGCGTGGATTGTGGTTACTTTCAATGCTGTCGTGCTGCCCACAGCACCAATGCCGCCTCTGCCAAACCTGCCCGGCATGCAAGCAAGTTCTTGATCCCGGAAGGTCTGAGATTTGTCACTGCAAGTGCGGAGCTGACCTCCGATTGGCAAAGCCAGTTGTGGCCGAGCAAGATGAGTTGATTGTCGCAAAGTTGCTTGCCACAATCAGCGGGCACCACTTCTGCACTGATCACGAATTGCCACCTTGGGTTCGGTCGCTGGACCCGGACGCCGCATGCCGGCTGATCTGGTTACTGGGATGGATATTGCCCGGATTGCGTGATGGTGTAATTCGGTCAGGGCGGCACGCCCCTAATGTAGAAGAAGCGTTGTTGATCGCCCGCTATGCGCTGGACAGACTGACTTGCTGGCCTGACGCTTTTCTCCTGGATATGCAGAAAATCGAAGTGACCGTACACAGTACGTCGGCCAGCTACCTTGATCGTGCCCTGACTTCTCTACACCGATTTGTTGTTCGCGAACTGGCTGACGATGCTTTGGATCCGGTTCGACAAGCCTATCAGGCAGGTGCACGGGCGCTATGGGTGAAATGGAACAGGATCCATTCGCTACGCATGTTCGGCACTCAACTCCATCTTGGTTTCGAGACACCATTCGACGCTGCGTTGCGGGCGGAGGACAAGCGATGTCTTCAATGATGGGGCCTCGTCTGTACGGTTCTCCTCCGCCACTACCGGGGGAATTGTTTTCATCATGGGCAACCCGTGTTGCACGTTGGCACAGGATGACGTCGGACGAATTGCGGGGGGTGTTGAAACTTTCAAAACCGTTCCACTGGTTTGATTTTCGTAAGCCGGTTTCAGATTCCTTGGGGGCAGTGATCGCACCATTTTTGGGTCAAACCAGCGAGGACCTGAAGCACTTCTGGGAAGGCTCACCGGCGCTACGCAGCGAGTTGATGATCCGCAGTCTGACGACGCTTAATGGGACATCTGCATTTTATTCTTACTGTCCAACTTGCCTTCGGGAGGATGAAACTCCTTACTTCCGGAGAGAGTGGCGTCTCAATTGCTTTCTGGTTTGCAACCAGCATCCTCTGCAGATGCGGTGGTATTGCGCTCAGTGCGAACACGTCACTTCAATTGAGAATCTGCGGATTGGTTTGTTTGACAGTGAGGATCGAAAAGATGTGCTTCGGGCTTGCTTCCATTGCGGGGTCCGATTGCAGGAATGCAATGCACGCGAGCTTTCGGGCACTACATGGGAAAGGTTATGTCGCCTGCAATCCAAAATTCTTCGTGTACTTTCGGCCGGGACCGTAAGCGTTACGGGGATTGGTTCGATCTCGGCGGAGAAGTTTCTGCAGTCGTACTTTTGCGCGGAAGATGATGAGAAGAAACGACTTGTCCTGCTGTTAGGGCTCGACTTTCGGAGAATCTACGGGATACATCGCCACGATCTACTGGCCGAACTGGATACCCATCCAGGCATTGCACTGGAAGACACATCTGAATATGTAATCTATGAGAAGGAGCCGACTTCTGTACAAAAAGTAGCTTCTACTTTGATTTCGACGTTACCTAAGGTAAACAGTCTTGACGTTGCTGTTGTGTCGTGGGATATTGATTTAAAAGGAATTTTACCATGACTACCAAGCTGAAACCTAGACTGGTCTTGAAAGCTGCAGCGCCCAAGAGCAAGGTTAATGAAACCTCGAGCACGTTGCCTGCAGGTGTGCGCGCACGTTTAGACGCCTATGCGAATGCCACTCGCGGGAGGTTTGTAGAGTCGCTAACGGTTTCTCATACTGAACTGTTAACTGGCGTTTTGGCGGGTCCGATAACAAAGCAGCCACGCCACAAGAAAGTTGCCTGAACGTTCAGATATAAAAAAGCCCCGCGTTAGCGGGGCTTTTTTATATCTGCTGTCTGTCTCATCCCGGATGTTGTCACTTTTCGCGTGATATGTGGCTTGCCGTTGCCAGATTGAGCCAGTTTCATCAGCCACTCTGTAACTTGGAAGCATGGTGGGTGCGAGCCCTTTAGGATGATTGCTTGTGACGAGGCCGCCAGCGTTGGCCTTCCGGCGTCAAACGGGGCCTAAGCAAACGCTGAAACTTCGGCTTATCGGCCAAAGCGGAATTTGGCGCGGGCGGCCGTCTAAGTCTGCTTTGCACCGGAAATCGGCCATCATGTGCGTTGAAAACCTGCGCGATGCATGGACTCAGAACCACAGTACTACCCAAATCCGGGTAGACGCTGCTGGAAAAAAGCCGCATACGAATTGATGCGGCTTTTTTGTACCCGCTATAAAAGGCACCAGGTTGTTCATCTATCCGAAAACAGCACCCCACCTTTCATCTTGTGATCAAGCGCAGACTCCATCACCTGCACCACAACAGCTTCCTTCGGAACACTGAACTCTTCAACCACCGCGCTGGTGATTCGTTCCATCAAACGTTTCTTCTGCTCGGAAGTACGGCCTGCAGCAGCGTAAACAATAATTTCTGGCATGATTTTCTCCGGGTGTTTCAGTTAAACAATGGTTGGGGAGTTCTGTGCGGCCAAGCGGGTTCCGGTATTCAGGACGCGGGCGCAGACACAGTGACCAGGCCGCGATCCCTGGCAATCGCTGCCGCGCGAGTACGAGTATCGGCCTCCAGCTTGTCCAGAATGGAAGCCACATGGGTCTTGGCGGTGCCTAAAGAGATGCCCAGCGTGGAGGCGATGTCACGGTTGCAGTTTCCGTTGGCCAGTAGCGCCAGTACGTCCTGCTCACGTGCGGTGAGAGCCGCGCGGGAGAGGGAGTCGACTAGCCGCCGGGATAGCGCGTCGCTTAAGTAACGGTGGCCCGCGGCAAGTTTGCGGATGCTCTCTTCCAGCACATCAGCATCGCAATCGATCAACAGGTAGCCGTGGACACCCAGATCAAAGGCATTGCGCATGTCCCGCTCGTTGTCACGGACGGTTAACAGCAATACGCGCGGAGCGCTCCCCGGATAACGAGAGCCCCCACGCAACCTTTGTAGAAACAGGCACGCGGTATCGTAGTCACCCACAATGACATCAACGCCGGTAAAGCGCCGCGCCTCGACCCATTCAACGGGATGAATCGAGACAATGATGTCCGGCGCAGATGACAACAGCCCCTTAATGCCACAGGCCACCAGCGGATTGCGGTGGGCTACGGCAACATGCAATGGCACGGTCTCAGTCATGGCAATCTCTTGTCTATCGAGGATGGTTGCCCAGCTACCTGCGAATAGATTGCTGGATTCCATTTGTGGCAGCGCCTCTTGCAATGAAGGGGCACGCGCCCTGTTACGCAATCGCGCCACCGCCGTCGACCAGTACCGTCGAGCCCGTCGCATAACGGGTTGAGGCAAGGTAAATGACGGCGTTGGCAATATCCTCTGGCGCGCCGACCCGTTTTGCCGGCAGGCGGGCGGCCACGCTTTCGTACATCCGCTCGCGTGCCGACGCGTCCAGATTTGCCCACAGTTCGGTCGCGATCAATCCTGGAGAAACCACGTTGACCCGAATCGGTGACAACTCCAGCGCGAGACCACGCCCCAACGATTCGAGCGCAGCATTGATCGCACCTTGAAGGACAGAAGACTTGCTGGGGCGCACCGACAAAAAGCCGGACACCAGTGTCAGTGAACCCGCTTCGCGAATGTGAACTGCGCGTGCCACGCGATAGGCACCCCAGAACTTGCTGTTCATGGCGCTGTACGCATCCTCAAGTTCAAGACCATGAACCGGGCCGGTCGCTGTCTGGGCTGCTGAAACCACCACATGATCAAATTCGCCCAGTTCACGCAGCACGTGACTGACTTGTTCATCATGGGTGATGTCCAGAACGACGGTTTCAACCTTCCCGACAATCTGACTGGCGACATGATCAAGCTTGGCCTTGTTGCGCGATGCGATATAGACGTGAGCGCCGTGTTGCGCAAAGCTCGCAGCGGTTGCAGCGCCAATCCCCGAGCTGCCACCGACAACCAATACACGTTGATCTTTGAAAAGCATGTTGTTGCTCCTGAAGTCGTGATTCATGGTGAGCACCGGTGGCGGGCATTATTTGGCGACAACACCCAACTGCTGCAGGAAGGTGAGGTTGTCTTCCAGATGCCAGTTTTCCGCGATCTTGCCGTCGTGGATGCGATAGATATCCGTGGCGATAAAGTCGACAGGTTGGCCAGTGCCCTGGACACCGTTAAAGCTGCCGGTGAAATGGCCGGTGAATCGCAGGTGGGTTACAACGCGGTCACCCGTCACGATCATTTGGGTGATTTCGGCGTGGACATCCGGCACAGCGCCATGAAAGCCCTTGGAGGCGGCCAAAGGGCCTGCCACGCCTTGCGGACGGCCCGCCGGCAATGTGCGATCCATAAAGTCAGCGGCGAGTGCTTCACGCGCCATGGCTTCATCGCCGGTGGTCCAGAACGTGTCGTACAGGCGTGCCGCATGAATTTGTTGCTCCAGTTGCTTTTTGGGCAGCGTTTTATCCACGATCAGAACACCTGGTTTGGCCAGATCATCCGATGCGGCTTTGGCATGCGAGGCGATCAGCAGGGCTGCAACGATGGGCAATGCTGACAGAGCGGTAGTGATCGAAAGCGTTTTGGTGGTCATGATGAGTTCCCTGATTGGCAAAGTTGAGACGACGTTAGTTGTGTTGCCGCATTCAGATAGAACGGGTGGCGGCCTCACCCAGTGATGGCTTGCCGGGTGCCTCTGCGTGTGAGGCCTCCACGTGTACTTCCGCCCCGTCGAGCCGGCGGGCAAAGATGGTGAGGATCAGCGCACCGGCGGTGACTGCCGCGGCAACCCAAGGCAAAACATCAAGCGATTGACCGTGCGACAGGGCCAGACCGCCCAGCCAGGCCCCCATGGCGTTGCCCACGTTGAAAGCGCCGATATTCAGGGTTGATGCCAGATTGGGTGCGTGGCTGGCTTTGCTCAGGACACGCATTTGCAGGCCGGGGATGGTGGCGAATGCGGCAATGCCCCAGATAAAGATGGTGATCAACGAGAGCACCTGGTTGTGCATCGTGTAGCTGAACAGCCCCATGATCACGATGAGGGCAGCAAAGATGACAATCAGTGCCTTGAGTGCCCCACGGTCCGCAAATTTGCCGCCCACCCAATTACCGATCGCCAGGCCGATCCCGAACATGACGAGGATGGGTGTGACCGCATGCGCAGCGAACCCGCTCATCTCTTCAAGAATCGGCGTGATATAGGTGAACACCACAAATACGCCGCCAAACCCAAGCACGGTCATCAACAAGGCCAGCCAGACCTGGCCTTGCTTGAGTACGCTGAGTTCATGGGCCAGCCCGCCAGATTTGCCGTCTCGTTTGTCGGGCACCAGCAAAGCCAGTGCGATGGCAGCAGCAACACCGGCAACCGCAACGGCCCAGAATGCCACCCGCCATCCATGTGATTGACCAATAAACGTGCCGAGTGGAACGCCGAGCACGTTGGCAAGCGCCAGCCCGGTAAACATCATGGCAACCGCGCTGGCTTGCTTGTCCTTGGGCACCAGCGAAGCCGCAACCACTGATCCGATCCCGAAGAACGAACCATGGGCGAATGAGGTAATCACCCGCGCGACCATCAGGCTTTGGTAGCTGGATGCAGTGGCGCAAAGGACATTGCCGACAATGAAGATGCCCATCAGCAACAGCAGCGCCAGTTTATGTGGCATGCGGCTGGTCAACAGGGCCAGTAGTGGTGCGCCAAACGCGACACCGAGGGCATAGCCGCTGACCAGCAGGCCGGCAGAAGGGATGGAGACGGACAGCGAATGCGCCACGTCGGGCAAGATGCCCATGATGACGAACTCGGTGGTCCCGATGGCAAACGCGCTTAATGCCAAGGCAATGATGGGGAGAGACATTGCATTTTCCTTGAAAGTAAATGCAGGACCCTGAAAACGCCGCCCTGCGCAGTTCATTCAAAATCGGGATCGAGTATTGCGACGCTTCTCCCCAACGGTCTTGGATGGGGTTGCCATTCATTGCTCAAAAAAGGCGTTACGTTGGGGGTTAGGCCGCAGCAGGCGGATCGCCCAATGTTTTTACGATCAGCTCAGACAAAGTGCTGAGACTGAACGGCTTTTGCATCAGGCCAAGAACCTTCAACTGGCCCACCCGGCGTTGATGCTCGGGTGTGCAGTAAGAGGAAACGAACAATGTCGGTGGTTGTTTCCCGGTCTTGACCAACTGGTCAAACATCTCGATCCCTGACATGCCCGGCATCCGGATATCGGCAATGAGCAGTGCAATCTCGTGACGCGCCGAGAAAGCAAGCAAGGCTGCTGCGCTATCGAAGGTCTCAACGGCCCAGCCGGATGAACGAATAAAACTGGACAGTGCAACGCGGACAGCTTCGTCGTCGTCCACTACACAAATGGGCTTTGTTATGGACACGTGAGACTCAATATCTGGATGGCGGGTGGATCGCTTTTCGTTGTGTCAAAGATAATTTCTGACGCAATTCAAAACTACCAGGCTGATGGCGGGTTTTGCTACGCCCAAGGTACTGGCGGGCTATACCTTGGTACAGGTTCACTGTACGTTGATACTGTATGACAATGGAATGGCCGGCATGCCTGCCAGTACATAGCCTGTCGGCTCCGCTGGCGCGCCGGCAATGGGCGTCTGTCTGATGGCGCCCGGGATGTGGATGATCTGTTAATGGCCCTGAACCAGCACACTCCTGAACCCGGCTGTGTGCGCAAATGACTGCCGCGCCTATGCTCCGCTCATTCGTTAGTCTTGCCACCCTACGAAGTGACCACCTCACGGTTAAGCGAGGTCTTGCAGAAGCGGGCGAGCCGATTCTCGTCGTCACCCCGACAGCCATCAATCCTGCCCCGGATATCTACGCGCGTTTCGAAAATGAAATGGCGCTCGAACCCATGCTTGAGCGGGAATGGTCGGTGCTCCCCCTGCGCCACGCGCGCCACGACAATGCGTCTGCATTGCTACTGCGTGATCCAGGGGGTGACCTGCTTGCCAGCATTCAGGTCGCATCGCTTGGGTTGACACAACGGCTTGTACTTGCACTCAGCGTGATTGAAGCGATCCGGCGTATGCACCTCAAAGGCATTGTGCATGCGGGTTTGAGCCTTCAAACCTTCTTTGTCAGCGTGGATTTGCGTGCGGCATGGATTACAGATTTCGGTGTCGCGTCCCGGATCCGTTTCATGCAAGGAGAGCGTGGTTCAGCGGCAAATCCGCGGTTTCTGGTTCCGGAACAAATGCCGGGATCTGGCCGGTATATGGATCACGCTGCTGATATTTACGCATTTGGCGAGATACTGCAGCATCTGATGGGGCATACTGAGCCTGCTCCAGCCCTTGTTGAGCCTTATGGATTTGCGCTGGAATTGCTGGCCGAAATCACCGCGCGTCTGCTGCACACGGATCACCACGCCCGTTATCCGTCTGCATCTGCAATTCAGGCCGACCTCTACCGTGTTCTGGCCGCGCTGAAGGGGCTCGATAATGAGCCCGCCACGCAAACCATCGCGCAAACTGGCATTCGTGACAGGTCTGCCCTGGCCTTTCGGCCACCTCGTGTTTACGGACGAAAACGAGAGTTCTCACGCTTATTCGAGCACATGGCGCGGGTCGCGGAAACGGGCGATTCCGCAGCAGTGCTGATCAGTGGTGCTGCCGGTTCAGGCAAGTCGACGTTGATCGAAGCGCTGCGTGCAGACGGAAAAAGCACCTCCTGGCGATTTGCCAGCGGCAAGTTTGATCAGCAAAAACTGGATTCACCTTATCAAGCGTTGCTGGAGGCAACAGGTAGCCTGATCTCACGACTGCAGACGTCGGGCGAGAGTCCGGAGCTTCTGCAAATAGAAGCACAGCAGGCCGTCGGAGGGCTTGGAAGGTTAATTACAGATGCGATCCCCGAGGCGGCCTGGCTGCTGGGTCAACCCGCCCCGGCGCCGGAGGTCAGCACAGAACGGGTGAAGGCACGCTGGCATGACACGCTGGCCCGATTCATTGGCGTGTTTGCGCGGCCGGCCAATCCGTTGCTGCTGTTTATCGATGATTTGCAATGGGCAGATACTGCCACGCTGGAGTTCATGGCCGAGACAATGACGCATCGGCCGATCAAGTGGCTGTTTTTGGCCGGAGCAACACGGGACACGGAGAATCTGCTTGAGACCGGTTGGCCTGCAAGGGTACGGGCAGCCAGTCATGATGCCGCTGATATTGAGGTCCTTGCACTGTCGCCATTGTCGCGAGAAGCAATCGGCAACCTGCTGAATGACTTTCTGGGAACGGGTCAGGATGAGGTGACACAACTTGTCGACTTTGTTCACACCAAGGCAGCAGGCAATCCACTTTTCGCCATTCAGCTTGTCCGCAAAATAGTGGATGAGCGCATTGTCACAAAAAACTACGTCAGCCAGCGTTGGGAATGGGTACCGGCGCAATTGTTAGCCGCACTCGAGACCACTGATCTCCCATCCCTGGTTCGTTTCCGGGTGAATGCTCTGCCTTTGCCATCACAGGGTGTCATCGCTTTGTTTGCCTGTATGGGCAATGTCGCGACAAACAAGCGTCTTGGTCTGGTCACAAAACTGGATGAGGCCGTTCTTTACGAGCAGTTGTTACCCGCGTTGCGGGCAGGGCTGATCCTGAACCGGGGCGAAGAATATTTCTTTGTGCACGACCGGATCCGTGAAGTCATGTACGCCATGCTGGATGCCGAAGTACGGGCGCAATGTCATCTGCGAATTGCAGAAACCATCAAGCTCGATAGGCCGGTCGTTGCCCGGCAATTTGAATTGGCCACCCATTTGAACAAGGCGGCGGTGTTGCTTGACTCTGAGTCCCTGCGTCTTGACGCAGCACAAGAGAATTTTGAGGCAGCACAACTGGCCAAAGTCACCGGCGCGCTCGATGCTGCCGTGTTTTATCTGGATAGCGCGCAACAGCTGCTTGGGCCAATCGATCCGGATATCGCCCATCCATTGCGCACCCGGATACTGGTAGAAGCCGCGCGTTGTGAACTGGCTCGTGGCAACCTCCAGGCTTGCCAGAATGTGCTGGGCATCCTGGAGAAGCCGGATCTTTCGAAAGAACGGACCATCGAAAAAACGCTGATTGCTGTCACCCTGAACGTGATGCAGTCAAACAATGTCGAAGCCGCGCAAATCGCGCTGGCCTGCTTGCGCCAATACTGCGGCGTCGATCTGTCTCAGTACCCGGATGAAGCGGAAATTCATGCAGCATTCGATGCGGTATTTTCCAAATTGGGCAACCGTGAAATCGAGTCTCTGGTTTCATTGCCTGACTTGAATGACGTCGACGCCACGCAAACAATGAGTTTGCTGTCCAGCCTGCTGCTGCCCAGCTTTTACACCAGCCTGGGGCTTTTCCTGCTGCATATCGCCAAAATGGCTGAGCTGGCACTTGATCGCGGCATCAATGCCACGGCAGCCTATTCCTTTAGTGCATTGGGCGTTGCAATAGGCGAACTGCTCGGCCGCTACGAAGATGGCTATCGCTTCGGCGTACTCGCCAAGGAGCTGGTGTTCTCCCGGGGCTACGATGCAGTTAAAGCCAGAACGCTTGTCAGCCTGCAGATGGCCAGCCTGTGGACACAGCCGCTCGATGTGGCGCTTAAAGTGATCAAAATGGCGCGTGATGCGGCCGATGAGTCCGGGGAAATTGATATTTCCTGTACAACGCGCAGTTTGCTCGTGACCAATATGCTGGCTATTGGCTCACCGCTGGACGAAGTACGGCAAGCTGCACTCTCTGGACAGCTTTTTGTAGTACGTGCCGGCTTTGGTGATTTGGCAGACATGCTGGCCATTCAGCTGGCGTTTATTGATGCACTGGCGGACCCGGAGGCCGGCACGCAAACACTGGATAATGCCGTGTTCGCAGAAGCGGGATTCGAACAAAAACTGACCAGCAACGCCAACGCCAGCCTGGTTTGCATGTATTGGGTGATGAAGGGCCGGTTGCGCTGTATGGCCGGGCAGTTTGATGAAGCAGAGGCCGCCTTTCTGGAGGCGGAGAAAGTAGCCTGGTCACTGCCCGGGTTCTTTCAGATGTGCGACTACCATTTCTTTGGGGGATTGACCGCAGCCGCTTTGCTGCGAGATAAAAAAAGTCCCCATGTCACCCGCCGGGCCGAACGCCTGCAGGTTGCCATCGAACGGTTGTCCCGGTGGGCCTATTCGTGTGAATCCACGTTTTCTGGCAAACACGAACTCTTGTTAGCCGAAGCGGCCCGTGCTGAGGGTAATCAGCTCGAAGCGCTCGCCCGCTATGACGCTGCTATACGGGCCTCCAGCATTTATGGGCTGGCTCATGATGAAGGCTTGGTGCTGGAGCGCGCCGCGGGGTATTGCCAGGAGCATGGGCTCACCGGCATTTCGCGCGGCTGGCTACAACAGGCTCATCAAGCCTGGTCCCGCTGGGGGGCAATGGCGAAGGCTGCCGAACTGGAACGACAGAATGTTCATCTGCTCTCCAGAACAGATCTGGCTGGACAAGCCGGCCCGCGGCTCCGCGATAAAGACATCCAGTTTCTGGCGGAGACGACCAGAGCCATGTCGAGCGAGATTGTGGTGGAGCAACTGATTGAGAAACTGCTTGCCGCTACGCTGACCTATACGGGGGCCAGCTTCGGCCTGTTTGTACGCCGCAATACGCAACCCGAAGTACTCGCATCCCTGGTGCGTGATCTCTCCTCCGAAACCGGATTTAGAACCACCGCAAGCGCAACGCCTTCAACCCCCTTCTGGCACGGCATGCTCATGGAGCAACATCCCGTCGTCTTTGACGGGACGGAAGTCAAACTTCGCTTTCCCGATGAAGAATATTTCCGCACGCATGGCGCTTCGTTCATCGTCTGCATCCCCTTGATCAAGCAAGGTCGTTCACTGGGTGTGCTTTATCTGGAGCAACACGAACCTGCGAAACTGCCCACACCGGGCAAATTGGCGGTGCTTGAAATGATTGCCGCACAGGCTGCGGTTTCGATGGAAGTTGCCAGGCTTTACGCCGACGCTTCAGAGGAAAACCATCAGCGCAAACGCATCGAGTTGACGCTCAGAGAAAACGAAACTGTGCTGGCCCAGACCCAGAGAGTGGGCGGGACAGCACACTGGATCTGGCACGTGACCTCGGGGCAGGTCGACTGCTCACCCGAATTGGCCCATATGCTCAGAATTGAACAGGCCGAAGCTGTAGGTACCATTCCTCTTGAGGTCATTCTTGAGCGGCTCCATCATGACGATCGCTCTGCTGTGATACAGAATCTCAATGACGCTGCCCTGCATCAGCGCGGATTCCGTATCCAGTTTCGCAGCCTTGGTCGTGAAGACGTCCGCTATTTTCAGGCAATTGGCGAGCCGCAACTTGCGGGACCGGATACGTTGAGATTTATCGGCACCACGATTGACATCACCGAACGTGAACTGCGTGAGCAAGCATTGCAACTTGCGCGTAGCCAGCTCTCCCAAGCCACGCGTGTTTACACGTTGGGCCAATTGGCTGCATCGATTACCCATGAAGTCAATCAGCCCCTTGCCGCGATTATCGCAAACGGGTTAGCCGGTTTGCGATGGCTGCAAAGAGACACACCTGACTTTGGGGAGGTGGTTAGCGCATTGCAGCGAGTAGTTCAGGAAGGGGAACGGGCGAATCAGGTCATCGGGAGGACCCGTGGCCTGATCAAGGGCTCGCAACCCCAGCGTAGTTCGATCCATCTGGGTGAACTGCTGCAGGAAACACTGGCTCTGATGCGACGGGAAGTGCAAACCCATTCGATTTCAATCCAGCTTTCGCTGGAAGAGAACATCCCGGCCACGTTGATCGATCAGGTTCAAATCCAGCAGGTTCTCATCAACTTGCTGGCCAACGCGATTGATGTTCTTTCTACCGTGCATGATCGGCGCAGGATCATTAGTGTCTTTCTGTCCTTCATTGCGGGTGACGGCATCTTGTTGCAGATCACCGACAACGGACCGGGCGTCGCGCCTGTGAATCGGGAAAGAATCTTCACGCCGTTTTATTCGACGAAATCAGAAGGGCTGGGCATCGGGTTGTCGATGTGCCGAACCATTGTCGAAGCCCATGGCGGAACGATTGTGCTGGACGAACAAACCGAAGGCGCCACGTTCAGCGTGCGCCTTCCGCTCACCGCTGAAACCAGCGCTTAGGAACATTCAATGGGTTGGAAAGACACCGATCGAGGTGGCTTTGATCACCAGATCAGCGATATTGCGTGCGCCCATTTTCTTCATGATCTGACCACGATGAGCCTTCACCGTCACCTCGCTGAGATGGATCTTTGACGCGATTTGCTTGTTCATCAGTCCACTCAAAACCAGATCAAGGACTTGCCGCTCTCGGGAGGTGAGTGAGTTATAGCCATATCGTAGTGGCGACAATCCCTTTTCGCGTTGCAAGCGTTCCTGATCCTTGGCGAGCGCGGCGTTGACCGCATCCAGCATGTTCTGCTCACGGAACGGCTTGGGCAGAAAGTCGAAAGCACCACCTTTCATTGCCGCCACGGACATTTCCACATCGCCATGCCCTGTCATGAAAATGATCGGAATATCCATTTCCCTGGCCGCAATTTCCTTCTGCAGAGCAAGACCACTGGCACCACTGAGCCGAACATCCAGCACAAGGCAGCTCGGGTGGCCTGCATTGTAGGCTGCGAGAAACTCCCCTGGCGCCGAGAACGAAGCGACCTCAAGGCCAACGGACCGCAAAAGGCTGTCCAGCCCGTTTCGAAAGGGCTCGTCGTCATCTACGAGATAAACAACCTGGCGTTCAAGGTTTGGCATGATTGGCTGAGCGGTTGGCAAGGACATCTGCAACGGGATATACACGCGGACTATAGCTCATTGAGTGCCGGGAAATAACCTTCTCAGTGGCAGGGCACTGATCAGTCGAACGACCAAGGCATGGCGTACTGGCTCTGGCGGGTAATCGGCCAAAGCAGTCGTTGAGGCCAATGTGCCAGGTTGGCCGCTGTCGGCCACAAGCGGCCGTTGAGCCTTTCGTCCCGAAGCGGACAATCAGACCCGTATGACAACTGTAGGCATCTACATGGAGGAGTCCGATATGCATCCCTACGACGGGATTGACCACCGCTACACAAGTTCGGATGCAGATAAAAACAAAGTGGTCCGCATCATCCAAAACATTCTGGGTTTCGCCCCTCAAATCAATGGACTCGATTACTCCTTGAATTTTTATAGTGGAGGCATTGGCGTTGATGACAGGCTTGCGATCCGTTGCAACTTAACTCCATCTGATTGGCCACGAGTTATTGCCAAGCTGAATTTAAAGCCCCCATCCGAAGCGCTTGCAAATCCAGATTGGGGCGACGACTTCGCATGGCTTGTTAGCAATTGCGAAGCACCGAGCGACGTAAGTGCAGATTGCTGTAAATTTGTGAACGCCAATAAAAAGGTGTTTCAGGATAGCGTGTCGCTTGAGAACTCTCCCCTTTTCACAGATGAAAGCAATGTGAACAGCTGGTGTGTAGTCTGGGTTGTTGGGAGCTACCTGAACTACCTGAGCTTCGATCAAGGATAGAAAAGTGACGAAGTTGTTGGTGCACTAACCAGCACAAAACATCATCGTAAAGGTCTGCTATTTCAAAGCGCGCGGCAGCAACGGGTCGAAAGCGGACTGCTTTGCCGAGAGCACTAAGCGACTGCTTTGGCCGATAAGCAGACAAATCATCTCTGACCAAATGAACGGCGAGCTATGCATTTTCGGCGTGACCCCGGAAAAGCGCCTCTAGGCGCTTTTTTTCTGCCTATCGACGAAGCTGAGCGGATCACGCAACAGGACCGGCATGCCACCGCAGTATCTCCGGAACTATTGATCAACACCATCGGAATACACAGGGTGGAACCATCTGCGTACTAGCTGGTCGGACCCCCCCGATCATTCAAAGCCGGACAACCACGATGAAACTCAAGCTACTGACCATTGCTCTTTGCCTGTACGCCGCGGCGAGCTTGCCGGCATTTGCACAAGACGCTCCGGTCTACGGGGGAGAGCTTCAGGGTTTTAACTATCCGGCGCCGGTGCAGCAGTTCGGGTTTACCTCTCAGGGCGTGCCATTGCGCATGGCCTATATGGACGTAAAACCGGCCACGCCCAATGGCCGCACCGTGGTGCTACTGCACGGCAAAAACTTCTGTGCTGCAACTTGGGAAGGCAGCATCAAGGCGCTGACCGCGGCGGGTTATCGGGTGATTGCGCCGGACCAGATCGGGTTCTGTAAATCCAGCAAGCCTGAGCACTATCAGTATTCTTTCCAGCAACTGGCCAACAATACCCATGCCCTGCTGGCCTCGCTGGGCATTGACCGGGTTACCCTGCTGGGCCACTCCACCGGCGGCATGCTGGCCATCCGCTACGCATTAATGTACCCGGACGGGGTAGAGCAATTGGCACTGGCCAATCCGATCGGGCTGGAGGACTGGAAAGCGAAGGGCGTTCCCACCATCACCGTGGACCAGTGGTACGCGCGCGAACTCAAAACCTCCGCAGAAGGTATTCGTAATTACGAGCAGAACACGTACTATGCGGGTCAATGGCGGGCCGCCTACGAGCCGTGGGTGCAGATGCTTGCCGGCATGTACCGTGGCCCGGATCGTGAACGGGTGGCCTGGAACTCGGCCCTGCTGTACGACATGATCTACACCCAGCCCGTAGTTTATGAACTGGAGCAGCTGCGTATGCCCACCTTGTTGCTGATTGGCCAGAAAGACACCACTGCCATCGGCAAAGACCTGGCCGCACCAGCCATCCGCGCCACGCTGGGCCGTTACCCGGAGTTGGGTAAAGCAGCCGCCCGGCAGATTCCACATGCCACGCTGGTCGAATTTGCAGACCTGGGGCATGCACCACAAATGCAAGACCCGGAAGCCTTTCACAAGGCACTATTGGCCGGTCTGGCGGCACTCCCAGCTGCGGCGACTCGTTAACCCGCTACACAAACGTGCCGTTGTATCAGGATGCGGGTTTGGGGTAACCGGGCCGCCTTGTTTTTTGTGCCTTGCGTAAACCGCGCGTGGATTCCGGACATGGTGTTGCCGCTGCCACCACTTAGCAGTTTTGTGGGTTCGACTACTTATCGGCCAAAGTAGACGCTTCGGACCCTGGGAGCACCTTGCAGCGTTGTCCACGTTGTCCATAAAGCACGTCTCCTGACGCTGGAGCGGCTTCGGCGACTTTGCTCGCTAGGCACCGTTTGTCTTAGGTGCGCTCATCATGCTGATGGATTTGTATAGAGGCTGTCAGGGGGTGGATTGCCCTGCCGTGATTAACGTCAGGTAATCCATGGGTGACACTGGTTGGCTTTAAGAAACCAGCCAGTGCCATAGAGGCAGGTTGGATTCAGCCCGTCGCATTTGCATGAAAATCAGCCTAATGGCTAGCTTCTTCCAGTATTAACCTAGCATTTGTCTCGATAACGCATGCAGCCGTTGGTAGCGAGCATCCTTTGCAAGCTCAGGGTTGGTTGCTGAAATCAATTGCAGGCAGGGACCTAGCTCACTCGGCGGCCAACTTCGTCCATCAATGATTGCGTCCAACAGAATCAGCGCTTTATCAGGGAAAGATTTACACAACTCGGATCCCACAAGAAGGTGCATCACGTAATATGGATGTTCAATCGGGCGCAGCCACCCCCCTAGCAACGTGATTGCAACAGGAAACTCCGTTCGTGCAGCAATGCACAGCCGCGCGATTGCTTCGGAGATTTTGGAAGAAACAAGTTCTCGGGATTTCGGCCAAACATTCTTCCAGAATGGTTGAATCCGATTCTTCCAATACTCCTGATGGCGGTCACCTGCACCTTCTAGCGCCTGTGTCAGCGCATGTGCACACTGAAGCAATCCCTCGGGTGGTAGTTCTTCCACTGCGGCACGGAAGTCCTCTTCAGCAAAACCGGGGACCGGTTCAAGCGCCGCATAGGTCAGAAAAGTAACGTACTGCCGCGCATGCTCTCCCAAGTATTCGTAGCGAGCGGCAGCTGCCAGAAAGTCAGGTTTAAGTGCGTTGAGCAAGGGAGCATACAAACGAGGGGACCACAGGAAACCCTCCCACGCGTATTTAGCTTCTTTGGTGTCTGAACTCCAGCTAAAAAGCGGTAACAGGTTAATTTCTGTCCATGGACGATCTACTCGGAAAAATGCGATTAACCTCGAAGCAAGCAAAACACGGCCATGCCTATATTGCTTTACCCGGGTATCGCAGAGTTGAGTGAGCAGTGGCTTAAGTTCAGCGGGTAGCAGGTCGTGGTCATTCGGTTCACTTGTGAACCATACATTGAGCAAAGCCTGAGTGATATGTCCAATGGGGTGATTGAGTGCCTCCGTCACGGGTTTGTCTATCGGCTGACCATTTGTCGTCATCGTGGAATCAGCAGCAAACTGAAAAGTCAGCAGTTTTTCACACAGTTTGAGAAATTCATGTTCTGGTTTCTTTATGGTTTTGGAAACGGCCATAACCCACCAGGTAACTGCGTGGGCACACTCCACCAACACCTCACTAGGCATTTGACTGAGGACTTGGGCAACGCTAAGCCAGCGGCGAAGCGCAGGCCTATATTCACCCCATGCATACAGGGCTTCACCCCAACGTCCAGCGGGCCATATCCCTTGTCGTCCAAGATCACATAGCGCCGCAAGACTATTACAAAAATGGTTGCGACATACCTGACGCCACGTATCTTGGTAGAAAGGTCTGTTTCCTGATCGAGTTTGCTGGAGCCACGCCACGAGTGGGCCGCGCTTGGTGGGGGTTACAACTAAGTCGATTTCTTGCACATAATCGGGGTCACCCGTACCACTCATCCATGTAGAAAATTCCTCACGCTCATTCTCAGTGAGCTTCCATTCCGGGTTTTCAACAGTGATTGCATCGAGATAGGCAGAGGAGGCTCCCCCAAGGACGACACCACCTTGTTGTAGCTTTGCAAGCCTCAGCCAAATCGTGGAGTCTTTTATGTGTTGCCATCTATCTTCTTCGAGATCAGAGACAAACATGTCGCGTGGTGGACCAGCAAGAATGGCTTGCTCAAGTGCTTCCTGATCTGCTTGGAACAGATGTTTTCCTTGCAGAACCAAGAGACGCATTACCTCACGTTGTGTCTGCCCATCCCACAGCCATTTAGCTGTATCACGCAACAACCAACCGCTCCACGTTGTTGCGGCAATGCAGTTGTCCTGGCTTGCTGCAAACAGTGCTAAACGTTTGAATGTGGGATAGGGCACCTCAAACCAGCCCGAAGCTACAGACTGGGCTCGCGCAAGATTTTCTTCGAGAACATGCAGCCACGCATCGCGTAACAATTCGATTAGACACACCCATTCCCTGAAGTCACGGTTCTGCCAGTGGGAGCTAATAGATGGCAAGTCCCAATGAGAACGATCCTGAAATTCATCCGCTTCGTTCAGTTCGTGCAATAAATCCAGTGCGTCACGCAGCAGGAGCTCAATGTCATCAAGCAACGCCGGAAGAGCATCTGCCCAGCCCGCATCTGCTGAGTCGAAGAGCGTCACTTTTACGTGATCGGCGTTCAGGACGAGCTCCCAGTCAACAAGATGTCTCAACCTCCCCGGTTCGCTTGAAGAGTCTTGCTCCTCCACCAACCGGAAGGGCGCGCGGATAGTCAGCTTTGGGGCAAGGACTTCGCGAAATTCCAGCCGCAGTGTTGTAGTCAGCCCGTCACGCTTCAAACGTTCCTTCCAGCGATAAATATCCGGTGAGTATGCCGTCGACTTTATTCGGCCACAGAGAAATAACCGCCAGAGCGATCGCATGATCTGATTGGGTATGGCATTAGGTGCCTGCTCGCGAATTTCCGCCAGTTCGGCAACCTTGCCTTCATTTTCAAGCTTGAGAATTTTCCCGAACTGGAACTCGATCATGTTGATCCAGTGGTCCGGCAACTGCGCCCCCTGCTGGGCTACCCAGATGAGTAATCGGTGGTCGTTCAAATGGCGCAGCAACCAGCGCGCAAGATGAAACATCACGTTGTCCCACCGAGGCGCGTTTGCCATACGCGACACCAAGGACATATAAGGGGCCGCTGAATATGAAGAAGGCCGGTGGACTAGGCTGAACTTGAGCTTGTCATCCACTGAGGCGTCGGGGGGCACACCAAAGCGAACAAGATCAGCATGCCTGAAGCGATCTTGCGTGAACGCCTCTAGAAACCAGTCCAGCGATGGTGCGGGATTCAGTTCTGCAAATCGTTGAGCAGGCAATCCAGTTTTATCTGCGATGGCCCACAACATCCGCCCCACGTAGTCATCCTGTTTACTGCTAGCCGATGGTCGGGCAAGTGCATGGTTCACCACAATCTGCTCTTTACCCAAAACCCCGTTCTGATGGGTTTCGGCCCAGGCTTGCAATGTCTTGTGAAGCGCGGAATGATCGTGTGAAGCAGTGGGTACCTCATAGAGGACTGGGGTAACCCCTTTGGCTTCCCATTCAATCTTTTTCTCACTCTCCTGCCCAGGATTGCAGTCACCAAATGCCCACGCTTCCGGTGTTGTTTCTCCCTGCATGCGGTCTGCCGCTAGTGCATCCATCATGTAGCGAAGAACTGGATCGTTAATGCTGTACCCGACAAAGCATACGACGTAGTTCCTGAATAGTTCGCTGACAAAGCGAGATGCCCAACGCTCAGTAAGATATGCCAGACCAAAATCACCACTTGTGACAACCAAACGGTTTAGTGCCACGTCATCAGCTTTGTCGCCCAGGAGTCCATGTAGGTAGACCACACCGTCCCAACGACTTTTTTTGGGGATGGGTAGCATCGGTGCTGAATAGGTCTGAAATGCCTGTTTTGTGCGCTTTGCAGCTGCGTGAAACAGATGATCAAAGTTCGTAGTCACTAACCGCAACGAAGTACCAACCCGCGCTAACCGAAGTAAGGCTGCATGCGTATCTGTAGCACCTTTAAGCCGTAGATTGGGTTTGAGCCGCTCTGCCAATGCACGACGCATCCCTAACCGTTGCTCGGGCAGCCGTCGTTCAAGGAGATCAAGAGTGGCATCAAACTGCCCTCTTTTGAAAGCTTCGCTTTCAATAGGTTTGAAGGTGGTGCCGGTGAGCTTATAAATTGCTTCTACCAGTCCACCGAATCCTGGCAATCCTGCCGGATACGAAATTCCGGCTCCGCAAAAGAAAACTACGCGCCCATCTTCGTGAGCTTGTAACAGCTCATCTGGGATATCAGGCCCATTTGCAATGAATTGCACCCGTTAACCTCTTATCGTTTCTTGCCCACTAGTTGTGTAGAGACGGCTAGGTGAGAGAGTGAGAACCAGTCTTGCCAGCCATTTAAATTCGTTCGCTCATTTCCCATTGCGTTCAAGAGGGAGAATGACCTTGTCGTAAATCAGAGCGGCTTGTTCTGTGCCTCGTGAAGGGTGGTTTGCTACGTCCAGCCAGACCTGAAGAACATCTGCGACATGCACGCCATCTTGGTGGATGGCCCCTCTGAAGATTGACTTCGGGGTGGATGCCTGCCGAAGGATGACATCGGGCGGTTCCATAGCTGATGCAACCCTTAGCACTCGCCAGTCGCTGTCTTCAGAGCGAGGCAGTGTGGGCACGTAAATATAAGGTGGCACTCCAATGACGTGTCCCAGGTTCAGTGCATCCGCAGCAGCAAAGAACCCCAGACAGGCCTCACTCTTCAGTTTTGCAAATAGCGACTTGATCTGCTCATCCCTCTTGCCCGGGAATCGGAATTTCATTGGCAGCTCTTGTGAGGGCCTCATCGTTGCCGCCTGCCAACGCTGGAACAGTGTACGGCGTCGCACCAGATTGATTGATCGCGAGGACTCATCCAGAAATCCTTCGTTACGAAGCTGCTGCAAGAAACGGGAAGCGCTCATCTGGGATGTTTGTGCTGCAGCTGCCAACTCAGCACCGGTTCGATACTTTTGTCGGGGCGCGTGTAGCTGGCTGACTGCAATGTCCGGCGCCAATAATATTTTCAGCATCCACTGATTGAGGTCTGAGAACAGATTTACGGGGGTACTGGTTGAAGAATTGCTGTTTTTCCTTCTCTCCAAGGGTTCCGCGTTTAGTTCTTCAAGCCCCGCTCCCCGAAATTGCCTCAGTCCGTTTCCAGAGATGATCCCAACAGACACATCGGACGCGTATTTCTCCCTGAACGCGCCAACTGCCCTCGCCAGCGATGGGGTTGCACTTTCAACGTAGACGACCGCAAGTGGGTGAGACCCAATGTTGTTTCGCGCATTTGTCGTCGCAATCAGGATAGCTTGTGCTAGAAGGGGGATCACCCGATCCGGTCGACTCTCGGCGAGGGATTTGATCGCAACACTGTACCGGACCAATTCCCGTTGAATCAGCAAGCCAACGGGTTCATTGCTGAATGAGGGGAAATCATCGATGACCAGCCAGCCAGAGTTTCGGAAGAATTCGGCGACCCGTTTTTCCAGTTCTTTGGCACCTGACTCTGATGTGAGAGATTTCGCCATCGCTGCTCATCTGCTTGGTAAACATGGCCATTATAATTAACACGGCCAAGTTATAAACTATTGCATGTGTTTGAAGTAAGTAAAGTTAGTCGCCCAGTCGGCCCCGTAGAAACTCAATAAATCGCTGGGTCCTTGGCAAGCATAGTGGGGTGACCCGCTTTAAAGTGGAGGTCGGGTTCGCGCGTAGATGGGGCGGTGCTCACCAGAAAATGACCATAGATAACCTTGAGGGTTACTCATTGGTTAGAAATATTGCCTTTCCGTGAACGACCTTCTTTTCACTTGCGGTCGCATAGAACACTCCACCAGAGTAAAAACCGGACGCATCTCCGGATTTGCTCTCAGCGCCCATGAGAAGAACACCGTTGGCTCCTAATTTGGCGGCCTGGGATTTCAGCTCGTTGATTGCCCGGTCTTGTGCCGCCTGCGTTGAAAATTCGATCTCGCTGGAAGCCTCTACGATGCCGATGGTTTCAAACTGGGACGGTGGATCGAGATAAATGTTTACTTGGGAAGGACTTACGGCGGGCCTTGTTTTTCCAGTAACGATTGATGATCCCGTTGCGCAACCAAACAAGGCAGACAAACAGACAAGTGTCGTGATGATCCTGAGAAATCGCATTCCTCAATTCCTGTAAAAATTAATATTCAATGCAATGGGCTAGTCACAGGCCCGTCCACTGGATGGAAGAACCAGCGCCAGTGCGCATCTGAGACTGCGTTGAGCGTGGCGCTAATGCCGATGGAATGGATTTTGATGGCTATCAGAAATTGCTTCTGCGTACTATGGCCATGATTTGGCGTAACTTTTCGCAAAACTCATGACGAATGAAACATTTTCACTCAAGGGTGCCTGACACGGGTATTGGGCTGGCGCAGCATGATCAGAAGGTCGGTGATCCAAACTGGTGGTGTGGGCTAAACCTGCAGGGGTTTGCGCTGATGCAGGTACGAGACAAGATCAGCAACTCACAGTGAATTGAGCGCGGCCGGTCAGGCATCGTCGGTGCTGTTTGCGCCCCCAAGACAAAACCAAAGGACGGGCAGTCAAGCCTGAGGCCCGATAAACTGATGTTTATTCTCGAGTGCGATTGAGTCGGCGGATTGTCAGGTCTTTCAGGGCAATCATTTCAAGATTGGTTGACCATCAACAGTAACTAAACAGAGTGGCGAATGCTCCACCATCTTTCATTTGCCGTTTCAGATATCAACCGGGCAGCTACCTTTTATGACGCTGTGCTCCGGTCATTGGGTTACGTGCGAGCCTGGACCGATGACACAGCGGTAGGGTATGGGTATCCCGGTGGCGGTGATAAATTTGCCATCAAGCTGGTGCCGGCATATGCCTCTATTCCTGGCGAGGGATTTCATCTGGCGTTCGCGGCTGGTTCGCGTGCTGCGGTCGATGAATTTCATGCCTCTGCGTTAACGCATGGTGGCCGGGACAATGGTTTACCCGGGTTACGGCCTCACTACGGGTCTTGCTACTACGCGGCGTTCATTATCGACCCCGATGGCTACCGGATCGAGGCAGTCATTAACGAGCCTGTGTGATGTTGCGGAAAAAGGGGACGGGGCTGATACAACCAGATCGGCTCGGAGATCTTGCTTTGACGCTTGCCAGGAAAAATCCATGCAAAGCAGTAGGTTAGAAAAATCCAGTTTCTAATGACCGAAACACGGAAAACTTCAGAATTAAATGACGCATAACGGGCGAGACAAAAATCTGAAGTTTGGCAACTCATTGATTTTAAAGGAAAGGAAATTCAGGAGGGAATGACCGACGACAGGCTGCTGTCGTCGTCCGTTGAATTCTGGAGTTCGCTCACGAAACTGGAGTCGGTGTATTTTTGAGACAGGAACTTTTGAGAGGTGCACGGCAGTTGGCACTACGTATTTATCGTAGTGCCAACTGCCGTGCAAAAAAAGACCATGAGCATTTGATGACAAAATCAAATGCTAATTGACCCGACGGGTCTTTTTTTTCGGGAAATTTACGGTAGAGTAGATCGCTTGTTGAGCCGAGATGGCTCGCTGTCGGAATGACACGAACGGCAGCTTTGGGGTATGGGTACATTTTGCTGATGGCAGTCATGGGGAATACAGGGGCCCATGAAGTTTTCTGACATCACGGCGATGTACACGCTTCGGAGCTGCCGTTTTTTGTTTTTGGCGCGCGGTTTGTGCCGCCGAAACCGAAGTGGCCTCGCAATCGCCTGCTCGGTGCAGGTTGAAAACAAGGCACTGAAATGCAAAAAACCCTCGCAACTGAATTGCGAAGGTTTTGCAAGAAAGTATGTAAAACATGCTATCAGACGTTTACCAGACGACTGAGGCATGTCTGTATCCATTAACCACCACTTCTGCGTCCGAGCAGACAAGGAGGCGTAACGACTACATACCAATTTTGAAGCAGTACAAACCTCTAGCAGGAGGATTGTCTTTGCTCCGCAGCAAGAACACCGGAAGGTGAACCACTGTTACTACGAGTAGAGTCGCTCGTCAGTATACCTGGTCACTTGCCGCGGTCAAGGCTTTTCTCCCAAACCGCAACACGAAGTTGCCCGATGACGGGTGCTTCGACGTATCGCGCCTGCCAGTTCAAATGGCTGGCAGGCGAGGAGAACGATCGTGTCCAGAAAATCCAAATCTCGGTCGGCGGCTAAACCCGCCCGTGACCTTGTTAAAACTGTCGTGCATCGCGCAGTCGGCGTCGCTTCAGATCGCCGAACCGGCGAATCATTGGCTTTTGAGTCTCTGCTCGAAGAGAACACCGAAGCCATTCTGGCATTGTGCCAGGACATCTCACACATCAAGACCCAACCGCGCACGGATGCCGCGTGGCTGCCGCTCGGACGTCCATGGCTTACGACCATCAAGGACCGTTTTACCGGGGTGGTCCTGGGTTTTTACGTCAGCTTTAACCAGGGGGGACTAGAGGCTGTTTATGGCGCGTTGAGACATTCGGTCCTGGCCCATGGCTATATCTCGATCTGGGATGGGCTGCTGGACAATGAGTGGCCCTGCGCCGGCTTCGGTCAGCATTACGTGGCAGACCGGGCCAAGGAATTCATCTCGACAAACCTGCGCCTGGCCATCACTGGTCTGGGCTCCCGTCTCATTCTGTGCCCACCCCGGAAACCAACGTTCAAGGCTGGCATCGAGCGTTTCTTCGGCAATCTTGAAACGACTTTCCTGGAGTCACTGCCAGGTAAAACCTTTGCGATCTACCAGAAACGATTTGGTTACGATCCGGCAAAAGATGCAGTCCTCCGGTTCAAAACACTGGTGTATCTGCTGCACAAGTATGTGGTCGACCAGTTCAACCTCACGCCGAATTCCCGTTCCCTGGCCCGGCCGTTGGATATCTGGAACGATCACATTGGTGACTAACCATCAATAACGTGATGTACTGAGCGGAAATGTTTCAGCAAAAATGGAACGACTCCAAGGACATCCTTGATGGTTTGAGTGACGTGATTGAAGCCATAGCAACGGATGCGCGGAGTCGTACGCGCGGCCGTCCTGTCCCATCAGCGAAGGGACTTGCTGGTGGTCGGGTGTGCCCTGGAAGTAGGTCACGATGGCACTGCTATACGACCTGGCCGCGTTGACCAGATCGGTGTTGGCATTCAATGCGTTTTCCAGCCAGGCGCGATCAGAGTCCGACAGCTTGCCAGTGACTTTGAGTTTGCCATCTTGCAGTACGACATCCCAGTTGCTGTTTGCGATCTGTGGATGTTGCTGCGCCAAATTGGCTTGTACCCGGGTGAGTTGGTCGTAAATGGTCTGGATCGCGGTATTGGCCCGATTGGCTGCTGGCCGGGTGATATTGACCATATCGTTTTCGAAATCCGCGATGTAATCGTGTTGTGGCGCAATCTGGGGGTTAACGCCCGTCAGCGTGTTCGATGCATCAATGCGCGGCGTGGTTTGCCCAAGGCTTAGCGTTGAACCGCCTGTGGTGGGGATATATGAAACACTCATGAGCGGATTCCCGGGCTGGAGGTGGCCATTTGCAATGTGAAATGGCGGGTTTTTAGCCAGCGTTAAACACTGGCGCTGCAGTGCATGTTTTATATACCCCGGGGTAAAACGGTTTCACCTGCAACAACTGACAGCTTGTCTGATCGCTCTCCGAATAACGGGCCGGATTGCGCATTGGCTGTGCTGAGCGACGTTGGCGCTGATCCTGGCGGCAAGAACAACGCGGCCATGAATGCCATCAAATCAAACCTGGAGAAAACCCGTTTGCGGACGGCCGCGGCGCAATCGCCCGCCTCCCGGCGCAGCGACAGCTGGCCGGGTCATGCGGGATTTGCTGCTGCGCCTGGCGCAATGCTTTCTTCATCTTGCCCCGAGCGCGTCGCTGCCGCGGTTCACAAGGCCGGCCTGGGCGATATAGCGGAACAATTCGGCATCGTTTTTCAGGCCAAGCTTGACCATGGCCGAGCGCTTTTGTGTGCTGATGGTCTTGGCGCTGCGGTTAAATGCCTTCGCAATTTCGATAATGCTGGCACCGCGGGCCAGGTAGGTCAGCACTTCAATTTCCTTGGGGCTGGCACCGGTGGCTACGCGCGTCGGTACAAAGTCGCGCTCCAGATTGCGGACAGACTCCGACAGATAGACATGCCCTGATACGGCATGGCGCAAGGCGTTGGCAATGCTGCTGCCAATGTCGCTTTTGCCGATGATGCCGTCCACGCCCAGCTTTTTCATGCTTCTGATCAGGGCCACGTTTTCCAGCACGGTCACGACCACAATTTTCAGTGCCGGATAATGGCGCTTCAGGTAGCTCAGCATGCGGATGCCGTCACCAATCTGGCCGTTGGGCATGGCGTAATCGGTGACCAGCACGTCCACGCCGCCGGTGGCCAGCGCCGCCACAATGCCGGTTGAATCCTGCGCTTCTGCGACCACGGCGACATTGGGCTCTGTTGCCAGTTCACCCTTGATGCCCAGCCGTACCAGCGGATGATCATCCGCAACCAAAACCCGGATCATGATGTGTTCTCCAGTGGGGCCGTTGCCTTGATCAGGTAGCGCGGCCGTTTCATTCAATCTGCTATCTGGATCGCATCGTACGGCGGCGGGGCGGGGGCCAAATATAGAACAAATTCGAAAAAATCAGATAAAGCCTATGCCCGGGGCATGGCGGGTCGGCGTACCGGTTGCCCGTTGCCGCCCTTGCCCTGTTGATCTGCGGCGTGCGTCTGGCGGTGGCGATCGGGCCACCGTGTGCCAATACTCCCGTAGCCGTCCCGCCGCGTAGCGCTGGCGCGGGGCGTATCCCCACCCGATCACCACAGGTGTTGCCAGGCCCATGAACGATGAAGCCATGACTGATTCTGTCTCTGGCCTGCCTTATCTGGCGGGCAACTTTGCGCCGGTCAAGACCGAAACCACGGCGTTTGACCTGCCGGTCACCGGCCGCATTCCGCAAGAACTGCGCGGCCGTTTTTTGCGGATTGGCCCCAACCCGGTTACGGCGCCCGATGTCACGCGCTATCACTGGTTTGACGCAACCGGCATGGCGCATGGCCTGTACCTGCGTGATGGCAAGGCGCAGTGGTATCGCAGCCGTTTTATCAAGGACTGCATGGCAGCAGCCACGCTGGGGTTGGCGCCGATTCCTGGCCCGGCGCCGCAGCAGCGTGCTGGCCATGTAAACACCAATTTTGCGCGGGTGGGCGGCAAGTTGTACGCGGTGGTGGAGGCGGGCGCGCTGCCGGTGGAGCTGGATGACCATCTGGAAAGCGTGGCGCGCTCGGATTTTGACGGGACACTGGAAGCGGGCTTTAGCGCGCATAGCCGGTTTGACCCGCTGACCGGCGAGTTGCATGGGCTGACCTATGAACCGGGCGAGCCGGTGCGCTATGTGGTGGTAGGGCCCGATGGCCGCGCGAGCACCCGGTCCCGCATTGATTTGCCCCATATTCCGCTGGTGCATGACACGGCCATCACGGCGTCGTTTGTGGTGGTTCCGGATTTACCGGTCACCTTTCAGCCAACGCGGGCACGGGCCGGGTTTCCCTGGCTGTGGGATGACCGCCGCGATGCCAGAATCGGGCTACTGCCGCGCGATGGCGATCAGTCACGCCTGCAATGGTTTACTGCGCCGCGCTGTTTTGTTTTTCATTTCGTCAACGCCTGGGATGAGGGCGATTGCACGATGATTGATCTGGTCCGGCACCTGCGCGTGTTTGTGCACGACCATCACGGCCCCGGCGAAGGCGAAGGCATTCTGGTCCGCTGGACACTGGATCGCCGCAGCGGCCAGTTGCGCGAAACCGTGGTGGACGAACGCGGTAGCGAGTTCCCGCGCATCAACGCGCGCTTTGAAGGGCAGCCTTACCGCTATGCCTGGACGGCGCACTGGGGCAAACAGCTCAGCTTTGGCCCGGCCAGAAAGCACGACATGCAGCGCGGCACCACGCTGGAGCATGACTACGGCCCGGGCCGGATGACGTCTGAACCCGTGTTTGTGCCCCGGGCGGGCGCGGTGGCTGAGGACGACGGCTGGATCATGTCCAGCGTCTACGATGCCAACCGGGATCTGAGCGACGTGGTCATCCTGGATGCGCAAGACTTTACCGGCGCGCCCGTTGCCACCATCCACCTGCCGGTGCGGGTGCCTTTCGGTTTTCATGGTGGCTGGCTGGCGGATTAACCCGGCCCGGTGCGGTTCAAACGGCCCGGCAAGCATGTGCTTGCCGGGCTTTTTTGTTTCTGGCGCCGCCTGCGGGCCGCCGTATTGCGGGTATGTAAATGGTTCGTAAAGTAACCAGATTGTCACGGTATGTACATTTGCCGCTGCCACAATCCGCCGCGCACAACTCATGGCTGCGGCGCCTGCTGATACCCGTAACAGGTGTGTTACTTGCCCACGAGGCAGTAACCGGTTCGATCCGGTCATGAACATCGATCAACCGCCACTGGTTCGGCACCGACAAGAACACCAGGCCGATCACGTCGCGATTGCGTATAAAAACTCTCACTCTCCAAAGAGCATCGTGAAAAAAAATCTCAATTTCCTGATCCCGGCGGTGCTGGCAGCCAGCCTTGCCGCATGTGGCGGCGGTAGCGGTAGCAGCAGCACCAGTGCGCCCACAGACAGCGGCAGCCTGCCGGTTGATAGCAAAGTCCCGGCGCTGACGTTTACTGATCCGCAAAGCACCTGGGATCTGAACAACTATACGCAAACCGCCAGCTACGCCCTGCAAGTGGGCACCGGTGCCAACCTGCTTAACGCAGAAGCCTCTGGCGTGACCTATGACAAGGACACGGATTCGCTGTTTGTGATCGGTGATGGCGGCACGGCCGTGGTGCAGGTCTCCAAACTGGATGGCCATGTCATCGATTCCATGACGCTTAACGCCGGCGATTTCCAGGATACCGAAGGCATTACCTATGTTGGCAACGGCAAGTTTGTACTGGTGGAAGAACGCCTGCGCCAGGTAAACCTGTTTACCTACACTGCCGGTGGCACGCTGCATCGCACCGACGTGCAAGCGGTCAAACTGGGTACGACGGTGTCCAATGTGGGGATCGAAGGTGTGACCTTTGATACCAAAACCGGCGGCTATGTCGCCGTGCGCCAGTCGCAGCCGACCAGCATTTTCCAGGCCGCAATCAACTTTGCCACGGGTTCTGCTACCGCGCCGGATGGCTCGGCCATCCTGCCGACCACCGACAATCCGCCGGTGCTGTTTGATGCTGCCAAAACCGGGCTCTCGGCTTTCAACGATGTGTTCTCGGTTTCGAACATCGTGCCGGCCAGCGCACCGGATTACGATAACGTCGTCATCATTGGTGCACCGGATGGCCGCATCGTGAAGATGGATCGCGCTGGCAACATGCTCAGCAGCCTGTACATGAGCGCCACGGCCCAGAACGAAGGCGTAACCATGGCGCCGGACGGCACCATCTACGCGGTGGGCGAACAGGCCGCCGGCCCCAGCCTGCCTGGCCTGACCATTTTCAAGCCGACCACCAGCAAGGCGGCCGTGGGCATTGGCAGTAATCTGTACCTGACGTTTGATCAGGCGGTGAAAGCCGGCACCGGTAACCTGGTGCTGAGCAATGGCGCGGGCGATACCCGCACGATCGCCGTGACCGACCCCACGCAAGTCACCTTCAGCGGCAGCGTGATGAAGGTGCATCCCAAGTTCTATATGGTGGCCGGTACCACGTACAACATCACCTACCAGTCCGGTGTGATCAAGACGACCGCCGGAGCCAACACTGCGGCGGTGACTGACGCGGGTACATTCGCGTTCACCACCGTCGGTACGGTGGACCAGACCGCCCCGACCCTGACCAGCACTGCACCGGTCAATGGCGCAACCGGCATCATCGGCAGCCATTTCTCCATGCAGTTCAGCGAGATCGTCCAGGCAGGCAGCGGCAATATCGTGATCAGCAACGGTTCGGATACCCGTACTGTGTCGATCAACGATGCAACGCAGGTCAAATTCAACGGTGGCCGCGTGACCATCACCCTGACCTCGCCGTTGCAGGATAGCTCCCGCTATACCGTGCAACTGGCCAGCGGCGTGATCACCGATCTGTATGGCAACGCCTATGCCGGCACCTCGCAGAGCTTTACCACCGCCGCTGCCGGCGCACCGGCCCCGACCGTATTGATTACCGAAGTGAACTCCAACGCCACCGGCGGCCAGGATTTCTTCGAGATCTACAACTACGGCAGCTCGGCCATTGACCTGACCGGCTGGAAATGGGGCGACAACCACGCCGACGTCAACGACGCCAACAACACCGCGGCCTTTACCGCAGGCACGACTCTGGCGGCAGGCCAGCGTCTGGTCGTGGTCTCTGGCGTACCGGGCACGGGCGAAACCGCCTTCCGTAACACCTGGGGTCTGGGCTCGTCGGTGCCGGTGGTGGCCATGTGGAACGTCAACCAGGACCCGGCCAATCTGATCGGTCTGGGCAAGGGCGACGCGGTGATCGTGTACGACGCCAACGGCAATGTGGTTGCTGCCGTGAACTACGGTGCGCCGATCAGTGCCACGCAAGGCGACGGCACGCTGAAGGCGATCCCGACCGTGGCCGGTGCCAACGCAACACTGGTGGCCGCCAGCAACCATGCGGGTGCGGTCTTTACCGGCGGCACCGCCAAGGTGTCTGCCGTGTGGGATACCGTCTCGATCAGTTCGCCTAACTATGTGGCTGCGGTGAATGGTTCGCTGAATGCCTTCCAGGAGCCGGGCGATTCAGGCTCGATCGGTTCGCCAGGCCTGTAACCAGCGCTGTTGCAGTACAGCGTGTTCCAGAAAAACCGCCCGATGCGCTCGGGCGGTTTTTTTATTCTGGCGGCCCGCCGCAACCGGCCACGTGCAGGGACGAAGGCACCTGGAATAACCGCCATTCCCCTTCTAGTCTGTAGTCAGCACATTCCTGCAATGCCCAGGCCCGGCGCATCACCATGCTGCATGGATAGCGTGTGTTGTTCTGGTCAGCCCGCAACGTATTGATCTTTCTGGATCAACCATCATGCTTATTACTGCCCAGGTGCAAAGCGTACTGTCGCGCCGCTTGCTTGATGTATTTATCCAGGCCGGTTTGATTGCGGCACTGGCGGCGTTTTGTTATCAGATTTTTGGCCCGTTCATGACGCTGATGTTATGGGCGGTCATTCTGGCGGTAACGCTGTTTCCATTGCATCAGATGGTGGTCAGAAAAACCGGTTGCAGTCAGGGCAGGGCGGCCACGCTGATTATCATCCTGGGTATTGTGCTGATCTTTGTGCCCATGGTGCTTTTATCCAGTTCGCTTGCAGATGCAATTACCAATTCGATTGACCTGATCAAAAACAATACGCTGACAATTCCGCTGCCGCCCGATTCGGTGGAATCGTGGCCCATTATTGGCAAGAAAGTGCATGGATTATGGTATGCGGCAGCGACGGACCTGCCCGGGCTGATCCAGTCTTACCAGCCCAAAATGGGCGATCTGGCCCGAAAGGCGCTGGGGTTTGTGGCCGGTATTGGCGGCGGGCTGCTGAAGTTTTTTGCTTCATTCATTATTGCCGGCGTGATCATGGCTTTCGGGCATGAAGGCCATCAAAGCGCACGGGCTATTGGCCGGCGTTTTGGCGGGGCAGAAAAAGGCGAAGCATTTGTGGTGTTATCTACGGCAACCATTCGTGCCGTAGCGCAAGGCGTGATCGGGATTGCCTTTATTCAGGCCACCTTGCTGGGCGTGATTTTACTGGTGGCGCAGATTCCATTTGCGGGCGTACTGGCGATCATTGCGCTGATCCTGGGCATTGCCCAATTACCCGCCTTGCTGGTGAGTTTGCCGGCCATTGCATATATCTGGATGAGTGGCGCTTATTCGACCCTGCTCGCCATTTTTTATTCTGTTTTGTTATTGCTGGCTGGCGCGGTCGACAATGTGCTCAAACCGTTGATGCTGGGCCGCGGGGTAGATGCCCCCATGCCCGTGGTGCTGATGGGTGCGCTGGGCGGCATGGTGTCCGGCGGGATTCTGGGCATGTTTGTGGGCGCGGTCATGCTGGCTTTGGGCTACCAGATCTTTATGGACTGGGTGGCCATGCAGACAGAGACCGAGGTAGACGCCGTGCTGGCGGTGACAACAGAGACTGACCCCGTCGGGCAAGACTAAGTGACCGGCATCGTGGCCAGGTTCGCCCGGCGTGGTGGCCTTTTGCTGGTGGTCATCGGGCTGTCGGCCTGCACCGTGGTCGGGCCCGATTATGTGCGGCCGGCCGCAGAAATTGCCCCTGACTGGCACAGCGGCAGCCTTGCGCTGGCCCCGCAGCAGCAAGCGGACATGGCGCAATGGTGGCAACACTTCAACGATCCGGTACTCAACGGGCTGATTGAAGAGGCCCTGCGCAAAAACCACTCAGGCAAGGTCGCCGCCCTGCGGGTGATGGAAGCGCGCGCACAACTGGCCATTGCCGGCAGCAATCTTTATCCGCAAGTGCAGCAAGCCACTGGCAGTGCGCTCTATACCGCGACGCGTCCGTCTGGTGGCGCCACGTCGTCGCAAATCAGTTACAGCGTCGGCCTCAATGCGGGGTGGGAGCTGGATTTCTGGGGGCGCTTTCAGCGGGGGATTGAAGCGGCGGACGCCAGTTACCTCGCCTCGCTCGATAGCTATGACGACGTGCGCATTCTGCTGGTAACGCAAACCGCCACGGTCTACGCGGCGATACGCACGCTGGAGTCGCGGCTGCAGATTGTGCATGCCAATGCGGACATCCAGAAACGCAGCCTGGAAATCACCACGCACTTGTTCCAAAGCGGGAACGAGTCTGAACTTGATCTGCAACAGGCCAAGACCCAATACCTGAGTACGGTCGCCAGTATCCCCGCGCTGGAAGCGTCTTTGCGCACCACGCAAAACGCGCTGGCCGGCTTGCTGGCGCGGCCCCCTGGCCCCTTGCCGGAAATGGCATCCGGCACTGGCGCGATTCCGCAAGCCGGGCTCTTGATGGTGGCCGATCTGCCGGCTGACCTGTTGCGCCGCCGGCCGGATGTCCGCGTGGCTGAAATGCAGTTGATTGCCCAATCGTCGCTGATCGGGGTCGCGCAGGCAGATTTGTATCCCTCGCTGACGCTGCTGGGCTCGCTCGGGGTCTCGGCCACCTCTGTTGCCGGGTCACCCACGGTGGCCACATTGGGTCTCGGCCCCAGTCTGACCTGGAATATTTTTGATTATGGCCGCATCACCAATAACGTCCGCGTGCAGGATGCGCGCTTTCAGGCGCTGGCGGAGTTATATCAGGACAGCGTCTTGCAGGCCGCGCGGGAGGTGGACGATGCCGCGGTCTCTTACGCCAAAAGTCTGGAGCAGATTGCGTTGCTGAATGAAGGCGAGATTGCCGCCCGACGCGCGCTGGCGATCGCCAATATCCAGTATCGCGAAGGCATGGCGGATTTTGAACGCGTGCTTGATGCGCAGCGGGCGCTGTTCAGCCAGCAAGAGCGGGTGGTCACCAATCAGGGCGATGTCGTGGCCAACCTGATTGCGGTTTACAAAGCCATGGGCGGCGCCTGGCAAGTGGCGCGCCCGCAACCGTTGCTGGACGACGCCACCCTGAAAACCATGAAGGAGCGGACCAGTTGGGGCGACTTGCTGGACGCGCCATTGCCTGCTTCTGACCAGGATTTCATGACGGGAAAACCATGAGCGAATCTGCCCCTTCACCCGCTACGGCGGCGCCCCCGCCCGGCCGCGCGGCCCGCGTCATGCAGTGGCTGTTGCTGCTGCTGATTGCGCTCAGCCTGGTCTGGTATTTTGCGGCCGACCGCATCACCCCTTATACGTCGCAGGCGCGGGTGCAGGCGTTTGTGGTGCCGGTTGCGCCGGAAGTAGCGGGCATCGTCAAAAAGGTGCTGGTGAAAAACAACGACGACGTCCAGAAAAACCAGCCGCTGTTTGAACTGGATCAGAGCGAGTACCGCATTGCGCTTGATAAAGCCAATGCGGATCTGGAGTCAGCGCGCAAAGGCGTGTCTGCCGGCGCCGCCGGGGTGGCCTCGGCCAAAGCCTCGCTGCGCGCGGCGCAGGCCAACCAGTTGCAGGCAGAGCAAGACGCGCATCGCCAGGAGTCCTTGTACGCCGAAGACCCGGGGGCGATCTCGGTGCGGCGGCTGGAAACCGCGCAGGCCGCGCGTGAGCAAGCCCGGGCCAAGACCGTGGCTGCAGCGGCAGAGGTGGTCCGCGCGCAAGAAAACATGGGTGGCGATGAAAACGTGAATGCCAAAATCGCCAGTGCCCGTTCTGCCGTCACCAGGGCAGAACTGGATCTGCAACAAACCACGGTCTACGCGCCCTCGCGCGGTCTGGTGACTGATCTGCAGACGGATACCGGCCAGTCTGCCAAGGCCGGTGCGCCCACCATGACGCTCATTGCCATTCATGACTTGTGGATCAGCGCCGAGATGACGGAAAACAATCTGGGGCACGTCAAAGTGGGCGATGAGGTAGGCATCGTGCTTGATGTCATGCCCGGCGAAGTGCTCAAGGGCCGGGTGCGCAGCATTGGCAATGGCGTGAGCGCCGGCAAAGCCACGCCGGCCGGGAGCCTGCCCACCATCGACAACAACCGGGACTGGTTGCGCCAGGCGCAGCGCTTTCCGGTCGCGATCGAGTTTTTGCCGGAGGAACTAGGCCGGATTCATGGCTTGCGCGTGGGCGGTCAGGCCGAGGTCATGGTCTTTACCGGGCAGGGCGGCTTGTTGAATGCGCTGGGCGCGCTGTATCTGCACCTGATGAGCAAGCTCTCTTATGTTTACTAGCCTGCGGCTGCCGCAACCGGTGATTGATCAGCCCAGTCGCCTGGTCTTGCGCCTGGGGCTGGGCGGCGGGCTGGCGCTGGCGGCGGCGTATGGTCTGGCTTTTGCGGTGCCGCATGTGTCGTTGCTGATGGCCTTGTTGTTGCTGAGTAAACCGGGACCGGCGCTTGCGCTGGGCAAGGGCGTCGTGCTGGCGGGCGTGCTCATGCTGCTGATCGGCTCTGGCGTGTTGCTGGTGCCCTTGCTGGAAAACTACGCGGTCGCTGCGCTGTTGTTGATCGGGCTGGGGTTGTTTGCCATTTTTTTCATCGGCACACGTCAATCGCACCCGCTGCTGAGCCTGTTGCTGGTCAGTTTTACCTTGATCCCGGTCGCTGGCGTGCAAGGTCAGGCGCTGGCCTTGCAAGTGGTGCATGCGCTGGCGGGCGGGGTGATCCTGGGCGCGGTGTCCGGCACGCTGATGCATCTGCTCTTGCCTGATCTGCGCCAGTTGCCCAAAGCGGCGCCGCACAAGCCAGGTGTCGAAGATGCGGTCTGGCTGGCCGTGCGCGGCGTGCTGATTGTGTTGCCGGTCTTGCTGCTGGCGCTGCAGAACCCGGCGTTGTACATGGCCGCCATCATGAAAACCGCCACGCTGGGCCAGCAGGCGGGTTCGCTCAATGCCAGGGACGCCGGCCGCGAGTTGCTGGGTTCAACGCTGCTTGGCGCCGGGCTGGCGCTGCTGGCCTGGCTGGGGCTAAGCCTGTGGCCCTCGTTATGGATGTACACCTTGTGGATCACCCTGGCGCTGTGCTGGCTGGGTCTGCGTTTGTATCGCATCTTGCCCACCCGGCACCCGCCGTCGTTCTGGCTGAACGCCATGATCACGCTGGTGATTTTTCTGGGGCCCGCGGTGCAGGACAGTGCCAGTGGCAAAGACGTATTGACCGCTGCGGTGATCCGGCTGGCCTTGTTTACCGGTGTCGCGCTGTATGCCTGGGCCGCCATTTATGTGCTGGAACGTGTCCGCCTCCGCTTTCATCCGGCGGGGCCGCGCAATGGAGTATCAACATGCTGATGAACTTGCTGGTCGGCCTGCCGATGATGTTGCTGTGTCTGGTGGCGCAAGTGGCCATGATGGGGGTGTGCGTGCGCTATTACTTCCGGCGTGTCGCCAGAAAGGGCCGGGCCGGGTTCATGCAGGGCGGGCTGGTTGCGCTGGGGGTGGCCATGGTCTTGCTGATGATGGGCAATTTCATCCAGATTCTGGCGTGGAGCTGTTTGTTTGTCGGGCTGGGTGAGTTTACTGACTGGTATGACGCGGTGTTTCATTCGGCGGTGAATTTCACCTCGCTGGGGTATGGCGATCATGTCATGAGCAACGCCTGGAAACTCCTGGGCCCGCTGGAAACCGGCAACGGCATTTTGATGTTCGGCATGACCGCCGCCATGATCATGGCCGTGTTGCAGGATCTGATCAAAAACAGCAACAGAGGCGCCGACGCGGGCGATTGATGCCCCGCCTGGGCGCCATCGCGGCGGGTCACGCATCCTTCACTGCGATGACACATCCCGTTCATGGGGGTGACACATAAAGTTGTGACTATCTGCCGGCCAGTACAGGCGGCGGTCAAGGTCTGATTGGCGACAACGATTCCAACTACGACGCCAATCCCATGAAACTCTCCATTCTGACGCTCGCCTGTACCGCCGCCTTGCTGACGCTGGCTGGCTGTGGCAGCGATTCTTCTTCCTCGGCCTCTGCCCCGGCCGCATCGCAAACCCTCTCTGGTGTGGCCGCGCAAGGTGTTGCCGTGGTCGGTGTGCCGGTTACGCTGACAGACAGCACCGGCGCCACGCTGCAGACTGCGGCCACCGATGCCAACGGCAATTTCTCGCTCAGCTTCAAAGGCGGCAAGGCACCCTTTGTGCTGACCGTGCCGGTGAACGATAGCGATGGCTCGCCGGCCGTGTTGTCGGCCATTGTGGCCTCTGGCAGCAGCACCACCGCTAACCTGAACCCGCTCACCACGCTGGTGACGCAACGCGCACTGGGCCAGACGCTGACCGCCGCACCGACGGCCGCGCAGTTGTCTGCCGCCAACCCGTCGGCTGCCAGCATTGCGCAGGCGGTGACCGACGTCGATACCGTGCTGCAGCCGCTGTTTACCGCCCTGGGCGTGCCCTCAAGCGCGGTCAATGATCCCGTTGGCGCCAGCTACAGCATTGGTTCCGCGCTGGACAAGCTCTTTGATATTGCCCACATCACCGTACACAACAACACCATCAGCGTCGGCCAGCGGATTGATGCCAGCGGCCAGACCGTGGCGGCAGATGGTTCCAGCACGTATCAGTCCCTGCAGTTGCCGCTGACCGGCAAAATGCCCAATCCGCTGGCCAATGGCCCGGTTGTGGCCGCGCAGAGCATCAGCAAGGGCGCGACTACCACGCCGATCCAGCACGTGATCGTGATCGTGGCAGAAAACCAGACCTTTGACGGTTTGTTTGGCACGTACCAGACGACCTCTGACCAGACGGTGAAAAACCTCTTGTCGCAAGGCATTGTCAATGCCGATGGCACGCCGGGCCCGAACTTTGCCCTGGCCGCGCAGAACAAAGGAACCACCCAGACCAGCTACACGCTGAACCCGACCCGCGGCAGTGCTTATGCAACGCTGCTGCAGCCAGAGAAAATCGGCATTGTTGATCTCTCGTCCTTGAGCACGGCCGGTGGCGTGGCGGACACGCGGTTCCCGGCCAACCTGCCCAATGGCCCGTTCCAGATCAGCAAGTACGTGCCGTACGCCCAACCGGATTCTTCGGCGCTGGGCGTCCAGCTGGGCCTGAGCGCAACGACCGGTGACCCGGTCCACCGGTTCTTCCAGATGTGGCAGCAAACCGGCGGCGATAACAGCAAGCTGGACATGTTCATGTGGGTGGCCGCGCAGACCGGTCAGGGTGGCGATACCAGTGGCATCACGCCGTCCAATCCGGCCCAGGGTGGCGAGCTGATGGGCTTCATGAACATGTCGGCCGGTGATGCGCCGTACTTCAATACGCTGGCCAGAACCTACGCCATCAGCGACAACTATCACCAGTCCGTCATGGGCGGCACGGGCATGAACTTCTTCCAGGTGGCGACCGGGGACATGCCGTACTTCAACAACGCCGGCACCGTGGCGACACCGCCGTCCAGCCAGATCGAAAACCCGAACCCGTTGGCGGGTACGGACAACTTCTACCAGCAAGACGGGTATTCCGGCGGCTCTTACGTGGGTTGTGGCGATGCCACCCAGCCTGGCGTGCAGGCCATCCTGACCCTGCTGACGGCCAAGGGCATCGCCAGCAATTGTGACGCCGGCAAGTATTACCTGGTGAACAACTACAACCCGGGCTACGCCACAGACGGCACCACCAACCCGATCGGCCCCAACAACTACAACTACCCGCCGCAGACCGTGCCGACCATTGCCGAGGCGCTGGCCAACGCCAATGTCAGCTGGAAGTGGTACACCGGCGGGCGTGATGCGGCCGATGTCACCACCGAGAGCACGCTGCTGGCCGTTTCTTACCTGATGACCCAGCAGGGCATGACGCAATCCCAGGCCCTGGCCTACGTGGCTACAAACCCCGGCCTGCTGGCGCAGTTTGCGCCGTCGGCCATTGCCGCCCAGTACAACGTGATTGGCGATCCGCTGGTGGCGTCGTCCAAAGTCATGACCAACGCCGCGCTCAAGGCCAACCTGGTGAACCTGACCACGTTTGACCATGACGTAGCCAGCAACACGCTGCCGGCCGTGTCTTATGTGGTGCCCAAGAACCTGGCCAGCGGCCACCCCGGCTACTCGGCCCCGGCTGACCTGGAGGCTTATCTGAAGCACATTGTGGATGAGGTCAAGGCCAACCCGGCGCTGTGGGCCAATACCGCCATCCTGATCACCACCGATGAAGGCGGCGGCCACTTTGATACCGGCCCGATCCAGAATCTGGATTTCTTTGGCGATGGCCCGCGTATCCCGATGGTGGTGGTGTCGCCGTATGCCCGCGCCGGCATGGTCGATCACACCTACTACGATCACGCCTCGGTACTGAAATTCATCGAGCGTAACTGGAAACTGGCGCCGCTCTCCAAGCGCAGTCGCGACCGCCTGCCCAACCCCGTTCAAGCGCAAAAAGCCTATCTGCCGACCAACAAGACGGCCGTGGGTGATTTGATGGCCATGTTCAACTTCTGATCCACCTGAACTGCACCCATGACTGTGAAGACCTTTGCACCCGCCGCACTTGCGGCGGGTTTTCTGTTGTTGTGCGCGGGCGCGGGCGCTGCGCCCACCCCGGCCCCCAAATCGGCCATCTGGGTACGTTATCCGGCGGTGCCGGACAAACTCAGCCCGGCGGCTGAACTGGGCAAGCAGATCTTCTTTGATGCCACCTTGTCCGGCTCTGGCCAGATGTCGTGCGCCACCTGCCACAGTCCGGATCACGCTTTCGGCCCGGCCAATGGTCTGGCGGTCCAGCCTGGTGGCGTGGACATGAAACATGCGGGCGCGCGCGCTGTGCCGTCGCTGCGTTATCTCACCTTTACCCCGCTGTTTACCCGCCATTACTACGTGCCGGCCTCGGAAGACAGCGACGATGAAGGCCCGACCGGTGGCTTCATGCGCGATGGCGCCATGTCCTCACTGCGTGAGCAAATGGCCATGCCCATGCTCAACCCGGATGAAATGGCCAATGCCAGCCGCGAGGCCGTTGTCGCCAAACTGCGCCGCGCCCCGTATGCCGGTACCTTTGCCAAAGTGTATGGCGCCAATGTCTGGGCCGATCCGGCCAGGGCGTTTGTCCACGCGGGCGAGGCGCTGGAGGCGTTTGAAACCGAAGACCCGGCTTTTCATCCGTTTACCAGCAAGTTTGATGCGGTGATGTCGGGCCATGCCACGTTCAGCCCGGCTGAATTGCGCGGCCTGACGGCGTTCAGCGATCCGGACAAAGGCAACTGCGCGCAATGTCACGTTGCCTCGCCCGGGCCGGGCGGCCGCCCCGCTGCGTTTACCGATTATTCCTTTGTGGCGCTGGGCTTGCCGCGCAACAAAGAGATCCCGGCCAATCAGAACCCGGCGTATTTCGATATGGGTTTATGCGGCCCCGTGCGCACCGACATGCGCAAGGAAACGCAGTACTGCGGCATGTTCAAAACGCCGACGCTGCGCAACGTCGCGGGCCGCACGGTGTTCTTTCATAACGGGGTGTTTCATACCCTGGATGATGCGGTGCGCTTTTACAGCGAGCGCGATAGCAAGGCCGGCAAATGGTTTCCCCGTGCCGCCAATGGCAAGGTTGATCTATACAACGATCTGCCCGTGGCTTACCGCGCCAACGTGGATCACACCGACCCGCCGTTCAACCACGGCCCGGCAAAACCGGTGCTGAATGATGCCCAAATCCGCGACATTGTGGCTTTTCTGAAAACGCTGGATGACGGGTATTCAAGCGTGGCGGGCGGCCCGGCGCGCAATCAGCTCTCGAAGCGATAACCGGCGCCGTAGACCGAGTGAATCCAGGCATCGCCGGATTCACCCATTTTGCGGCGCAGGTTTTTGATGTGACTGTCTACGGCGCGGTCGGTCACCACGCGCCGGTCCAGATAAAGATGATCCATCAACTGATCGCGCGAATAAATGCGCCCGGGCTCTGCCGCCAGCGTGCGCAGCAGGCGGAACTCGACCTGGGTCAGCCCCAGATCCTGCCCGAACAGGCTGGCGCGGCCGGCCGCGTCATCCAGACTTAGCCCGGCCGCGACCGCATCCCCCGGCGTGCGGTGATGGCGCCGCAACACGGCCTTGACCCGGGCGACCACCTCCCGCGGGCTGTAGGGTTTGCAGACATAGTCATCCGCGCCTGTTTCCAGCCCCAGCAGCCGGTCTACCTCTTCCACCCGCGCGGTGACCATGATGATGGGCGCGTCAGAAAACGCGCGCAGATCGCGGCAGATTTCGATGCCGTCCTTGCCGGGCAAGGTCAGGTCCAGCAAGACCAGATCGGGGGCCAGCGCCTTGAACTGCGTGACGGCCAGGCTGCCATCAAATACTTGCTGGCAGGTATAACCGGCGGCTTGAAGGTAGTCGCGCAAGATGGCGGACAAGCTGGGTTCATCTTCGACGATCAGGATTTTGCCTTCGCTCATGCGGCCTCCGGCAGCGACAGCGTGACGTGCAGGCCACCCAGCGCAGAGGCGCGGGCCTCGATCCGGCCGTCATGGGCTTCCACGATGTTGCGGCAAATGGCCAGCCCCAGCCCGCTGCCGCCGCTATTGCGGTTGCGTGAGCTTTCGGCCCGGTAAAAGCGCTCGAACAAGCGTGGCAGTTTGTCCGGGTCCACGCCGGGCGTGCTGTCATCCAGCGTCACCAGCAGCCGGCCCTTTTCTTGCCAGCCGCGTACTTCAACCCGGCCGCCGGCATCGGTATAACGCAAGGCGTTCTCCAGTAAATTGCCAAACAATTGCTGCAAACGGCGTTCATCTCCGTAGATATGCCGATCAGAAAAATCCAGCTGCCAGGTCAGTTGCAGGCCGGCTTGGGCAAAGCGCCCGTGGAAGGGCTGCAGGGTGCTTTCCAGCAGGACGCCGATATCCAGTTGCTCGCGCCGGTAGGTCAGGGCGCCGACATCGGTCAGCGACAGATCGTGCAGATCGTCGACCAGTTTGCCCAGCTGGTTGATCTGCGCGGCGACCGATTGCAGCGTGCTGTGATCCATGGGGCGAATGCCATCCTGCATGGCTTCGACCTCGGCCCGCATCACCGCCAGCGGGGTGCGCAGTTCGTGCGAGATGTCGGCCATGAAATTGCGGCGTGAGCGCTCGGTGTGTTCCAGCGCCTGCGCCAGCTGGTTGAAGTCGCGGGCCAGCGCGCCGATTTCATCGCGTGATTTATCCACCACGCGGCTGGTGTAATTGCCGGTGGCCAGCTGGTGGGTGGCGTTGGTCAAGCCATACAACCGGCGCAACAGCGTGCGCGCCAGCCAGCCGGCCAGCAGCGCCGCCACGATGACGGAGAACACGCCGATCTGCCACCACAGTTGCAACTGGGCATTGAAAAACCGCACATCGCCAGCGGCAATGGCTTGCTGGAAGGGCAGCATGGCCATCCAGCCCACCGTATTGCCGTTGACCACCACCGGCAGCAAGATCGAGTTGCGACCGGCATCCGGGTTGCCGATCACCAGGTGGTAGTGCTGGTCCAGCAGGGCAAAACGCGGCACCGCACCGGTCTGGTCAGACACTGGCGGCGAGCCGGATTCATGCCATTCGCCCGGCGCTGGCCGCATGAAATCGAACCAGCCCTGCATGTTCTTGTGCATGAAATCCCAGTTGCCATGCGCGGCGTAGGCCGCCTCAAGACGCGGCACCACGGTATGCATGCGCTCTACGCCCTGGTCGTTCAGGTAGCCCAGAAACCCGCGCTCAAAGCTGATCCGGCCCAGCACGCCATTGACGAGCAAGACCACGGCGCAAGAGGCCAGAATGGCGATGAACAGTTTGGCGGTCAGCCCGGGTTTCATGGTGGGGTTCCACTCCGCGTGGTCGGTTGTCTTTTTCAAGAAATACATGGCTGCGCGGTAGAAGTCCACGTGCCGGGCAAAACTCCATATTCGCTCCACATTGTGCTTTTAGGGTACGGGTTGACCATTTACCTATTCCCGGCAGAGACAGCACATGTTTTCCCGTACCGCTTCCACCCTTGTTCCGCGCCTGCGGCTGTTGGCGATCCCCGCTTTGCTGCTGCTGGCCGCATGTTCTGAACAGTCCCCGCCGCAGATGCCTGAATCCCGGGTAGGCGTCTGGACCGTGCATGCCCGCAAGCTGGCGGTGAGCCAGACGCTGGCGGGCCGCACCGTGGCCTGGATGACCTCTGACGTACGCCCGCAAGTAGGCGGGATCATCCAGAAACGGCTGTTTACTGAAGGCCAGGACGTCAAGGCCGGGCAGGTGCTGTACCAGATTGATGCGGCCAGTTATCAAGCGGCGTATGACAACGCCAAAGGCAATCTGGATTCCGCCCAGGCTGCCGTGCTGTCTGCCGAGCCCAAGGCGCAGCGTTACGCCAATCTGGTGAAACTGGACGCCGTCAGCCAGCAGGATCTGGACGACGCCGTGGCCACCTTGCAGCAGAACAAGGCCGCAGTGGTTGCTGCGCAGGCCTCGCTGAAAACGGCAAAGATCAATCTGGATTACACCCGCATCACGGCGCCGATCTCGGGCCGGATCAGCACCTCGACCTACACCCCGGGCGCGCTGGTGACGGCAGGCCAGACCAACGCGCTGACCACTATCCAGCAACTGGATCCGATCTACGTCGATGTCACGCAGTCTGCCGCGCAAATGCTGGCGCTGCGTAAACAGCTTGATAACGGCCAGCTCAAGAATGTCCATGGCAAAGTGCCGGTGCAGATCCAGCTGGAAGACGGCAGCACCTACAGCCGTACCGGCACGCTGGAGTTCGTTGGGGCAACGGTGGATACCAGTACCGGCAACGTGACCTTGCGTGCGCTGGTGCCCAATCCGGACAAACTGCTACTGCCGGGTATGTACGTGCAGGCGGTGTTGCCCATGGCGCTCAATGACAACGCCATTCTGGTGCCGCAATCCGCCGTCACCCGCAACACCAGGGGTGAAGCCACCATCAAGCTGGTTGGCACGGATGGCAAGGTGATCGAGCGCGTGGTGCAGACGGGCGACGCGCAAAAAGACCAGTGGGTGATCACCGGCGGCCTCAAGGCTGGCGAACGGGTGATTCTGGAAGGCGGCAGCAACGTGCGTGCCGGCCAGTCCGTGCAAGTGCATGAGGTGCCGGGTGGCGAGGGCAGCGCATCGACCACGGCGGCCAGCCAGCCGGCCACTGCCGGTTAAGGACGCGCCATGTCACGCTTTTTCATTGATCGTCCTGTCTTTGCCTGGGTCATCGCCATTGTCATTACACTGGCCGGTGCGATGTCCATCTTTACCCTGGCCATTGAACAATATCCGGACATTGCGCCACCCACGGTCTCCATCCGCGCCACCTACGACGGCGCATCGGCCCAGACGGTTGAAAACTCGGTCACCCAGGTGATCGAGCAGCAAATGACCGGGCTGGATAACCTGATGTACATGTCCTCCAGCAGTTCGTCCTCCGGCTCGGCCCAGGTGCAGCTGACCTTCAAGGCCGGCACCGACCCGGACGTGGCGCAGATGCAGGTGGAAAACAAACTGCAGCAAGCCCAGGCCATGTTGCCTTCGTCGGTGCAGGCCAACGGGTTGTCGGTCAGCAAGTCTTCGGCCGGCAGCTTTTTTGAGGTGCTGGCGTTTACCTCAGACGATGGCAGCCTGAGCGACAAGGACATTGCTGACTTCATGGTGTCCACCATCCAGGACCCGATCAGCCGCGTTTCTGGCGTAGGCAATGTGCAGGTGCTGGGCTCGCAGTACGCCATGCGCATCTGGCTGTCGCCAGAAAAACTGCGCACGTATTCGCTGATGCCGTCCGACGTGATCAGCGCCATTGAAGCGCAAAACGCGGATGTCTCTGCCGGCCAGCTGGGCGCCTTGCCCGCTGCCAAAGGCCAGGCGCTCAATGCCACCATTACCTCGCGCAGCCGCTTGAAAACGGTCGATGAATTCAAGGCGATTGTCGTCAAATCAAGCAATGCCGGCGCGGTGGTGCGGTTGTCTGATGTGGCGCAGGTTGAACTGGGCAGCGAAGACTACACGGTGACCAGCCTGTTTAACGGCAAGCCGGCCTCCGGCATTGCCATTGAGCTGGCCAGCGGCGCCAATGCCATGGCGGTGTCCAAAGCCGTTGAAGCGCGCCTGAACGAACTCAAGCCGTATTTCCCCACCGGCATCAGCTACAAGATTGCCTCCAGCACCACGCCGTTTGTGAAGATCTCGATCGAAGAAGTGGTCAAGACGCTGATCGAAGCGGTGATCCTGGTCGTCGCCATCATGTATCTGTTTTTGCAGAACTGGCGGGTGACGCTGATCCCGGCCATTGCCGTGCCGGTGGTGCTGATGGGCACCTTCGGCGTGCTGGCCGCGCTGGGGTATTCCATCAATACGCTCACCATGTTCGGCATGGTGCTGGCCATCGGCTTGCTGGTGGACGATGCCATTGTGGTGGTGGAAAACGTCGAACGCCTGATGAGCGAGGAAGGGTTGTCCCCGCGTGAAGCCACGCGCAAGTCCATGTCGCAGATTACCGGCGCGCTGATCGGCATTGCGCTGGTGCTGACCGCCGTGTTTTTGCCGATGGCGTTCTTTGGCGGCTCTACCGGCGTGATCTACCGCCAGTTCTCGGTGACCATTGCGTCGGCCATGATGTTGTCGGTCCTCGTGGCCATGACCTTGACCCCGGCTTTGTGCGCCACCTTGCTCACACCTATTGAAAAGGGCGGCCATGTCAGCGCGCCAGGCGTGCTGGGGCGGTTTTTTGCCTGGTTCAACCGCAGCTTTGACCGCAGCGCCAAACGCTACGAGCACGGCGTGGAACGCATGATCAAGCATCGCCGCCTTGGCTTTGGGGTGTACGTGGTGCTGATCGCACTGATGGGCGCGCTGTTCTGGCATCTGCCAACGTCTTTCCTGCCGGAAGAAGATCAGGGCGAGCTGATGGTGTCGGTCAAGATGCCGCCGGGCACCACCGCAGAAAAGACGCAGAAAGTGGTCAACCAGGTGTCGGAGTTTGTGCGCAAGCAGCCAGAAGTGAGCACCATGATGGCGGTGTCCGGCTTCAGCATGGGCGGCAGCGGCCAGAACGCGGGCATGGCGTTTATCAAGCTCAAGGACTGGAACGAGCGCAAGGCCGACGCCACGGAAATCGGCATGCGCATTACCCGCGCCATGATGGGCCAGCACCCGGATGCGCAGATCTTTGCCTTTGCGCCGTCGGGCATTCCCGGCCTTGGGCAATCGACCGGTTTCACCATGGAGCTGCAAGACTTTGGCGGCGCCGGGCACGACGCGCTGGTCGCGGCCAGACAAAAACTGCTGTCGCTGGCCGCGCAAGACCCCAAACTCAACGCGGTGCGTTACGGCGGGCTGGAAGACACCCCCACCTTTGATATCAAGATTGATGACGCCAAAGCCGGCGCGCTCAACCTCACCCAGAGCGATATCAACAGCACGCTGGCCACGGCGGTGGGCGGCAGCTATGTGAACGACTTTGTCGATCGCGGCCGCATCAAGAAGGTCTACGTGCAAGGCCAGGCCGACGCCCGCATGTTGCCGCAGGACATCAACCGCTGGACCGTGCGCAACAGCGACAACGCCATGGTGCCGTTCTCGTCTTTTGCCGGCAGCGGCTGGAGCTACGCGGCGGCTTCGCTGGCGCGCTTTAACGGTACGGCGTCGATGGAGATCAGCGGCGAACCGGGCCAGGGCGTCAGCTCCGGCACGGCCATGACCGAGATGGTAAAGCTGGTCAGGCAATTGCCGGCGGGCTTCGGGTATTCATGGTCCGGCCTGTCTTATCAGGAACAGCAAGCCGGCTCGCAAGCGCCGCTGCTGTACGCAATCTCGCTGCTGTTTGTGTTCTTGTGCCTGGCTGCGCTGTATGAAAGCTGGTCGATTCCGTTCTCGGTGATGCTGGCCGTGCCGATCGGTATTGTCGGCGCGCTGGTGCTGACCACGCTGCGCGGTCTGAACAACGATGTCTACTTCCAGGTGGGCTTGCTGGCCACGGTGGGCCTGGCCGCCAAGAACGGCATTCTGATTGTGGAATTTGCGCGCGAGCTTGAACAAAAAGGCGCCTCGGTGACCGCCGCGGTAATCGAAGCCGCCCGCCAGCGTCTGCGCCCGATTCTGATGACCTCCGCCGCATTCTTGCTGGGCGTGCTGCCGCTGGTGGTCAGCAGCGGCGCGGGCTCGGCCAGCCGTCACTCGCTGGGCACCGGGGTGTTTGGCGGCACGCTGACCTCCACGCTGCTGGGTATTTTCTTTATTCCGCTGTTTTACGTGATCGTGCGCAGCCTGTTCCCGGGCAAGAAAAAGCACGCCGCGCATGAGGATGTTCATCATGATCCAGTTTGATCGTTTCCCCCGCCTGGTACTGAGCGTTGTGTGTGCCAGCATCCTGGCCGGCTGCAGCAGCATGGCGCCGCAATACACGCAACCGGCCTCACCGGTACCGGCACAGTTTCCGGCCGCGACAGCGGCGGCGGAACCGGCCACGTCGTTCACCAGCATGGACTGGCATGACGTGTTCCTGGACGAACGTCTGCGGCAGGTGATTGCGCTGGCGCTGCAGAACAACCGGGATTTGCGCGTGGCCGTGCTCAATATCGAAAAAGCGCGGGCGCAGTATCAGTTCCAGCGCGCCAACTCGTTGCCATCGATTGATGCCACCGGCTCGCAAACCACCAGCGCCACGGGAAGCAACGGCAAAACCAGCATCAGCCGCAGCGCCAGCGCCACGGTGGGCTTCAGCAGCTGGGAGCTTGATCTGTTTGGCCGCATCCGCAGCCTGAATGACGAAGCGCTGCAAACCTATCTGGCCACGGCGCAAACCCAGCGCAGCACGCGCATGAGTCTGGTGGCCGAAGTGGCCGGCGACTGGCTGACGGTCGCCGCTTACCAGCAGCGCGTGGCGCTGGCCAGACAAACGCTGGAAAGCCAGCAAAAAACCCTCGCCCTGACCCGGCAGATGCATGACACCGGGGCGGTGGCCGGCACCGATCTGGCCACTGTTGAGGCCAGCGTGCAAAGCGCACGGGCCGATGTCGCCAGCTATGCCACCAGCCTGGATGAAGCGCGCAATGCGCTTGATCTGGTGGTGGGCACCGCCGTGTCGGCCGACCTGCTGCCCGACGCCGCCGCGTACGACAACGCCGTGGCGCTGGCACCGGTCTCGGCCAATATGTCGTCCAGCGTGCTGCTGCAACGGCCGGATGTCCTGTCGGCCGAGTACACGCTCAAGGCCGCCAATGCCGACATTGGCGCGGCGCGCGCAGCGTTCTTCCCGACCATCTCCTTGACCGGCTCTGCCGGTGTGGGCAGCGATGCGCTCTCTACCTTGTTCAGCGCCGGCACGCGCACCTGGTCATTTATGCCGACCATTTCCGTGCCGATTTTCCATGCCGGTGCGCTGCAGGCCTCGCTGGATGTCGCCAGGATCTCCAGCAATATTGCGGTGGCCCAGTATGAAAAAGCCATTCAGAGCGCCTTCCAGGAAACGGCCGACGCGCTGGCCGTGCGCGCCCGGCTGGACGAGCGTCTGGATGCCCAGCGCGCGTTGGTAAACGCATCGCAACGCAGCTACACGCTGGCCGACGCCCGCTACAAGAACGGTGTGGATAGCTACTTGCTTACCCTGGTCGCCCAGCGCGCCTTTTACAGTGCCCAGCAAGACCTGATCTCTTTGCAGCTCAGCGAAGCGACCAACCGGGTAACGCTGTACAAGGTGCTGGGCGGCGGCGCGGACGCCAACAGCTGATGCCGGCCTGCTCCGGCAAGCTCACCTTTGTGACCGGCGTGCTGGCGCTGTCGCTGAGCGCCAGCTCGTTCGCGCCGGATCAACGCGCCGTCAGCCGCCCCTGCCTGCCGTGCATGGTGCAGATCAGTAGTGACGGCGCTGATCTGTTCAGAACCTGGGCCGTCATCCTGCTTACAGACTGGGACCGCTGGCAGTAAATAGCGCAGGGCGATGGCCGCGCGGCTTTGCACAAAGGCTGCAGCCCGGCATGACGGCTATCCACGGCATAGACTGGAGTGTGATACTACTGAGGGGCGCAGGTGTGCAGGCCGGTCAGCTTGCAGGCCAGTGCCCGGTAGCGACATTCCTTTCCCTGGCCCCAGCGAGGCATCAACATGCTCACCAGCGCCCAGAAACACTGGGATGTAGAGCAGTGGACGCATTACCTGAAAGTGCAGGAAATCCCGGTCATGCCGCGGACCAAAGGTCTGCTGGACTTGCTCGTGGAGCACGCCGACACCGTCGCGCCCAAGCGGCTGGTTGAACTGGCCAACAGCGATTCGTTTCTGGCGCTGCGGCTGTTGCGATATGCCGAGGCGCACCGCTCGCACCATCTGGGGCGCGAGAGCACCACGCCGCTCTCGGCCATTTTGCATACCGGCACAGACAACCTGATCAAATTGATCGAGAACGCCCCGGTCTGCAGTGACGAACAAGAAGGTCTGCTGCTGAGCGAATCGCGCTGCGCCCGCGCCGGCATGCTGGCCCGCCAGTGGGCCGGCTGGCGCGCGGATATCTCGCCGGAAGAAGTGGCGCTGGCCGCCTTGCTGGCCGAAATGGGCGAGATGCTGCTGTGGCACTTTGCGCCGGAAATCCCGCTGGCCGTGCAAGATGAAATGCAAAGCGGCCGCGCCACCCGTACCCTGCAAGCGCAGCAACAAGTGGCCGGCTTTGCCTTCAAGACGCTCTCTTTGTCACTGGCCTCGGCCTGGCACCTGCCGCCGCTGATTGCCATGCTGATCAAGGGGGTCGACAACATCCGCGCCAATATCGCCCGCATTGCCAACGACACCGCCCGCCACCTGCAAAGCGACCCGCGAAACCCCGCCATCCCGTCGGACATCATCGCCCTGCATCACTTCTTGCCCAACACCAGTTACGCCACCTTGCTGGCGCCGCTTGATCTGACAGAAACGTATCGCGATGAAGTCTTGCTGGCGATCGCGCGGGAGAACGAACACGGGCAGGGGGCGCATCATTCGTAAGAAAAATGGCGTAACGCAGCGCTGACCTGTGCGGATGCGCAGACCCAGGCCTCTGCCAGTCGACAGACCCGCCACCCTCAATGCCACTGTCATTGCTCTGTACCATAGTGTACAAATCCCGGCGCATTGGACACTGCCACACAATGGGCCGGGCGCGGCGCCGTACACTGCCGTCTTGCCGGCAACCGGGCCGTTTGTTTGCATTTGAAGGCGCTCATGGACACGCATATCGATCACATCCTGGTCGTGGATGACGACCGCGAAATCCGCGATCTTGTCGCCACCTATCTCACCAAAAACGGCCTGCGCGTATCCGTGGCCCAAGGCGGCCGGCATATGCGCGCCATTCTGGATGTCACCCCGGTTGATCTGATCGTGCTCGATATCATGATGCCGGGTGAAGATGGCCTGTCGCTGTGCCGGGAATTGCGCGCCGGCAAACACAAACTGGTCCCGATCCTGATGCTGACCGCGCGCGATGACGAAACCGACCGCGTGCTGGGGCTGGAAATGGGCGCGGATGATTATCTGACCAAGCCCTTTGCCTCACGCGAGTTGCTGGCGCGGATCAAATCCGTGCTGCGCCGTACCCGCATGCTGCCGCCCAACCTGCAGATTACCGAAGCGGCGCAGGTGCTGGCGTTTGGCGACTGGAAACTCGATACCACGGCGCGTCACCTGGTCGACAAAAGCGGGACGGTGGTGGCGCTCAGTGGTGCGGAATACCGTTTGTTGCGGGCATTTGTGGATCACCCGCAGCGCGTGCTGAACCGGGATCAACTGCTTAACCTGACCCAGGGGCGCGAGGCCGATCTGTTTGACCGCTCGATTGATCTTCTGGTCAGCCGCGTGCGCCAGCGGCTGGGCGATGACGCGCGTGAACCGGCGTATATCAAAACCGTGCGCAGCGAAGGCTATGTGCTGGCCATGGCGGTAGAGATCACCGAAGCTCGCCAGGATTTCTAAGCGGGCCATGCAAAAAAGGCGGGCCTTGTAGGCCCGCCTTCGTTGCTCCGGCACTGCTGCTTATTTGGCAGCGACGGTCTGCACGGCGTCGATGATGACCTTGGCGACGTCTTCCGGGTGCGATTGTTGCGGCACGTGGCTGGACGGCAGCACGGTGGTTTTGGCGTTCAGTTTTTTGGCGTAATCGCGTTCCAGGTCTGGCTGGATCATGCGGTCACTGGACGAAACGATGTACCAGTTCGGGCGGGTGCTCCAGGCGGCGGCGGTCACTTTTTCGCCAAACGCTTTGGACTGGATCGGGCCCTGGGTGGCGGCCATCACGTCGGTGCGGGCACGCGGCAGGTCCTGGGCAAAGTAGCTGGCCACGCCGTCGGCCGACAGCGACAGATAACCGGCGGCATCGGCTTGCAGATGCTTGATGCCTTCCGGCACCGGGTATTGCGTGCCCTGGTCTGCGGTGGACTGGCCTGCATCCGGGGCAAAGGCGGCGACATAGACCAGCGCGGCCACCTTGGGATCATTGCCGGCCTGGGTAATCACGGTGCCGCCCCAGGAGTGGCCCACCAGCACGACGCGGCCAGGGGCGTTGGCAATGGCGCGCTGGGCGGCGGCAACGTCGCCAGACAGCGAGTCAAGGCCGTTTTGTACGGCAGTCACCTTGATGCCCTTGGCTTGCAGATAGGGAATCACGCGGGACCAGTCAGAGCCGTCGGCAAACGCGCCGTGCACGATGACCACGGTCGGTGCATCGGCTTTGGCGGTGTCAGCAGCGTGGGCAACGCCGGCAGACAGGGCAAGGGTGGCAACGGCAGTGGCAATGAAAATACGGGCAGTCATGATGAATCTCCTTGGGTTGTTGGTGTGTGCAAGACAGGACGAAGTATGCGCAGGGCGGGGGCAGGGCAACATCGGTCGGATATCCGATACGCGCCTCCATCGCGTCACTGGCTGCGGTACCACCAACCCGGGCAACCAGGTGTAGTTGATGCAGGCAATACCGTTTGAACAGGCCGCGCTGATTCCGGCGCGGGACGCCATTGTGGCGATCGCGTTCATTGGCGACTTGAGCATGGGCCGCGCCACGGACCAGTCTCCGCGCACGGCCTGGCTGGCCATGGCGCTGGCCCGCGCGGCGGGCTGTGATGAAGGCGTGATCGCCGCGGTGGAGATCGCGGCCCTGCTGCGCTGGTCCGGCTGTACCGCCAATGCCGCCGGCTTTGAGCGCATCCTGGGCGATGACGTCGCCGGCCGCGAAGCCATGATGGCGCTCACCCTGGCGCCCATGAGCGCCAAGGCGCAAAGCCAGATGCCGGAAATGGCGCAGATTCATTGCGAAGTAGCGGGGGATATCGCCCGCATGCTTGATCTGGGCACCGACATTGAAACCGCCCTGCGCCACACCTTTGAACGTTATGACGGCCGCGGTCTGCCGGGCGTGCTGCAAGGCGATGCGGTGCCGTTGGCGGTGTATATCGTGGCACTGGCCAGCGATCTGGAAATCCTCAGCCGCGCGCATGGACTGCCCCGCGCCCGCCAGTTGATCGAAAGCCGCGCCGGCCAGGTTTACCCGGCCGCACTGGCGGACTTGCTGTTGCAACAGGCCAGCGCATGGCTGGCCCAACTGGATACCTTCAGCACAGTCGGCACCCTGCTGCCGCCCGCGCTGCCAGCCACCACCCAACCCGTGGCGCTGGAACTGGTGGCCGATATTGCCGACCTGAAACTGCCCTGGCTGGCCGGCTATTCGCGCCAGGTGGCCACGCTGGCGCAGGGCATGGCCACCGCGCTGGGGCTGGAACCGGCGCAAACGCAGCAGCTTTACCGCGCCGGGTTGATCCACAACATCGGCCGTGCCGCCTTGCCCAACGCTTTATGGAATACCCCCGGCCCGCTGGCTTATGCCGCGTGGGAGCGCGTGCGGCTGGTGCCCTACTGGACGCGGCGCGCTGCGCAGCACACCGCCGCGCTGGCGGCAGCAGCAGAGCTGGCCTCGTATGCTTATGAACGGCTGGATGGCAGCGGGTATTTCCGCAGCGTGACTGCTCAGGCCATCTCGACCGAGTGCCGCATTCTGGCCGCAGCCGTGGCCTGGTGCGCGCTGGTCTCGCGCCGGCCGTGGCGGGCCGCGCTCACCCCGGCTGAGGCCGCCACGCAGTTGCGCGCTGAAGCCGCCGCTGGCCGGCTGGATGCGGCCATTGTTGAGGCGCTGATCGGTGAGGTCACCGGCCAGTCCAGTGCGCAAACCCGCAAGGCGCCTGGCCTGTTGTCAGAGCGCGAAACCGATGTACTCCGCCGCATCAGCCTGGGCGAAAGCAACAAGGAAGTGGCCCGCGCGCTGGTGATCAGCCCCAGCACCGTGCGCACGCATATGGAGAGTATTTTCCGCAAACTGCAATGCAGTACCCGGGCGGCGGCCACCCTGAAAGCATTCACGCTGGGCGTGCTGTAGCGGCAAAAAACCGCCACAAAACAGCACCAAGTGAAATGTTTTGTGTGATGTGGCCGCGCATATACATTGTCATACAAAGGCCTTTTCCAGGCCGGATATAAAGAGGGCGTGCACAACTGAAGCACGCCATGGGCAAGCCGGACATCACGGTGATTACGCAAGCCCCGCCGCCTGGAGATCAACATGAAACGCTATTTGCTGCTGTTTTCTTTTCTGGCTTGTACTGCCATCGTCGAAACGGTGTTTCCGGCGCAGTGCCAGCTGATCACCAACAGTACGTCTCGCCAGAAGCGGCAACCCGAATGACCACCACCCCTACCGGCGCCCGCTGGCCGCGCACCATGTTTACCCGCCTCTCGCTGGTTTTTCTGGGCGGGCTGTTATTGGCGCATGGCCTCACTTACGTGCTGATCGTGCGTGAGCGCGGCGCGGCCACCACCGACATGATGCTGGGGTATCTGGAAAAAGATGTCGCCAGCTCTGTCGCCTTGCTCGACCGTCTGCCAGCGGCTGAGCGCCCCACATGGTTGCCGCGTCTGGCGCGCCGCACCTATCAGTTTGAACTGGGCCAGGGCCTGGCGGGCGGCGTGCCGGATACCGAACTCTCCCGCCGTATTGCCGCCGCGTTTGTCGATGCCATTGGCCAGCATTACAGCGTTACCGCCAGCAAGGTGCCGGGCAGCCGTGACCGCGTCCAGGCCCATGTCACGCTGCATGACGGCAGCGCGCTGACCATCGACATGATCCCGGCGCCATTGCCCATCCCCGCCTGGTTGCCGCTGTTGTTGCTGGCGCAGCTGCTGCTGATCGCCGCCGCGGTGTGGCTGGGTGTGCGGCTGGTGACGCAGCCGCTGGAAAAACTCGCCGCCGCTGCCGATACGCTGGGCCCGGATCTGAAAGCCGTGGCGCTGCCGGAAACCGGCCCCAGCGAGGTGATCCGCGCGGCGCGTGCCTTTAACGCCATGCAGACGCGCATTGCGCAATACATGGCTGAACGGGTGCAGATTCTGGCCGCGATCTCGCACGACCTGCAAACGCCGATCACCCGCATGCGGGTCCGGGCCGATCTGCTGGATGACACCGATCTGCGCGACAAACTCAACAAAGACCTGACCGAGATGCAGTCCCTGGTCAAGGAAGGCGTGACCTATGCCCGCACCTTGCAAGGCGTGAACGAGCCGCCCGTGCGCATCGACCCGGACGCGCTCTTGAGCAGCATGGTTTACGACTACCAGGACGCCGGCCAGCCCGTCACGCTGGCAGGCCATGTGGGCGCCAAAGTGATCACGCGGCCACAAGCGCTCAAGCGCGTGCTGGGCAACCTGATTGATAACGCGCTCAAGTACGGCGGTAACGCAGATGTCACCGTCGCACTGGATGGCGCAGATGTGCTGGTCAGCGTCTGCGACAACGGCCCCGGTATCCCGGCCGACCAGCTTGAAGCCGTGTTCCAGCCCTTTTTCCGGCTTGAAGGATCGCGCAACCGCGAGACCGGCGGCACCGGCCTGGGGCTAGCCATTGCCCGGCAGTTAAGTCAGGCCATGAACGCCGTTTTAACCCTGCAGAACCGCCCGGAAGGTGGAGTAGAGGCCCGACTCCGCTTCACGGCAGATAACCACTCCTGCCCATCCGGGTAAGCCCCGCTCCAGCCCCGTTTTTTTCAATTACGTTAGCAACCGAAGCCCCTGTGCATGCAGCGGGTCAGGTGACACGCACGCCTTGTTTTCATACATCAAAGGAAAAACATCATGTCCCACGTTCTCAGCCAGCTGCGTTCCGGCCTTGCTGCCGCCGCCCTTGCCGGTCTCTCGCTGGCCCAGCCTGCCCATGCTGCCGACCCGGTGGTTGCCGGCGCGCATACTGAATTTGCCGCGCTCAAGCACATCAAGGCCGGCGTGCTGGATGTCGGTTACGCCGAAGACGGCCCCAAAAACGGCAAGCCGGTGATCCTGCTGCACGGCTGGCCGTATGACATCTACAGCTATGTCGATGTCGCCCCGGCGCTGGCCGCTGCGGGCTACCACGTGTACGTGCCTTATTTGCGCGGTTTTGGCACCACGCACTTCTTGTCGGCCGATACGCCGCGCAACGCGCAACAGGCCGCGCTGGCCAGCGATGTCATCGCCTTCATGGACGCGTTGCACATCGACAAGGCCATTCTGGGCGGTTACGACTGGGGTGGCCGCACCGCCGATATCGTCGCCGCGCTGTGGCCGGAGCGCACCAGGGCGCTGGTGTCCGTCAGCGGATATCTGATCGGCAGCCAGGAAGTGAACAAGGCGCCGCTCCCGCCAGCCGCCGAACTGCAATGGTGGTACCAGTTTTACTTCTCTACCCCGCGCGGCGAAGCGGGCTACGCCAAGTACACCCACGACTTTGACCGCCTGATCTGGAAGACGGCCTCACCCGAGTGGAAGTTTGACGATGCCACTTTTAACCGCTCCGCCCAGGCCTTTGATAACCCGGATCACGTGGCGCTGACCATCCAGAACTACCGCTGGCGCCAGGGCCTGGCCCAGGGCGAAGCCAGATACGACGCCATCGAACAAAAGCTGGCGACCTTCCCGGCCATTACCGTGCCGACCATCACGCTGGAGGGCGATGCCAACGGCGCGCCGCACCCGGCCCCGGCGGCTTATGCCAAGCGCTTTACCGGCAAGTATGAGCACCGCCAGGTGGATGGCGGTATCGGACACAACCTGCCGCAAGAAGCGCCGGCGGCATTTGTGCAAGCCATCGAGGACGTGGATCGCTTCTGATCCGTGCCCCGACCACACCCGGAAAGCACCCGTGGGGTGCTTTCTTTTTGCCTGGCTAACCCACGCCAGCGCGCCAGACAGCCAGAGATTTGTAGGGTTTTGTAGCACAGCGTGCGCTGTACACAGTCGCATGCGCAGGCCGGTGTTTGCGGCTACATCCGCGATACATCGGGCCGGTTAAATGTGTTCCGTGTTCAGGGCCGACCGGGCCGGAACAAACCACCAGCAAGCCATCAGTTCATACAAGGAGAAAGTCATGACACAGATCGAAAACGTGCTGTACACCGCCCAGGTCAACGTAACCGGCGGCCGTGAAGGCCAGGCCCACAGCGACGACGGTCGCCTTGATATCAAGCTCTCGCCCCCGGGCAGCAAGGGGGCCGGCACCAACCCGGAACAACTGCTGGCCGCCGGCTGGTCTGCCTGCTTTATCGGCGCCATGAACCGCGCTGCCAGCAAGTTGCAAGTGAAGCTGCCGGCAGATGCATGGCTGCATACCGAGATTGATCTGGGCACGGCGGCGGACGAGTTCTTCCTGCAAGCGCGCCTGACCGTGCACCTGCCGGGGATCGAAGCAGAGACGGCCCGCAAGGTGGTGGATGGCGCACACCAGATCTGCCCGTATTCCAAGGCACTGCGTAACAACATCCATATCGAGCTCTTGCTGGCCTGATCACAAGTCAGACTGGTTGACGTGTCCGGGCGTGGCCGTATCCGCGCCGCCGCCCGGCGCAATTCCTGAACCCACGAGGTGCAATCATGAGAACCCTGCTTTGTGTTATCGCGCTTGCCGCTGCATGTGTCGGTGCCGTGGCTTTCGGTACCCAGACCCATGGCGGCAACCCCACTGCGGCCAGCCACACCGCCGCGCCGGAATTTACCGGCGTTACCCAGTGGATCAACTCCCCGCCGCTGACCATGAACCAGCTGCGTGGCAAGGTGGTGCTGGTCGATTTCTGGACGTATTCCTGCATCAACTGCATTCACACGCTGCCCCACGTGAAAGCCTGGTACGACAAGTACAAGGATCAGGGCCTCGTGGTGGTGGGCGTCCACACTCCGGAATACCCCTACGAAGCCTCGACCGCCAATCTGCAAGACGCCATCAAGCGCTATGGCATTCATTACCCGGTGGCGCAAGATAACCACAACAGCAACTGGGACGCCTGGCAAAACCAGTTCTGGCCGGCGATCTATCTGGTGGATGCGCAAGGACAGGTGGTTTACCGCACCATTGGCGAAGGCCAGTATGACGAAACCGAGGCGCAGATCCAGCAGTTGCTGGCGCAGGCCCGCACCGCGCCAAGGTCATGAAATGTCAGCGTGATCTGACATTTGATTCTGCTGGCGGTTTGTACCAGGCTGAGCGCTAACGCCGTTGATGTCCGGGTCGCAGGCATGCTGTGGCCCGGTTTGCCCTTGCCACCGTGAAGACGCCATGACCACGACCGCCCTGGATTCATTTATCCGCGACGCCAGCCTGTGCAGCCACCAGCAGCCGGACCCGGCCGATTGCGTGCTGGCCCTGGCCCCGCTGATGCTTGACCTGATCGAACACGCCGGCTCTTTTCTGGAGCCGCAGCATTTTCGCAGCGACCCGGCCACCTACACCCGCAACCTGATCTACTGCGCGCCGGATGCCGGCTTGTCTTTGTACGCGCTGGTGTGGCTGCCTGGCCAGTGGACGCCAGTGCATGATCACGGCAGCTGGGGCGTGGTGGGCGTGGTGGAAGGCGTGCTGGAAGAACGCAGCTATGTGCGCCTTTCGCCAGACCGGCACGCGGATGAAGACATTGATCTGGCCCGTGGCGGCACCTTGCTGCTGGGGCGCGGCGCGGTCACCAGTTTTGTGCCCAATCCCGATCATATCCACGTCACCGGCGTGCCGCAGGGGCGGGGGCGGGCAGTGAGTCTGCATCTGTATGGCCGCACCATGAACAGCTTCAACATTTATGATGTCGGCTCGCGCCGCCGCCAGCGCATTGATGTGTCACATAATGAGAGTTAAATGGCGGCCGCCGTCATGTTCATGCTGACTACTTGCTGAAGGTGTTGCGTTGATCAATCCCGATATCCAGTCCCGCGTGCTGGCGCTGTACCCCTTGCTGGCAGATCTGCCGGCGGCAGATCGCGACCGGCTGTTTGCCAATGCCACCTATATGAAGGTGCCTGATGGCGCGCTGATGTTTGATGAAAACCAGCCGTGCATGGGGTTCCCGTTGCTGATATCGGGCAGCGCGCGGGTGATCAAATCGTCCCCCAGCGGGCGTGATCTGTACCTGTACCAGGTGTTACCGGGCGAGACCTGTATTCTGACCAGCAGTTGCCTGCTGGCCAATTCGCCATATCAGGCGCGCGGCGTAGTGCAGGAGGAACTGGAGCTGGTGGTGCTGCCGCCGGGTTCTTTCAAGCAGTTGTTCGGGCAGCTGGAACAGTTTCGCAACCAGGTGTTCAACCGGTTTTCCGAGCGTTTGACTGAACTGATGAACCTCGTGACTGCCGTTGCATTCCAGAAACTGGACCAGCGGCTGGCGGCGTTATTGATCTCGCGCCCGTCGCCAGTGGAACTCACGCATCAGGCCATGGCCGACGAGCTGGGCAGCTTCCGGGAACTGGTCAGCCGGTTGCTGAAAGACTTCGAAAACCGCGGCTGGGTGCGGCTGGAGCGCGGGCAGGTGTGCGTGCTTGATGCGGCGTCTTTGAAAAAACTTGTCAATTTCTGAAAGCTTGGTGATTTTTATCACCAAGTTTTAGCGTGCCCCTGCCGGATACTGCAGCCAGATCCAGGACGGGTCTCTCGTCAGCCTTTCAACGGTTTCACAGGAGCACGCACCATGTCTTTGCGCATCAACGATATCGCCCCCAATTTCACCGCGCGCACCACGCACGGCATCCTCGATTTTCATACCTGGATTGGCGAGCAGTGGGCCATCCTGTTTTCGCACCCCAAAGATTTCACCCCGGTTTGCACCACTGAACTGGGCTATATGGCCCGGATCGAGCCCGAATTCACCCGCCGCAACGCCAAGCTGATCGGCCTGTCGGTCGATGCCGTGGAAAACCACGAAAAATGGGCGGCTGACATTGAAGAAACTCAGGGCGCTGCGGTGAAGTACCCGATGATTGGCGACACCGATCTGAACGTGGCCAAGCTCTACAACATGCTGCCCGCCGATGAAGCCGGCGGCGCCGAAGGCCGCACTGCCGCCACCAACGCAACCGTGCGTTCGGTCTTCATCATCGGCCCGGACAAGCGCATCAAGCTGATGCTGACTTACCCCATGACCACCGGCCGCAATTTTGATGAAATCCTGCGCGTGCTCGATTCCATGCAACTGACCGCCCGGCATAAAGTGGCCACCCCGGTGAACTGGAAGCAGGGCGACGATGTGATCATCACGCCGGCCGTCAGCAATGAAGAAGCCGCGGAACGTTTCCCCGGTTTCAAGACCATCAAGCCGTATCTGCGCACCACAAAACAACCTGGCTGAATGTCATAACCCGGGTATGGCGGGCCACGCGGCTGGCCATACCGCCCCTTTTGCAGGTGACATCATGATCTTGCGCCAGTTGTTTGATCCGGTTTCCTCCACCTACACCTACCTTCTGGGCGATGCCGGCGATGCCGTGCTGATCGACCCCGTGTTTGAACAGGTGCCGCGTGACCTGGCGCTTTTGCAAGAACTGGGGCTGCGCTTGCTGACCAGCCTGGATACGCATGTTCATGCCGATCACGTCACCGGCGCCTGGCGGCTGAGCCAGCGCAGCGGCAGTCGTATCGGCCTGGCGGCGGCAGCGGGCGCCAGCGGGGTGGACCGGCCCTTGCAGCATGGCGATCGCATTGAATTTGGTCGGCGTTATCTTAGTGTGCGCGCTACGCCGGGCCACACCAACGGCTGCCTGACCTATGTGCTCGATGACGAAAGCATGGCCTTTACCGGCGACAGCCTGCTGATCCGCGGCTGTGGCCGTACCGACTTTCAGGGCGGCAGCCCGGAGCAACTGTTTGCTTCCGTGCGCGAACAGATTCTGACGCTGCCAGACGCCTGTCTGCTGTACCCGGGGCACGATTATCGCGGCATTACCGTAACCAGCGTGGCGGAAGAACGCCGCTTTAACCCGCGACTTGGCGGCGATGCAGATCTGGGCGACTTTGCCGGCCACATGAACAACCTGAACCTGCCGCACCCCAAGCTGATTGCCGTTGCCGTGCCAGCCAATCTGCGCTGCGGTCAGCCCGAAGGCGGGGCCGCGCTGCCCGCCACGCCAGACTGGGCCCCGCTCACGCTGCGCTTTAGCGGCGTGTGGGAAATCGAGCCGCTGGCGCTGCTGGAACACATGGCCGACGCCCAGATTGTCGATGTCCGGGAAGCGCCGGAATTTATCGACCGGTTAGGGCATCTGGAAGGCGCCGTGCTGATCCCGCTCTCGCAACTGACCGCCCGCCAGGCCGAACTGGACGCGCAACGCCCGGTCGTGGCGGTATGCCGCTCTGGCATCCGCTCCGCCCAGGCCAGCGTACTGCTGACCAAGGCCGGCTTCGGCCAGGTTGCCAATCTGGCTGGCGGCATGCTGCGCTGGAAAATTGAAGGCCTGCCCGTCGCGCCAGACAGCCTGTGAGCGTCAGACCGCTTCAGGCGCCCGGCTTGGCGCCGGTTGCCATCCGGCCGCTCGCGTTGTTTAGGAAATGAGCGTTTCCTATAATGCGTTCATGACAGCAGAATCGACCCGGCCTCGCAGCGCCGGCCGCCCCAGAGAGTTTGATGTCGATACCGCGCTGGATCACGCGGCAAGGGTGTTCCGTCAGCGCGGTTATCACGCCACCTCCATCAGTGATCTGGGCGCTGCCATGCAATTGACGGCGGGCAGCATCTACAAGGCGTTTACCGACAAACGCGCAGTCTTCATGGCAACGCTGGACCGCTACAGCGGACAGCGGCGCCGGCTGATGGCCTCGCAACTGGCGGCAGAGCCGACCGGGCGGGAGAAAATCCGCGCCATGCTGCAGTTTTATGCAGATGCCGCCCACGGCGAAGAAGGCCGGGATGGATGCCTCGTCGTCGGCAGCGTGGTTGAACTGAGCACTTTTGATCCGGAACTGGCCGCCCACGTCACCGGCCTGCTGCAACAGACCCAAGACCTGCTGCAGGCGCTGGTTGAGGCTGGCATGGCCGACGGTTCCATTGCCGCTGATACCGATCCGCACGCGGTGACGCTCACGCTGCTCAGCGTGCTTGAAGGACTGCGGGTTCTGGGCAAATGCGGCCGCAGCCGCGCTGAAATGCTCTCTGCCGCCGACGCGGCCATGGCAATGCTGCGCCCGGCCGCCAGACAAGATCGCTAGCTCAGTGCGCGGCGCGGGCCGGTTTCTGCCGGAACAGCAGCACGCAAGTCACAATGAACACCAGCAAACTGCCCGATGCGGCATAACGGCTGAGCGCCAGACCGCCGGCATTGAGCGGTTTATCCAGAAAATCCCCCACCACCGCACCCAGTGGGCGGGTCAGGATGAAGGCCATCCAGAACAGCGCGGTGCGGGAGATCCGCGTCCAGTAATACGCCGCGACGATCAACACCAGCAAACCACCAAAGACCATGGCCGCGCCGGTGTAGCCCAGGCCGGCGGTGTCGGCCATCCAGTCGCCCAGCGCAGTGCCCAGCGTTTGCGAAAACATGATGGTCACCCAGTAAAAGGCCTCGGCTTTGGGCGAGTGGATGGAACTGACCGAGACCGACCCCATCACGCGGTGCCAGACAAAGAGCGACAACAGCAGCAAGGCCAGCAGCAAGCTGGAGCCGCCCGCATAACCAATGCCCAGCGAGCGGTCAGCAAAGTCCGCCAGGGTGGTGCCCACCGTGGTGGTGGCAATGATGGTGGTCCAGTACAGCAGCGGGTTGAATGCTTTGGCGCGGATTTGCGCGACTACGGCGACGCCGAAGATCACCGCAAAAATGGCGGTGCCGACGAGATACCCCAGATTCATCGACATCGAAACTGCATCACCACCGGTTTCGCCCAGTGTGGTGGCGGCAATCTTGATGATCCAGAACAACAGGGTGACTTCAGGGACTTTAACCAGCGGGTGTTGGGTAGCTTGGGTCATGGCAGGGGCGCCGGCACGGATGCGGGCACAGGCAAAATGGACAAGGGGTGGAGTCTGGCCAGCGCAACTTAGCCCAGCCATAGACCCTGCCGCTTGTCAGCCGGCCATGGAGAGCACCCGCCGTGCCTCAACGCGCAGCGCGGCGATATCGCGCCGGGGCGGTTGCCCGAACATGCGCGCGTACTCGCGACTGAATTGCGAGGCACTTTCATAACCGACCTGGAACGCGGCTTCTTCGGCGTGGGCGTCATCCACGATCATCAGCTTGCGCGCTTGCAGCAGGCGCATCCGTTTCTGGTACTGCAACGGTGACATCGACGTCAGCGCCTTGAAGTGGCGATGAAACGCCGAGGCGCTCAAACCGGCCACGGCCGCCAGCTCGTCTATGCTCAGTGCCCGGGCAAAGTGCTGGCGCAAATACTGGATGGCGTGGATGACATTGGGCGCATTGCCGCTGCCCAGCGCCAGCCGGGCCACCGCGCCGCCATGCGGGCCGGTGAGCAGCCAGTAACAGATCTCTTTCATGATGGCCGGATAAAGCACCGGAATCGCCGCCGGGTTGTCGATCAGCCGCATGGCGCGCAAGGTGCAATCTGCCAGTGGGCCTTCAATGCGGGTCACTGCCGCGCCTGGCGCGGTATCGGCGGGCGGCGCGGGCGGGTGGGCCAGTTCGGCCAGTACCTGGCTGAGTATGCCGGTATCCAGCCCGACCACCGCACTCAGATACGGCTGTTCCGGGCTGCCCTGCGCCACCTGGCTAAAGCCCGGCATATCCAGGCTGACCAGCAAGGCCTCGCCGGCGGCGTAGTCATAACGGGTGCTGCCAAAGGTGGTCCATTTGGCGCCCTGGATAACCACACACAAGGCGGGCGAGTGGATCAGATGCGTGGGGTGCTGTTCGGTCACCGCGCGCAGCAAAATCAGCCCGGGAACCGCCGTAAAGAACGGGCTTTGGCCCTCTCCGTATTGGTCCAGATAGTGCTGGGCGGCGTCCGCCAGTTGCTGCATCTGCATGATATCGGCTTCCTTCTTTCTGCCCGCCAGCATAGGGACTAAAGCAGGATCAGGCAAGAATCAGCTTGCATCTGGCATACGCAGGGTCGCGGGTGCGGCGTAGTCTATGCTGGTAAATCAACGATCTGGAGTACACCATGACGCAACTGACACCGAACTCCCAAACGCAAAAAGTGGCAATCGTGACCGGCGGCAGCCGTGGTCTGGGCCGCAGCACCGTGCTGGCGCTGGCCCAGCGTGGTGTCTCGGTCATCCTGACCTGGAACAACGCCCGCGCGCAGGCTGATGAAGTCGTGGCCGAAGTCGCCGCGCTGGGGGCAAAAGCCGTCGCCCTGCAACTGGATGCCGGCAACAGCGCCGCCTTTGACGGCTTTGTCGGGCAAGTCAAAGACGCCCTGACGCAACTGGGGGTCAGCCGCTTTGATTACCTGGTGAACAACGCCGGCACGTCGCACCACGGCAGCATTGAAAAGACCACCGAAGCCGAGCTGGACGCGCTCTACAACGTGCATGTCAAAGGCGTGTTTTTCCTGACGCAAAAGCTGTTGCCGCTGCTCAATGACGGTGGCCGCATTATCAATATTTCGTCCGGGCTGACCCGGTTCTCGGTGCCGGAAAGCGGCCCGTATGCCGCCATGAAAGGGGCGGTGGAAGTCCTGACGCGTTATCTGGCCAAAGAGCTTGGCCCGCGCGGCATTACCGCCAATACCGTGGCGCCGGGCGCTATCCAGACGGACTTCAGCGGCGGCGTGGTGCGTGACAATCCGCAAGTCAACCAGGTGGTATCCAGCATGACTGCGCTGGGCCGCCCGGGTGTGCCGGATGATATCGGCCCGCTGATTGCGTCGTTGCTGTCTGAGGCCTCGCGCTGGGTCAATGGTCAGCGGATCGAGGCTTCTGGCGGGATGGTGCTGTAACGCAAGCGCCTTCAGGCGGCGGCATCGGCCAGATTGAGCAACACCAGGCTGAACAGGGCGCAAGCCAGGCCCGCGGTCTTGACCATGCTGATGCCTTCGCCAAACCAGATCACGCCAATCAGCGCGGTCAGGGCGGTGCAGGCCACGGCCCAGACGGCATAAGCGGTGCTGATGGGAATGACGCGGGTGGATATCCCCATCAGCCAGATGGCGGTGGCGTAACACGCGCCCATGCCCAAAGTGGGCAGCAGACGGGACAAACCGTGGGAGTATTTAAGGGCGATGGTGCCGGTGACTTCAGCGGCAATGCTGAGCACGAGCATGCACCACGCAAAGGCGTAGGCGGGCATGATGATTCCTTCCATCTTCTGTTTATACCGAACAGAAAATGCAAGAGGGATCAGCGGTACCCGTTTGCGAAACAGCTTAGTGGCTGCGCCCGGGGCAAGCAACCCCGTCCATGAAAAAGCCCCGGCACGTGTCCGGGGCTTTTTTCATGGAAGTCACCACGATTGCCGCGGATGCTCAGTGGCCGGCCTGCGCCACGTTTACGGTGATCGAGCCATTGGCATTGCCCGAAACCCAGCCCACGGCGCCCTGGTTGGGGCCGGCAGGGAAGGTAAAGAGCGGCAGCCCGGCGACAAACTCCACCCCGCTCAGCGTAGTAGGCGTGCCCAGCGGGCTGAGGTTCTGATCCACCAGTTGCGCATACCAGGTGACGCTGTGGTTGGTACGGCTGGCTGAATCCCACGTGCCCCAGGTGACCAGCAGGTTCGATTGCAACGGGGCAATCTTGGGCATGATCGCCTGGGTGGTGCCGGTATTGCTGGTCAGCCAGGCCGTGGCAGAGGTTGTGCCGTTGCCGCCATTGGCCAGCACCAGGCGCACATCACGGGCCGCGCGGGTGTCTGAGGTGGTATGCGTAATGGCAAAGCTGCCATTGGCCAGCTTGATGAACTGGCCCGTTTGCGCGTTGGTGGTGTTGTCGCCCTCTGCGCCTGGAATGGTCCAGTACGATTGATCGAACACAGTAGCGGTAAAGTTCTGGTAGCTGGCCGGCGTGAACGCAGAGAAACCCAGCTGGCGGGAATACGCATCGCCGTGGGCCAGCGTGTAGTAGGTGCCGTTATCAATGATCAGGCGCTGGTCAAAGTTGTGCGAATAGAACCAGCCAGAACCTGCCTGCCAGGTATCGAACTGCCCGGTGGGTGTTTGCACCGCGCCAGTATTGGGGTTCAGCAAACGTAGCAGGCCGGCTTGATGGCGCGTGCCGTTGGCCGTCCAGGCCATCAGGTGCGAGACATAAGTCACCACGTAACCGTTGGTCGCATCAAAGCCCAGCACACCGCTGCCGGCCTCACCTGGATTGCCCGGGCTGTCGGCGGTGGTGTTGTCGTTGTTGCCGAACACCGTGGTGTTCCAGACCGGGCTGGCAAAACTGGCCGTGGCCGAGCGCGCCACATGGAACTCGTTGCCGTTCACATTATTGGCATTGCCCGAAACCGACGACTTGAACGTGCTGTCGACATTGAACGCCAGGTAGTAATTGCCGGACGGATCACGCGTGAAACCCAGCAAACGGTAAGTCTGGATACCGGTATCGGTGGTGGTACTGCTGCCAAGGTCTGCCGCGATATGCGTGATGAACACCTTGCCCGGCGCCGCCAGGCCAGAGGCCGAAGGCACTGCGCCGCCGCCGGTGTAATCCAGCCAGGCCACATCCAGGCTGCCGTCGCTGTTCACGTACTGGATCAGTGGATTGGGGAAACCATAGTTGGAGACCGGTGCCGCCGGCACGAAACGGTCATCAAAGAAATTGGCAGCCAGCCCGAACACTTTGCCGCCCGACACGCTGACCGTGTGGCTGGTGACCGCAAAACTGGCGGCGGTGGGTGTTGTCGTGGTTGCCGGTGCACTGGTGGCATCACTGCTGCCACCACCGCCGCCGCACGCAGCCAGCAACATGGCGCTACTGACCACGGCCCATCGCCAACCCGCCTTTACTGCCTCAGACCTGAACATGGATGCAACCCGGGAAATTTGATCGGGGCAATGGTACGGAGCCGGCTGTTGAAAGTCGTGCGCCGGCCCCGCAGACGTGGTCTTCAAGCTGATGACAGGCTGACAAAGTGCCGCTGGTGGCCCGGATTGGCCGGTTTTTGTATCTGCAGCCGTACTTTGACTAAGATCGAAATATGGATGAAGAACACCTGGAGCAACGGCTGGCCAATGTGGCCGCCGCCGTGGCCGACAAAACCCGCGCCGGCATGCTGTGCATGCTGATGGATGGCCGCGCCTATACCGCGACTGAACTGGCGGCAGCGACGTCGGTGGCGGCTTCGACCGCCAGTAGCCATCTGGCGCGGCTGACGCAGCAACGGCTGGTTGAATGCCTGCCGCAGGGCCGGCACCGCTACTTTCGGATTGCCGGCAAAGAGGTGGCCAGCGCGCTGGAAACCCTGATGGGCCTTGTCGGCGGGCGGGTGCGCAATGTGCAATCGGCCACGCCCGTGCAACTCCGTTTTGCGCGCACCTGTTATGACCATATGGCGGGCGAAGTCGCCGTGGCGCTGCATGATCGCTTGCTGGATCTGGGCTGGCTGGCGCGTGAGAGCTATCAACTCTGTGATACAGGGCGGGACGCGCTGGCCGCCATGGGCGTGGATTGGCCCGCTGCCAGCCGCCGCCGTTTTGCCTGCGGCTGTCTGGACTGGAGCGAGCGCCAGTCGCATCTGGGCGGGCAACTGGGCGCGGCCTTGCTGCATGCGTTTGAACGACACCGGTGGGTGGAGCGCGTGCCGGAAAGCCGGCAGTTGCTACTGACCCCGCGCGGACGCCAGGCGCTGGATGCGCATTTTGGCCTGGCGCTGGCGGTGAACGCTGCATGAGCCCGCCGCCTGTCGTGGCCGGGGTCGACGTGGGCGGCGAGCGCAAAGGCTGTCATCTGGTCATCTTGCGCGGCACCGACATCCTGTTGAGTACCCGGAGCACCGATGCGGCCACGCTGACGCGCCACTGTGTTGAGCATGGCGCCAGGCTGGTCGGCGTGGATGCGCCTTGCCGCTGGGCGACGCAAGGCGTCGGGCGCGTGGCCGAGAAACAACTCAATGCCCGCAAGCTGTTTGTGTTCTCCAGCCCGACCCGCGAGATTGCGCTGGCCCATCCGACGAATTTTTATGGCTGGATGTTCAATGGCGAGCGGGTGTTTGACGCGCTGGCCGCGCACTACCCGCTGTGGTCGGGTGAAACACCGGCCAGAGGCGTGTGTTTTGAGACCTTTCCCCACGCCATCACCGCCGCCTTGCTGCAGTCAGAGGCTGTCAGCGCCAGGCGCAAGCGCAGCCAGCGCCGCGCCGTGCTGGTCGCGGCGGGGATTGATCCATCCGGTTTGCGCTCGATCGATGATGTGGACGCCGCGCTGTGCGCCTTGTGCGCCCAGTACCTTGGGCGCGGGCAGGTGCAACGTTATGGCGAGGTGCCTGACGGCCTGATCGCCGTCCCGCAGCCCTGAGGCATTCAGCCGAACATGCCTTTGGTGGTGGCCGGGTCCATCGGCAGCGAAGAGTGCGCGTGGGCAATCTGCCAGCCTTGCGCGCCGTGGCGGAACGCCCAGGTCTGCCGATCCTTCATGGCGTTGTGGGTGGTGGCCGAGTCGCCGCGGTATTGCACAAACATGTGCGCCACCGCCAGATCACCGCTCGTGAGAATCCGCACATCGTCCACCTCGACCGTGACGACGACATCGCCCAGCGTCGTCAGCCATTGGGTGACCATGCTGGCCAGCGCGGCCTTGCCGTCGTGCTGCTGGTGCGCCCAGGCATCAAACACCCGCACGTCTTCGGTATACAGGGCCAGCACGCCGTCCACGTCTTTGGCATGCACCCTGTGCTTGTACTGATCCAGCACCTGCCGGATGGCTTGTTCGGTCTCACTCATGCTGTGTTCCCTCGCCAGGTTCAAGCGCGGGCGCGTAACGCGCCGCTGCGGGAGACAGCATATACCGGTTGCGGCCGGCGGTTTTGGCTTCGTACAGCGCCTCATCGGCTTCGCGATAGGCGGTATCCAGCGGCAACGGGTTGTCCGGGCCGATCAAAGTCGCGCCCAGCGAAATGGTGACCTTGCCCCAGCTGCTTTTTTCATGCGGGATCACCAGCACGCGCACGGCTTCGCAAATCTGCGCCATCAGGCTGGCCAGGTGCTGTGGGTCGTTCAGTTGCACCAGCACGGCAAACTCTTCGCCACCCACCCGGAACACGCCGTCGGTGGCGCGCCTGACCGCGTTGCGCAGCGCGCCAGCCACTTGCTGCAAGGCATCGTCACCGCCCTGGTGGCCATAAAAATCGTTGTATTTCTTGAAGTGGTCGATATCCAGAATGGCCATGCCCAGCCACTGGCCATTGCGCTGGCTGTGGGCGACTTCCCGCTGGGCAATTTCGTCAAAATGGCGGCGATTGAACAAGCCGGTCAGGCCATCGCGGATCGACATCTCCTGCATGTCGCGCATGGCGCGCACCAGCAACAGCAGCAACACCACGCAAGCAAGCGAGGCAATGATGGCGCCCACCAGCAGCAGCGTGGCGCGGAACGCCTGCCACAGCATGGCCCGGTGATCGACTTCAAGCACCAGTGACCAGTTGGCCGACTTGAGCGGATAAACCAGATAGCGCGTATCGCCGCTACCCACCGGCTGACCGCGCGGCGCAGCCAGGATGCTGGCGGGCAACACTGCGCTGTCCGGTTGCAGCAGGTTAATGCCGCTTTCCTTGCCGACAAGGCTTTCTGTGGCGTGCCGGATGTGGCGCACCTTGAGCGTATTCACCAGCGTTTGCAGCGCCAGATCGACATTGAGCACGCCCATGAAGCGGCCGTGGTCATACAGCGGCTTGCTGACGGTGACGATCTTGCCCTTGCCGACCGCGTCGTCATACACCGCGCTCCAGACCGTTGTGCGTGTGGGGTTGGCGGCGGGGCCGGCGTGGGCGTAAGTGCGGGCGGCCAGATCCTGGACGTGGTAGAAGCGCGCTTCACCATCCGGAGTTTCTGGCGGCGGGTAAACATACACAAAGTCGTTTTCAGAGCGGTAATACACCCAGGGCAAATGCACGTCGCGCCGCTTGAGCGCGCGGAACATCGGCGTCAGGCCCATGGCCATAGACATCTCGTGCGCCTCGGGCGAGCCAGTCTGCGGGATGGCGCCAGAGCCCGTCAGCAGGCCCTGATCGGCTGGGCCGAAACCGGGCAAACGGGCCAGTTGATACCCTTGTTTCTCCGGGCCGGGCTGCAGATAACGGGTGATATCCAGATTGAGCGTATAGCGGCCGCTCAAGAGTTCACTGGCTTCATCGGCCAGCGTTTCCAGGTACTGCCGCCGCAAATCCAGTTCATGATCCAGCGTGGCGGCAATGAACGCGCCGGCTTCGCTGGTGCCGCGGTACTCGGTTTTCAGATTCTGGGCAAAGCGGTAGACGCCGCTGAGCAAGCCGCCCGTCACCAGAATGATGGCTGCCACCAATACCAGCATGCGCATGCGGCCGGTGCTGTCGCGAGAGGCAAAACGGGTGCTGGCAAGGCTGGCCATGGGCACAGAATCCTGGGCAAGAAAGACCTCTTCTGTGCTGTCAGAAAACTCGGGTCAGCGCAGAAAATTCATACGGTTAGCTGACAATGTAGTCGACGGCCAGGGCAATTGCATGCCGCCAGGGCCTTGTTGTGCACGATCACCGACGAATGTGTCGCATTTCTCCCGCAGTGGGGGTTTGCAATCGGTGTCAGATTGCGCACGAAACCGATTGCATGCGCCCGAAGCTGCCGATTGTCGAAAACTCTGTACTGAATGTCCTGATACCGGGGTAAACCGGCACCCTCTAAAGGGCAAACTGACGGCATAATTAGCAAAAAGCCGGATATATCCTGCAGCCGGGCCGCAAGGCAAAGGCGCAAGGGGCCGGCGACGTCACCGACAAAAATACCGCCAGATTTGCTGGTGCCGCGCATTTGCCCATGCGCCGCGCAAGGCCAGTTCAGGGAGGGGCAACCATGGAATCGATTCTGCTCAAACTGTCCGACTCGGTCTCCGGCGCGCAAACGCTGGAAGATCTGACGCGGCCGTTGCTGGAAATGCTGCACGCCGTGACCGGGCTGGAATCCACTTACCTGACCTCGATCGATCTGGATAAAGGTCTGCAGCACATCCTGTATTCGCGCAACGAGTCGACCACCTTCTGCATTCCTGAAGGGTTGACCGTGGAGTGGAACGACACCCTGTGCAAACGCGCGCTGGATGAAAACTGCGGTTTCACCAATGATGTGGCGGATCAGTGGGGCGATTCAGACGCAGCGCGCGCGCTGGGTATTGCCACCTATCTGTCCACGCCCATCCGTACCGGTGGCGGCAATCTGTACGGCACGCTGTGCGCGGCCAGTGCCAGCCGCCGCGAAGTCACCCCTGACACCCGCAAGATCATTGGCTTGTTTGCGCGGATGATTGCCCAGCATGTCGAGCGCGAGTCGCTCATGAATCAGTTGCGTGAAGCCAATATTGAACTCTCGGCCATGGCGCTGACCGATCCGTTGACCAGCCTGCCCAATCGCCGCGCCTTGCTGGACGAACTGGGCCGCATGTTTGCCGTGGCCCAGCGCGAAACCCGCTGTGTCTTGATCGCTTTCCTGGATCTGGATGGCTTCAAGCAGATCAACGATACCTGGGGGCATGACGCCGGTGACGCGCTGTTGCAGACCATTGCCCAGCAACTGGCGCAGCAACGCCGTGCCGGTGATTTCATTGCCCGCGTGGGTGGCGATGAATTTGTGGCCGTTGGCGTCGGCCCGCGCCCCGGCGAGCAAGCGGACGATGCCGCCGCCGCCTTTGGCCTGCGTTTGTTCGAGAAAACCCGCGCCACGGTCGAAACCGGCCCGGCGCAGTTTGACTACGCCGGTGCCAGCGTCGGCGCCATTGCCGTCGACCCCGCTGCTGCGTCGATCAGCGAGGCTTTAAGCCAGGCCGATACCGCCATGTACAAGGTCAAGCAACACCGCGCTGGCCGCGCCGCCGCGCCGCGCTGAGCCCGGTGGCCGGTTAGTTCAGGATGTAGTTGTGTGCCTGCGGGGTGGACTGGGTCAGCGGTTCGCCCAGCACATCCATGATCGAGGACTCGATGGTGTGGCTGAGCGCGGCCAGCGGCAGATCATTAGGTTCCAGCCCGAACGGGTCTTCCAGTTCTTCCCCGATCATGTCCAGCGCCATATAGGTGTACGCAATGAACACGGCGATCAGGGGCGTCAGCCAGCCGGTGCTGGTCGCCAGGCCAATCGGCAGCAGCAGGCAATACAGCGTGACCGTGCGGTTCAACAGCACCCGGTAACTGAACGGAATGGGCGTGCTGGCAATGCGCTCGCAGCCGCCGATCATCTCAGAGAGCTTGTTCAGGTTCTCGTCTATCGATTGATATTGCAGCGCCGACAGCGTGCCATCGCGCAGCAGCCCCGCGCATTCGCTGCCCAGCCAGTGCAGGATATACGCCGGCTTGAAGCGGGACTGGGCCACGCCCGCCAGCGCCTCTTCCGGCAACAGCCGCGCCATGTGGGCAGACTGGTCGGTATTGCGCAACTGGCCCAGCAAGGCATAAGTACAGGCGGCCAGCCCGCGCCCCAGCCGCGTCACGGCCGGGTGATCCGGCGCTGCCGCATGCAACTGGCGGATGATCGAGCGCGCCGCCACCAGCATGCCGCCCCACAGTTTGCGGGCCTCCCAGTAGCGTTCATAACTGACCGAGTTGCGAAACCCCAGAAAAATCGCCAGCGCGATCCCCATCAGGGTAAATGGCGGAATGCTCAGCGATGAGTTGGCGTGTTCCGACGACCACCAGCCGCGCGCCAGCACGGCAAAGACAGAGACGCCGGCCACCACCGCCAGCCGCAGCGCAATGCGCCCCAGAACGGACCCGCGCCAGACAAACAGAAGGGAAATCCAGTGGCCGTGGGGACGGATGATCATGGCATTGGCATGGCAAAAGGGAACGGGTTGGTATGTTACTCCTGAGCGCCTTGATGCTGCTCAAGCCCTGCATTGGCAATTTTTAACTTTAAGCACGTTATCGCGAGTTACCAACAAAAAGCCCCGCCGGATCAGGGCGGGGCATCGCGGGGGCGCATTACCATCAGGCTGAGACATTGACGGCGCTGGGTGTCGGGCTGCTGCTGGTGTAGGTATCGCCCACCTTGCTGCCGGCTGTGGGGGCCGGGCTGGCGCTGGTCAGGCTGGTGCTGGTGTCGTCTGGCGTCTGCCCGCTGTCACCGGTAATGGTGACGGTGGTGGTGCCATTGGCATCCGTCACGCTGCTGGTGCTGCCGCTGGCTGAGCGCGTGCTGCTGCTGTCGCTGCCGTTCTCGATGGTGTTGCCGCTGTTGCTGCTGGTGTCATTGAGCGACGACAGCCAGCTGCTCATTTGCTGGAACAGCGTCTGGTTCAGTTGCAGCATGAAATGAATGGCGCTTTCTTCAAACTGCATCAGTGATCCCAGCCAGTCGTTCTGGCCCGAGCCCGTGCTGCTGCCTGCCGTCGGCGTTGGTGCCGGTGTGGCGGAGGTGGGCGTCGGGGCCGGCGTTGGCGTTGGGGTGGATGCCGTCGGCGTGCTGGCTGTGGGCGTCGGCGCTGGCGTGGGCGATGGAATCGGCACGTTCACAGAAGGCACACCGCTGTTGCTGCCGGTCGATGCACTGGGGGTGCTGGCTGATGGCGTGCCGGACGACGGGCTGGGCGAGGGCAGGGCGGGCGTTTGCTTGCCGCCATCCGGGTTGCTGGCGTGTGCGTTGGTGCCGCCAGACCAGGATTCGGCCTCCAGCAAGGTCATTGATGCGGTAAAGCCCAGGGTGCGGCCATCTGAAGTGGTGATGGTGCCGCTCAGATTCAGTGCCATGCCAAAGGCCGCATACATATTGCTGCTGCCACCGCCGCCGCCGTGGCCATGATGCCCGGACGACGATGAACCGACTTGCATGCCTTCAGCCAGCTGGCCGGAAAACTGCATGCCGGTAATGCTGGTACCCAGCATCTGTTCCATCATCGAACGGAAAATATCCACTTCCGGGCTCAATACGGAAGTCAGGCCATTCTGGCTATCGGTCTGGCTGGCGCTGCTGGCGGCCTGCTGGCCGGCTTGCGAGAGCTGCACATCCGTACTGGGGCTGGGCGAGGAGGTGCTGCCTGTGCTGCCACTACTGGCGCTGGTGCTAGTGCTGCCGGTGCTGTTATCGGGCTGCCAGGTACCGGAAAACTGATCCAGGTAGAGCAAGCTCAAGGATGGATTGAGAGACTGGCGTGCTTGGTCGACATGCATGATCGGACTCCACAAATGCGCGGTTTTCCGGTGTATCGACGTGTATCAGGTCTGCTTGAGGCTTACGCAGTCCATAAAGCGACTGACGGTATATTCCAGGATGAACGGTGCATATTGTGTAAGCCATGGCCCACAAAAAAGCCCGGCACGAGGCCGGGCTGTGTCTCGCAGTGTATCGGCAGGCTTAGTAAGACAAGCCGTAACCGAACGGGTAAAGCGGGCTGGCGGTGTCGTGCGGCACGTCTTCTTTTTGTGCGGCGACGTCGACCATCGACGATGGCAACTCGAACGGCAGCTTGCCTTGCGGCTTGCCCTTGCCGGTGATGACGTCAAACAGGGCGGTGTCGCTGGCGCCAAAGTTGGCCAGGATCGCACTGGTTTTGTCTTGCACATTGGTCAGGATGGCCGGGCGGTCCATGTAAACCGAGACAATGGTTTTAGGCGCCGCTGCCGCTGCCTTGATGGCTTCGTAATCGGCTGCGCCATCTACAAACGCCAGGCTGCCTTCATGCTGCATGGAGCCAAAGATGTAGTTGGGGTGCAGCGTTTCATACGGCGTGCTCACGCGCAGGATGGCCACATCGGCATCTTGCGGTGCGCTGACCACCGTGAACCCGTAGCTTTGCGCCACCGAGGCATCCACGCCATACAACCACACCTTCTTGCCGGTCAGTGCCATGGGCAAGGTGGCGTTGTTGTTTTGCAGCAGTACCATGGCGCGGCGCTGGGTATCCAGTGCCAGTGCCTTGAACTCGGCGTTGCCGACAATGCTGCTGGCCGCGCTGGCGTTCACGAACGGCTTGTCAAACAGGCCTTGCTGGAATTTCTGCAGCAACACGCGGTAGGCCGAATCGGTCAGGCGGGCTTCGGTCAGCAAGCCTTGTTGTACGGCCTGTACCAGATATTCCGGTTCGGTGGCGCCACCAAACTGGTCCATCCCGGCGTTCACCGACTTCACGTAGCGTTCCAGCTTGGTGGCGGTTTCCATGCCCCACGGTGTACCAAAGCCGTAGAAGGACGGTGCCACACCGGCCGGCGTGCCGTTCAGACAGTTGGCGTCGCAATCAGAGGTGATCCCCCAGTCCGACAGGATCACGCCCTTGAAGCCGTAGCGACCGCGCAAGAGGTCGGTCAGCAGCGCTTTGTCGAAACCCGCGCCGACTTGCTCGATGGTGATGCCATCTACCGTAACGGTTGAATCCGGGAACGAGTACGTCGGCATGACCGACGCGACGTTGGCGGCAAACGCGCCTTCAAACGGCTTGAGGTGATAGGCAAAGTTGTTGCCCGGGTAAGTCAGGAAACGGCCGTAGTAGTTGTGGCCATCAAAGCCGCTTTTCGATGCGCCATAACCCACCCAGTGCTTGACCACGGCCAGCACGCTGCCCGGTTTCAGACCGGTGCTGCCGCCCTGGAAGCCCTCGATATACGCCTGTACCTGCGCTTTGGCGATATCGGCATCTTCGCCAAACGTGCCGTTGATCCGCGGCCAGCGTGGCTCGGTCGCAAGGTCAGCCTGTGGCGACAGCGCCTGGGTAATCCCGACGGCTTGATATTCCTGGCGGGCCACGCTGCCAAAGCGGCGGGTCAGGTCAGGATCATTGATGGCGGCAAAGCCCAGGGTTTCCGGCCATTGCGAGAAACCGCTGCTGCCGGCGCTGGCGCCCAGGGTGTACTGGAAGTGGTTGCGCGGGTCGGTACTGATCGAGACCGGAATGGCCAGCCGCGATTGCTCGGCCAGTTTCTGGATATTGTTGTACTGCTCCGCCATGGTTTGCGGGTCTGCGGCCATGCGGGTGATGAAGGTATTGATGAACTGGGTGTTGATCAACGTCCCCAGCGCGGTCAGATCATAGGCGTTGCCGGTACCGGCGCCCGTGGTGTCGTTCAGCACCGGGGCCGTGCCGTGCATCATCAGGCCGGCTTTTTCTTCCAGCGTCAGCCGGGATACCAGATCCTGCGCGCGGACTTCTGGCGCCAGGCGCCAGTCTTCGTATGGCTCAAGCTTGCCGTCCTTGTTCATGTCCTTGAACTGCAGGCCATCCTGGCTAACGAGGCTCAGCGACGTATAGCCAAAGTCCATCTGGGCGACCTGGCCACCGCCGTCGCTGCCACCGCCGCAGCCGGCCAGCAACAGCGCCAGGGTACTGCTGACCAGCAACAGATTGCGCGTGGCCAGCGGTGTCGTACTCTTCTTTTTCATCGACTACTCCTCGATCGTGGGTTGTTCTTGTTACGCATGTAACGGCCCTGTACCGGGCCTTGTCCCACTGTACGCATCCCGTTTGGGGCGCTTTGACTGGCGGTGGCGCGTTTTTACCTTTGGGGAGCAGGATCGATCGTGCAGTGCGTCAAACGCGGCACCGCCAGGTGGCAAAGCGTGCCGCAAAGCCGCGCCGGTATTGGGTTTGGCTGTGTGATCCATCACAGGCCCATGGTTCGTATGGACTTTACCTGATGGCCTGACCAGGGCGGCCTCGCCAGGATGACTAAAAAAACATCAAACCAGTCAACGCACTGTGGAGGTTTTGCATGCCGGCTCTGCACCGCGCATTGGCGCGCACCGTATCCAACCGGATTGCGTTCTACGTTCAGCGCGCCACCGAACAGGCCGGGCTGTCCGCCAGCCTGTTTGCCCGCCATACCGGGATCACTGCCGAAGATCTGATGGACCCCAACGGCCGTATTGATGGCGAACGCCACCGCCGCATGGTGCAACTGGCCGGGCGGATCGGCCTGCCGCCCGTGGTGCTGAACCACGCTTGCGCAACGCTGTTTGCCGATTTTCCGGTGCTGGGCAACCTGTGCATGAACGCGCGCACCCTGCGCGAGGCCCTGACCGCGTTCAGCACCTATCGGCCCTTGATCGGGGAGTTTGATTTTCTGTTGTGCCGGATCAGCGGGCAGCAAGTGCGTTTTGAATATCTGGCCGAGTTCGCACCCGCCAGCGGCTTTCAGGCGCTTTCCAATTTCCAGGTGCTTGCCGCGCTGGCGCGGGTGTACGAGCAAGGCGTTGCAACCCGGTTCATGGTCGAGTTGATGGGGGGCGCGCCGCCGGCGCATCTGGCCCGGCAGATCAATGATTTTTTCGGCGTCCCGGTGCGATACCACAGCGCCGCCAATCGCATGGCGTTTGCCGCGCCGGCGCTGGATGCGCCGTTTGCCCAGTGCAACGCCATGCTCGCGCCCATGTTGCAACAGCATGCACAGCAAGAACTGGAACGCATCCAGCAATTGCACTCTTTTGCCGCCAGCGTGGAAAACCTGATTCTGGAGTTCATCAACGATCCGCAAACCGATACGCGCGGCGCGGCATTGCTGCAGCAATTGTGCGAGCGCCTGCAGACGTCGCGCTGGTCGTTACACCGGCAGTTGCAACTGGAAGGGACGCATTTCAGGGCGCTGGAGATGAAAGTGAAGATCAGCGAATCACGGCGTTTGCTGGGCAACCCGCAAATCACCCTGGCGCAGATCAGCGAGCAGTTGGGGTTTGCGTCGCAAAGCGCGTTCACGCGGTTTTTCCGCGCACGGCATGAGATGGCGCCGCTCGTGTTCCGGCAGCATGCCTTGCTGCGGGTCAGAAGCCCGGCGTGACGGTGCAATGAAAAAGACAAGCAGGCGACAATACCCGGGAAGAAGTGGACAGACCCGGCTTGTGGCCACCTGCTTGTAGACGGAGAGTCGTCAGTGCCTGAGAGCGCATCCACCACGCCATGGCCGGCCTTGTATATGCCTGGCTGTGTGGTGGGTCTGGCCGTGTTGGCCAGCCATGTTGTGTGAGCGGCTCCCGATAAAAAGCCCGCTGTTGCGGCGGGCTTTTCCTGGCAACAAATCTTTTAAAGCGATGCCTTAGTCAGCGACGACGCGACCCGGTTGTTGATCAATCTGGGAAGCGAAATTCTGCGTTGCGTAGGCAGCGGCCTGACCGCGGGTGCTGGCGTGGGAAGCCGGGAATTCCTGGGCTACCGGGCGCAGCACGACACCGGTATGGCCCGGCTGCTGGTCAATTTGCGAAGCGAAGTTTTGCGTGGCGTGGGAGGCACGTTGCCATACTGGCAGAGCGCCTTGCTGGGCGGTCGGGGTGGTCACGACATGGCTGTTGTCAGCGGCCTGGGCCGAGAAGGCTGCGGTGGCGGCAACAGCGGCAAAAACGAGGGATGCAGCAAACTTGTTCATGATGTTTCTCCGTGTAGATTCAAGGTTTTAACCTGACGTCGTTGTTGTTTTGTTCGCGACGTTGAAGCCATGGTATGCCTCGAAAGTACGTAGAAAAACTACCAAACCGTTGTTAGTTTATTTCCCCTTTATTGATAAATGTCAGTGTCATCCGACACGTCGCTGGCGACCTCCAGAATCACCATCCTGGGCCCCTGAACGCCAGCCCGCGCCACGCTTTGCTTTGCGCCAGGACAGCGGTAAACCGGACTGGGATGCGCTCAAAACCGTGCAAACGGTTGACAGCCACCTGTCGGTTTACCGCTCATCGTGTCTGAAGTCAGCCGTCGTCGCGGGTCAAGACTTCCAGTAATTCAATTTCAAAAACCAGGTTGGAATTGGGCTTGATATGCGGGCCCATTTGCCGGTCGCCATAGGCCAGATGCGCTGGCACAAACAGCTTGCGTTTGCCGCCCACCTTCATGCCCACTAGCCCCTGATCCCAGCCCTTGATGACGCGGCCGGTGCCGATCACGCACTGGAATGGCTTGCCGCGATCGTGCGAGGAATCAAACCGGGTGCCGTCTTCCAGCGTGCCGGTGTAGTGGGCGGTAATCAGCGCGCCGCGGGCAATTTCTTTGCCATCGCCAACGACGAGGTCTTCAATGATCAGTTCGTTACTCATGATGAATGCTCTTGTTGTGTTGCCTGAAATGGCGTTGTCGCAGGATTTGCCGCGCAGGGCAAGCGGCGTCATGCATTCAGGCTGGTTTGCGCCGCGCTTTGCAGTTGTACAAATGGCCCGGCCAGCGTGGCGTTGTGGTGCGCAATGATGTCACGCGCGGCCAGTTGGGGCGTATCCATGCAACTGTGCGCATCGCTGACCAGAATGGTGGCCATGCCGCGCCCGGCGGCGTCGCGGCAGGTGGTGTCCACGCAATACTGGGTTTTGAGGCCGGCCACCACCAATTGTGTCACGCCATCTTGCGCCAGCCAGTCGGCCAGCGGCGTGCCCACAAAACAGCTGGGGCGGTGCTTGTCGAAAACACGGTCAACAGACGGGTTGAAGTCCAGCGCGGCAGTCAATTGCCAGAACGGGCTGCCGGCGGCGATGGGTGTGCCGGCCGGGCCGGTGTGGCGTGCGGCATAAACCGGCGTACGGGTAGTGCGGGCGCGGGCGAGCAGGATATTGATATTGGCCAGCAACCGGGCCAGTTCGTAAGGCCGCTCCGGGCCACCCACAAGGCCGACTTGCATATCGATGATCAACAAGCCGGCGCGGGCCGGGTGTGCGCTGTGCATGGGTTTCTCCTGTCTGGGCGGGCCGGACGGGGAAACAACAAGGCCCCGTCCATACTGGCGGGGCCCTGGTTGGGGGAGAACCTGGTATCGCGCTCACGCCCCCATACACGGCCCGCCGTTGGCGGTCGTGGTGGTGGTCGGGGTAGTGAGGCGGCGCAGGTTCATGCTTTTAACATAAGGGAGGCGGCCGGCTGCGTCAATGATGCGCCTTGAGCGCCGCAATCTGCCGCTGATAGGCATATTGGTCGGTGTGGTACAGCTGCGCGGTGGCGCCACCCTTGATGGTGAGCCGCAACACGCGTGACTGGAAGGTACTGCCCAGCGCCACAATGCCCATATCCAGATTGGTCTGGCTTAGCTCCGTAACCAGATGCGGCCCCGACAACTTGCCGTTGATGGGCGCGCTCTGGGTCTGGGTCTGGCCATCCTGGTCAACAAAGGTTTGCTCCAGCCGCCCGGTCCACTGGGCGTTGCGGGTGGTGACGATCTGCAGCATGTACACGGTGCGATCAATCTGGCCGACATACACGCCATCAAGCTTGTCCGCACGCGCAGCCAGGCTGGCTACACAGAAACATGCAGTCAGGCTCAGCCAGCGCAGCGCACGCAAGAAAGCAGACATTTCAGGCTCCGGTCGGGTCGTCATCTTTATAGTATGGCCTGCCCGGGCGGGAACAGGGCAATCAACGCATCGGCCACGGCGCGCACGCGGGGTGAACGACGCACGTCCGGGTGCATGACCAGCCACAATGTGCGGCTGACCGGGCAGGCCGGCTGTTCAACGGGGACCAGTTCCGGCGTGGCGCTGGCCAGAAAATGCGGCAATACCGCCAGCCCCAGGCCAGCGCGGGCGGCTTCACGCAGCGCCACCAGATCATTACAGCGCAACACAAACCGGCGGGCGCCGGCGGTTTTCTCCAGCCATTGCTGCTGCGGGGCATCGCGCATGGCGTTGTCGTAACCCAGAAACTGCCACGCAGAAGGCGGCGCATCCCGCCAGTGTGCGGTGGCATACAGCCCGAAGCCGACTTCCCCCAGTGCCCGCGCTGTTAATCCGGGTGCGCTGGGGCGCGTTAATCGCAGCGCCAGATCGGCCTCGTGTCGTGCCAGGTTGGCTTCACGCGTGTCGCTGAGGATATCCAGATCAATGCCTGGCCAGGCCTGGCGCAGCGGTGCCAGCCGTGGCATCAGGAAATGGCTGACCAGCGCCGGCGGCGCGGCCAGCCGCACTGTGCCCTGCACGCTGCCCACCCCCAGCGCGGCCCGGGTGAAATTGAGCGCTTCTTCTTCCAGCGCACCGGCCTGCCGGGCCAGCGTTTCGCCTTCTGGCGTCAACTGCCAGCCGCGGGGCAGGCGATCGAACAGGCGCAGATGCAGGGTGTCTTCCAGCGCCTGCACGCGTCGCGCCACGGTGGTGTGTTCCACCTGCAACTGCCGCGCGGCACCCGACAAGCTGCCCTGGCGCGCCAGCGCCAGAAAGTAGCGGATGTCGTCCCACTGCAGGTCGGCATTGCCGGCAAGGGTGTTTGGGCTTTTTTGCACAGAACGTGTTCGCAAATTGAGAATTCCGGATTGATTCTGCGCGGATTATCGTGTGTCTGCCAACCCCGACAGGAGACCGACCATGGCTGACACGCACGATATCCGCATCGAACTTGATCAATACGGCAGCGCCGACGTGATGCAGGCGCACGCACTGGAGCTGGCGCCGCCCGCTGCCGGAGAAGTCCGCGTGCGCCATCTGGCCATTGGCGTGAACTATGTCGATGTCTATCAGCGCAGCGGCCTTTACCCTTTGCCAGCCTTGCCCGGCACGCCAGGGGTAGAGGCCGTCGGCGTGATTGAGGCGTTGGGTACGGGCGTTGACGGTTGGCGCACCGGCCAGCGCGTGGCCTACGCCAGAGCGCCGGTGGGCGCTTACGCCAGCGTGCGCAATGTGGCCGCCAGCATGCTGATCAGTGTGCCCGATGAAGTTGAAACCGATCCGCTGGCCGCCGTGCTGATGCGCGGCATGACCGCGCACATGCTGTTCCACCACGTGCGCCCTTTGCAGGCCGGAGAAACCGTACTGATCCATGCCGCGGCCGGCGGCCTGGGGGTGATCCTCAGCCAGTGGGCCAGGCAGCTAGGCGCCACCGTGATCGGCACCGTCAGCACCCAGGCCAAAGCCGGACTCGCCCGCAGTTACGGCACGCATCACGCCATTGTTTACCAGGAACAAAACTGGTCGGAGGCCGTGCTGGAGATCACCGGCGGCGCTGGCGTGAACTATGCGATTGACGGCATTGGCGGCGACACACTGTTGCAAACGCTGGGCGTGGTGCGCAATGCCGGCATGGTGGCCAGCGTGGGGCAGGTTGCCGGCACCGGCAAACTGGCCGATACCAGCGTGCTGACCCAGCGCGGGATCGGGTTTGCGCGGCCCAGCATATTGGGTTTTGTGCAGGATCTGCCGCGTTATCACAGCGCTGCGGCCGATGTGCTGACCCGCATGCAAAACGGCCTGCGCAGCGAGATCGGCCAGGTGTTGCCGCTGGCGCACGCCGCCCAGGCCCATCAGTTGCTGGAGTCCGGCCGCACCACGGGCGCCTTGCTGTTGCGGCCGTGACCTTAGCGGGCGGCGGCAATAGCGGCGCGGTGCTGCGCCAGGAAAGCGTGAATCTGCGCCACCACCGCCGCGCCTTCGCCCACGGCGGCAGCCACCCGTTTGACCGAGCCTGAACGCACGTCGCCAATGGCAAACACGCCCTTGACGCTGGTTTCCAGCGCAAACGCCGGAATCTGCCCGTCTGCTACGGCATCCAGCCCGGTCGGCACAAAGCCTTTGGCGTCGATTTTCACTGCGCAATCACGCAGCCAGCTGGTGTTGGGGTCGGCGCCGATAAACAGGAATACGTGATGCACCGGCATGGTGGTGGTGGACTCTTTGCCGGCGCGGCGCGTGCGGACCTCCACGGTGGCCAGCCCGTGTTCATCGCCATCCAGCCCGGTGATTTCCGAATACGGATGCAGCTCGACATTGGGCAGTGCCGCCAGCCGCTCGATCAGATAACGCGACATGCTGGCTTCCAGGCTGGGCGCGCGGATCAACACATGGACTTTGGCGGTATGCGCGGCCAGAAACACCGCTGCCTGACCGGCCGAATTGCCACCACCGACCAGAATGACTTCTTCATCGCGGCACAGTTTGGCCTCAACGGGCGACGCCCAGTAATACACGCCACGCCCTTCAAAACGGCATAACTGATGAATTTGCGGGCGGCGGTACACCGCGCCACTGGCAATCACCACCGTATGGGTGGCAATGCAGCGGCCATCGTCGAGTTCCAGCTCAATGGGCGTGCGATCACAGTGCAGCGTCTTGATGGCCAGCGGAATGGCAACGTGCGCCCCGAACTTTTGCGCCTGCACAAACGCGCGGCCCGCCAGCGCCTGGCCGGAAATCCCGGTGGGGAAACCCAGATAGTTTTCAATGCGTGAACTGGCGCCGGCCTGGCCGCCTGGCGCGCGGCAATCAAACACCGCCACCGACAACCCTTCTGATGCGGCATAGACCGAGGCCGCCAGCCCGGCTGGCCCGGCGCCCACCACCACCACGTCATAGACATGACCAGGGTCGAACTCGGGCAGCAGGCCCAGATGACTGGCCAGCTGGCCTTCATCGGGCGCGCGCAGCACGTTGCCATCCGGACAGATCACCAGCGGAAAATCACTGGGCCGCACCGAAATGCGCGCCAGCAGATCGACGATGTCCGGATCAGTCTCGGCTTCCATAATGGTGTGCGGATAGGCGTTGCGGCGCAGAAAGCTCTGCAGCGCGTGCAGTTTGTTGTTGGCTTCACCGCCGACCAGCACCAGCCCGCGCCCGCGTTCCAGCAAGCCCACGCGGCGCAGGATCAGCGCGCGCATGATGCGTTCGCCCAGTTCGGCTTCGGCCACCAGCAAGGCGCGCAGCTGATGCGGCGGCAGCAACAGGGCGGTGACCGGTTCCAGCGTCAGGCCATCGGCCAGCGAGGGTTTGCCGGACAACTGCGCCACTTCTGCGGCAAACTCGAACGGGCCTTGTTCAATAATGATGGTGGAATGACCCAGCCCGTCCCGGGAGATAATCCGCACGCGCCCGCTGAGAATCACAAACAAGCCAGGGCCGGGCTGACCGATTTCAAACATCATGGCCTGGGCCGGGTACTCGCGGATTTCGCCAAAACGCCGCATGCGTTCTACTTCTTGCTCGGTCAGTTTGGGAAAACGCTGATGATGGCGTGATTCCAGTGGCGAAAACGGCGCGTCGCCACTGCCTTCCAGAATCTCATTGGCGGGCAGGGTGGGTTCTGCCACAGAAACGGCAGCCTGGGTCAAAGCGGTCATGACAAAACCTCGGGGGACGGACAACGGTGGGCACGCGGTCAGCATAGTTCACCCTTGCCGCGTTACAGCGATGAAACCGTATCGACCAGCCATGCGGCGGAGCCACGACTGCATCGTCTGGCCCGGCATCAGGCTGGCGTTGTCTGCGGAACGAAAACACCGTGACAATGGTCTTTGTTTGTCAGCCGTTCATGTTGGACCGACCAATGCAGGATGACATTGCATGCAACCCGCTGAACCCGTCACTTCAATGACTTCTGCGCATGAGCCGCATCAGGTGCGTGGTCAGCGCACGCTCAGGACCATTGCCGCATTCGAGGCACTCAAAGGGCTTGCCGCACTGGCCGCAGGGATCGGGCTGCTGGGTTTTGTCCATCACGATATCCGGCATCTGGCGCTGGACCTGATTGGCCACGCCGGGTTATCGCCGTACGCGCATTATCCGGCGGTGCTGCTGCGTTATGCCGACATCGTGCAAGACGCCAATCTGCGGTTTTTGATCCCGGCTGCGCTGGCCTATGTGGTGCTGCGTTTCGCTGAAGCCTGGGGCCTGTGGTACGACCGCGCATGGGCGCAGTGGCTGGGGGCGATCTCCGGGGCGATCTATATCCCGTTTGAAGTACACCACCTGTTCAGCAAACCGACGGTAACGAGCGCGCTGGTGGTGCTAGGCAATGCTGGAATCGTGATTTTCCTGGCGGCGCGGGTCTGGCAACAGCGCCGCGCGGGCTGATGCCGCTGGCCGTGGGCACCCTGCTGGTCCGGCAAGCGGCAATGCACTGACACCGCTTGCCGCCGCGCGCTGACACGCATGCGCCGGCGTGCGGCGTAAACTTGGCATGACAGAACAGCACGGCTGTTCACCCACTACACAGGAGCTTGTCATGCCACGGGGTGATAAATCGTCGTATACCGACAAACAAAAGCGGATGGCGCAGCACATCGAAGACAGTTACGAGGACCGGGGCGTGCCGGAAGAAGAAGCAGAGCGCCGCGCCTGGGCTACGGTGAACAAGGAAACCGGGGGCGGCAAGAAATCCGGATCAGGCCGCGGGAAAGCAGAAGACCATTCGTCTTCCCGCAAGGGCGGCCATCTGGGCGGGCAGGCCGCCGCGGCGCGCTCGCCGGAGGCCCGTTCGGCCTCGGCCAGAAAAGGGGCCGAGACCCGCAAGCGCAATGCCGCGCAAGGCCGCACGCAGCACTGAAATCCCGGCCCGGGGCGCAGCGCCTGGCCTCAGGCCACGCCGCCGTTGGCGCGCAGGATCTGGCCATTGACCCAGCCGGCATCCGGCCCGGCCAGCATGCTTACCACCGCGGCGATATCTTCCGGCTCGCCCAGCCGTTGCAGCGGCGGCAGGCTGGCAAAGTGGGCAATCTGCTCCGGCGTTTTGCCATTCAGGAACAATTCAGTCGCCACCGGCCCCGGTGCCACGGCGTTGACCGTGATATTGCGGCCGCGCAGTTCTTTGGCAAACACGCGGGTGTAAGACTCTACGGCGGCTTTGGTGGCGTTGTAGGTGGCGTAGCCGGGCAGGTTCATGGCCAGTGCGGTGGTGGAAAAATTGATGATACGACCGCCTTCAGCCATGCGGCTGGCCGCCTCACGCAGGGTGTTGAAGGTGCCGCGCACGTTGATGTCAAACATGCGCTCGTACAACGCGTCAGTGGTATCAAGCACGGACTGTACCGTCATGATGCCGGCGTTGTTGACCAGTACAGATACCTTGCCCAGTTGCCGTTCTGTCTCTTCAAACAGCTGCCGTACTTCTGCCGCGCTGGCCACATTGGCCTTGATGGCCACGGCCCGGCCGCCCGTGGCTGTAATCTGCGCGACCAGCGTTTCGGCCTCGCTGGCGCTGGCGGCGTAGTTCACGACGACGCCAAAGCCGTCGCGCGCCAGGCGCTGGGCCACTGCGGCGCCAATCCCGCGTGAGGCGCCGGTGACGATGGCGACTTTCTGTTGCGTGCTTTGCATGATGTTGTTCCGATGGTGAATGGGGTGAGACGTATGCTCCCCCAAAGCGCCCGCCGGATAATCTGCCGCAACCTGGTTTTATTGTTCGAACATCAATAACAATTGCCAATCGAAGGGCGGGATTGTTATGAAAATACTGAGCGCACCCGGTCCTTGCCCGCATCGGCACGCCAGGCCAGACAAAGGCGTCTGCCTGACGCCACAGCCGGCAAGTGCACGCGTGTTCACTTCATGCCTGACATGGTGCTTTGCGCTAGCGCAATAAATGTAGTTTCTGACCGTTTATGTAGTAAAAGACCCCACTTGTCAGCTCAAGCCGGAGCGTTTGAAACAAGTCAGGTTCTGGCGCGTTTTTGCGCAGGAAAAACGGGTGATTGCAGGGCGTGGACAGGGGCCCAATGCCCCGTAAAAGTGCAGAAAAATCAGAATGATGCGTATCTTTAACACGTTGTCTGTTTTTGCGCTATTGAGAAAAATCCCACTGCCATATTCATGACGTTGCCATGTGAATCCACGGTAGAATCGAGCCGATCCTTTTTTACTCTGTGAGGCAGGGCATCACCATGCAACTGCGTAGTTTTATTACAGCCCTGGCTTACCCGCTGACGGCTGCGTTGATCGTCCTGGCCACCCCTGCCCAAGCCGATACCCTGGATAACATCAAGGCCACCGGCACGATCAATATCGGCTATCGCCAGTCGTCCCAGCCGGTGTCGTATGTGGTGAACGACAACCCGACCGGGTTTGTGGTTGATCTGTGCCGCGATATCGTCGCCACTACCATTTCTGATGCCGTCAAAAAGCCGGTGAAGATCAAGTTTGTGCCGGTGACTGCGCAAAACCGTCTTGCCATGATCAAGGACGGCAAGATCGACATGGAATGCGGTTCGACCACCATTACTGAAGAACGCCAGAAGCAAGTGGGTTTCTCTGTGGTGGATTTTGTCACGACCTCGCGCCTTGTCAGCCTTGCCGGCACCAAGCCCTCGTTGCCGTCGCTGGAAGGCAAGACGCTGGCACTCAAGGCCGGTTCCAGCCATATCGAGCTGATTTCCAAAATGGTCGGTGGCATTCATGTGCTGAGCGTGAATGACGCGGCACAAGGCATTCAGGCCCTGCAAGATCACAAGGCCGTGGCTTACCTGGACGATGAACTGCTGATTCAGGGCGCCATCCACAAGGCCGGTCTGGATTTCAAGCAATTCACCTTCAGTGATCCGCTTTCTGTCGAACCGTACGGCATTGCGTTCCGCCTGGGTGATACCGCGTTTGGCAAGCTGGTCAGCGCTGGCGTTCGCAACAATTTCTCGCACACTGAAAAAGCCATCCGCGCTGCGGAGTCTTATTCGGCCGAACTGGGTGTGCCGGTCAACACGCTGACCCGTGATGCGATCCGTTCGCCAGCGTATTCGCGCCAGTGCAGCCTGATCGACAAGGGCGCTTGCTGATTCTGGCTGGCGCGCTGAGTACAAAAAAGGCAACCTGCGGGTTGCCTTTTTTGCGTCCGCCCATCCTGAAAACATACCGGCCGGTATGCAAACCATCAGCAAATTCAGGGGCTTTGACCGTTCATCGTGCCAACGGGATAGCGCACACGGTGCCGCTTGCTCAAACCCCGTAGCTTTATATAGTGTGGTGTCAGAATTTTGAAAACGTTTTCAAATCTGCATGACATCTGCCGGGCGCATGCTGCCCGTGACATCACACGACCAGGGACATCGATAACATGGGCAAACCGGCAGGCTCCACACGCCTGAAGGCACTGATGTGCGCGCTGGCGCTGGCAGGCACCGTGCGGCCGGGCCTTGCCATGGATGTCTCTCCGTACTTCATGACCTGGGCGTATGGCAACACCAGTTACGCCATAACCAGCCTGATGGATGCGCGCAGCAAGGCCGGTTTGCAAAGCGCCACGCTGGCGTTTCTTGTCTCCAGAAACGGCTGTGCCGTTGATCAGTCCGTATCGCAAATGCAAAGCGACCTGACCGCCTTCCAGGCTGCGGGCGGGCGCGTGATCATTTCTTTTGGCGGGGCAGACGGTACCTATCTGGAGGCCGTCTGTACCGCGACGCAAATGGCCAACCTGATTGCGGGCATCCTGCAAACCACCGGTGTGCGGGCCATCGACTTTGACGTAGAAGGCGCGCAGCTGGGCAAGGGCAACCTCAACACGGTGCGCAATGCCGCCATCCTGCAACTGCAGCAGCGCTATCCGTCCTTGTATGTCTCGCTCACCTTGCCGGTGGCGCAGAACGGGCTGGAGAGCGATGGTCTGGCGGTGGTGCAGTCGGCCGCGCTGGCCGGCGTGAATGTCAGTGTGGTCAACCTGATGACCATGGACTATTGCGACAGCAATTGCGGCATCAGCAATATGGGCAAGGCGGCGACGGGCTCGGCTACGGCCGCGTACAACCAGCTCAAGAGCGTGTTCCCCGGCAAGACCAGCAGCGAGCTGTGGGGCATGATCGGCATAACGCCCATGATTGGCGTGAATGATGATCCGTCCGAAGTCTTCAGCACCAATGACGCCAGCACCGTGGCCGGTTTTGCCCGGCAGAACGGCATTGGCCTGCTGAGCTACTGGGCCTTGCAGCGTGACCGCGCCGGCACGGGTAGCAAGGACGATTATTCCGATACCACGCAGACCGGTTTCCAGTTTTTGCACATGTTCCAGGCTGCGCAGACGGGCGGGAGCACTGCCACGCCGACCCCGACGCCGGTACCCACGCCCGTGCCGACACCGCAACCTGCGCCCAGCCCGACGCCGGCCCCGACGCCTGGCGGGGCGTGTTACACCGCCTGGAATGCCAATACGGCGTATCTTGGCGGCGCACTCGTCAGCGAGGCCGGCGTGAACTACAAGGCCAACTGGTGGACGCAGGGCAACAACCCGGCCACCAACAGCGGCCCGGCCGGCAGCGGTCAGCCGTGGTCGGTCGCTGGCGCTTGCCAGGGCGCCGCGACTGTCCCGCCGCCCGCAACCCAGCCGACGCCGGCCCCCGCGCCTTCGGCCGGGACGTGTCCGGTCTGGCAAGACGGTGGCAGTTACGCGGTGGGTGCCGTGGTCAGCTTCAACGGCAAGAACTACACCGCGCTGGTGACGCAGACAGATTACGCGGGCGCCAACTGGAACCCGGCCGCGACGCCCTCGTTGTGGAAGGCCGGCGGCGTTTGCAAATAGATGTGTGACCTCAGGGCTTGATGGCCTGATCGCGTAGCCATTCACGCGGGCTCTGGCCGGTTTTGCGGCGGAATGCCCGTGCCAGTGCGGATGGGCTTTCATAACCCACTTCGCCCGCCACAATCTGGATCGACACCCCTTCACGCAGGCGCTGCCGGGCTAGGCCCAGGCGCCATTCCAGCAGGTAGTCCCCGGGCGATTGCCCGATCACCGCATGAAAATGGGCGGCAAAGCGGGCGCGTGACATCAGCGCGGCGGCAGCCAGCGTGTCCAGACTCAATGCATCACCGGGCGCGGCATGAATCAGGTTGAGCGCGCGTGCCAGCCGTGGATCAGCCAGCCCGGCCAGCATGCCGCCGCGCACGCCGCCAGTATCCAGCACATGGCGCATCAACTGGATCACCAGCAACTCAAACAAGCGATCCACCATGGCCATGCGCCCGCAACCCTCGCCAAATGCCTCGGCAAACAGCCACTCCAGCGTCTGGCGCAGTTGCGGCAGGTCTGCCAGCGGCAGCAACAGATAATCCGGAAACGCGCTGGCCAGCGGGTTGCCGCTGCCCCCATCAAAGCCCAGCGCCGCGCAGACCAGTTCGGTCTGATCGGCCTCAACCGAGTGCAAACGGTGGCGATACGGCCGTGCAATAAACAGCAGGGCGGGCTCGGTGATGGTCAGTTCCTGGCCGTCTGCCAGGGTCACGCTGACCCGCCCGGCCCGCAGTAAATGCACGGTGCCGGTGGCGCCGTTGCCATCAAACGCGCTGATGCCGCAAAACGCGCCGCTATGAAATACGCCGGCATGTACGGCAAACCGGGTAAGCAAACTGGATAGCCGATCCATCAGTCCAGGCCTTTGGTGAGACGATCTGTTGCATATTCTGGATGATTTGCAGCCATTGTGCTGATCTGACTGCGTAATCTGGGCACTGTGCAATCACGCATCAACAACAGACCTGATTACGGAGAAACACCATGACCACCATCGCCCCCGTTGTGCCGGAAAACGCCCCTGAAGCCGTTCAGACCCAGTTGCAGGCCGTGGGCCGCGCCGTCGGTTTTGTGCCCAATATGTACAAAGTGATGGCCAATGCGCCAGCCACGCTGGGTGGCTATCTGCAACTGCAAGCCGCGCTGGTGCGCTCCAGCCTGTCGGCCAAAGAGCGTGAGGCCGTGGCGCTGGCGGTGTCGCAAGTCAATGGTTGTGACTACTGCCTGGCCGGGCACACCTTTGCCGCCGGCAAGGTCGGGTTGGCGCAGGCGGACATTGCCAGCGCCCGCAATGGTGATCTGAACGCGCTGACGCGCCTGGCGCAGCAGATTGTGCAAACCCGGGGGCATGTGCCGGCCGCTGAACTGGCCGCCGCCCGCGCCGCTGGCGTGACCGATGCGCAGATCATTGACGTGATTGGCGTCGCAGCCCAGCTGACGCTGACCAACTATCTGAACATCATCGCCGGTACCCCGATTGATTTTCCGCCGGCAGCCTGAGGCCCTGCGTGCAGCATGACCGGTGATCTTCCGGCCGCGTTATGCTGCACGAATATTCTAGAAATCCCCGGCCGACCCCATATAAGCTCACAGGTGCTGCGGGCGCGTAACGGGGGTGAACCAACATGGGAGCGAGTGACTGGCTGGATTTGCGACAAGATGCGCAAACCCGCATTGAAACCATGCACGCGCACTTTGAAGGTCACGCCTATGATCCGCACTGGCACGATACCTATGTCATTGGCGTAACCCGCCAGGGCGTGCAGCAATTCAACTGCCGCCGCAACCGCGTCAACAGCACGCCCGGGCATGTGTTTTTGCTGGAGCCCGGCGAAATCCACGATGGTCATGCTCCGGAAAAAGAGGGCTTCACCTACTACACGCTGTATGTCGATCCGGCCTGGCTGGATGGCGCCATGGCGACGCTGTTTGAAGAAGCGCCGGGCGGGTTCGAGATGGGCTTTCCCAATACACTGTCGGACGACCCGACGCTGGCGCTGGCGACCATGGGCGCGTTCAACGCGCTACACCACCAGGAAATGCGTATTGTGCGTGAGGCCAGCCTGGACCGGTTGCTGACCAGCCTGAGCGCGCATCTGTCCTGGCGCAAAACCCGGGAGGATATCCAGTTACCGGCCGCCGCCTGGCGCGCGCGTGATTACCTGCACGCGCATTACATGGAAGACGTCGGGCTGGATGAACTGGCGCAAGTGGCCGGCACCGACCGTTTTCGCCTGACCCGCGCCTTCAAGGCGGCGTTTGGCGTGGCGCCGCATGCCTATCTGATCCAGCTGCGGCTGGCCCGCGCCCGCACGCGCCTGGCGCGCGGCGACACGCCGGCTGAAGTTGCCGCCGCGCTGGGTTTTGCCGATCAAAGCCACTTTGGCCGCTGGTTCCAGCGCGCCTATCGGTTAAGCCCGGCCCAGTACCGCAAGATCTGCACAAAGCTTCCAGACTAGCCCCGCGACGGTTTACAGAATAACGGCTCAACAGCGCACACCGCGCCGAGGAGCCGATCATGCAATCCCTGTTACCGTTCACCGTCTTTGCGCTTGTCGCCTCAATCACGCCGGGGCCGGCCAATATTCTGGTGTTGTCCAGCAGCGCCCGGTTCGGGCTGGCGTCGGCCTTGCGGCTTACGCTGGGTATTTGCGTCGCGGCCTCGGCCATTGTGCTGTTCACGGGCTGGGGCCTTGGCAATGTGTTGATGAGTCACCCGGCCATCCAGACCGGCGCCAGGTGGCTGGCGCTGGCCTGGCTGACGCATTTGTCCTGGCTGTTGTTCCGCCACCCGCCAGAAGTACCGCAAGCGGGCGATACCGGCCGCGGCCAGATGGGCATGCTGGCCGGCGGCGGGCTGCAGATCGTTAACCCCAAGGTGTGGATGATGGCGCTGGCCGTGGTCAGCGTGTTTGCCGGCAACGGGCCGGATAAATCCACCCGCGTGGCGCTGATGGCGCTGATCTTCTTTATCGCCGCTGTGCTGTGCATGGCGCTTTGGGCATTGCTGGGGCGCGGGGTGGCGGTATTGCTGCATTCGCCGCGGCACTGGCGCTGGCTGAATCAGGCGCTGGCGGTGTTGTTGCTGCTGTCGGCCTGGTCGAGCATGCTGGGCTGAGCGCGGCGCCTGTTACTGGGGTCTGGGTTCGGCCTGCACGTTGCCGCAGCCGTCCAGCAAGTCTTCAGCGTGGCCCTGGTTGTGATCGCTATAGTGGCCGATCAGCACCAGTGGCCGCGTGGCGTCACCGTCAGCCACGCTGGCGGCAAACGCGGTGATGTTGCCTTTGTCCGCAGCCAGTTCCGGGTGCGCTTTGGCCAGGCTGGCGAACAGATCGGCGTCGATTTGTGGGCCGGCCAGCCGGCGCGCCAGGTAATGCTGCACGCCGTCGGTGGTGGTCAAGTCCAGCGGTTGCCAGCGGTCATTGAACTGGCTGGCATGCGCCGCCAGTTGTCTGGCCACGCCGGTTTCCACGCAGCTGATATGCACATGCAACTGGCCCTGACTGCGGCCCGGAATGGAATTGATCGCGATACCGACACGCGCCAGCGGCACGCCGCCGCTGACCGGTTTGGCATCGGCAAACATATGCCGCAGGCGCCAGGCCTCGGCAAACCAGTCGTGCGTGCCGCTTTGCCACAGCGCCTCGTTTTCAATACCGCAGACTTTCTGTTTGGGCACCAGCAAGTAGTGATACGGCGCGCGGTTGTTCTCGAAAATACCGAACGCGTCATCGTGATACGGGCAACTCACCGGGTCCGGCTGGCCGTTGTAGCAGACATGCTCCAGCACGCGCGGCAGATCGTTGCGGCCCTGGCAGGCTTGTTCGTCCGCTGCGGCCAGGGCGCTGGCAAGGGTCAGGGCGACGACAAGAAAACGGCGTACTTTCATGGGTGGCTCCGGCGGGGCAGAAGGCCCGCGGCGAACAGGTATAATGAACACTGCCAGCGGGCGGCTGGCTGGCCCGAATATACCGTTGTATTGCCTCGTTCGTGTGACAATCCGCCCTGTCCCGAGCAAGCCGAACCCTTGAGAGCCCTATGTCTGTACGCTGTAACCGGCCGTGTGCGCCGGCGTATCTGTCTTGCCTGATCTGCCGGAGCGCATCATGACCGCCGACCGCCCCACACGTGTGCTCTCGCTGATCCCGCCCATGACGCAGCTCAATACGCCGTACCCTTCCACGGCGTATCTGACCGGCTTTCTGCGTTCGCGCAATGTCACGGCGTTCCAGCATGATCTGGCGCTGGAACTGGTGCTGAGCCTGTTCAGCCGCAGCGGTTTGCAAAAGCTGTTCGATCACATCCAGCACGCCATTCCCCCACGCCAGCGCAGTGCGGCGGTGTACCAGTTCTGCGAGCAGTTCGAGCGCTATCTGGCCACCATCGACGCCACGGTCGGGTTTTTGCAAGGGCGCGATTCCACGCTGGGCCACCGCATCTGCAACCGCAACTTTCTACCGGAAGGCCCGCGCTTTGAGTCGCTGGATGTGTACGTGGATGAAGACGGCGGCGACCCGCTGGCCTGGGCGTTTGGCGCGCTGGGCATGCAGGATCGCGCCCGGCATCTGGCCACGCTGTATCTGAACGATATTTCAGATGTGCTGCGCGAGGCGGTCGATGCGCGCTTTGAATTTGTGCGCTACGCCGAATCGCTGGCCCAAAGCCAGCCGACGTTCGAGCCCTTGGCCACGGCCCTGGCCGCGCCGGCCAATCTGGTCGATGACACGTTGCACGCGTTGACCCTGGCCGCCATCGAACAGCACAAGCCCACGCTGGTGTTGCTGTCGGTGCCTTTCCCGGGCGCGGTATATGCGGCGTTCCGCATTGCGCAGAGCATCAAGGCGCATGACCCGTTCATTGTGATTGGCCTTGGGGGCGGCTTTGTGAACACCGAACTGCGCGAACTCAAAGAGCCGCGCGTGTTCGATTATGTAGATTACGTCACGCTGGACGCCGGCGAGCGCCCCTTGCTGGCGCTGCTGGAACACATTGAAGGCAAGCGATCGCAACAGCGGCTGGTGCGCACCTTTGTGCGCAATGCCGAAGGCAAGGTGCAGTACATCAACATGATGGAAGCCGATGTGCCGTTTGCCGAAGTCGGCACGCCCACGTGGGATGGCCTGCCGTTGAACAAGTATCTGTCGCTGCTGGACATGCTCAACCCCATGCACCGGCTGTGGTCAGACGGGCGCTGGAACAAGCTGACCGTGGCGCACGGCTGCTACTGGAAGAAATGCAGTTTTTGCGATGTCAGCCTGGATTATATCTCCCGCTATGAGAACGCCTCGGCGGTGGAACTGGTCGACCGCATCGAGCGCATCGTGGCCGAAACCGGGCAGACCGGCTTTCACTTTGTTGATGAGGCCGCGCCGCCCAAAGCGCTCAAGGCGCTGGCGGAAGAATTGCTGCGCCGCAATTTGTCCATTTCCTGGTGGGGCAATGTGCGGTTTGAAAAATCGTTCACGCCAGAGTTGTGCCAGTTGCTGGCCGACAGCGGCTGCATTGCCATCTCCGGCGGGCTGGAAGTGGCGTCTGACCGCTTGCTCAAGCTGATGAAAAAAGGCGTCTCGGTCGAGCAGGTCGCCCGCGTGACCCGCGCGTTTACCGAGGCCGGCATCCTGGTCCACGCTTATCTTATGTACGGTTTTCCCACGCAGACCGTTCAGGACACGGTGGATGCACTGGAGTACGTGCGCCAGTTGTTTGAAGAGGGTTGCATCCAGTCCGGCTTTTTCCACCGCTTTGCCTGTACGGTGCATTCGCCGGTCGGCCAGAACCCGCAAGAGTACGGCATTACGCTCGAACCGCTGCCAGAGATCACCTTCGCCACCAATGACGTCGGTTTTGTTGACCCCACGGGCGTGGATCATGACCTGATGGGCGAGGCGCTGAACAAGGCGCTGTACAACTTCATGCACGGCATTGCGCTGGAGCAGGATGTGCGCCGCTGGTTTGCCGTGCGTGTGCCCAAACCCCAGGTGCCGCGCCATTACATCGCCCAGGCGCTGGGGGCGATGTAACACCCGTCCGGGGCATGGCCTAGACTGACGGTTGGCAACCGCGCACAGGGCATGCTCATGTACACGCTTTATGGCACCAAAACGTCTGGCGCTGCTGCCATTGAAGCGGCGCTGGCGCTGCTGGATGTCCCGTACCAGGTGATCGACGCCGCCTCGTGGGAGCCCGGCAGGGGACTGGATGAACTGCGGCGGATCAACCCGCTGGCGCAGATCCCGACGCTGGTCCTGCCCGACGGCAGTGTGCTGACGGAAAGCGCTGCCATTCTGATCCACTTGGGCCTGGCGTACCCGCACAGCGGCCTGTTGCCGACCGATCTTTCTGCTCAGGCCCAGGCGATCCGCGGCCTTGTCTATATTGCGGCCAATTGCTACGCCGCCATTGGCGTCATCGACTACCCCGAGCGCTGGATCACCGGCGCTGACGAGAGCACGCTTGCCGCGATCAAACTAGGCACGCGCCAGCGGCTGCATACCTTGTGGGATACCTTTGCCGATACCTGGCCTGCCACGCCGTTCCTGAACGGCGCTTCGCCCGGGGCACTGGATTTTCTGGCGGTGGTGGTTTCCAAATGGTCTGGTGCGCGCGCGTATCTCAAGGGCTCGCGCCCGGCGTTCAGCGCGTTGCTGGCGCGCATTGAAGCGCATCCGTCCTTTGCGCAGGTGGAGGCCCGATACTGGCCTTGATCCGGATCAGCACACGGCGTGTGGCAAACCCCTAGCGTAGGGGTTTGCCCACGACAAAGGAGCCGCGCATGTTTCCGGAATACCGTGACCTGATCACCCAGCTCAAGCAGACCAACCCGCATTTCACCCGTCTTTTTAACCGCCATAACGAACTGGATCACGCCATCAAACAGATTGAAACCCGCGTGCCCGGCTACAACGAACTGGAAGTCGAAACCCTGAAAAAAGAGAAGCTGCGGATCAAGGACGAACTGCACTTGTTGCTGAAAAAAGCCGCCGCACCGGTCTGATCCCCGCGGGGCTCAACCCACAAAAAAACCGCGGTGCATGGCCGCGGTTTTTTTGTGGGCGTACCAGATTGATCAGATTTCAAACTGGAACTTGGTAAACACCTCGGCATCCCGCGTAGTCGCAGAGCCAGTCTGGATACTCTGGCTCCAGGTGGCGCCCAGATACCAGACCTTGAGCGCTGACCAGCGGTGCGCATAAGTCAACGAGACCGAATCGCTCTGGTAAAACGATGGCGCGACATCTGTCGGCAAAGCCGCGCTGCGGCGCGTGGTTTCCCGCTGCACAATGGCGCGGGCCGAATCCTGGCCAGTGAAATGCAGCACGGCCAGCAACTGCATGGCGGTATCACGCAAGGTGGTATCGCCATCCGGGCCGCGCAGTACGGTTTGCTCGAAACGCGGCTCGATCTCCAGCCGGTCCAGCGCCCGGAAACGGGCATCAAGCAGCGTGTACACGCCCGGGCTGACGCGATCATTCTCGATATCTACCTGATCACCCAGAATGGTTTTGGCTTCGATAAACGGAAACCAGGCCGCCGGGTTGGATTGCACATCCAGCAAGACCTGATCGAAGCTGTGCAGCTCGCCGCCGGCTTTCACGCGCTGGGCCTGGGCCGGGTGGTATTCCACATTGATGGCTGTATTGTGCGGCCCATACAGCGTGAAGCCCGGATCAACCAGCCGCTGCACCGTGCTGCCGTCATCAGTGGTGACGGACTGCTGGTAGAGCACGTAGCTGTCCAGCTCGCTCCAGTCTTCGCCCAGACGCTTCTTTTGCACCAGTTGCGCGGTCAGTTGCCGATAACCGGACTGGCCGAAAAAGCCGGTGTCATCGCGGAAGGCATCAGAGACCTGCTGATAAGTAAGTGACGGTTCCCAGTCCGGCGTTTTGCGGATCCAGTCCACCAGCACGTCAGAACCGCTCTGGGCCACGCCTTTGTGCAACAAGCCGTCATCGCCCGCCAGCGCCGAGGTGCTGGACAACAACCACTGTCCGCGAATCCGGTCGCCTTCGGCCGAGCGCCAGACCACGTCCGGGCCGATCACCGCATTGCCGCCCGCGCCATCTGCGTAATTGCGTGCGGTAAACAGGCCGCCCACCGAGAAGTTGTCCAGGTATGTGCGGGCGCGGCCAAAGGCGACGTCCGATTCCGGCTGGCTGACTTCGTCCGTGGTAAACGCGTGCGGAATCAGCACCTGGCCGCCGCCGGTATCCGCTGCCGCCATGATGGTGGCTTCGGTATTGTCGTCGCGGCGGGTGGCGCGCAAACCCCAGTCCGGCTGCGTGATAGAGCGCGTGTACAAGGCACGCGAGCCGTTGCCCCCTTGCTCGTTCATCAGCGAGGGGGATTCCAGAATGTCGCTGCTTTCCAGGAAGAACGGGCGTTTTTCCTGCAATTGCAGGGCAAACTGCGCGTTGCTGGTCAGTTGCGGCACATCCAGCTCAATCTGGGAGAAATCCGGCTTGAGCGTGGCATCGACCACCCATGCGGCGTTGGGCTGCCATTTCAGATCAACCCCGGCATCCAGATGCTGGGACTGCCTGGCCGGCTGCCCGGCCACACTGTCGCGATCAGCACGCACGGTCACTTGCGGCCGTACGCTGACGCTGTTGTTGGGCGGCGCGGCTTGCAGATCATCCAGCGGTGACATCAGTTCCAGCATGTTGGTGGCCGTCTGCATCAGCGGCACGCTCAGGAACAGATAGGTCTGATCACGCGGATAGCTGCGCATGATCTGGAACTGCCAGCTCTTTTTGGCGTTATCGGTAAAACGCAATTCGGTAAACGGAATGCGGATCACCGCCGAGTAACCATCAGCCAGCCGCACGGCCCGGGCGTCGACCTCGAAATCCGGAGAGAAATCCGCGTTGTCGGTGTCCGCGCTGTACGTGCCATCGGCAATCACGCCGCTGGGGTTCACCCGCACAAACATGGCGGATTTACCGGCGCCGATCGGGTCCAGATAGACCGCCACGAAGTCCTGATTGGTCTTCACGTTGTCACGCCGCACCAGCGGCGCGCGGATGTTTTCCGGGTGCGGGTCATAGGCGCGGATACCAAAGTACACCGCCCTGGCGTCATACAGCACGCGCACGGTGGTGCGCACGGGCGCCACCTTGCCGTCCACCGGCTGGTATTCCCAGAACTGGTCGTACTCGGTGGCCGACTGCCACAGGGCATCGTCCAGCGTGCCGTCGAACACCACTTTGGCGTTGTCGGGCACGTGGCGCGCCGCACAGGCGTTGTTGGCGTGGGCAGGTGCAGTCAGGCTCAGTGAGGCCAGTGCCAGCACGGCACAGGCCGGCCAGCGATAAAACGCATTGGGGATCATGGTGCGGTTCTTCTTCTTGTTTTTGTTGCCTGTTTTTTCTTCTTGTTCTGCCAGGTTCTGCCGGATCAGGCCGTCACACGGGCGCACGCCGCCGCACCGGCCCCGCAGGGCCGGTGGGCTTGAACATGTGCGGGGTCAGGCTTCGATCAGTCCGCGTTTGCGCAGCATGGGCGCAGCAACCGGCTCTTTACCGCGGAAGGTGCGGAAAGCCAGTTTCTGCTCGCGGCTGTTGCCGGCGCTGTAGATATAGCGGTAGAGCTTGTCAGACAGGGCCGGATCAAACGGATTGCCCGCTTCTTCAAAGGCCTCGAACGCTTCGGCTTCCAGCACTTCCGCCCACATGTAGACGTAGTAACCGGCGGCGTACCATTCATCCGAGAACAAATGCCGGAAATGTGCCAGGCGATGGTTCATGCCGGCTTCCGGAGGAACACCCAGACGCGCGCGTTCCGTCGCTTCAAAGGTGGCAATGTCGACACCGGCCGGATCGGTTTCCTGATGCAGCGCCAGATCAATCAGCGTGCAAGCGGTATACCGGACGGTCTCGAAACCCTGGTTGAACGTGGCCGCTGCGCGAATCCGCTTGACCAGTTCTGCCGGGATTACCTCGCCGGTCTGGACATGCCGGGCGTGCTTTTCCAGCACTTCCGGCACCAGCGCCCAGTTTTCCAGCAACTGCGAAGGCAGTTCCACATAGTCTTGCGGCACATTGGTGCCGGCCAGACGGTTGTAGGTCACGTTGGACAGCAAGCCGTGCAGGCCGTGGCCAAACTCGTGGAACAGCGTGCGTACATCATCAAAGCCCAGCAGGGTCGGGCCGCTGCTGGCTTTGGCGAAGTTGTTGTTGTTCACCACCACCGGCAGCTTGACCGCGCCATTGCGCGACTGGCCCCGGTAGATATGCATCCAGGCCCCGCCGCGCTTGCTGGCGCGGGCGTAGTTGTCTGACAGGAACAGCCCCATCACCTCGCCATTGCGGCTGACTTCAAACAGGCGCACATCCGGGTGATACAGCGGCACGTCATGGCGCTCGGCAAAGCTCAGGCCGAACAGCTGGCCGGCGCAATCAAACGCGGCGCCCAGCATGGCATCCAGGCTGAAGTAGGGCTTGATCTCGGCGTCATCCAGATCGTACTTGTCGGCGCGCACTTTCTCGGACAGGTAGAACCAGTCCCAGGCTTGTACGGCATCCGGCTCGCCCAGTTTGCGGGCAATGGCGACCAGATCGGCCTTCTCGGCTTCGCAGCGGCGCTTGGCCGGTTCCCAGACCTGTTGCAGCAGGTCGTACACGGCCTGCGGCGTGCCCGCCATGCGGTCAGCCAGGGCGAAATCGGCAAAGTTCTTGTAACCCAGCAGCATGGCCTTTTCATAACGCAGCGCCAGGATTTCCTGCGCCTGCGGGCCGGTTTCGCGCCCCGGGGTTTCGCCACGGCTCACCCAGGCTTTCCATGCGGTTTCGCGCAGGTCACGGCGGGTGGAGTAGCTCAGGAACGGCACCACCAGCGAGCGCGACAGCGTGATGACATAGCCATCCACACCACGTTCACGCGCGGCGCTTTGTGCAGCATCCCGCAAGAACGGCGGCAGGCCGGCCAGCTCGGCTTCAGACGTCAGCGTCAGGCGGAACTCGGCTTCGTCGGCCAGCACGTTCTGGCTGAACCGGGCAGAGAGTTCGGCAATGCGGCTGGCGATTTCGGCAAAGCGGGTGCGATCGGCGCCTTCAAGCTTGGCGCCGGTGCGGATGAAATCGGTATGCAAACGATCCAGCAGACGGCGCTCTTCTTCTGCCAGCTCCAGTTGCTGGCGCTGCTGGTACAAGGCATCCAGCCTGGCGAAAAAGCCTTCATGCATGCCGACGCGGCTGGTATGGGCGGCCAGCTTTGGCGCCATGGCCAGCTCCACTGCCTGCAGTTCAGCCGTGGATTCAGACAGCGTCAGGTTTTCAAACAGCAGTTGTACCCGCGTCAGGCGGGCACCGGCGGCATCAAATGCCGCTGCGGTGTTGGCAAAATCGGGAGCGGCCGGGTTGGCGGCAATGGCGTCGATTTCGGCCAGGTGTTCGGCAAACAGGGTTTCAAATGCCGGCGCAAAGTGCTCGGCACGGATCAGGTCAAAGGGCGGCAACTGGTGCGGGGTAGCCCAGCTTTCTAGCAGCGGATTGCTGTGGGTAGTCATGATGTTCTGGCCTTTTGGGCTGTTCTAAAGCGGCAATAGCTTGGGTTAGCTGAACACTTTGCCAGTATTATTTGAGGCCGGTCAAAGCCCGGATGGCCTCAGTCATGCTCTGCGCTACACACGCCGGGCTTTGGCACCACATAGGTGCCGCTTCTTTGCGTTTGCACGTGGTAATGCACGCAATAACAGTGACTTGCCGGCAAGGATTACGGGTTTGAGTATGCTGGCTACAATGAGCCACAACATCAGCATTTGCGGGAGTATGCGCCTCATGAATCTGGCAGGGATGGTCGAACAAGGCTGGAAGGATCACGCGCGCCAGCCAGAAGAAGTGGCCGCCGTTTTGCGTGGCGCCATGCATCAGGCAGATAACGCCCAGGACGCGGCTGATTTTTTGCGGCTGGCCACGCATCTGTTCGGGCATCACCTGCACGACTGGCCTGCCGCGCGCAGCATGGCAGAGTCGGTGGTCAGCCAGTTGCCGGCCGGGGCAGATCTGTCTGGCGTGTGGCTGCATGTCGCCGTTGCGCAATGGATGGCGGGCGACGCCGCGGCGGCCCTGGCCAGCCAGGCCCGGCTGATTGCGCTGGCGCCTGCGCAAAGCCTGGTGACGCATATCCGGTTTTGCGCGCTGGTGGTGCAGGCGCTGGTGGCGGCCAGACGCCTGACCGAGGCTGAACCGCTGTATGACGCGCTACTCAAACTGGCCGACTCTGCCGGTGCCGAGCCCGGTTGTGACCGGGCGCTGGCCGTGGCCAGCAACAACCTGGCGTCGCAATTGCTGGATGAATCAGCGCTGGATGAAGCAGAAACCGCGCTGATGCTGCGCGCCGCCAGGGCCGCCTTGCACTTCTGGCAGCGACACGGCACGCCCGTCAATCAGCCGCGCGCGCATTTCCTGCTGGCGCTGGTGCATAACAAAATGGCGCAAGGCGTGGCGGCGCAAGAACACGCGCTGACCGGGTTGCAACTGATTGCCGCGCATGAACCCGCCCCGGTCGACGAGACCTTTTTGCGCCTGGCACTGGCGCATGCCCTGCAACTTCTGGGCGATGTCGCCGCCAGCCGGCAAGCATTGGCGCAGGCCGACGCCATGGCGGCAGCATTTGAGGAGGAGGGCTTGCAAAGCTGGTATGCCGAGGAGCGCAGCCGCTTGCAACCAGCCTGATGCTGCGCTGCAGCAGTGACGTTGGCATAGCCGAAAAAATGTCAAACAACTATTCACGGCAGGCATCCGGGTTCATTTGCCTTTTCCCAAAGCAAGTTGAATCTGAAAAAGGCATGATCTTGCTCAATGAACGGCGGGGTGGGCGTGGTGGCGTGCCCGCCAGAAGACCAGCGAATCACGTCTAGACTATACCAACGGCATTGTGATGGCAGATGGCGATCCCATTTTCCCAGGCCGAAACCAGCCGCCCAGCGCGGTGAGCACAGGAACTCCAAAATGCAGACATTCTTGATTGCGCCGACCCGGCAAAACGTGGGGCTGACATCGGTATCGCTGGGCGTGGTGCGCGCCTTGCAACATCAGGGTTTGAAGGTGGGTTTTGTCAAACCGGTGGGGCAGGATCATGGCGACATCGAGCGCTCCACCCACTTTGCCAGCACCATCTGCCACATCAACAGCCCCACGCCGCTGTCGACCGCACAAGTTGTGGCACGCGTGGTGGCCGGCCAGAACGATGAACTGCTCGAAGACGTGGTCAGCCTGTGCATGACCGCCGCGCAGGGCGTGGATGTGCTGGTGATCGAAGGGCTGCATATTGATGCCAGCAACCCCATTACCGCGCGCCTGAACGATGAAATTGCCCGCAGCATGCAGGCAGAGATCATTCTGGTTTCCAATGCCTCGGTCTCTGGCGCGGCAGCAGAAGCGCGCGTGACCGGCCGCCAGTTGCAGAACGAAGGCCGCCGCGTGGCCGGCGTGATCTTCAACAAGGCGCCCGCCAGTTTTGACGCTGCCTCGGCCCAGTACGAGCTGGACGGCATTCCGCTGTGGGGCGTGATCAAATACGACGCCGGCCTGATGGCGCCGCGCACGCTGGACGTCGCCCGCCACCTCAACGCTGAAATCCTGATCGAAGGTGAACTGGCCACCCGCCGCGTGCAGGAAACCGTGATTGCCGCGCGTTCTGTACCCGAAGTGGTGGAACGCATGAAGCCAGGCGCGCTGATTGTCAGCGCCGGTGATCGTGACGACGTGATGCTGGCCACCGCACTGGCTGCCAGCAGCGGCATCCAGCTGGCCGGTTTGTTGCTGACCCACACCAGCGCGCCTGATCCGCGTATCCAGGCGCTGGCGACCACGGCATTGAAGAGTGGTATTCCGGTCCTGCGCACGGATACCGACAGCTATGGCACGGCCGAGCGCATCAGCCGCGTGCCGCCCGCCGTCGCCGCGGACGATACCGAACGCATGAATCTGGTGCTTGATGCCGTGGCGGACCAATTGGGCACGGTGCATCTGATGAACGCCGTGAAGGTGGCGCCGTCCACCCGCATGTCGCCGCCGGCATTCCGTTACCAGCTGATCCAGAAAGCGCGCTCGCACAAGAAACGCATCGTGCTGCCGGAGGGCGAAGAGCCGCGCACCATCAAGGCCGCGGTGATCTGTGAAGAAAAAGGCATCGCCCACTGCGTGCTGCTGGGCAAACGCGCCACCATTGAAGCCGTGGCGGCGGCGCAAGGCGTGCAACTGCCGGCCAGCCTGCAGATTCTGGACCCGGAAGAAATCCGCCAGGAATACGTTGCCCCCATGGTCGAACTCAGAAAGAGCAAGGGCCTGACCGATATCCAGGCGCTGGAACAACTGGGGGACTCGGTGGTACTGGGCACCATGATGCTGGCGGTCAACAAGGTCGATGGCCTGGTTTCTGGCGCCATCCACACCACGGCCAGCACCGTGCGCCCGGCCTTGCAACTGATCAAGACCGCGCCGGGTTCGTCCATTGTGTCGTCGGTGTTTTTCATGCTGATGCCCGATCAGGTGCTGGTGTATGGCGATTGCGCCATCAACCCCAACCCGACTGCGGTGCAACTGGCGGAAATCGCCAAGCAAAGCGCGGACAGCGCGCTGGCTTTTGGCATTGATCCCAAAGTGGCCATGATCAGCTACAGCACCGGCAAATCAGGCGCGGGCGTAGACGTGGACAAAGTGCGCGAAGCCACGGAACTGGCGCACGAGAAACACCCGGAACTGGTGCTGGACGGCCCGCTGCAATACGACGCCGCTTCCACTGCCGACGTCGCCGCGCAGAAAGCGCCGGGCAGCAAGGTCGCCGGCCAGGCCACCGTGTTTGTGTTCCCGGACCTGAACACCGGCAACACCACCTACAAAGCGGTGCAGCGCAGCGCGCATGTCGTCAGCGTCGGCCCCATGCTGCAAGGGCTGCGCAAACCGGTGAACGATCTTTCACGCGGGGCGCTGGTGGATGACATTGTGTTCACCATTGCGCTGACCGCCATTCAGGCCCAGCAGATGGCAGGCCAGACCGGGGCCTGAGCCCAGGCGGGCAGGCATTCCACAAAAAAAAGCCGGCGTATGCCGGCTTTTTTTTGTGGGAAGGCGCCGGAGGCTTAGTGCGGCAATACGGCTTCCCGGTTCGGGATATCAAATACATCGCACAGATAATTGAGGAAGTTCACGTCCTCGCACATCCCCTTGCCCGGGCTGTCGCTCACCTTGGCCACGTACTGGCCGTTGCAGCGCGTCAGTTTGATCACGATCTGCAGCGGTTCGATCCCGCAATCATTGGTCAGATTGGTGCCAATGCCAAACGAGGGCTTGGTGCGTTCGCCAAAATGCCGGTACAGCGCGATGGCGCGTTCCAGATCAAGCCCGTCGCTGAACACCAGTTGTTTGGTGGACGGATCAATCCGCATTTTCTCGTAATGCGCGATGGCCTTTTCGCCCCAGGTGAACGGGTCGCCCGAGTCATGGCGCAGGCCGTCAAACAGCTTGCAGAAATACAGGTCGAAATCCCGCAGGAAGGCATCCATGCCGACCACATCGGTGAGGGCGATACCCAGATCGCCGCGATATTCGCGCACCCAGTGTTCCAGCGCGTTTTTCTGGAAATCCCGCAGCCGTGAGCCAAAGCACTGAAAGGCCTGCATGTATTCATGCGCCATGGTGCCGATCGGCGTCAGTCCGTGGCGCATGGCTAGCAGGAGATTGCTGGTGCCACGCATGAACGGTTTGGCATCGCGCGCCAGGGTTGACACGACTTCTTCTTGCCAGTCGCGGCTGAAACGGCGGCGGGTGCCGAAGTCGAAAAAGATGAAGTTGGCGCGTTCTTGCGGCTCTTTGCCGAACTCACGCAACAGCGCTACCTTGGCGGCCAGCCGCTTGCGGCCTTCGGCCAGCGCGGTGCTGTGGTCAAAGTGACGGAAATACACTTCGTTGACGATGGAAAGCGCGTAGATCTCGAACAACATGCAATGCAGCATGGGCCCGCGCACGCGGATATCCAGGTTGCCAGCAATGGTGGTGGATTCTTCGACCGTAATGAACTTGCGCTGCAGCTGGAACAGCCGCAGGAAATCAATGAAATCGCCGCGCATGAAACGCAGGTTGCCAAGGTAGGCCAGCTCTGCCTCGCTAAAGCGCAAGGTGCACAGGTGATCAAGCTGGGCGTCGATTTCTGCCTTCAGCGTGGCCAGCGGGTAAGCCGGCTTGTTGCGGCAGCGGAACGTGTATTCCGCCTGCGTTTCGGGCTGGTGGTGCAGGATTTCCTGCATCATGGTGAACTTGTAAAGATCGGTATCCAGCAAGGATTCAATCACCGGGTTGGCGAAGGTCATGCAGTGCTCCTGGCGCGGGCTGCGCCGGCAAAAATCGGGACGACGGGTTGGGCCACGGTGGCCCGTTCAGGCAAACAGGGTGTCGCTGGTGGCCGTACGCATGCCCCGCGCGACCAGTTCCTGGACGAAGGTATTGCCCGCTTCTTCAAAGCCGCTGACGGCACTGCTGCAATCAGTCAGTAATAGCAGCTTGTGCACGTGCGCGTCACCCAGTTGCCTGGCCAGATCGCGCACGGTGCCGGCCACGCAGTGCGACAACGCCTCGCCAGCTATGACGATGGTATCGGCGGTTTGCAGCCGGGCAATCCAGTCCTGATCCGGCAGGGTGTGCGGGTCAGCCGGGTCCGGCACCTCGGCTTCAATGGCGGAATAATGCTCCGTGCCCGGATTAAGCCCCTTGATCTGGTAATGCACCGGGCGGATTTGCTGGCGCGACCACTGGTTAAGCGCCGCAAACAGCCCCGCATGCACATTGTGACCCCAACTGCCGATCAGGCAATGCTCTGGCCAGACCAGCAACTGGTAATGACCACGGCGGGTCAGTTCTTGTACATAACGCAGGCTGGCCGCTTGCAAGGCAGGGTCACGCGCTTGCCAGCGGCCCTGCTGTACCTCGGTTTGAGTAATCAGCGTGAACGGCGCGGGAGACTGGCCGCTGGCGTCACGCCACCATGCCGGGTGGGCGATGTCGATGGGCCGGTGGCTATCGAGCGTGACGTGGATGGCATCAAATCTGGCGGCATGTCTGGCCAGCAGGTCGGCCACGCGTTGCATGTCGGCATTGGCGCCGGGAACGGGCAGGGCAGCGCCCGGGATATCGCAAAAATCATTCTGCGGATCAATCAGCAGCAACTGGGTTGCCGCTTTGGCCAGGACAGTCATGGCCGGCTCCTGATGACAAGATCGGGTTGGCAAGGATCACACTATACGTGTTTCTGGTCCGCACCCGGCACAGATGGGGGCGATGCCGGATTATTCACCTGGCATCACCCCGCGCTGGCGCTGTTACATGCCCAGCGCGGCCAGCATCAGGAAAGTGGCAAACAGCACAAAGTGCGTCAGCCCTTCAATGGCGTTGGTTTCGCCGTCGTGCAGATTGATGGCGGCGGCCAGCAAGGTCAGCAGCATCATCACGGTTTGGGTCGGGGAGAGCGCCATGTAAATCGGCTCGCCCCGCAACAGCGCCAGGCCCTCGATCACCGGTACGGTCAGAATCACCGTAGACAGCGACGCGCCCAGCGCAATGTTCACCACGCCCTGCATGCGGTTGGCCAGCGCCGAGCGCAATGCAGTCAGGATTTCCGGGCTGGCGCTGATCACGGCCACGATCAGCGCGGCGGTAATCGGCGGCACGCCAGTGCCGGCCAGGCCCACCTCCAGCGTTTTGGACATGACCTCTGCCAGCGCACCAATCAGCACAATCCCGACCACCAGCAAGGCGGCAGAAGCGCGCACGTTGCCGTGTTCTTCTTCTTCGTCTGCCGTGGGTTCCGGATGCGCCGCGCCATGCCGGCGAGAACCATACTTGTAGCTGAAAAAGTAACTGTGTTTGCCAGTCTGCAGCCGCAGGAACATCCCGTACATCAACACCATGACCACAATGGTGAAGATGGAATACACCTGCCATTTACCCTGCGGAATGAACTCCGGCACCACCATGGAGATCCCCATGGCAGTCAGGATCATCACCAGATAGGTATTGCCGGAATCCACGTTGTACGGCTGCTCACCATGCTTGAGCCCGCCCAGAATGGCGGCCAGCCCCAGAATGCCGTTGATATCGAGCATGACCGCTGAATACACCGTATCGCGCATCAGCGTCGGCGCCGGCGCGTGGCTGGTCATGATCGCCAGGATCACCACCTCGACCAGCACCGCCGACAGCGTCAGGATCATGGTGCCGTAGGGCTCGCCAAATTTCTCGGCCAGGACCTCGGCGTGGTGCGCCACGCGCAGGGCCGCCAGCAAGATGGCGACAATGATCAAGAGCGAGGCAATCAGCCCCGCGCTCTGCCCACCTGCCACCGCCGCGTGCTCAAACGCGTACGCGGCCACGGTGGCAAGGACTGCAACCAGTAAAAAGGATTCCTGCTTCAGAAGTGTCATGATGGTGTGATTCGGGCTGCGGTTGTGTTGTTGTTTGTGTTCGCAGTGTAGAGCAATGCAACCGGCGGCGGCGCGCCGCCAAAAACAAAAAGCCGGCATGCTGGATGCCGGCTTTGCTTGCGCACAGATCGATCTGGCCGACCTTCAGGAACGCACTACAAACATGCTCGCGCATAACGCAAACCCGATCAGATACAAAAGCCAGGTTTGCGAAATGAAATACGGGTACACCATCAGCGCAATGCCCACCACAATGGGCACGCGCAGGCCGCGCTTCTTGCCGTAACGCAGGGCGGTAAAGCCGACAATGCTGAAAAACACGCTGGCAAAAAGATTGGCTGGAGTGGGAAGTAGCATGTCGGTTCCGTCAGGATCGGGTTCAGATGCTGATTGCATCATTCCATCGTGTAAAACGCAGCATCATCCGGCCCAACGTGCTGGGGCGCCCGCCAGGTGACATCACGCATGTTGCGCTGGATCTGGTTTTCTACACCCAGCAGCGTGGCAAAGATGGCCATGCGCACCGGAATGCCGTTATCGGTCTGGCGGAAAATGGCCAGGCGCGGATCGTGGTTCAGGTCGGTGGACAAGTCATTGGCCCCTTCGCGGCTATCACGCGGCAGCGGGTGCATGATGATGGTATCGGCCTTGCAATAAGCATTCACCACGGCCGCCGTGATCTGGAAATCCGCCGTATAGCCTTCCAGCTCCTCGCCCACAAAACGCTCTTTCTGGATGCGCGTTGCATACACCACATCTGCCCCGCGCAAGCCTTCTTGCAGCGAGTTGCTGATCTCTACCACGTGCCCGTTGCGGCTGGCGTGTTCGACCAGATAAGCTGGCATTTCCAGCGACGGTGGCGAAATCAGCGTGAACTTCATGCCGCGGTACAAGGCCAGCAGCTTGATCAGCGAATGCACCGTGCGGCCGTATTTCAGATCGCCGACCATGGCGATATGCGCTCCATCCACGAGCTTGCCCAGACGGGAGAACTCCGTCTCGATGGTGTACAGATCCAGCAGCGCCTGGCTGGGATGCTCCCCCGGGCCATCACCGCCGTTGATCACCGGAATATTGGTGGCACGGGCAAACTCCGCCACAGAGCCTTTTTCCGGGTGGCGCACGACCACGGCATCGGCATAACCGGCGATCACGCGGCTGGTGTCATAAATCGATTCGCCCTTGGCCATGGACGAAAACGAAAACCCGGTGGTGTCACACACGCTGCCACCCAGCCGGCAGAACGCCGCACCAAAACTCACCCGGGTGCGGGTACTGGCTTCAAAAAACAGGTTGGCCAGCACCGCGCCTTCCAGCACCCGGCATACCTTCTGGCGGCGGGCGATAGGTTGCATGATGTCCGCCACGCGCAGCAACTCGCCCACCGACTCCCGGGTGAACTGATCTACTGACAGCAACTGCGGGCGACCATTGGCCGAAATCCGGTCACGCAGCCCGGTTTGAACTACGCTCTGCGTATATCCGGCTTGATGGTCGCGTTGCAGAATCTCCGACACAAACCGCTCGACCATTTCCGGCATGGGGCGGAACTCGGAGGACTCGTCCGGCAAGAGCCAGGTATCCAGTGCGCGGCGGCTGCAGGCGAAGCGATCGGCAAAACCATCACGGGTGAGGTTGAGTTTGCGCATTGCATCGCGCAGGAAAACTTGCTGGCTCATGGTGGACATTTTTTTCTCCTAGTGTACGCGGGGCGTATATTAAGGGAGTGGGGTGGGGGATGTCGAGGGAGGGGGGATGAGTGGATTGAGGGGAAAGCAAAAGCTTTGTTAGTGCCTGACGGCACGGAGGTTTGATTGCCGGTGGTGACCGGGGCACTGTAGTGGATTGCCAGAGGGATGTGGGTGGGGTGGATTTGGAGTGGTGGCGATAATCCACCTGCTGCTGTCTTTAAAGCTTTTAACTGCTGTTAGCGCCTGGCGGCGCGGGTGTTTTGGATGTCGGGGGTTGCCCGACGGCAAGGCACTTTCTTTTGGGTCGCCAAAAGAAAGTGCCCAAAGAAAAGGCGACCCCTGCGACGGCGCCCTTCGGGTTCCCTGTGCTTCTCGCAAGGCGCGGCTGGCTACGGGAACTCGCTTCGCTCAGACACCCCTCCGCCGAAACCCCGCGCCTTGCTGCGATGCTCGGCGCAGTCAAAGGGGATGGCAGGTCAAAAGCAACTGCAACCCCGAACATCAACGGCAACGGCAACGGCAACGGCAACGGCAACGGCAAAGGCAAAGGCAAAGGCAACTTCGAAAATCAACGGCAACTTCGAAAATCAACGGCAACTTCGAAAATCAACGGCAACTTCAAAAGCAACTTCAAAAGCAACCCGACCGTGCAAACCGTCCGTTCGCAAGAATGGTGGGTTTAGCCCACCACTCCGTCATTCCCGCGCAGGCAGGATTCCAGTCCGCAGCCCAATGGGCTGCCTTCGGTGGATTACCGCCGCTGCCTCGCATTTATCCTTCGATACGTGCAAGCATTGCAACTGGATTCCGGCCTTCGCCGGAATGACGAGTCAGTGCGGGTGCGTGTTGAATTTGCCGTTGCCGTTGCCGTTGCCGTTGCCGTTGATTTTGGTTTCGGGTTGCAGTTGGTTTTGGGGGTGCCGTTGTTTTTGACTTTCCTCCCCCATTAAAGCCCAGCGCCGAAGGAGGGAGGGAGACCTTAGGCTCCCGAGTGAGAGAGGGCAGCCCGGAGGGCCGCCAGGCTGGGGTCGCCTTTCTTTGCCTACTTTCTTTGGCGAAGCAAAGAAAGTAGGGTGCTCCGGCCACCGCCGGTATGTAAAACACCGCGCCGCAGGCGCTAACAGCGGTTAAAGGTTTTCAGCTCCGGCCCCAAAGGCCACCTGCGGCGGCCAGACTGGATTCCTGCCTCCGCAGGAATGACGAACTAGTCGCGGCAGCCAGGTTCAAATCCGCGCCACCGCGCAAAAATAGTTTGCTGCCCACGCCCCCCAAAAAAACAAAAAAGGCGCCGGATTTCCCAGCGCCTTCCTGTTTCCAAAAACAAACCCTTCACTCCCCCGCCGCCGGCGCCAGCACCGTCCGGTTGCCATTACTCTCCATGGCACTCACCAGCCCCGCATTCTCCATCTGCTCAATCAACCGGGCCGCCCGGTTGTAGCCAATGCGCAGTTGTCGCTGCACAGACGAGATCGAAGCGCGGCGGCTTTTCAGGACAAACGACACCGCTTCGTCATACAGCGGGTCGCTTTCCTCGCCACCGGCCTCGGCCCACGGTGCGCCGCTGCTGCCGGCGGCGGCTTCGGCATCAAGGCCGCCGTTGAGGATGCCTTCGACGTAGTCCGGTTCGCCGGTGGTCTTGAGGTATTCGACCACGCGGTGGACTTCGTCATCGGCCACAAAGGCGCCGTGCACGCGTTGCGGGTAGCCGGTGCCGGGCGGCAGGAACAGCATGTCGCCCTGGCCCAGCAGGGCTTCGGCGCCCATCTGGTCCAGGATGGTCCGGCTGTCGATCTTGGACGAGACCTGGAACGCAACGCGCGTGGGGATGTTGGCCTTGATCAGGCCGGTGATCACGTCCACGCTGGGGCGCTGGGTGGCCAGGATCAAATGGATGCCGGCGGCGCGGGCTTTCTGGGCCAGGCGGGCGATCAGTTCTTCGATCTTCTTGCCGGCCACCATCATCAGGTCGGCAAATTCATCGACCACCACCACCACGAACGGCAGGTGCGTGAGCGGTTCGGGGTTGTCCGGGGTCAGGCTGAACGGGTTGCTGAGCGGCTTGCCGGCCTTTTCGGCTTCTTTCACTTTCTGGTTGAAGCCGGCCAGGTTGCGCACGCCCATGGCGCTCATCAGGCGGTAGCGTTTTTCCATCTCCGCCACACACCAGTTGAGCGCGTTGGCGGCCAGTTTCATGTCGGTGACCACCGGGGCCAGCAGGTGCGGAATGCCGTCGTAGACGGAGAGTTCCAGCATCTTGGGGTCGACCATGATGAAGCGCACTTCATCGGGCGTGGCCTTGTACAGCAAGGACAGGATCATGGCGTTCACGCCGACCGACTTGCCCGAACCCGTGGTGCCGGCCACCAGCATGTGCGGCGCTTTGGCCAGATCAGTGACGATGGGCTTGCCGGTGATGTCCTTGCCCAGCGCCATGGTCAGCCTGGAGCTTTGGGTGTGGAATGCCTCGGAACTGAGGATCTCACTCAGCCGGATCATCTGCCGCGTCGGGTTGGGCAGTTCCAGACCCATGCAGGTCTTGCCGGGGATGGTTTCCACCACGCGGATCGACACCAGGCCCAGCGCGCGCGCCAGGTCTTTCATCAGGTTCACAACCTGGGCGCCGCGCACGCCAACGGCGGGTTCGACTTCATAACGCGTAATGACCGGGCCGGCGAAGGCATCAAGCACGCTGACCTTCACCTTGAATTCGGCCAGTTTCTCTTCAATCACAATACCGCGATCAATCAACTCGTCCTGGCTGATCGGGTCTATGGCCTGGGCGGGCGGCAGCAGCAGGTCCAGCGATGGCAAACAGCTTTCGTCATACAGCGGGCGCGGCGGCGGTACTGGCGCGGGGGCCGGGCGGTTGATCAGGTCGGTGGCCCAGGCGGAGGGCTGATAGTCGCCGCTGGCGGCCAGTTCTGCGGCCACACTGGCGGCCGGGCTTTGCCAGGCCGGGGCGGGCGGCTGCAGCGGGACGGCAGCAGGCGGCAGCAGTTCCGGCTCAATGGCGAGTGCTGCTTCTTGCGCTTCGTCCTCATCAGCGTCTTCCCATGGCATGGGTTGCCAGCGCATGGGCGTAAAGGCAGGGGCGGCGGGTTCGGTTGCGGGTGGTGCAACGGCGACTACAGCGAGCTCGATAGCCGGGCTGGCCACGACGGGCGCGACAGGCGTGACCACGGGTGCGACAACCACCGGGGCCACGACAGGGGCTGCCGGGTGTTCAGCCGTAGTCTCTTCAATAGCCGGCAGCGGTACGTCCTGAATCGCGGGCCAGATGGCTTGTGCCGGTGCGGGGGCTTGGGCGATAACGGGTGCCGGGGCTTCAACCGCGGCGGCGGGCGCTTGCCATACCGGCATCTCCGGCAGCACCAGTTCTGGCGCAACCGGGTGGGCGTCCGGCGCTTGCAGCGGGCGCTGCCAGAACGGGCGCGGTGCCATCGGGGCTGGCTCAACGGCCGGCGGCGGCGTAATTGCTTGCGCGGGTACGGGCTCGGGCGGTGCGGTATAGCTTTGCGCGGTGCGAATGGTGCGGCCGCTTTGGTAGCGCGGTGCCGGGGTGGCCTCGGCCTCGGCCAGGGTTTCTGGCACCACAGACTCTGCCGCGACCACCGGCATCGGCACCGGTGCCAGCGGCGCGGGTTCCTCGGCCGGGGTTACTGTTGCGGAACGCTGAACCGGGCGGCGTGCGCTGATAAATACGGCGTCATCGGCATTGCTGACAGTACGGCTGCTGCGCACCACGATCGGCGCCGGCGTGCTGGCCGCTTTGGTGCCGTCTTGTGCAGTCTGGTCAAGCTGACGGGCATGTTGGGTTGCGATACGTTGGGTATCGCGATGGCCATGCATGGATTGCAGCCGGGCGCGGATTTCGTTGGCGTCGATACGCGGCAGATCGGCTTGCGGTGCCGGCGCCGGGCGCGGCGCGGGCTGGCGCGACAAATAGCGGGGCGGTTGCAGCACTTGCTCGCGGCCCAGGACCGGCAGCGGCTTGGGCGCTGGCGCGGGTGCAGCGCGCGGGAAGGATTTATCCAGCGTGATCACCGGCAACGGCGAACCGGCAGGGACGGTATTGACGGATGCAGCGGGGCGACGAGTGTCGAGCTTTTCTGCAGCACGCGTCAGGGCGGCCTGATGCGCCTCGTACGCCGGGTCAAATGCCGGCTCGGGGAGGTCTTCAAGCTGCGGGCTGGCCTCGATGCCGGGCTCTGCGCTGTGTTCGAACTCAGGCGCCGGTTCTGACCAGGTGCGGGTGAACCAGGAACGCAGGTTGACTGCAGGTGCAGCGGCCGCCGGGGCAGGGGCAGGTTCCGGCGTCACGTCCTCGGGCACGGTCTGGGCCGGCGGTTCGGTTTGTGCCTCGGCCATGGTCACCGGCAGCTTGTTGGTCAGTTGCGCAATAGCATGCTCAAGGCGGGCGCTAACGAGTTCGGTGAGCGCATTCCAGCGCAGACCGGCCCACAACGGAATACCCGCGCCGGTACCGGCGGCCAGCACGATCAGACCCAGCGCGGGATGACCCGTCGCCAGGATCAGGTGCCCGGCCAGTGCGCCACTGACAATCAGCAAAGCATAACCCGCTGCGCTACGCCAGCCGGGCCGGGTAATGCGCAAGGGCTGTTGCCGCAGGGCCTGCCAGGTTGCAATACCTGCGCCGATGGTCACCCACCAGCCGCCGATACCCAGCAGCGCGTGCCACCATTGTGGCCAGTGTGAAATCTGGAAAATAAACGCCATGCAGCAGGCAAACGCCAACAGGGCGATGCGGGCTACGGGCAGAAAGCCGCCGCCAGTGCGGCCGAAAGACGGGCGCGGCGTACGTTGCGGTTGGCCTTGATTCATGTCTGGTGTTTCTTGTCTAGCGTTGCGGACGAAAGGTGAACGGACGTTCTGTCTCGCCAAACCGGCAATCATAAGCCGCTATGGGGCCGGCGTCATCAGGTTCGACACATAGCGTGACGTGTTTGAAACGTGTATGGGGCAAGCGGCGGGATGGCGACCGGGCGGATTGGGTGCACGGTGCTTTCTCTGGGGCCGCCGAGAGGTGGCCGCCCTCCCGGCGGGAGTCCGGCGCGTCGGTGCGCTGCCGGCGCAGGTGGAGCTGCTGCTTCAGCCGGTCGGCTGCTCAACGACCGTCAACGGTCTGATCTCATTCATCCGGGTGTAGTCCACGTGCATCTGGCCGTCTTCGTCTTTGTACAAGAGGTCGGCGTAGGCGTATTGCCAGCGGATCTGCTCATGGTTGTAGCTCTGGCGCGAGCGCATGGTCTGGGTGGTGGTTTCGTCGGTGCCATCCAGGCTCAGGACCAGCATGCTGTCAGTCCGCGCCAGGTCTGCCGCGGTCATGCCATAGAGCGGGCTGGATTCATCAATGACATGCATCAGTGTCCAGCTCAGCACAAACATGGGGTGCTGGTGGCGGACAAGGTGCAGATCATGAATGCGGCGGATCTGCAGCCCTTCGACCGCGCTTTCCTGGCGGATCAAGCGCAAGCGGGCAGAGGCGTCGACGATGACATTCTGGCGGGCATTGGCGGCGCGCATCATCAGCATCATCTGGCCGTCGATGGGGCGGATGACCGGGTTATGGGAAAACATGATGCGGGCATGTGGCCGGGAGAACCGGGCGAACATCACGCCGGTAATCAGGGCAATGCTCATCATGCCGGTAAAAATCTCTACTGTTGCAATGACATGACCATAAACCGACTGCGGATGCATGTCGCCATATCCGACAGTAGCGATGGTTTCGACACTAAAGAAAAATGCCCCCCAGAAACCGGCTGGATACTGGTTGGCGATGGGGTGCAGACCCATGCTGTAAAAGGTGGCAAAAACCAGGTTCAAAAGCAGGAATGCCAGGCCGACCAGTAGAAAGAAAACTGGCCACCGCACCATCATGCAGCGATGGTATAGATCACTCCAGAACTGGGTTTGCAAGCCATGTGTAATAATTTCCCGATCGCCCAGAAGCGCCACGTTGCTGCTTTTGGGTAAATGAAACTCAAACATGTTTGTATGCCTGACTGGTTGTTTTTCGGTGAAACACGGGGTGCTGCTTCAGGGTTTGTACAGCACACAAATTGCCATTTTTGGGAAGCGATTTACGTCACTTGTGCCGAAAATTGTCACCAAAAAATTAACTGAATTGAATTGAATTGGAAAGCTGCAAGTAATTTTTTAAGTAATTAGCATATGGTGCTTAACAGCGGCCCCAAGAATCGTATAACCTGCCGCTCAACCGGTTTTTTATGGGTGACGATTGGTACTTTTTTGAACCATCGCAACATGGAAATATCCGTAGTCTGTATGCAGGAGATAAAACTGGAAAGCCCGACAAGCCAGCCTGGCGCAGCCAATCATAATGACAACCTTCTGGAACGCAGCCGCCAGGCGGTATGGCATCCGTGTACCCAGATGAAGCGTCTGGAAACCTTCCCGCTGGTTCCGATCGAGCGCGGTGAGGGCGTCTGGCTGTACGACAGTAACGGCAAGCGTTATCTGGATAGCGTATCGAGCTGGTGGGTCAACCTGTTTGGTCACGGTGAGCCGCGGATCAAGGCGGCCATTACGCAACAGCTGGACCGGCTTGAGCATGTCATGCTCGCCGGTTTCACGCATCGGCCGGTGGTCGAGCTTTCTGAACGTCTGGGCGCCCTGACCGGGCTTGGCCACGCGTTTTATGGTTCTGATGGCGCTTCTGCCACCGAAATCGCGCTCAAGATGTCGGCGCACTATCACAAGAACAACGGCAAGCCGGGCAAGCACCGCTTTGTCTATCTGGCCGGCAGTTACCATGGCGAAACCGTCGGCGCCTTGTCGGTGACGGATGTGCCGGTGTTCCGCAGCGCGTATTCCAGCCTGGTGCGCGACAATTTCATTGCGCCCTCGCCCGATGCGCGCCTTGCCGGCGCCGGTGAAACCGCACGGGATGTCGCGGATGCTGCGGCCAACGGCCTGGCGGCGATCCTGGCGGCGCACCACGACGAGATTTCCGCCGTCATTCTGGAGCCGCTGGTGCAGGGCGCGGCCGGTATGGCCATGTATGACCCGCATTACCTGACCCGCGTGCGCGCACTGTGTGACCAATATCAGGTGCACCTCATTGCCGACGAGATTGCCGTCGGCTTTGGCCGCACCGGTACCTTGTTCGGTTGCGAGCAAGCGGCGATCAAGCCCGATTTCATTTGCGTATCCAAAGGCATTACCGGCGGTTTTCTGCCTTTGGCCGCCGTGCTGACGACCGACGACGTCTACCGGGCGTTCTACGACGAAGACGTCACCCGCGGTTTTCTGCATTCGCACTCCTATACCGGCAACCCGCTGGCCTGCGCGGCGGCGCTGGCGGTGCTCGATATCTTTGAAAAAGACGATGTGATCGCCACCAATCGCGAGCGCGCGGCCCGCTGGTCGAAGCGCTTTGCCGGTTTCGCCCGGCACGAGCGGGTAAGCCACTATCGTAATACGGGCATGATCTGGGCTTTTGATGTGGATGATCCACGCCCAGGCTTTGCCCAGCGCATGTACCGCGCCGCGCTCGAACACGGCTTGTTGCTGCGTCCGATCGGCAATACCGTTTATTTCATGCCCCCGTATGTCATGCAGGACGACGAAGCCGACTGGCTCGTAGAGGGCGCCACCCAGGCCTTGCAAGCCGCGCTGGGTGGGCAAGAGGAGCTGGACGATGCAGCTATCGCTTGATCTGCCGCAACCGGATGCCCGGTTGGCCGCCATCGTGGAGACTGATCCGCGTGCCTTGCGCATGTGGCTGATCGGCCTGCCCAGCGGCCACGTGCTTGAAACCGGCCGACAGATTTTCGATGCCCTTGCCTCGTGCAACCGCACGGTGCTGGATGCGGACGCCCGCATCAAACTGCTGGATGAATACCGTCGCGTACTGGATGTGATGTCGGGCGATTTTGCCGCACAGGCGGTATCGCAAGGCATGCCCATGCGGGATAAGCCGCGCCAGGCCATGTTGCTGATGCGCAATCTGTGGCTGGAGCTGGCGGGGGGTTACAAGATCGCCCTTGTGGAGCGCGTGGAAAAGCGTTCGTTCTTCAGTGGCAACAGCAAGCAGCAAGTGCCGCAACTGGTGCAACTGGTCATGCTGCTGTTTTACCGCGCCTACCAGCTTGATTGCCGCATGGCCATGCAGCCGTTCTCCGGCATGTGGCGTGAACTGCATCAGTTGTTCCAGCTGATGGCGCAAGCGCGCCAGCTGGACGAACCGCACCTGGAAGAAGTCGGTCCGCCGGTGGGCGTGCTGTACAAGCGGATTGTCTTGTTGTCGCTGGCAGACCCGTTGCGGTTCTCGACCATCGAGCTGGAAAAGGTCATCGAGATCATCGACAACTACGCTCCGGCCGCGCATTTCCAGCCGGTGGCGCAACATGCCGGCACCGGCGGGTTTTTCCTGGCGCGGCTGGATGCCGATGAGCCGCCGGCCTATTACGGCAACAACCTGCCGGGTGATTACACCGGCCCGGCCATGCTGATCGATACCATCGAGCTGGGCAAAAAACTGCACAAGATGCTGCAGGGGCTGGAAACCAAGGCGCCGGCGGTGCCGGACCGGGTGAAAATCCAGTTCTGGATGGACATCCTGCGCCGCCTGCTCAAGCAATGGAGCATCGCCCCGCGCCGCATGTTCCAGCGCATCCCCAAAGACGCCACCGTGGATTTGTGCGTGGGCTTCAAACATGTCGCGCCCTGCGCCATGGATGCCGACGTGCCGCTGCCGCCAGACCAGCTTGAACAGGCTGGCATTACCACTGACCTGCACATGCAGGACTGGGCGGTGGTGGACGAAAGCCCGGGTGGCTACGCACTGGCCAAACGGGAAGCCCCGCCAGAGCGCCTGCGCGTGGGCGAGCTGGTGTCTGTGCGCCCGCAAGAAGCCGGGGGCAACTGGATGTACGCCGCCGTGCGCTGGATTCAGCAAAGCGAAGAAGGCGCGCTGGAAATCGGCGTGCAGATTTTTGCGCCCAAAGCCGAGCTGGGCTTGCTGCGCCATATCGATGCGCAGTCTTCGGCCGCACCGACTCCGGTGCTGATGCTGCCCACGATGTCCATCCTGCGCCAGCCGGCCCGTGTGCTGGCGCCACGCGGTACTTTCGTCAAAGGCGGTCAGTTCCGCGTAGAGACCGGCAGCGACACCATCATGCTGACGGCGGTACGGCTGGTGGAACAGCAGGCCGGGTTTGACCTGTTTGAGTTTGATGTGCCGGTGGATGAGGCGGTCGAGTCTGGTCCGGCCAAAGACGCCCAGCCGGTACGCCAGCCCTATAGCGGGCGCTAGGTCCGGCCGCAGCGCCTGTCTGTTTCTTAGCCAGCAAACTCGGGCTCGACCAGTCGCGCCAGATGCAGGAGTGATTCCTGCCAGCCCAGGTAACACGCCTCTGTCGGGATGGCATCCGGGATACCGGCCTGCGTGACGCGCATGTCGGTTCCGCAACTCACCTGTTGCAATTCGATGGTCGTTTGCATCTCACCCGCCAGGTTCGGGTCGTCAAACCGGGTGGTGTAGCGGATGTATTCATTCGGCCGCAGTTCAACGTAAGTGCCGCCAAATGAGTGGCTATTGCCGCTGGCGAAATGGGTGAAGGACATCTTGAACTGCCCGCCAGTGCTGGCTTCCATCTGGTGTACCTTGCCGGTGAAACCGTTGGGCGGCAGCCAGCGCGCCAGCGCGTCCATATCCAGAAATGCGCGGTAGATGTTTGCGGGGCTGGTCCGCAGTACGCGATGAAGCGTGATGGTCGAGGGCACGGGCGTTCTCCTGTTCAGGTCAGGCGCGGCCAGATCAGCCGGGCTTGCCCGATTATAGTGAACACCTTGCCAGCGCTTTGGCGCCTGCCGCGTCAATCTTCGGTTTTGTCGTCTTTGCGGCGCGCGCGCGGGTGATGGGCGTCGTAGCTTTTGGCCAGCACTTTCCAGTCCAGGTGCGTGTACACCTGTGTGGTCGAAAGATTGGCGTGTCCCAGCAATTCTTGTACTGCCCGCAAGTCGCCCGAGTTCTGCAACAGATGCGTGGCGCAGCTATGCCGCAGCTTGTGCGGGTGCAGGGGTTCGGTAATGCCCAGACGGGCTTCCCAGGTTTTGAAACGGGCCTGAACCGCGCGGGTGGTCAGCGGTTTGCCATGCTGGCCGACAAAAACGTGCGTGCAGTCGGGCAGGGCGATGAGGGCGCGTTCGTGCATCCATTCATTCAGCGCGGCGATGGCTTTGTGGCCAATCGGCACCATGCGCGTCTTGTTGCCCTTGCCGGTAATGCGCGCCAGCGCGCCGCCAAGATCAAGATCGGCCAGTTGCACGCTCACCAGTTCAGAAACCCGCAGGCCGGATGAATAAGCCAGTTCGAACATGGCTTTGTCACGCGCGCTCAGCGTGTCGTCATCGGGCATATTGTCCAGCAGGCCCACGGCGGCGTCTTCAGACATGGCCTTGGGCAGGCGCTGGCGTTTGCGCGGGGGTTTGACGCTGGCGGCCGGGTCCAGCGGCCAGCCCAGATCGCGCGCCATCAGCTTGTAGAAGGTGCGCCAGGCCGACAGCATGCGGGCAATGGAATACGCAGACAGCCCGCGCGCAGCCAGTTGCCGGACAAAGCCGCGCACATCCAGCGCGGTCAGTTCATTGAGCGGTTTGTTGCCGGCCAGTGTGACCAGGTCTTGCAGATCACGCAGATACGCTTTGCGGGTTTCCGGGCTGGCGTGTTTCTCGCCTTCAAGAAACCGGGCAAAGCGCGCCTGCAAGTCTTCGGTCATGACGGTTTATTGCTCGTCCGTCACCGGCAGGTCAGCGTCCGTGACCTCGGCCGACAAGACCGGCGGGCCGGACGGCACGACACGGCGGATCGCCGCGGCCAGCAGTTCAGACAGGCGCTGCAGATACAGCGTGCCCATGTCCGGGAAGAAGCGTTCCGGATCATCGCTGGCCAGGACCATGATGCCAAACGGCTGATCGCTGGTTCTGAGGGCAAACAGCGCAAACGACTTCAGGCTGGCGCCGGTGCCTTCAAACCACTCGATCACTTCATCGGTCACATACGGGCCGCAATACGGCGAGACCAGGTTGTTGGCCAGCTTGTGCACGGCTTCGCCCACCGGCGTGAATTCACGCAGCTGGGCGTCGGCCGGCAGCCACAGGCGCAGGGCCACATGTGGAACCAGGAAACGCTCTTTGAGGTGATATTCCAGCGTGCCGACAATGCCTGGCAGGTCGTTGGCCTGCATCAGGCCGACCGCCAGCTTTTGCACCAGATCGGAGATCACGTCGTTTTCTTCGCCAAACTGCAGCAGTTCGCCAAGACGCGTTTCCATGGCGCGGTTTTTCTCGCGCAGCGTCAGCAACTGGCGCTCCGCCAGCGATACGGCCTGGCCGTTGTGACTGTGCGGCACGAAAATATCCGCGATCTCGTCGGCATAGTCTTCAAAAAAACCGGGGTTTTCCTGCAACCATTGCATGACTTCCTGGGCTTGCATCGTCAACTCTCTTCCTGGCTATATGTTGGATCTGTTGTTGTGACGGGCCGGATCAGATCTGGACCTGGCCGGTAAATACGCTGACTGCCGGGCCGGTCATCATCACCGGCGTGCCCGGGCCGTGCCAGCTGATGGTCAGATCGCCGCCATGCGTGGTCACGCGCACGGTCGGGTCCAGCAAGCCGCGACGGATGCCAGCGACGACTGCCGCGCAGGCGCCCGTGCCGCAAGCCAGCGTTTCGCCAGCGCCGCGCTCATACACGCGCAGTTTGACGGCGCCGCGGTTGATGATCTGCATAAAGCCGGCGTTCACGCGTTGCACAAAGCGCGGGTGCGATTCAATCACCGGGCCCTGGCGTTCCACAATGCCGCTGTCGACGTCATCGACCACCTGTACAGCGTGCGGGTTGCCCATGGACACCACGGTGATGTCGGCGTGCTCGCCGTTGACATCCAGCGCATGGATCACCTGATCGGCATCGGCCACGAACGGGATCTCGGCGGGCAAAAAGCGCGGCTCGCCCATATCGACGGTCACAAGGCCGTTGGCTTCCAGCCGGGGCTTGATCACGCCTTTGGCGGTATCGACCACAATCTCGGTTTTCTCGGTCAGGCCCTGGTCGAGCACAAAGCGCACAAAGCAGCGCGCGCCGTTGCCGCAATGCTCTACTTCGCCACCGTCAGAGTTGAAAATCCGGTAGCGAAAATCCACACCTTCACGCTCAGCGGGTTCGACCAGCAACAGCTGGTCAAAGCCGATGCCAAAATGGCGATCGCCCAGTTTGCGGATGGTTTCGGCAGACAGTTGCACGGGCTGGCGCACGCCATCGAGCACGATGAAATCGTTGCCCAGGCCCTGCATCTTGGTAAAAGTCAGATTCATAACAAGTCTTTGCTGGTCGTTGTGCTCAGGCTAAACGGCTGCGCGCTGCCTGGCAAGATAACTCGGGCGTGCCGTGCCCATTACGGACAGAGGCGCATGTATTCAATCTTGATGCATTTATCCATCACCACCATCAGACCGGCCGCACGGGCGCGGGCGGCGGCGGCTTCATTGACGATGCCCAGCTGAATCCAGATGGCTGGCGCGCCAATGGCAATGGCGTCGTCGACGACGGCATCGATCTCTTCGGCGCGGCGGAACACATTCACCAGATCGACCTTGCCCGGCACGTCTTTGAGCGTGGCCCAGGCTTTCTCGCCCAGCACCTCTGACACCATGGGCCGCACCGGCACAATCTGGTAGCCCGCGCGCTGCATGACTTGCGAGACGCCAAAGCTGGGGCGATCGGGCTTGGGAGACAACCCCACCACCGCGATGCGTTTGACGCGCTCCAGCAGGCTGCGGATTTCATCATCAGACGGGTTCTGGAACATGGGCGACTCCGGCGGGCTCGATGCAAAGTAGATCAGGGCAGGCCTGACAAAAACCAGCCCGGCGCACAAGGCTGCCGGGCTGTCTGGGGCGATCGGCGGCGGTGGTGGTTACTTCGACAGCACCAGCACGGCGTCAGCCTCGACGATGGCGCCCTTGGGCAGCGCGGCGGCCTGGATGGCAGCACGGGCCGGGTAGGGCTCGACAAAGTATTCGGTCATGATTTCGTTCAGACGCGCAAAGTTGGCCAGATCCGTCACGAACACGCCCAGTTTGACGATGTCGGACAGATCACCGCCGGCGGCTTGTGCCACGGCGCGCAGATTGGTGAAAACCTGATGCGCCTGGGCATCAAAGCCGTCTACCAGGTTGCCCGAAACCGGGTCCAGACCAATCTGGCCGGACAGATACACAGTGTCGCCCACCTTCACGGCCTGCGAATACGGGCCAACGGCTTTCGGGGCTTTGTCGCTATGGATAATGGACTTGCTCATGCTGTAACTCCGGCAAATTGGCAGTGGAAAAGGAAGTGGCCCAGTGTACCGTACCTGTTCAGTCCTCGGGCAGGAACCGCTCCAGCAGTGTATTGAGGAAGCGCCGGCCGCGTTCGGTGGGCTGCACGTGATGCAGATCGCGGCTGATCAGGCCATCGGCCACGGCGCGTTCGATCTCGTGGACCACTTTGGTGATCGGCAGGCCGGTGCGGTGGTTGAAGAGGTCGATATCAAACCCGTCGATCAGTCGCAGCGCGTTGAGCATGAATTCAAACGGCAGTTGTTCCAGCGTGACACGTTCTTCCGTCTGTACCGCGTTGCCCTGCGCCATCTGGTTCAGGTACTCGGTCGGCTGCTTGTAGCGCATTTGCCGGATGATCTTGTCCGGAAAACTGATCTTGGCGTGCGCGCCGGCGCCAATGCCCAGATAGTCGCCAAACGTCCAGTAATTGAGATTGTGCCTGGCGCGCCGGCCCGGGCGGGCGAAGGCGCTGGTCTCATAGTGCTCGAAACCGGCTGCCGCCAGATGGGTTTCGATGGCGTCCTGCATGTCGGCCGCAGTGTCGTCATCCGGCAGTGCAGGCGGGTAGCGGTGGAACAGCGTGTTGGGTTCCAGCGTCAGGTGATAGGCCGACAGATGCGTCGAGCCCGCGGCAATGGCGGTGTCGATATCGCTGATCGCCTGGGCCAGTGTCTGGCTGGGCAGGGCGTACATGATGTCGAGGTTGAAGTTGTCGAAATGCCGCTTGGCGATTTCGATGGCTTTGTGTGCCTCTTCATCATTGTGAATCCGGCCCAGCGCCTTGAGGTGATCGCCGTTGAAACTCTGGATGCCGATCGAGAGCCGGTTGATACCTGCTGCACGATAACCGGCAAATTTCTCGGCCTCAAACGTGCCCGGATTGGCTTCCAGGGTGATTTCTGCATCGGGCAACAACCGCACGCGGGCGCGGATGCCGGCCAGCAGTTCATCCATGGCGGCGGCAGAGAACAGACTGGGCGTGCCGCCACCCATGAAAATGGTGGTGACCGGGCGGCCCCATACCAGCGGCAGACAGGATTCCAGATCACGCAGCAGGGCGTCGATGTACTCGCGCTCCGGCACGCCATCGCGCAGGGCGTGGCTGTTGAAGTCGCAATACGGACACTTCTTCACGCACCAGGGGAAGTGAATGTAAAGCGAGAGCGGCGGCAGGGCCGTCAGGCCCCAGTTGGCGCTGGAAGTGGGCTGCAAAATGGCGGGCATCAAGAACTCGGCGTACGGCCAGATCAAATGATCGGGCGGTGAAAATCGTTATTCGGCGGCAGGGGTGTCTGCTTTGGCCAGCAGGAAACTGCCGTCGTACAGTGCCAGACGGCGGCGCACGCGGTTGCGGCGATCCAGCTCATACAGAATCTGGTAGCCGTCGGCTTCACGGTCGGCCAGTTTGCGCTGGGTGGTCCAGTGCAGTTTCAGTTGGGCCACCTGCAATTGCGCGGCAAACTCTGGCCGCGCCAGCGCATGGTTGGCGACGGTTCTGGGCGGCGTTTCTTTCCAGCGCATCCAGTCAGCATCGGCTTTGGGGCGCGAATAAAACACGCCGTCCACTTCAAAATCAAACACAAATTCCTGCATGTACTGCGGGTTCCTTCACTCTTTTGTGGCCTGGCGCCGCGTTAGCGTGCATAGCCGGTGGCCAGCGCGTGGGCCCAGTCGGGTCGGCCATTGGCCTGCGCTTGTGCCACGGCGCGCTGGTAGTCATAAGGGACGGCCAGCAGTTCTGCAAACCACTGGCCCTCGCATTGTTCGCAAATGGCATAGCGCGCAAACGGCGCGCCGGTTTCGATCACGTGCGGGTAGGGGTGATCATCATCGTATGCCGGTAAACCCACGCTGCCGGGGTTCACGATCAGCTTGCCATCCGCAGTGCAGACAATCCGCGGGTGGTGCGTGTGGCCACAGGCGATCACCTGGGCATCCATGCCGCCAAGCCGCTCGCTGATTTCATCAGCATGCGCCAGCCGCACGCCGCCAGGTTCGACGGTCTCCAGAAAGTACGTCAGATCGCTGGTTGGCGTGCCGTGGCACAGAAATACGGCCGGCCCCAGCCAGGCCACGCCCGGCAGCTTTGCCAGCCAGGCCAGTACGTCGTCACTGACCTTGCTGCGGGCATAGCTGTCAGACGGGCTGCTGCGCTCGGGGTTGGCCGGATCAACCGCCAGTAACTGGCGTTCATGATTACCGGCCAGTTGTACCCAGCGCTGGCGCATCAGGAATTCAGCGGTTTCTTGCGGCCACAACGGGCCGGACAAACTGTCGCCCAGGTTCACAATGGTGCTGATGCCACGGCTGTGTGCATCGACCAGCACGGCGTCCAGCGCCGGCAGGTTGCCGTGGATATCAGAGACCAGTGCAAAGCGCATGGCGGCGTGCCTGTTCAGTCTTTGTTGGCCCACGGGTTATCGAGGGCATCGACCATCCGGTGCAGGACCTCACGCATTTGCGCCGGGGCCACTTCCATCAACAGGCCGTCTTCAAAGGCGTCCTGCATCAGCTGGACGATCTCGTCCAGGTTCTCGTTCATGACTTTCACTTTTTCCGTGCACGACACCACACTGCCATCGTCGCGCAGAAACACAGCCCAGCGCTTTTCATCCGCCATTAAATGCCTTCCTCCCGCAATTTGGCGACCAGTGCCGCCAAAGCTTTGCCTCTATGGGAGATGAGGCCTTTCTCTTCTGGCGTCAACTGGGCGACGGTGCGATTGTATTGCGGGATCAAAAACAGCGGATCGTAGCCAAAGCCGCCATCGCCCTGGGCAGCCTGCAAGACATAGCCATGGCAGGTGCCGTCGGCGATCAGCGGTTGCGGATCATCGGCATGGCGCACCAGCACCAGTGCGGCGTAATACCAGGCGCGGCGGTCTTCATTGCCGTGCAGCACCTGCAGCAGTTTTTCGTTGTTGCGGGCGTCAGATTTGGGTTCGCCCGCGTAACGGGCAGAGAACACACCGGGCGCGCCGCCCAGCGTGGCCACGCAAATGCCGGAGTCATCGGCCAGCGCCGGCAACCCGGTAATGCGAGAGGCATGGCGCGCCTTGGTCAGCGCGTTCTCGATAAACGTGTGAAACGGTTCTTCAGCCTCCGGCACACCCAGCTCGCCCTGGGGGACGATTTCCAGATCAAGTTGTGCAAACAGGTGGCGGAACTCGCGCACCTTGCCGGTGTTGTTGCTGGCCAGAACAATACGTTTCATCAATGGTTTTCCGGGTTGAGCGTGGCGATCAGGCTTCAGTGGGCTGGCGCTGCGTTTGCGCCATGGCCGCTTCGATCAGCGAATAGTCTGCATCCTTGAGCAGTTTGGCATCGGACAACATGCGGCGCCACTGACGCGCGCCGAACTGGCCCTGATACAAGCCCAGGATATGCCGGGCGATAAAGCGCAGCGGCGTACCGGATTTGAGTTCGGCCTCGATAAACGGTCGCAGTGCTGCCATCACGTCTTCCCGCGATCGCTCTACCGGCGCGGCGCCGTAAAACAGCGTATCAACCTCGGCCAGCGTGAAGGGGTTTTGATAAGCCTCACGCCCGATCATCACGCCATCCACATGCTTAAGGTGTTCAGCCGTTTCAGCGTGGTCGGTAATGCCGCCGTTGATGATGATTTCCAGATTGGGGAAATCACGCTTCAACTGATACACATAGTCGTACTTCAGCGGCGGAATCTCGCGGTTTTCCTTGGGCGACAGACCCTTGAGGATGGCATTGCGCGCATGCACGATGAACGTCTGGCAACCGGCTTCAGACACGTGCCCGACAAAATCGCGCACATAGTCATAGTGCTCGACATCATCAATGCCGATGCGGTGTTTGACGGTAATGTCGATGTCCTTGACCGCATCGCGCATGCCTTTGACGCATTCGGCCACCAGTTGCGGCTCTGCCATCAGGCACGCGCCAAAACTGCCCGACTGCACGCGTTCAGACGGGCAACCCACATTCAGATTAACCTCGTCATAACCCCAGTCTTCCGCAATCTTCGCGCAGCGCGCCAGATCGGCCGGATCAGACCCGCCCAGTTGCAAGGCCAGCGGGTTCTCTACCCCGTCAAACCGCAGATGACGCATCTTGTCGCCATGCAAGATGGCGCCCGTGTTGATCATCTCGGTATACAGCCAGGCATGCGTGGACAGCATGCGGGCGAAGTGACGGTAGTAGCGGTCAGTCCAGTCCAGCATTGGCGCAATGCTGTAACGGCGGGAAGGTGCGATGGCGTTCAAGGCGTTGTTTTCTACGGACATATCGTGGTTCTGGATCGGTTCAGGATCAACCGGGCGCGGCGTGAAGCGATCCGGAATCATCAACAAAAACAAACCATTATCCGGGGTTGGGCGGGGTGGGTCAAACCGGGTGGAGAGAAGGTGCCAAGAGGGGTCGATACCTCATGAAACTTATCCAGCGGCGCTATTACGCTCATACCGCAGCAAACCTTTACTGTCCGGAATGCGTGACAACCCGGCTCGCTGGGCGATTTTGTCCAGAATGAGGCTATGGGGGTGCGGAAGATCAAGAAGGATTAACCGAACCGCTTTGCCTGTGTATGGCTCCAGCCAAAGCACACGCCATGCGCCGTTGCCACCATTGTTTTCAATTCTTTCGAAGATGCGCGCAATGTCGCTGTATTTGAAATACCTGGGCACCCGTCCCGCCAGGACGTCCTCATCCGGAAGGTAAACGAGGCATTGCATCCCCTCATCGTCAAGACGCAGCAAAATGCGTTTCTCTTCAGGGTAGGGGCGTAAAACGCGCCACACCCCCCAGCCAAGAACGAGGGTGACAAAACCAATAACGATCAGTAGAGGGATTACCAATACTAACGGCGCATAGTCCCGATTCTGGAAGATATGCCACACCATATAAAGATCAAACAGACAGAAGACTGGCGTGCCAAATAGGACCAGGCGAATAATCTGGCCCCGTTTCTTCTGTTTGATCGCATCTGCGCTCAATACATACAACTCGGAGGCTGCTGTTTCGGTCGGTTGATTCATTTTTCACGGATTGGAAGCGTATTTGAACCGGTAAACAACGGTGGCCAGGAATGATACGCCGTGCCGCCAAGGGCTCATGCGTTTGCACGTTGATCAACAGCGAGAAAGAAACACTTCTCCGTGTTCAAGTCGTGGGTGCAGATTTCAACCAGCAAGCGCCTGCGACAAAGATCAACGACGCAAGAATCGGGCTGTATAGCGGAAGGAAGACAGGGAGACTGGCTATCGCCAGAGGCCAGTACAGGTAGCGCCGCCATCCAGGGGCCGGTTGGTTGCCCGATAAGTGATGAAAGCCAGTTTCAAACTTGTCCAGATTCGAATCACTGGTTTGACCCGAGAAAAACAGCATCACCAAAAGCAACGCGCGTAATGGCCTGAAAACAAAGACGAGCTGGAAGCCATAAACCACGCAAAGCAGGACGATATAGAGATGTACAGGATCAGGTTGCATCAAATATCTGCCGAGAATTGGGGGCTGCTCATGAGATGGTGCCTGGCGTAGCTAGAAGCAATCGTGCGAGGGAGGGGCCAAGTTCGTGAGCGTGAATTTGCGCAGACTGGCCCCTTACCCGTTATTACAATGCCAAAGCGGCCTTCTGCAACACGATCAACTCCTTGATCCCTTTCTCCGCCAGGTCCAGTAGCTGGTTCATCTCTGCCCGGCTGAACGGTACGCCTTCTGCGGTGCCCTGGATTTCCACAAACTCGCCGCTGCCGGTCATGACGACGTTCATGTCGGTTTCGCAGGCGGAGTCTTCCGGGTAATCCAGATCCAGCACCGGGCTGTTTTCAAAGATGCCGACAGAGATGGCGGCGACGTGGTCTTTGAGGGGGCTGGTGGTCAGTTTGCCGGCGGCGATCAGGCCGTTGATGGCGTCGCTGACGGCGACAAAGGCGCCGGTGATGCTGGCGGTGCGGGTGCCGCCATCGGCCTGGATGACGTCGCAATCCACCAGAATCTGGCGCTCGCCCAGTTTTTCCAGATCCACCACGGCGCGCAGGCTGCGGCCAATCAGTCGCTGGATTTCCTGGGTGCGGCCAGATTGTTTGCCCTGGGCGGCTTCGCGGCGCATGCGGCTGTTGGTGGAGCGCGGCAGCATGCCGTATTCGGCGGTCACCCAGCCCTGGCCTTTGCCTTTCAGAAAGGGCGGGACGCTTTCTTCCACGGTGGCGGTGCAGATGACTTTGGTGTCGCCGAACTCCACCAGCACGCTGCCTTCCGCGTGGCGGGTGTAGTTACGGGTCAGGCGCACCTGGCGTAGTTCGTCGGCTTGGCGGTTGGAGGGGCGCATGCGGTTGTCCTTGGGTTTTTGGAGGTTGGACGAAGTATAACCGCTGCTTGCCGTGGAAAGCTCAACCAGGGCCGGTCAGGCCAGGACCGGCGTGATGATGCGACGGTGTCCGGGGCGAATGCAGCGGCCACACACCCCGGCACACCTCACACCTCACACCTCACACCTCACACCTCACTCACTTCGAGTATCGGGCAATCGCGCTCTGGATTTCAGAGATCGCTTTCTCGATATCGTCTTCGGTGATTTCGCCGGTTTTCTTGATGTCGATGGGATCAACGTGGGTGGCAATGGTCACCTGGTCGAGCTTTTGCGTCGAGACAAACGCACTGGAAGAGACGTTGTCGTCTTCTTCTTCGTGCCAGTTGATGCCCAGCGCGGTGAGGTTGTCGCCAAACTTGCCGCCACGCAGGTCAGCGCGATCCATCAATTGCGGGATGGAGAACAGCACCGGGAAGGCCGACAGGAACTGGGTCAGTTCGTCTTGCTCCACTGAGGCCCAGAAGCCGTCGGTGCACAGCAAAATGCTGTCGCCATCAGACAGGGCGATCTTGCCGCCGACTTCGATCTCGGGCGGATAAGAGCCGCCAAGGCAGCTGTAAATCTTGTTTTTCTCAGGGTGGACCAGCGCCTCTTCGGCACTGATCTTGCCGTCATCAACCATTCGCTGCACTTTGGAGTGATCGCGCGTGCGCGCCACAATGCGGCTCTTGCGCACCAGATACAGACGCGAATCACCCACGTGCGCCCAGTAGGCAATGCCATCCTGAATCACACAAGCCACACAGGTGGTGCGCGGCACTTCGACCAGCTGATGGTTGGCGGCGTAGTGAAAGATGGCTTCATGCGCGCGCTGAAAGGCTTCGGCCAGAAACTGGCTGGGGTTGTCCAGCGAGGGCTGCGCTTTTTTCTGGAACTGGTCAGTCAACAGTTGCACCGCAATCTGCGCTGCAACTTCGCCGTGCAAGTGGCCGCCCATGCCGTCAGCCACTACCAGCAACAAGGCATCACGGCTATACGAGTAGCCCACGCGATCCTGGTTGTATTTGCGACCGCCAGTCCGGCTGTCCTGGTAAATGGAGAACTTCATTCAGTCACTCGTGCAGGTTTGGTGGTCAGGGTCTGCCAGGTGCGGCGCAGTTGATGAAAAATGCTGCGGCGCCGTGCGGGGCGAGAGCCGGCTTCGGCCAGTTGCTTTTGCAGGCCGGGCACGCTTTGCGGGCGCTCGTCGGCATTCAGGCGCAGGCAGCGGTCAATCATGGTCAGCAATTCGGGCGAATACCGGTCGCCATAACGGGCGGCCAGATCCGGCAGCTTGTCTTCTTTCAGCCGGGCGTCGGCCGGGGGCGGCGCGGTGCCGGCAATGCAGGCATACATGGTAGCGCCCACACCGTAGATGTCGGTCCAGGGGCCCAGCGAATCTTTCTTGCCGTATTGCTCCGGCGCGGCAAAGCCGGGCGTGTACATGGGCGTGAGCCGGTTGTGTTCGCTGGTCAGCGTCTGGCGGGCAGAGCCGAAATCAAGCAAGACGGGCGAGCCATCTTTGCGGATATAGATATTGGCGGGCTTGATATCCAGGTGCAGCAGCTTGTTCAGGTGCACCTCACGCAGGCCGTGGAGCAGCGTGTAGAACACGTGGCGGATGAGCTTTTCATCAACGCCTTCGCGGTCATGCTTGAGCTGGATTTCTTTTTGCAGCGTGCGGCCACGTTCGTATTCCATGACCATATAGACGGTGTCATTGGCCCGGAAGAAATTGAGCACGCGCACAATGTTCGGGTGCGAGATATGCGCCAGCGTCTTGCCTTCTTCAAAGAAGCACTTCAGACCATGGCGGAACAGCGCCAGATTTTCGTCGCTGGTCGCTTGTACGGCATCCCCCTCGCGGCGCAGCACCAGCGAGTTGGGCAGATACTCTTTGATCGCCACCGGATAGTCGTTCTCGTCATGCGCGAGATAGACAATACTGAAGCCACCAGCCGACAACAGCTTGGCAATCGTATAGTTCTGCAGTTGATAGCCGCGAGCCAGCGGTTGATTACTCGGCGTCGTCATTATGGGGATTGGTATACTCACTCACTTCGGCGCATTGTGAGTGGCGGCCTCTCGAAAGTAAAGGCGCTTGCTTACAAGAATCAGCGGGCGGTGGCAGAACGTAGCTGGCCGGTGATTCCGGGGGCGATCGGCCTGCCGTTGTGTAGTAAGGTAGCAACAAACACCAGAATGACAGGGCGTGTGCGCAGCGCGGGCACGCAGGCGACATCATGCAGGGCGACGGGCCGTGGTGCCCGCTGCCGCGGCAGTACCAACAGCAAGGATTTCAAATGATTTACAGCATGACGGGCTTTTCTGTGGCCCAGCGCGAACTGGCCGCCGGCACACTGACGGTGGAACTGCGCGCGGTCAATCACCGCTTTCTGGATCTCTCTGTCCGCCTGCCGGAAGAGTTCCGCGCCTTTGAAGGCGCCATCCGCGAGAAGATCGCCGGTGGCGTGGCCCGGGGCAAGGTAGAGTGCCGCGTTGGTTTCAATGCCGCTGCCGGTGGCGCCGGTGAGCTCAAGCTCGATCGCGACCTGTTGCAGTCGCTGATCGTTGCCGCACGGACCGCGCAAGAACTGGCGCCAGGCTCGGGCGAACTCAAGCTGGGCGAGTTGCTGCGCTGGCCGGGCGTGCTGACGCAAACGGCGCCGCAGCCGGAAGAACTGGGCGAAGCATGTCTGGCCTTGCTGGGCGAAGTCATCAAGGACTTCACCGCCAGCCGTGGCCGCGAAGGCGAAAAGCTCAAGGCGCATTTGCTGGAGCGTGTGGCCGGCATGGAGACCATCGTCGCTGAGGTCAAACCCAGAATCCCGCAACTCGTGACCGAGTACGAAGCCAAGCTCAAGAGCCGCTTCCTGGAGGCCATGGGCACGCTGGATGACGACCGCGTCCGCCAGGAAATCGTGGTGTTCGCGCAGAAGATTGACGTGGACGAAGAGCTGTCACGCCTCGCTGCGCACCTGGATGAAGTGCGCCGCATTCTCGACAAGGGCGGCGCCGTCGGCAAACGGCTGGACTTTTTGATGCAGGAACTCAACCGTGAAGCCAACACGCTGGGCTCCAAGTCGGTCTCGGTGGAAACCAGCCGCGCCTCCATGGCGCTCAAGGTGCTGATCGAACAGATGCGCGAGCAAATCCAGAATCTGGAGTAATCACCTGCTACGCAGCACAACAAAAAAGCCGGCCTATGCCGGCTTTTTTGTTGTGCCAACCCGTCAGTCAGCCCGGCAGCGCCCGGCCACGGCGTAACGATGCCGACGGTTTTTCACCGAACAAGCGCTGGTAATCCACCGCAAACTGGCTCATATGCCAGAAGCCCCAGGCGAACGCAGCCTCCTGGATGGTGGCATGAGACGAATACGGGCTCAGCAACTCGCGCCGTACCGCATTCAGCCGGATGGCTTTCAGGTATCCCAGCGGGCAGATATCCAGCGTGTTATGAAAACAGTTCTGCAAGGTGCGCCGGCTGACGTGCAGATGCTGGCACAAATCGGCCAGAGCCACGGGCTCGTCCGGGTGATCAAGCACATACTCGCGCGCGGTGCGCACGGTGCGCCAATGGCTGCCACGGCTGCGGCTCTGGCGGGGTGCAGCCAGCGCCTGGGCATCGGCCAGCAGGTCAATCAATTGATCCAGCAGTTCATGCCGGGCAAACCGGTGGCTGACCGGATGATGCAAGTCTTGCGGACGCCGGGCCGCGATACCCAGCAAGTGCTGCTGGGTACGGATCAGCGCCCGTTTTTTGTCGCGCCCGACCTTGAGCACGGGCGCACCCAGCACAGACAGCGCCAGACCGCCTTCCAGCTCAGTGGCGGCATGGGTTTCCAGCTCGTGCTGGCGGATGACCAGACCCATGATGTGAAAATCATCCGGCGTGGTCAGTTCAAACTCGTGCCCGCCGGCGCTGACGGCAATGGCGTCGTCGTCGATGGGCGTGTAGCCGTTGCTGGCGGCTTTGCCTTCGGTGTACGGAATGCCAAACCACCAGGCATCGGGCCAGACCATGCACGATTGCCGCAGCGCCAGGCTGGTGGTTTCCTCGAAGCATTGCAGTTCATCCAGCCACATCTCCTTGAGTTCACCGGTAAACACGCCAGGGCAAAGCTGGTCGTACAACTGCTGCCAGGCGGTGATTACGCAAGATTGCTCATACGCGTTGCCGGTGCGCGCATGGCGAAACCTGTCTTCCAGCCCGAGTTTTTCGGTGGTTTCGCTGCTGTCCTGCAAGTCGGTGACCAAGCGGTGCAGCGGGGGCAGGGCGGGGGCGGGGAGTCTGTGCATGGTATCCGGCAACAACGCGCCGCTGGTTACAGCAGGCTGTTGATGATCTCCTTGCCGGGCCGGGCGATCACGGCCTTGTGGACCAGCAAACCTTTGTCAGCCGCGCAGGAGACCGCCGCTTCAAGCGCACTGTGGGTGTCGGCCACGTCACCCGTCAGCACCAGATAACATTTGCCGCCAATACCAAATGCCAGATGAATGCGGATCAGCGCCACGTTGGCCGCTTTCACCGCCAGATCGGCCGCTTCAATGCACGCCGCAACGCTGAAGGTTTCCAGTACGCCCAGCGCCTGTACGTTTTCAACCGGCGTCACGCCGCTGATGGCAGGCAGCACGGACGGGTGAATGTTGGCGATGGTGAAATGATCCACCAGGTGATGCTGCGCCAGCTGGCAGCCCTGGGCTGTGGCCTGCTGTACCGCCGCCACATCGCCACCGATCATGACAATGAACTTGCCGGGGCAAATGGACTTGGCCACCAGCAACTGCACGGCGGCAGTTTTGGTCATGGCATCCGCCACCTCAATGCCTTTGGCAATGCTGGTGAATTCAACCAGGCCAATGGCGTGATGACTTACGGTGTGCTGCATACGGATTCCTGCCTGGTAATGATGATTGCATCAGCGGTGATGGCCTGCACCCGCCCGGCCATACTGGCGTGGACCGCCGCGCCCGGCGCATCTGCTGGTACATCGGCCAGCAACTGGCCGTGAGTAACGGTTTCGCCCACCGCAACCTGCGGCGTGGCCGGGGCGCCGATGTGCTGACGCAACTTGATGACCACTTCGTCGGGTTGCCAGTTAACCTGCTGCCACGGTGCTTTGTGGTTGAACGCATCCAGCCCCAGCCGCGTGACCAGCCGGCTGGTGGGTACCAGCCGCGCCGTCGCCAGCGGGTCTGCCTCACGCAGGGTGCCGCTGTAACGGGCGCCTTGTTCGCGCAAGCCGGCTTTGAGCATGCGGTTGATGCGCATCGGTGAAATCCCCACCGGGCAGGCATAGGCCTCGCACACGCCGCATTCTGAACAGCTCAGCGCCGCCAGCACGGTAGACGGCGCCGGGCCGATCTGCCGGTAGTTCATGGCGCGGATGATCAGATGCGGTGGTAGTTCATGGCCGACAAGATGGCGCGGACATAGTTCGGTGCACAGGCCGCATTGTTCGCAAACACTGCGCGCCATGCCTAGCAGGCGCGCCTGATTTTGCTGGCGTCGGCCAATCAGCGTGTGTTCTGCCGGCAGCACAACAATCCCGCCGGTGGTCTTGGTGACGGGTTCGTCCAGATCAGTCAGCAAGCGGCCCATCATGGGGCCGCCATCAATGAAAGCCACTTGCGTGCCTTCGGTCCCGCCGGCCTGGGCAATGACCTCGCGCAGGCGCACGCCGATGGGCACGGTCAGCGTGACCGGCGCATGCACCGCGCCGTTGACGGTCAGCGTGCGCGCTGTCACTGGCGTACCGTCATCCACCGCGCGCGCCAGGTTGATGACGGTTTGCACATTGCTGACCACCACACCCACCTGTGCTGGCAGGCCGCCCGGGGGCACGCGCCGGCCGGTGGCCAGCCAGATGGTGATGACCTCATCGCCCGCCGGGTAAACATCCTTGAGCAGATGAATGCGGATATGGCCTGGCAGCAGCGGCGTCAGCGCGTCGATGGCGTCCGTGTATTTGGCCTTGAGCGCAATGATGCCTTGCGTGGCGCCAGTGGCGGCCATGCACAACTGCAGGCCACGCACCAGTTGCGCCGCGTACCGGGCCGCCAGTTGCTGATCCACCTTCAGCAGCGGTTCGCATTCGGCACCATTGACGAGGTAAATCTCGGCCTGTGCAGCCAGCTTGGCATGGGTGGGGAAACCAGCCCCACCCGCGCCAACCACGCCAGCCGCCCGCACCCTGGCGCGGATGCTGTCTGCATCAGGCAGCGTCATGCGGCCCTCCATGGGCGATCACATAGCGCCCCTGCCGGCGATGCAGATGGCCGGCCCGGCACAGGGCCTCCAGCCAGCGCCGGTGTATGGACATATCCGGGAAGCGTGCCTGCAGTTCCGTCAGTGTCATGCCCTGGGGCGTGGCGGCAATGGCGGCCAGCACGCCGGCTTCATCCGGTACGGCGGCGGCCGGGGCCGGTGCCGCCGCGCTCTGTGCCAGCGGGGCTGGTGCCGGAACAGCCGGTGCCACAGCCGGCGCAAGAGGCGCCACCGGTGGTGCGGGCGTGGCCGGTGGCGGTGCAAGCAACTGCATGATCAGCCGTTCGGTATCCGGGTCTGGCCGGCCAATATCCTGGCGGCTGACGACCTCGCCCAGCCGCGCGGCGGCCGCCGTGCCGGCATCCAGCGCGGCGCGGCAGGCGGCCAGATCGCCCTCGACGATCAGCGAGATCATGCCCGGATCAGTCTGCCACTGGCGCAACAGCCGCACGTTGGCCGACTTGAGCATGGCGTCGGCGGCCTCCAGTGCCGTGGCCAGCCCGCGTACTTCCAGTAAACCCAGGGCGTTGATCATGATCAGGCCCGGCTGACTGGCTGCCGCGCTACATCCAGCACGGCTTCGGTGAAGGCGTTGCATGCTGCCGTACACGCGGCCTGGCTGCCGGTCAGGAACGCGCCGGAATAGTTGGTTTCAGACGGCGGCGGCACGTACATGGCCAGATCGACACTGGCGGCCTTGAGCGCGGCGTCAGTGCCGAAGGTGGCTTCCAGCGGCGGGGCGATCAGATACGCCAGCGGCTCGCCCACCCGCACCCCGGCCTGCCCGGCAAGGAAGGAGCCGCAGCGCGACACCAGATGCGCCAGAAACGCGGTGTCTTCGGCATCATTGGCCCAGCGAAAAGCCGGGCCGTGTTCGATGGTGGCCACCATGGAATCCAGCCCCGCGCGCACTTCAGCGGGCGAGCTGCCGCCCAGCATGATCAATACTTCGCCCGCGGTGGGGGAGGAACTATGCGCCGCGCCCGCGTACAGCGAGCGGCCAAAGACCACCTCGACCTGGGCTTGCTTGGTTGCCTCGTCGGCGGCGATATACGCCACGTCGTCCGAGTCTGCCGTCAACAGACCCAGGCAGTTGACGTGATCCGGCAGTTTGAGGGTTTTCTTGAAATCAGCCTGTACGGAAGCAATCAGCCGCACTGCTTTGACATTGGGTTTGATCAGATCCAGCGTAGCCATACGGGTTCTCCTGGTTAACGGTTCAGTGCCATGCCTGAGGCTTTTTTCGCCAGCATGGTTTTGGCCAGGTCAACGATGACCGCAGCGGCTTCCACGGGTGGCGTGCCACCACGGTGGATGTTGGAGATACACGTACGCTCTGCCTCGACCGTGTTCTGGGTCGGGCTGTACACCATGTAGCAGGACAGGCTCTCGGACTGGCCCAGACCCGGGCGCTCGCCCACCAGCAGGATCACCACTTTGGCGCCCAGCGTTTCACCAATCTGGTCTTCCACCTTGACCCGGCCATAGCGCACAAAGAACGGCGTGCCGACATCCAGCCCGGCGCTTTCCAGGCCTTTGAGCAGCGGCGGCAGGATTTCATCAAAGTTGGCGGTGACGGCATCGGTAGAGAGGCCATCGGACACCACAATCTGCACTTGCGGTTGCTGCTTGCAGCGGGTTTTGAGCAGGTTGAGCGATTCGGCGCACAGCTTGCGGCCCAGATCCGGGCGCGTCAGATACTGGTCTTTGCTGGTGATCTCGCTTTGCAAGGCCAGCAGGCCCTTTTGTTCTACCCATTCTTGCGGTACTTCCTTCAGTACGGTGTCCTTGGAGCGCGAGTGGTCGGCCAGAAAACGCAGCAAGGCCGTGGTCCGCGGGCGCGGACCGGCGCGGCCGGTGCAGACGCGGGCGGCCGTGTTGGCGCGAAATTCGGCCAGGACTTCGGGCCGGTGCGGATCGGTGACGCCCATCCAGGTGCGGAACTGCTCGCTACCCAGGTCAGGCAGGCTTTCGCCGGTGGCCGCCGGGGTGCTGGTAGCAGCGGCGGCGCCGGAGGGTGTGTTCGCTGCCGGTGTCAGTTGGGCCATGACCGCGCGGACGATCTCGTCGATTTGGTGTTTTTCCATGAGTGAGCCTCGGATCAGAAGAAGATGGACGCATCGCCGGCGCGGCGGGTCAGTTTGCCGTTTTCCATCAGGCCCATTTTTTCCAGCCAGACTTCAAACTCCGGCGCCGGGCGCAGGCCCAGCAACTGGCGGATGGTCGCGGTGTCATGGAACGCCGTGGTCTGGTAATTGAGCATGATGTCGTCGCCCAGCGGCATGGCAATGATGAAGTTGCAGCCGGCGGTGGCCAGCAAGATGGCCAGGGTTTCGTTAGAGTTCTGGTTGGCGTCGGCGTGATTGGTGTAGCAGCAATCGCAACCCATGGAGATGCCCGAGAGCTTGCCCATGAAGTGGTCTTCCAGACCGGCGCGGATGATCTGGCGATCGTTGTAGAGGTATTCCGGCCCGATGAACCCGACCACGGTGTTGACCATGAACGGATCGTAATGGCGCGCCAGCCCGTAGTTGCGCGCTTCCATGGTTACCTGGTCCGCGCCGTTATGCGCATTGGCAGACAAGGCCGAACCCTGGCCGGTTTCGAAATACAGGCAGTTCTCGCCGCCAATGCGGTTGTACTGGCGGCCCACGTCGCGCGCCTCATCCAGCAACGCCAGTGATACGCCGAATTCTTTAAGGCCTTTTTCACTGCCGCAGATACTCTGGAAAATCAGCCCGCCTGGCGCGCCTTTGCGGATGGCTTCAATCTGCGTGGACATATGTGCCAGCACGCAGCCCTGGGTGGGAATGTCGTATTTGTCGATGGCGCCGTAAATGGTGTCCAGCACGCGCCGCACGTTTTCCACGTTGTCGGTCACCGGGTTGACGCCGATCACCGCGTCGCCCATGCCAAACGACAAGCCCTCAAACATCTGCGCGGCAATGCTGTTGACATCGTCACGCGTGTCGTTGGGCTGCAGGCGGGCGCTGAAACGGCCAGGCAGGCCGATGGTGGTGTTGGCCTTCTTGATCACCGGCATCTTTTTGGCACCGTAGATCAGGTCTGCGTTGGAACAGATCTTGGCGGCAGCGGCGACGATCTCGGAAGTCAGCCCCTTGCGCAGGAAATTGATATCCGCCACCGAGGTTTCGTCACTGAGGATAGCCTCGCGCAGTTCAGCCACGGTCCAGTTGCGGACTTTGGCAAACGCGGTTTCGTTCACGTCGTCCTGAATGATGCGGGTGACGCAATCTTCTTCGTACGGGATCACCGGGTTGTTGCGCAGGTCTGCCAGGGTCAGTTCCGACAACACTTGCTTGGCGGCTACGCGCTCCTGTGCGCTTTCGGCAGCCACGCCGGCCAGCTGGTCGCCAGAGCGCGGTTCGTTGGCCTTGGCCAGCACGTCCTTGACGTCCCGGAACTGGTACGTCTTGCCGAATAACTGCGTTTTCAATTTCATGTCTACAACCTCTCAGGAAGGAAATGCCAAAGACTTGACCGTGACCGGGACGATGTCGCCGCCAAACAAGGGCGCGCCGATATCGATGTAATCCCCGTCGCGGGTTGAAACTTCATCAATGACCGCCAGATCGCGGCCGGCCAGGCCAGGCTGCAGCAACATGCCCAGCACCTTGCCCAGGTCCTGGCGGCAGATCACCAGCAGGGGTAGGGTCTGGGGCCAGTGGCGGGCGAAGGCCAGCAGTTCGCTCACGCAGGCTTCAATGGCCAGGTAACTGACGGGTAAATCTGCGGGCAGGGCCAGCGCGAACAATTCGCTGGCCAGATCAAGATCCATGCGCTGCGCTGCGGTGGCCCAGCTGGCGCACAAGGCGCCGGGCGTGGCCGATTGCCAGTCTTGTTGCGGGTGAACTACCGGCACATTGCGCAGCGGCAAGTGCACGGCAGACAGCCAGATCGTGCTGCCGGAGAGCGACAGCGTGTACGCCCCCGCCCCGATCACGGTGGCGCGGACGGTCTGGGCTGGCGCGCGGATGTGCTGGGCTTGCAGACCGGGGTGACGGTGCATGGCCTCGGCCAGCAAGGGGCCGATATCGCCATAGCGGAACGGGCTGGCGGCCTGGCCGTGGTAATAGCACTCACCCACACCGCCAGAGATCAGCACCGCATCGGCCGGCGGGGCCGGGCGCAGGCAGTCGGTCATCAACAGTTGCTGCGCCAGCGCCGAGGGCTGGCCGGTCAGGACTTCATGCAGCAGGCCGGCCATGCGGTCAGCCACACGGGCCAGCCCGGTATGATCAAGCTGCTGCGGATCAAACGCGGCGCCGAATAGCTCGGCGCAGATCAGCCGCGCCGGGGCGTGGACATGCTGCACGCGGCCGGTGGCGTCCACTTCAAGCAGATGCCCGCCCACATTCAGGCAGGCGGTGTCGACAAGGCGGCCGGCTTCAAAGGTGGCGTAATTGGCCGTACCACCACCGATATCGATATTGACCACGCGCCGGGTCTCGGCCAGTGACAGGTCGCTGGCGCCAGAGCCATGACCGGCAATGACCGATTCCAGATGCGGCCCGGCGGAGGCCACCACAAAGTCGCCCAGCGTTTCCGCCAGCTGGAGCACCGTGCTGCGTGCATTGCGGGCTTTGGAGGTCTCGCCGGTAATGATGATGGCGCCAGATTCGATATCCGCCGCGTTCATGCCGGCGGCGCGGTATTGCGCCTCTATGAAGGCCAGCAATTGGGCTTCGCGGATATGGCCATCCGGGTTGATGGGGGTGAAGGCAACCGGACTTTCAAACACGATATCGCGGCGCGAGAACTCGTAGCGCGGCACTTGCGTCGCCCCCGCCCGGTTGATCAGTTCCAGTTCGGAAAAGATCACCTGAGTGGTGGTGGTGCCAATATCGATACCTACGCTACGAATCCGGCGGCGATTCATGCCTCAGGCCTCCTGCGTTCTGGCGGCAGGTGCGGTCGGCTTTGCGTCCGCCCTGGGCGCCAGTTTCATGGCAACCACAATGGCGGTCAGGCCGCCGCACAACTTGCCGACGATCATCGGGAAAATCATGCCCGGTACATTGGCCGCGGTGAAACCCAGATGGTCGCCAAAGGTAAAGGCAGCCGATACCGCAAAGGCCACGTTGATTACCTTGCCGCGGTTATCCATCTTGCTCAAAAGCCCGAACATGGGAATGGCGTTGGCCAGCGTGGCCACCATGCCGGCGGCAGCGCTGTTGTTCATGCCCAGCAGATTGCCCACACGCATCAGCGGTTTTTCAAACCAGCGCGTCAGCATGAACACCATCGGGTATGCGCCAAGCAGTACGCAGGCAATATAGCCAATGACCTCAATGGCCCGCATTTCACCGCCAGGCTCGTCACCCTTGATCATGAAGATCGGGTCCATGCCGGGGATGACGCTCACGCCCAGCGTGGCTTGCAACACTGCCAGTGCCAGCCCGCAGGTAATCAGCACCACAAGGCATTTGGCGAAAATCTGGAAGCCGCCGATCATTTTTTCCGGGCACAGTTTCAGGCCCGCAGCCAGCAACAGCGCCACGATGATCACCGGGATCATGTTCACCAGAATCATGCTGAGAGTGAAATCGACCGGCTGACCGTCAATGACCACGCCGGATGCCATGGCAACAAGGCCGCCGGCAATGCAGCCCAGCGGAATGGTGACCATGCCGGCCATCACGCCCAGCGCCAGGAAACGGCGGTCGGCTTTGTCGATAATGCCCAGCGCAACCGGAATGCTGAACACCACGGTCGGGCCCATCATCGCGCCCAGGATCAGCCCGGCGTACAGCCATGCAGCGGTATCGCCACCAGACAGTTCACGCGCCAGGAAAAAGCCGCCCATGTCGTTGGCCAGCAAGGTTGTGGCAAACATGGCCGGGTTGGCGCCCAATGCTTGATAGAGCGGGATCACCACCGGGCCCAGCACATGGGCCAGCACTGGCGCCAGCGCAATCACCCCGACCATGGCAAGGCCCAGCGCGCCCATGGCCATGAAGCCTTCTTCAAACTGCTCGCCCGCGCCGCCAATCTGCCGGCCCAGTGCCCCCAGGCCCACTTTGCCCAGCACGGCTTCGGCGCCGCCAAACTGCGTCAGGCAGCGGTCCAGCGCTGCGATAACCATAAAGGTCATCATGATCCACATGATGATGTCGTTGATACCCATGACGGGGTCTCCAGGTTGTGGCCTTGCTCAGGCCCGGATTGGCAAATCGGTAAGCGGGCGTTGCCACGCGTGCTGGTAGACGGCAATCACTTGTTCGGCGCTCACGTCGCGCGGGTTGCCGGCCAGGCAGGCATCCGCCAGTGCGGCTTGCGCCATGTCGGCAAAGTCAGCGGGGTTGCCGCCGGCGGCTTGCAAGTTGACGGGCAGGCCCAGATCAACAATCAACTGCGCCACGGCCGTGATCAGCGCATCGCCCGTGCGCGCCGTACAACCAAAGGCATGGGCGATTTCTGCGTACTGGCGCTGGCAGACCAGCTGGTTGAACCGCAGTACCGAGGGCAGCAGGATGGCGTTGGCGACGCCATGCGCAATGCCGTAGCGGGCGCCGATCTGATGCGCCATGGCGTGGGTCAGCCCTAGCCCGGCATTGGAAAACGCCATGCCGGCAAGGTAAGAGCCCAGCATCATGGCTTCCCGCGCGGCCACGTCGCTGCCCTGGCCAACAGCAATGGGCAGGGCCTGGGCAATCAGCGTGATGGCGCGGTGGGCCAGCGCCTGGGTCAGCGGGTTGGCGCCACGCGCCACGTACGCCTCAATGGCATGCGTCAGTGCATCAATGCCGGTCGCTGCGGTTAGCGGTGCCGGAATGGCCAGTGTCAGGCAGGCGTCGATGATTGCCAGGTCGGGGATCAGTGCCGGGTGCACGATCACTTGTTTGATATGGCTGGCGCTGCTGGTGATCACCGTGACATTAGTGGCTTCAGAACCGGTGCCAGCTGTGGTGGGCACGGCAATGAGCGGCAAGCGGGTGAGCGTACTGTTGCCGGCGCTGGCCAGATCGGCCACGCGCAAGTCCGGGTTGGTTGCCAGAAGGGCAATGGCCTTGGCGGTATCAAGCACCGAGCCGCCGCCAAAGGCGATGACGCCGTCACAACTGGCCGCGACCAGTTGCGCGCAGGCGGCCTCAACCCGGTCGCTGTCCGGTTCGCCAGCGGGATACAGATACTGTTCATGGGCGATGCCATGAATGGCCAGCGAGCGGAACAGGCTGTCAGCGAAACCGCGCTGCTGCAAAAAAGCGTCGATCACGATAAACACGCGCTTGAGCCCGCGGCTGACCAGCGCATCGCCCAGCCGGGCAATGGCGCCAGGGCCGATAAAGGTGCCCGGTGGCACGTTGAATTCACGCACCTGGCCGGCGTTGATCAGGTCGATGGCCCGGTACAGGGCGCTGCGCATATCGGTGTCATGCATGATGGGTTCCAGCACACCCGGCATTGAGCGCGAAAGCCGCAATCGACAAGGGTGTGAGATAAATCGGGTGGCGGGGCAGATGCACCTTGAGGTGCGGGAATTCGTGCGCGAACAACGCCTGCACGCCTGGCATGGAGCAAGAACCGCCAGACAGATAAAGATCGGCCACGTCATGGCCCTGCAGATGACGGCGCACGATGTCGCACATTTTTTCGAAAACGGGGCGCACCACGGGCCAGACTTGCTCGCCCTGTTTGCGCTTGATGGTTTCCACTTCCTGAATGGTCTGGCGCAAATGGCCGGCCAGCGTCAGCGAGATATGGTGACCGCCCGTGGCTTCGTCGCCGCTGTAGATCACCTTGCCGCCCTTGACGACGGCAATTCCCGTGGTGCCGCCGCCAATATCGACCACGCCGGCGCAATCGAGCTGCAACAGTTGCGCCACTGCGGAGGGCTCATCAATCACGCCGCTGACAGTCAGGCCCGCTGCCTCCAGCACATTGACGGAAATTCGCGGATCGGTGCCGGGCGGGAACGAGGTGGCGGCCTGCGTGAACGGCTGGCCAAACTGGTCTTGCAGCTGCGCCAGCTGCTGGCGGACGATCTGTACCGCGCCAAAGAAATTCCAGACAATGCCGTCGCGCACCACGTCGGCCCAATCCAGGCAGACTGCCAGCGGCTCACCGCTGGCAGAAATCACCATGGAGACGACATCGCTGGTCCCCAGATCAACCCCCAGTGCCATGCCAGGCTGGGGCGCAACCGGCCCGGTATTGCCCAGCAGGCTGTGTGCGCGGTTGAGCCGGGTTTGCAGGGACGACATGCTGAGTGGTTTCATGGCCGCCCGTTACACAATGCGCAGGTGGTCGACCATCACGCAGCGACGCAGCCGCACAAAGCTGCGGGCGTTGGTGACGCCTTCACCCGTTGGGGTCGAGATCGTCATTGTGGTCCAGCCTTCGCCACCAAAGCCCAGGCCGGCCAGGCATGGCCCGTTCTTGACGAAAATACTGGTGTTGATGGCATTGGCCATGCGGTCCAGGTTGTCCAGATTGCGCGAGTGCATGGCCGCGGTATGCCGACAACCGCCTTCAAGCTGCACCGCCAGATCAATCGCCGCGTTGACATCGCGGGCGCGGATCAGCGGCAGCACCGGCATCATCAGTTCAGTGACCGCAAACGGGTGGCTGGCGTCGGTTTCGACGAACAACAGACGGGTGTCGGCCGGCACAGTCAGGCCGATCGCAGCGGCGATCTTTACCGCATCACGCCCCACCCAGTCGCGGCTCACCACGCCGTGCCCTTGCGCGTCGATCTGGCCCAGCAGCACGTCCTGCAAACGGCGCGCTTGTTCAGCGGTCAGTTCGACCGCCTTGTTGCGCGCCATTTCTGCCTTGAGCGCGTCGGCCACGGCATCGACCACGATCAGCGCTTTTTCGTCCGCGCAAATGATGTTGTTGTCGAACGAAGCACCAAACACGATATCGCGCGCGGCGCGGGCAAGATCGGCGGTCTCGTCGACCACCACCGGCGGGTTGCCCGCGCCAGCGGCGATCAGGCGTTTGTCGGTGACTTTGCGGGCGGCTTCCACCACGGCTTCGCCGCCGGTGACCACCAGCAAATGAATGCCCGGATAACGGAACAGCTTTTGCGCGGTTTCGATATCGGGTTTGAGCACGGTGACCAGCAGGTTGGCCGGGCCGCCGGCAGCGACAATTGCCTCGTTCAGCACGGTGATCGTGCGTTGCGAGGTCTTGCGCGCGGCCGGGTGCGGGGCAAACACCACACTGTTGCCAGCCGCGACCATGCTGATGGCGTTGTTGATCACCGTTGCCGCCGGATTGGTCGATGGCGTGACCGAGGCAATGACGCCCCAGTCGGCGTTTTCGATCAGGGTCAGGCCCTTGTCGCCAGTCAGCACCTGCGCCTGCAGGCATTCCGTACCCGGCGTATGCCGCGCTTGCGCCAGGTTCTTGGCGATCTTGTCATCCACGCGGCCCATGCCGGTTTCTGCCACAGCCAGTTCAGCCAGCTCCTGGGCAAAGGCTTCGCCGGCCTGGCGGATGGCGCTGATCACGCGGTCACGCATGGAGACGGTGGCCAGTTGTTTTTGCGCAGCGCGCGCTGCGGCAACGGCGTCATCCAGCGCCGCAAAAACGCCTGCAGGCAAGGCGGCTGCGGGGGCAGCAGCAGGCGTTGCCGCTACGGTATTCATGGTGGCCAGAACGGCCCGCACGACTTCTTCAATCTCGGCTGCTTTCATGTCAGCGGTGCTCCTTGAGTGCTTCTTCGGGGTGGCTGCGTTCACTTGTGGTAAGCCACCTTGCCGCCGATGACGACTTCATCGACGATGCCGGCGACGCTCAGGTCAACCGGCGCGGATTCATCCTGCAACCCGCGGGCAGAGCTGCCGGAAACCAGCAAGACCCATTCACCGGTGCCGGCGCCCAGGCAATCTGCGGCCACTTGCATGTCGCCACGGGCAACACCATCCAGGCCGACCAGATCGACCAGCAACAGCCGGTCCAGACGCAGGTTGCCGTGCTTGACCGTGGCGACCACCTGCCCAACCACAATGCCCAGCTTCATGGCTCCTCCGGATTGCGTTTATGTATTTCGGGCAAAGCGCATCCCTGGCCGCAGGGCGGCAGCAGGGCAACGCAAGAAAAGGGGAAACGGGGCCGCAAGACAGCTTCAGCCCCGTGGTGGTCAGTCGAGGTTTTTGTCGGCCGACATCTTGATCGGAAAGACTTCTTCCAGATCGGCGTGCGGGCGCGGAATAACGTGTACCGAGACCAGTTCACCAATACGCTGGGCAGCGGCAGCGCCGGCATCCGTGGCGGCTTTGCAGGCAGCGACATCGCCACGCACCATGGCTGTTACCAGACCACCGCCGATTTGTTTGACGCCCACCAGCTTGACGCGGGCGGCCTTGACCATGGCATCAGACGCTTCAATCAGCGCGACCATGCCGCGGGTTTCGATCAGACCCAGTGCTTCCATTTGCACACTCCTTCAAAAAACAAACGTTCAACAAAAACTCAGGACGCCAGCGCGGCAAGGTGCCGTGCGTGTCCGTCCTGGCCGATGCCGGCCATCTTCATGGCCAGCAGGCTGACAGCGACCATGTCCTCGGCAGAACAGCCGCGGGACAAGTCGTGATACGGCAGGCGCAGGCCCTGGATCATCGGGCCCAGCGCGGTATAGCCACCAAGGCGCTGCGCCACCTTGTAGGCAATGTTTCCGGCTTCCAGCGAAGGGAACACCAACACGTTGGCGCGACCGCCCAGCGGGCTGTCGGGGGCTTTTTGCGCGGCGACATCTGCCACCATGGCGGCGTCGAACTGCAACTCGCCGTCAATGCACAAAGCCGGGCTGCGTTGCCGGACGAGTGCGGTGGCCTCACGCACCAGATCGACCGCCGGATGCCGGGCACTGCCCCGGGTGGAGAACGACAACATGGCCACCCGCGCGCTGTTGCCGGTCACGCGCTCATAACTGGCGGCAGTGGCGATGGCGATATCGGCCAGTTGCGTGGTGGTGGGCTGCGGCACCACGCCGCAGTCGGCAAAGGCCAGCACCTCGCCCGGGCCAGGCGGCAACATGAAGAAAATGGAGGACACCGTCTTGTTCCCCTCGGTCAGCCCCACACCGCGCAAGCCGGCACGCAACACGGCGGCGGTTGAGGACTGGTTGCCTGCCACGCAGCAATCCACGTCCCCATTGGCAAGTAGCGCGGCGGCCAGCCAGAGCGGGTCTTGCAATTGCTGACGCACTTCGGCCTCCGCCTTGCCCGTCATGCGCCCGGCCAGGTGAGCCAGCAGTGCAGGGCGGAGGGCGGCTGTCAGCGGATCAAGCACCGGGACATCGCCCAGGGTGAGCCCGTGGGCGTGACAGAAGTGGCGCATCTCGAACGGGTTGGCCAGTAGCAAGGGTCTGGCGTAACCAGAACGCGCCAGTTCATGCGCGGCGCGGACACTGCGGACATCCAGGCTATCGGGGAAGACCACGCGTTGTGGCCGGGCGCGAGCGGCTTCACGGCATTGTTGCAACAGGTTCATGCCGGGTTCTCCAGACTAGGTACGGGCTGGCCGCGTTCATGTAACAGCGTGAGGATCATCAGCACGTAAACCGCGCTGCTGAGCCGGTTGAGTGCTTGCAAAATGTCTGGCCGGACAGGCTGGTAATCCCGGTCCAGATACAGCGCCGCTGCGCAGGTTTCGCATTCACGGATCCGTGCGCGCAGCAGGTTGAGTTGCGCAACTGCCGGGCCATGCGTGGCATCCGGCACGATATGGTCGTGCCCCAGCGTGCGCAGCGGCTGATGCGACAAGGTATGCAGACGCTCGGCGCTGACTTCGCCCATGGCGATCTCGGGCATGGGCTCGGCCGTGACTTCTGCGCGCAAAACGTTGCCAAGGCCAGAGCGGATATCCGCCAGATAGCCAGCCAGGCGAGTACGTTCGCTCGCCGGGTCAAACACGGTTTGTACCCAGACGGCCAGCGCAATGGCGCTGTCGAGTTCCCCGCGAAAACGGATGCGCTCGTCGTTTTTGGCAACAAGGGTGCTGGCGTTCAGGTGGGTCAGCGCTTCGGTTTTCTTGCCGACGGTTTGCTGGCACAAGGCGCAGTGCTGGGGCTGCGCTGTGGCGCTGCCGGTCAGACCGTGCACCGGGGTCAGTCCGCCATCCGCACCCGGATTTTCAATAAAGGTGCGGCCTGCTTCGTCCACAAACTTCACGGCCAGACCACGCGCCTTGATCAGTTCTTGCGCGGCGGGTGTCAGGCGGCTGTCGGCAGGCAGGCTGATCCGGGTGTTTTGCCCCAGCCCCGCATGGGCCCGCAGCCAGTCTTCGGTAATGAAGGTAGGCATTGTTGGCCTCAGCATTCTTGCCAGTTGGCCGGGTAGGCCACATACAGGAAACGCACGTGGCCCGGGCTGCCGAATTCAATACTCGAACCTTTGGGGATGAACATCACATCGCCGGCCTTGCCGATGACGGTCTGGCCCGCGCAGCGAATATGCAGTTCGCCTTCCAGCACCATGTCCACTTCGTCGTAATTGAGCGTCCAGGGGAAAAAGGCGTTGTTCCATTGCATGAAACCGGCCGCCATGCTGCTGCCATCGGCGCTGGTAATAACATCAGCAATGCCGATCTGCCCGCCCGGCGCGCCATCAAACACCCCCATGCGCACGCTCTGGCCGCTCACGCATTTGATGCCGCCAGGCAACGTAGTCACGCCATCCACGGCGCTGACGGTGGCGCTTTGTTCTGCCGCGACCTTGCGTACCAGTTGCGCGACCACCTCGTCCGGCACGGAACCCGCCGGCAATTGCGCCAGTACGGCGGCGCGGATGGCGGCCAGGTCGGCGTCATCGGTCGGCACAGTGCTGGGGGCGGCCGGACTGGCCGGTGCGGCGACGGGGGCCGGCGCGCTGTGGCCGGCAATGGCTTCGGTCAGCGTCACGCCAAGGCGTTCTGCCACCACCCGCGCTTCAGGCGTGACAATGTCTTGCGGCAGGGTGACTTCAAGTTGGGTGCGGCCGGCCGCGTGGGCGTTGCGGACGGTCTCTGCGGTAATCAGTTGCTTCATTGTTGATGTACTCCATGCGGTAACGGGCGGGCGCGGTGGCTGTCGGTCAAGGCGGCTTTCAGCGCCGCGACGGTTTCGGGCCACTGGCTGGATACCTGGAAAATCTCGCCATCAAAGCCGCGCTCGCGCAGCAGGTTCTCCACCCGGGCCGGGGTGGCGTCGGGCAGGTCGATCTTGCTGATGACGCAGAACAGCCGCTTGTTGTGGTAGACCTCCAGCAGGCCGGGCGGCATGTGCAATTCCAGCAGGTTGGCCGGGTGCACATAAACCAGGACGTCGACGTCGGTGATGGTGTTGATCAGCGCGTGATACAGGCGCGGGTGGTTGAAAAACTCACCCGGGGTGTCGATGGCGCCGGTCTGGTCGAACTCCACGGCCTGGGTTTTGCGCGCGGACTCATGACGGCCGTGCAGCGCGTTGAACAAGGTGGATTTGCCGGCCTCGATCGAGCCGACCAGCGCAAAACGGGGAAAGGGGCAGTCAGCGGCCATGATCAACTGCGCGTCAGCGGGCAGATGGTGTAGGCCAGCAAGCGCTGCAAACCGCTGACGGTCTGTTGCAATGCTTCTTCAACCGCACCGGCGGAACCGGAAATCACCAGCGCGCCAGAGAAGCGATCCAGAAACCCGATCTGGATATCTGCCGCCTTGCTGGCCAGATCGCCCGCGATCATGGCGGTCTCGCCCGGGGTGAGCGTCATGATGCCGATGGCCTCTGCGCCCTGAACGCCGATCTTGCGCGCGAGTTCTTCGGTGGGGTGGGAGATCAGATGTGCCAGCGTGACCTGCTTGCCGGGCACAAACTCCTGAATGATGCGTTCCTTGTCCATCGCTCCACGTCCACCAATTGGTTGTGGGCCAGACTAGGGATAGTCAGGACAGGGGCAGTATCAAAAACTGGCAAATATGCGCGGATGGGGCGGGGGATCGGGCCAGAACTTGATCCAGATAAAACTTCATCCCGATGGCATAAGAAAGGCCTGACCGCAGCAGGCATGAAAAAAGCCGGCGGCTGCCGGCTTTGGGGGGATGGGCGACACGCGGGTCGCCGTGTGTTGAACGCTTAGAACGCGCGGGTGGCAAAGGAGAGCAAAATCCCGATCACGCCAAAGTCGGTGTCGCCAAAGGTGGTGCCGGCAAAGCCGATGGCGCCAAGGCCCGAGAGCAAAATCGCCGGCAGGAAGCTGATCAGGATACCGTTGGCAAACGCGCCCAGTACCGCGCCTTTAAGGCCGCCGGTGGCATTGCCATAAACGCCCGCTGTGGCGCCGGTAAAGAAGTGCGGAATCAGCCCTGGCACAATCACGGCCAGACCAAACACCGGCGTGATGAACATGGCAATCAGGCCGCCAATAAAGCTGGACATGAAGCCGATCACCACCGCGTTGGGCGCAAACGGGAAGACAGACGGGCAATCAAGTGCCGGTTTGGCATTGGGGATGAGCTTGTCAGAGATCCCCTTGAAGGCGGGCACGATTTCGGAAATCAGCAAACGCACGCCAGCCAGAATGATGTACACCCCGGCCGAGAACACCAGCGCTTGTTTGATCGAGAACACGAGGAAGTTCACGCCGCCAGACAAGGTGGTTTCGATAAAGGTCGGGCCGGCCGCCAGCGACACCACAATGAACAGAATGCCCATGGTCAGCGCCATGCTGATCGAGGTATCACGCAAGAAGCGCAGCGACTCGGGCACCTTGATGTCTTCAGTGCTGCGACCGCTTTTGCCCACGGCTTTGCCGACCAGCGCGGCGGTAATGTAGCCAATGCTGCCAAAGTGGCCCAGCGCAAAGCTGTCGTTCCCGGTGACTTTGCGGGTAAACGGCTGCGACAGTGCCGGCATCAGCACCATCAAGATGCCCAGCAACACGCCACCGGTGAGCACCAGCGTCACCCCGGTCATGCCGCCTGCACTCATCACGGCGACCAGCAGACATGCCATGAACAAGGTGTGATGGCCAGTCAGGAAAATGAACTTGAGCGGTGTGACGCGGGCCAGGATCAGGTTGACCAGCATGCCCAGGATCATCACATAGGCGGTTTGCGTGCCGAACTGCTTCATGGCCAGCGCGACAATGGCCTCGTTATTGGGAATGGTCCCCTTCAGGCCGAAAGCGTGGTCGAACACCTGGCGGAAAATATCCAGCGAGCCGACCAGAATCTGCGCGCCGGCGCCCAGGATCACAAAGCCCAGAATGGTTTTGATGGTGCCCGCGACCACGTCAGAGACTTTGGCCTTTTGCAGCAACAGGCCGATCAGGGCAAAGATGCCGATCAGGATGGCCGGATCGGACAGGATATCGAGCAGGAATTTGATCATTGTTGTGTGACTCCCCAAACCTTGTGATTGCCCGTCATGGTACGGGCAACAGGTTGCAAGGCCGGCCGTGATGCCGGCGGGCCTTGCGTGCCGTATTTATTGCAGATGCGGTGCCAGCACCGTCTTGATCTCGGCCTTGTCCATGATGTTCTTCACCGACGCGACCTTGCGCGTGCCGTCGTCCAGGTTCTCGATGATTTCACGGGCGCCCAGGAACAGGTCTGCGCTTTCGCCCTTGGCAGAAAAAAGATCGGCATGGCCGACTTCGGCATTGCTGCCCAGCTCTTTGAGCACGTCTTTGACGGCCATTTCCAGCATCAGGCTGCTACCCAGGCCATTGCCGCATACGATCAGGATTTTCATGATGGTTTCTCCGTTGTTGTGTTGGGGGTGACCCGGTTTATTCAGGAATGCCGGCGATCAGTTCAAGCACGGCTTCGGCGGTGCTGGCTGCCTGCAACTGTGCAAAACGCTGTTCGTCCATGATCAGGCGGGCCAGCTGGCGCAGGGCGCGCTGGTGGCTGTGGTTGTCCGTGGCGGAGAACGCAAACAGCATGCGGGCGTGGTGATCCGGATCGTCGCTGAACTTCACCGGTGTGGTGGTTTTGAGCAGTGCCATGGCAATGGCCCTGGCGCCGGCCTCAGGGCGGGCATGCGGGATCGCCACATCGGGCGAGATCACGATATACGGGCCGATCTTCTCTACGTTCTCGATGATGGCATCGATATAAGAAGGGGCAATGGCGCCGCGTTCCAGCAGCGGCTCGCAAGATACCCGTACGGCCTCGCGCCAGTCGGCATAGCCTTCAGCAAAGCGGATGCTGTCGGCGGTGAGAATTTCTTTGAGCATTGCGTTTTTCCCGGTGGGTTGGTGCGTAAATCCATGTTCTACCCCGGCATAAAACGCTGAAATTGGAAAATTACCGATAATACGCAGATTTGTGCACCGGCTTTGTGCGGCGGTGCGGTAAGGGTCGCAACGTGTTGGTGATTGTTTCAATGCATTGAAAATAAAAGATAAAATATAAATATCGGCTTGATGGCCAATGGCAATCACGGCGGATTATGTTTATTTATGTTCAATATCAGGTTGATGCATAATTATGTATCAATGCATAAAGAGTAAACGTCGTGGCTGTCCAACCTGTCTGGCATTTCAACCGTAGCGCGCTGGCGGCGATTGCGCTCTCTACCTTGCAGTCCGGGCTGGCGCAGGCCATTACCTTGATGGCGCCACGGCAGATGGGGAAAAGCGAATTTTTGCAGTACGACCTGCTGCCGCATGCCGAAGAACACGGCTGGCGCGTGCGCTATTTTGGCTGCGCCACGGTGTCGCCACGCGCGCTGACCAGACGCCTGCAAGAAGCATTATCTGACTTTGCTGCGGGTGAGAAATGGCTGATGCGCCAGTTCGCCCGCTTGGCCGGGCAGCATGCCGCAACCGCCAGAGCGGCGTTTCCGGAACGGCTGGTGCAAGAACTGGCCCAGTTGCGAAACGAGAAAAAACCCTCGCTGCTGGTGATTGATGATGTGGATCGCGTGCTGCAACTGGCCGGTGGCGACACGCTGCTGCGGGAAATCCTGCGCGCGTTTGCCGGCACCAATGGCCAGGCGCGGCTGGTACTCTCCAGCACCCTGACCGGGCACCATCAGGGCTTGCCGGCGCTGTTGCAGCAACAGACCACGGTGCTGACCCTGCCTGATATTGGCGATGCGTTTGTGCATCACCTGGTCGGCCAGTATCACCAGCTCACCCGCACCAAGCGCGAAGACGACAACCCCTTTGGCAAGCTCAGCCCGTACCAAGGCATTACCTGGGGCCAGGTGGATGAAGGCATCATGCAGGACGCCTTTAACCGGCTGCAGCGGATTCCGTATTACTTTCGCGCGCTGGTGGAAGACCTGGTGCTCAACCCGGAACGCGCGCCGGCGGAAGCTTTGCAAGTGCAACTAGCACGGTTGCAGCGGCACCGTGTGGCGGTGTTGTCGTGGGAAGAAATGAGCCGGCTGGACCGGTTGCTGCTGACCGAGGTGGCCAAAGGAACGCGCCAGTTTTATGGCGATACCCTGCGGCAATACCTGGCCGCGCAAACGGGCGCAGCCAGGGTATCGACATCGCAGGTGCAAAGCAGCCTGAAAAAACTCATGCGCAACCGGGTGCTGGGTCAGGAGGCAGACGGGCGCTACCTGATCATCGATCCACACCTGGCTGCGGCCTTGTCGGTGACCGACAAGGCCTGACCCTCAGCGCGTGGGGGCCGGCGTCGGGCGGGAGAACCCATGCCCAGACAACAAACCATTGGCGGTCGCCACACCTGCCAGAATCACCGCCAGCCCGGCCACATGCCACCAGTGCAGTTGTTCGCCCAGCAACATCAATGACATGACCGTCCCGCACGGCGGGATCAGATGCATGAAGCTGCTGGCGCGGGCGCCACCCAGTCTGGCCACGGCAATGTTATAGAACTGGTACGACAGCACCGACGGAAACACACCCAGGAACAACAGCACGCTGCCACTTTGCACGGTAACGTGGGGCAGGCCGCGCAACGACCACTCCAGCGCAACCGCCGGCAACAGACACACCGTGCCCGCGCCAATCACTGCAAACAGCAACGCGGTTTTGTCGATACTGGCGGGAATCTGCCGCAGCTTGAGCGTATAAGCCGCCCAGCACACCACCGCTGCCAGAATCCACAGGTCACCGGGATTGAGCGTCAGTTGCAGCAAGGCCGCCGGGTGGCCATGGGTCAGGATGAACGCCACGCCGCAGAACGATAGAACGGTGCCCAGCGTTTGCGCCATGGTCATGCGCAGACCACAGAACAGGTGGCCGCCCAGCAGCACGCCCATCGGAATGAAGGCGCTCAGCATTACCGCGTTGGTGGCGCTGGTCTGGGTCACGCCGCGGTAAATCAGCGTGTTGCACAATGCGATGCCGGCCAGGCCAAGCACCACGATGGCTCGCCAGTGCGGACGCAATTGGGGCAATACGGTGCGCCAGCGCGGGAGGACAAGCGGGGCAAGACAAGCCAGGGCAACCAGCCAGCGGCCGAAAGAGATGGTCAAAGGGGAGAGTTGGCCGTGCAGAAAACGCCCGGCGACAAAATTGCCGGCCCAGAAGAGCGCAGCAAGCGTGGCCAGTACAACCGGCCGGGAATGCGGGGTGGCAGACATGCTTTTTTCCTGTAGGAAAAAATGGATCAATCCGCGTTGATGGCTTGTGGCCGGCGCGGGTGGTTTGAGGTCACGGCGTGCGTAACCCATGACAGATCAAGCAATGGGTGTGCCTGATGTCATACAACAATGGCATTGTAGGCAAAAAAGGTTAAAGACATTGACCTTTCAGGCTGGCCGGCCCGATCGGGTGGTGTGGACGCAACAGCGTTGGGGGCAGGGGGTAAAGACAGACAAAAAAATCCCCCGACCGCCAGGAGACGATCGGGGGGATATAAGTTAGCGTGCTCTTGCTGCTACCTCGCGGCAGACTGCCCCGGCGCAAAAACTGCGCTGGCAAGAAAGGCAGTGACCACACACTGCGGCGCCCTCGGGCACCTTAGCGCATGATTCCAAAGCCGGCTGACCCGGCAGGCTGGCGGCAACGGTCAATATCGTCGCGCTCAGGCAAGACGTGGCAGCACCTGTGCTTTCGTTGCACCGGCTTTCAAATCACGACTGTCGTTATTGGTTTTCGTTTCCGGGGTACAACAGAATGGTCGGCTGTTCTGGTTTGAATAGTGACTTGCGGGCGGGGTGCGACCTGCCCCCTGGTATTGCAACATCCACTGCAAGGTGATGCACAGACAACCCGACCCGAAAGTCAGGCTGTCCGTGTCTCATCCTTTGGCATTGCTGCCAGATCTCCTCCATCCGATTGATTGATTGCCGCGTGGACCGGACCGTTCACACGGCAATCACCATCAGATTCTTACCACCATGCTTCAGCTTGAACGCCGAAGGAGCTGCCGTTGGTGCTGTTTTCGTAGACGCTATGCACGCCCTTGCTGGAAACAGCATTCATCGGATTGCCCGGGTCCTTCATTGCAGCATCGTTCCACTTGGCGTAGGTGTAGAACAGGCGCAGTTCCGGACGAGCATAAGCACCCTTGCCAGCGGCTGCGGTCAGAGCAAACGTGACCTTGGTGATGTTCTCGTTACCCAGATCCAGGTTGTCTTGCTTGTACGATTCATAGCCAAGTTCGGTAGCGAAACCGAAGATGTCAGTGAAGTGGTACTGCGGACGGGCACCAACTGCCCACCAGGTGCGCTTGCCACCAGTGGTGTCGGAGTAGTCATCGCTGCGATATACAGCGTGGCCCATAACGGTCCACTGGCTGTCTTTCGGTTCCAGCGTGATGTTGTCAAACACCTGCAGGGTGCTGTCGTCAGAGGCAGCGCCCTGGTTGATGCTGCTGAAGTTACCCGTTGCGTTGGCGCCACGACCGTATTGCAGACCAATGCGGTTGGAACCCAGATCGCCGACCGGGTGGTCGTACAGACCGGACAGGTACCAGCCGTTGCTGGTCTGAGCGGTTGCGCTGGTGGTGGTGGTGCTCAGGCCGGTCAGCGGGTCAGTCGTGGTAACAGTGGTGTTATCCGAGTGCCATGCGCCAGTCAGGCCAGCGTTGAAGGTGAACGCGCCAGGACCTGCCTTGATGTTGGAAACCTTGAACAGGTTTTCCAGCCAGGTGCGGCCCAGGTCGTTGGAGTCAGCCGGACGCATCAAAGCGTAGCTGAACATCACGTCGTTACCCAGGTTGATGTTTTCGATACCAGCACCGGAGCCGTCACCGACCAAGTACTTGTAATCGAGCATGTGCAAGTCAGGACGATCGTAGTAACGCAGACCGGCCCACAGCACTGCATCCTTCAGAGCACCGTCGCCCCAGTGAGCAACGCTGATGTAGTTCTGGGCAAATGCCAGCTTGGTATCCCAGTAGTCAGCGGAATACGGAATGTCGGTGTTAACCATGGTGTGTGCAGTCCACACAGCACCGTTGGACTGGTTGAACACAGGAATGTCCAGACCGATTTCGCCGTAGGCATCGCACTCGTTACCCAGACGGAACTTGGCATAGCCAACGCCGAAACATTGCATGTTGCCGCCCTTGCCGGCTTCGCCCCAACCTGCGCGGAAGTAGCCGTTGGAGGTAACGCTGCCTACTGCAGCTTGCAGGGCGGTCGGAGCTACATCATCAGCCATTGCCATCGCGCCGGTAGCCAGCATGGCAGCTGCAGCGAAGTGGGTAATACGGAACTTGAAGTCCATTTTTGGTACTCTCTCTTTGCTCGAGTGTGTAAACCCGTCTGCACGGGGACTCAAAATAGCCAGGTCGCTGCCACGACGCTTGCTACATTCGGGAACACAAAGCGGCAGACTACATAATTGCCGCCGTAGTAATAACTTGCCCGATTCACCAGTCGGCCGTGGAAAGTTGAATGGTGAAAAGGGTCCTCCCTATAAGCCTCAAGGCACTGCCTTGGGGCTTCTTTCATTCCGGACCGTCTATCGGCACCATGTACTCAAACCCGCGTGTTTATTAGGTTTGAATAATGTATTTATGGTGATCCGCAGATCGGCTCAAAAGCGTGCAACTGCTTGTAAGCTTGTTCCGAAACTGTGCGTTGACGATAAGCAGGGGCGTGTTTTGCAGGAATCAGTAGAACACCTGTCGGGTGTTCTTCTTAGGTAAATGTCCTTATGCGATTTCGCCAAATTTGCTCAAAAAAACACTGGACACACCTAAAAACATACAGATTTTTAAGGTGTTCCCCGTAGTCGAAGGGCGCTTTGCTACTTTTTTTGGCGTTTTGGGGGCGTGTTAGAAAATGTTGCAAAAAATGGACAGTAGCAACAATCCATGCAAACGATTTCACCTGAAACTGACCCGACAGCCACTTGATGAAGGTATCTATATTTAGTGACCTGAAAAATGCGTGGTCATGACCTTTGCCGTCAGAATTGCCGCTCTGGCCCCGTGGCGAAGGGGTCTGCAAGGGTTTGGGCGCTGATGCTTGTAAACAGCAAGTTGTGTTTGTGCTAACCTGCAAGACAAGTTTTCCCACAGGTTTCATATCAATGGCTAAAGGCACCATTTTTGTCGTGACAGCCCCGTCGGGCGCCGGCAAGACCACACTGGTTGCGGCCCTGCTTGCCGCAGACCAGCAGATTCAGCTTTCCATCTCTTTCACCTCGCGCCCTGCGCGTGCGGGCGAAGTGAATGGCAAGGATTACCACTTTGTTGACCGTGCCACCTTTGAAGGCATGGTCCAGGCAGGTGACTTTGTCGAATGGGCAGAGGTCTACGGCAACTATTACGGCACCTCCAGAAAATGGCTGGAGTCGGTGATTGATGACGGCCGCGACATCTTGCTGGAGATCGACTGGCAAGGCGCCCAGCAGGTGAAAAAGCTGTTCCCGGATTCCGTGGGCGTGTTTGTCCTGCCGCCGTCCATCAACACGCTGGAGCAACGCCTGCGTGCCCGTGGCAAAGATCCGGAAGACGTCATCCAGCGCCGCATGTCCAAAGCCCGTGAAGAAATGGGCCACGTCAGCGAAGCGCAGTACGTGATCATCAACGAACACATTGATGACGCCGTGCGCGACATCATCAGCGTTGTGCGGGCAGAACGCCTGCGCGGCGAGCGTCAGGCAGTACGTCACGCCGAACTGGTGAACTCGCTCAAGGCCTGATCTGTTATAATCAATGCAATTCAAGGCCATAACGGGTTCTCGTCATGGCCGTTTTGGTTTTTTGGGGCCGGGCTCAAATCGCATGAGCCGGTCCTGGTTTGATCGGAGATTCCATTTATATGGCACGCGTAACCGTTGAAGATTGCCTGAACCGCATCGAAAACCGTTTTGATCTGACTCTGGCTGCCGCCTACCGCGCCCGCCAGATCGCCAACGGCTCCACCCCGCAAGTGGACGCCCCGGGCCGTGACAAGCCCACCGTCCTCGCCCTGCGCGAAATGGCTGCCGGCCTGGTTGGCCGCGAAATGCTCAATCGTCGCTCTTGATCCGCACTGCGTTTCACCCCACCTGACATCTATATTTAAATGAATATGGAGACGGCCATCAGTGTCTGATGGCCGCGGTGGAGTATCCCCTCATGGAAGCGTTGCTTGCTGCTGCTGACGTACCTGACCTGGCTGCCAAGGCGCCAGCGGTCATTGCTGCGGCAAACCGGTTTCTGACCGAAGACACTGCTTACCTCAAGCCCGAAGACCGGGTGTTCCTCGCTGTCGCCTTCAAATTCTCTGAAGCCGCGCATCGTGGACAAAGCCGCCAGAGCGGCGAGCCTTATATCTCCCATCCGCTGGCTGTGGCCAGCATCCTGACGTCCTGGCATCTTGATGCCCAGGCGCTGGCGGCTGCGTTGCTGCACGACGTGATGGAAGACAGCGGCATCACCAAGCTTGAACTCACCGAAAAGTTTGGGCGCCATGTGGCCGAGCTGGTTGACGGCATGTCCAAGATCGACAAGCTGGAGTTCCAGAGCAAGGAAGAGGCGCAGGCGGAAAACTTCCGCAAAATGCTGCTGGCCATGGCGCGCGACCTGCGTGTCATCCTGATCAAGCTGGCAGACCGGCTGCACAACATGCGCACCATGGGCGTGATGCGGCCGGACAAGCAAAAACGCATTGCGCGCGAGACCATGGAAATCTACGCGCCGATCGCCAACCGGCTGGGTCTGAATGCGGTGTACCTGGAACTGGACGACCTCTCGTTCAAGTACACCTATCCCAACCGTTATGAAGTGCTGTCCAGGGCACTCAAGTCCGCGCGCGGCAACCGCCGCGAGGTGGTGGGCAAGATTCTGGACGGCCTCAAGAACAAGCTGATCGAATGCAATATCGACGCCACGGTAACGGGGCGCGAGAAAAACCTGCACAGCATTTACCGCAAAATGCAGGAAAAGAGCCTCTCTTTTTCCGAGGTGCTCGATATCTACGGTTTCCGCGTCATCGTCAAAGACGTACCGACGTGTTATCTGGCCATTGGCGCACTGCATGCCTTGTACAAGCCCATCCCCGGCAAGTTCAAGGACTACATTGCGATCCCCAAGGCCAACGGTTACCAGAGCCTGCACACCACGCTGTTCGGCCCGTACGGCTTGCCGATTGAAATCCAGATCCGCACGCAGGACATGCACCGCATTGCGGACGCTGGCGTCGCCAGCCACTGGATGTACAAGAGCGGCGACGAGAGCTTTTCTGATGTGCAGCAAAAGACCCACCAGTGGCTGCAGTCCTTGCTGGAAATCCAGGCGGAATCCGGCGACGCGGTGGAGTTCCTGGAGCACATCAAGGTCGATCTGTTCCCGGATCAGGTGTACGTGTTCACGCCCAAGGGCAAGATCATGAGCCTGCCGCAGGGCGCCACGTGTGTCGACTTCGCCTACGCCGTGCACACCGATATCGGCAACCGCTGTATTGCTGCCAAGGTGAACCACGAACTGGTGCCGCTGCGCTCACGCCTCAAGAGCGGCGACCAGGTGGAAATTGTCACCGCCGCCCACGCCAAGCCCAATCCGTCCTGGTTGACGTTTGTCTCAACCGGCAAGGCGCGCTCGCATATCCGCCACTTCCTTAAAACCATGCGGTTTGAAGAGTCGGTGCATCTGGGCGAACGCTTGCTGGCCCAGGGTTTTGCCACGCTGCATCAGCAGTTTTTGCCGATGACCGACGACACCTGGGATCGCTACCTGAAAGAAAGCAGCGCGCGCACCAAGGAAGATGTGCTTTCTGACATCGGCCTGGGCCAGCGCCTGGCGGTGGTGGTGGCCAAGCGCCTGTTGCAGTTGTCCGGCCAGTGGCTGGACGACAACACGGCCGCGGCTGCCGCCGGCCGCAAGATTTCGTCGGTGACCATTCGCGGCACGGAAGGCATGGCCATCCAGTTCGCCCGCTGCTGTAATCCGATCCCGGGTGACCCGATCATTGGCCTTGTGAAGAAAGATCAGGGCCTTGTGGTGCACACGCATGATTGCCCGCAGATTTCCGGCCGCGGCCGGATTGATGCCGACAAATTCATCGACGTGGAATGGGACCCGGATTCCACCCGCCTGTTTGACGTGCCGATCCGCGTGCTGACGGAAAATACCCGTGGCGCGCTGGCGCAGATTTCCGCCGCGATTGCCGAGGCGGAGGCCAATATTGTGTCGGTGGCAACGCAAAACGCGGAACATGAGGGTGACCGGTTTATGCAGATTGCCTTTGTGCTGCAGGTCTCTAACCGCGTGCATCTGGCGCGGGTGATGCGGTCTTTGCGGCAGTTGCCGAGTGTGTTCCGGATTTTGCGCATGCGGGGTGGGGAGAAGGCCTGAGCGGCCTTTGCATCCGCTGTGGGTATTTGAGAGGGCTTGCAAAAAACGCTACCTGTTGAGGGTGGCGTTTTTTGTTTGTGGGATGTGAAGGTGATGTGTGCTTTCCCACTACCTCGTCATTCCGGCCTTGAGGCGGAATCCAGTTGGCCGCCACAGGTGGCCTTTGGTGAACGAAGCCATAAAACCTTAACTGCTGTTAGCGCCTTCGGCGCGGGTAAAGGCATTACCTACCGGCGGTGGCCGGAGCACGTTACTTTCTTTTGCTTCGCCAAAAGAAAGTAACCAAAGAAAAGGCGACCCCTGCGACGGCGCTCGCTGCGCGAGTTCCCTGTGCTTCTCGCAAGTCGCGGCTGGCTCGCGTGTTCGGCCTGCGGCCTACCGCTTCGCCTTGATCGCCGCGCCTTGCTGCGATGCTCGGCGCAGTCAAAGGGGGCTCAACGTCAAAAGCAACCCCAACCCCAACCCCAACCCCAACCCCGAAAATCAACGACAACGGCACCCAGGGTTCATCCGTATGCAAGAATGACGCCCTTGCCTCACCACCTCGGCATTCCGGCGCAGGCCGGAATCCAGTGTCAAAACACTGCGCCGTCAGGCGCTAAAACTGCCATCCCTTTCCCGCCCCAAAAAGAAAAACGCCCTGTATGCATCGGCATACAAGGCGTCGTCCAGCCTCTGGCAAGGCATTGCGCTTTTACATCTCAGCCTACGCGTTTGGCGGCGACCATGTTGCCGGGCTTGAGGCGTTTGAAGGCATTGCCGTCGCGGTCAAAGACGTGGAAGGCGGCCGACGGGGCGGAGATGTTGATGGTGTCGCCAATGTTCACTTCACGGTCGCCATGGCCGCGTACGGTGAGGTCCTGGCCGGTGGAGAGGGTGAGGTACAGGAAGTTGGATTCGCCCAGGTGTTCGACCAGGTTCACGGTGCCAGAGAAGCGTTCGCTGCCGTTGCTGTCTTCCCACAGGTGCTCGGCGCGGATGCCGACGGTGACGCGGTCGCCCACGGTGGCGGTGCTGCCGTCTACGTCGGCGCGCACGTTCTGGCCGCCGGCGAGGGTGACGATCAGATGATCTGCGGCGGCGCTTTCGACGACGCCTTCAAGCAGGTTCATCTTGGGCGAGCCGATAAACGTGGCGACGAACAGGTTGGCGGGCTGTTGGTACAGTTCCAGCGGCGAGCCGGCTTGCTGGATCAGGCCGTCGTGCATGACCACGATCTTGTCGCCCAGGGTCATGGCTTCGACCTGGTCGTGCGTGACGTAAACAATAGTGGCTTCCAGTTCGCGGTGCAGCTTGGCGATTTCCAGACGGGTCTGGACGCGCAGGGCGGCGTCGAGGTTGGAGAGCGGTTCGTCGAACAGGAACAGTTTGGGTTCACGCACAATGGCGCGGCCAATGGCCACGCGCTGACGCTGACCGCCGGAGAGTTCGCGCGGCAGGCGTTCGAGCAGGTGATCAATCTTGAGGATCTTGGCGGCGTTGCGGATGCGGGTGTCGGCTTCGTCTTTGGATTTGCCGGCCACTTTCAGGCCAAACGCCATGTTCTTGTACACATTCATGTGCGGGTAGAGCGCGTAGCTCTGGAACACCATGGCAATGCCGCGCAGGGCCGGGGGCAGGTCGTTCACGCGGGCGTGGTCGATCTCCAGATCGCCACCGGTGATTTCTTCCAGACCGCAGACCATGCGCAATAGCGTGGACTTGCCGCAGCCGGACGGGCCGACCAGCACGACGAATTCGCCGTCGTTGATTTCCAGGTTGATCCCGGACAGCACATTGGTTTTGCCGTCGTAGGATTTGGTCAGGTTTTTCAGTGATACATGAGACATCTTGTTTGCTCCCATTAGTCGCAAACGGTGAGGAGTGAGGTGAGAGGGGTGAGGTGTAACCCCGAAAACCTTTGATACTCGACCGTTTACGATATGAATTCTGTTTTGTTGGCTGCGGTGGTGGGTTGTCGCTTTGCGCCGAACCCACCCTACGGCACCTGGTGCGCCGGGGCGGGCTTTTACACCTCACCCCTCACACATCTCTCCTCACTGCGCCGTCATTTGACGGCGCCGGCGGTAATGCCGCGGATCAACTGGCGTGAGAAGAACACATACATCACCAGCACCGGCAGCACGGCCAGGGTCAGCGAGGCCAGCACGGCGTTCCAGTTGGTCACGTACTGACCAATGAACTGCTGCACGCCCAGCGTGACGGTCTGGGTAGAGTCACCCGGCGCCAGAATCAGCGGGAACCACAAGTCGTTCCAGATCGGCACCATGGTGAACACGGCAACGGTGGCCACGGCCGGGCGGATCAGCGGCAGGATCACCTGGAAGAAAATCTTGAATTCGCCCACGCCATCGCAGCGGGCGGCTTCTTTCAGTTCCTTGGGGATCTGCTGCATGAATTCCGACAAAATCATGATCGCCAGCGGCAGGCCTTGCGCCACGTACACCAGGATCAGCGCGGTCAGCGTGTTCACCAGGCTCAGGCTCACCATCAGTTTCAGAATCGACACCGTACCCAGGCGAATCGGCACCATGATGCCGAAGGCAAAGAACAGAGCCAGAATCCGGCTGCCCTTGAACTTGTATTCAGACAGCGCCCAGGCCGCCATCGCGCCAAACAGCAAGATCAGCACCAGCGAGGTGATGGTGACGATCAGGCTGTTGCCGAAGTACAGCGTGAAGTGCGATTCATGCAGCACTTTCTGGAAACCGATCAACGAGAACGTCTCGCTGGTCGGCAGGGCCAGCGGGTTATCAAAGATCGCCCCGCGGCTTTTGAACGAGTTGATGATGATCAGCGCGATCGGAAACAGCGCCAGGATCGTATAACCGGCCAGGACCACCTGGGTCAGACCGGCACCCAGGAATCGGGAAGCTTTATGTTGCGACATGTGTGGTGGCCTCCCTTTTAGAAACTGAAGCGTTGCAGCTTGCGCTGGATAAAGTAGAAGTACACGCCCACGCCCAGCAGGATCACCAGGAACATCAGCGTGGCCACGGCAGCACCCATGGTCGGGCTGCCAATCTGGCTTTGATAGCCAAAGAAGGCGCGGTAGAAATAGGTGCCCAGAATATCGGTACTGAAGTTGGGGCCGGCCAGCGCGCCCTTGACTGAGTAAATCAGGTCAAATGCGTTGAAGTTGCCAACAAAGGTCAGGATAGTGGTCAGGCCCAGTGTCGGCAGGATCAGCGGTACGCGGATGGTCCAGAAAATGCGCCAGGCAGAGGCACCTTCCACATACGCGGCTTCAATGATCTCGTCCGGGATGGCAATCAGCGCGGCGTAGATCAGCATCATCGGGATACCAACGAACTGCCACACCGACATGGCCGACAAGGTAAACAGCGCGGTTTCTTCCTGACCCAGGAACGGCTGGAACAGGCTATCGAGGTGCACCAGGCTCAGAATGTGTTCTGACACGCCCCACAGCGGCGACAGAATCAGCTGCCAGATAAAGCCAATGATCACGACCGACAACAGCGTCGGCAGGAAGATGGCGGTCTGGTAGCCCTTGGCAAACTTCACGCCGCGCATCGACAACAGGGCCGCCAGCAGCAGACCCAGCGGGTTTTGCACGCACATGTGCACCAGGAAGAACTTGCAGTTGTTCTTCATGGCATTCCAGAAGCCTTCTGACCACAGCGGATCGAACAGCAGGGAATGATAGTTGGCCAGCCCGGCCCAGGTTTGCGAGCCGTTGTCGTTGGTGGTGAAGAACCCCAGTCGCAACGTGTCGATCAGCGGCCAGGCGCTGAATACGAGGTAAATCAGAAATGCCGGGGCCAGAAAGACCACGATATGCCAGGGAAACGAACGTTTCATGGCCTCTACTCCCTATGCACCGCCAGCAAAGCCATCCCGCCTTGTCACTCCGGCTGGCTGTACCGGATGTACTCACTGCGTCGGGGCGTCGCGGCAGAACGGCTTTGCTGGCGATGCTTGTTATTCGTACGGCGTTACCGGCCCGTCAGATGCGAGCCTGAAAACAACCAAAAAAAACGCCGGCGGCGAACCGCCGGCCTAACTCACAGTCGAGGGTATGGAGAGGAAGAACAACTCACTACTACACCAGGCAGCCGACAAGTCTTTCGCGTCTCCGTCGCGTCAAACCGGGCTCAGTTCATGGGAACCCTGCCACTCGGCCGCCTGAATACTGCAAGCGCTAGCTCATTACTGAGCCGGCTTGTACCACTTGGCCAGACCGGACTGCAGACGTGCAGCGCCATCCTTCGGCGACAGCTTGCCGTTGATGACTTGCGAGTTCACGTTCCACAGTTCGTTTTCCAGGTTCGGCGTGCCACGGTTCAGGATCTGCGCGTTCACACGGATGGTGGAACCGCAGCTCTTGCGCCAGTCGATGAATTCCTTGGCAACCGGATCCTTCACGGCGATCAGGTGGTTGGACAGGCTGAAGAAGCCAGTGACCTTGTTGGTGTACAGATCAGCAAATTCCTGCGAACCGAGCCACTCTACGAACTTGTAGGCGTCTTCCTTGTTCTTGGACTTGCTGTTCACGCCCATGCCCAGATCGGTATGGTCAGAGATGTAGCACTTGTCGCCAGCTTTCGGGACCGGGGGCGGGAACGCGCCCAGTTCGAAACCGGCGGCGTTCTGGTTGTAGTAACCAATGTCCCACGAGCCAGCAGCCACCACGGCAGCCTTGCCGGAGGCGAACAGGTTCTGGGTATCCGGGTAGGTTTGAGCGCTGTAGCCCTTGGCCAGGTACGGTGCGTACTTGGCTTCGATTTCCAGCGGTTGTTCAAAGGCCGGGTCAGTGAACTTGGCCTTGCCAGCGATCAACGCCTTGCGGCCTTCTTCACCCTTCCAGTACGGTGCGCCGATGCTGGTGTAAACGATCTGCGAGGATTCCCACTGATCGTTGGTACCCAGGGCCATCGGGGTGTACTTGCCGGAAGCCTTCACCTTGTCGAGCATCTTGAAGAAGTCGTCGGTGGTCTTCGGCTCGGTCAGGCCCAGTTCCTTGAAAATCTTTTTGTTGTACAGGAAGCCGTGGATAACGGATGCGATCGGCTCGCAGAAGGTATCCTTGCCATCGTCGGTTTCCCAGGCCACCTTGGCCGAGGCCGGGAAGTTTTCCAGACCCTTCTTGCCGTTCAGCTTTTCCAGGTAACCCTTCTTGTACAGGTCCAGCGACTTGTCGAACGGACGGCAGGTGATCAGGTCACCGGCAGTGCCGCCAGTCAGGCGTGCGTTCAGGCTGGAGTCGTATTCGGTCGGGGCGGTCGGGGCAAACTTGATCTGGATGTTCGGGTAGTGCTTCTGGAAAGCCGGGATCAGTACTTCTTCCCACAGGCCTTTGTCGTCGGTACGCCAGCTTTCGATGGTCAGGGTGCCCGCTTGTGCAGCACCTGCAGCCAACAGCGCAGCCACCAGGGCGCCACGCATGATGTTCTTGCCTTGCATCGGTCGATCTCCTCAGGTTTACCCCTGTTTAAAAGTTTTGCTGGGGGCATGGCCAGGAAATTAGCATTCACCTTTGCGTGACACAAAAACTGCTTGTGTTCATTGGCAAAAAACAAATAACATATTGATTATTATGTGAAAAATAACAAATCAGTCAGCTTGGGGTGTTACCTTTCATTACATTCTGGTGACCCCTTGCAAGGGCAATGACTGCAACAATCAAGGATTGCCCGCGGGATGACCCCGCAGGGCGCAGATAGAGACCGCAAGTAATCGCAATCTTTCTTTACAAAACAGGTTGCTACGTTACGTTATTCTGCGGCGAAAAAAACACGGGGCGAGCTTGATGGATACAAGCAAGATCCTGGCGCGTTGGGGGAGATGCATGCGCATGCGGCAAGCAATGTGGGGTTTGCTGCTGGGTGCGCTATGTGTGGGGGCCCCGGCCCGGGCGCAAGAAACGGTAGATGTACTGCATTGGTGGACGTCTGCCAGTGAACGCCATGCCGCAGATTACCTGGCTGATCGCCTGCAGGATGAAGGCGTGACCTGGCAAGATGCCGCCATCCCTGGCGGCGCTGGTGTGGGCGCCATGAAGGTGCTCAAAAGCCGCGTGCTGTCGGGCAAAGCGCCGGATGCCGCCCAGCTGATCGGCCCGGCCATTTCAGAATGGGCCGACCTTGGCCTGTTGCTGGAACTGGACAACGTGGCCCGGCGCGCCAACTGGAGCGACAAACTGTTTCCCACGGTGGCCAGTGTCATCCGCATGCGCGGGCATGTGGTCGCGGCGCCGCTGGGCATTCATCGCATCAACACGCTGTTTTACAACCAGGCCATTTTCACAAAGTTGGGCCTGGCTGCGCCGCGCAGCTGGCCCGAGTTTGAACGGACGGCCGATGCGATCTCCCGCGCGGGTTACACCCCGCTGGCGCAAAGCACCGAGTCCTGGCAGATTGCCACGCTGTTCGAAACGCTCTTGCTCTCTGAAACCGGCCCGGCCATGTATCGCGACCTGTTGGTTCGCCGCAACGCCAACGCCTGGTACGACGTCCGCGTAACGCGCGCGCTGGAGCGGTTGCGCCGCCTCAAGCACTGGATGCCGCAAAACCTGTCTGAACGCCCGTGGCAGGACGAAGCCGCTGACCTGGCGCGCGGCAAGGCCGCCATGTGGATCATGGGCGACTGGGGCAAGGGCGAGTTGCAGGCCATGGGCCTGACCCCGGGCGACCAGTTCGGCTGTACGGCGGTGCCTGGGACGGCCGACGCGCACTTATATAGTATTGATACGCTGGTCATGTTTACCGGGGATTACGCCAACCAGAGCGCCCAGGAAAAACTGGCGCAGATGGTAGCCTCTCCGGCCGTGCAGGCCGGTTACAACAAGATCAAGGGCTCCGTGCCGGTGCGCCGTGATGTAGACCCGTCTACGCTGGACCCGTGTGCGCGCCAGTCGTGGACCACCTTCGGGCGAGGCCAGGCGGTGCAGGCCCCGAGCCTGGTGCATCGCATGGCGACCGACGAGGCGCTCAAAGACGCCATCGTCAGCCTGATCCGTCGTTATTTTCTGGATGACCGCATTCCGACATCGGAACTGCAACGGCGCATTGCCGCAGTAATCCGGGCTTTGTCGCTGGAAGGAAACAGTTATGACTCGCAAGATACTGGTCGTTGATGATGACCAGAAAACCCGGGCGTTGTTGAAGGCGTACCTGGAAAAGAACCAGTATGAAGTGCGGCTGGCGCATGATGGTGCCAGCTTCATGACCGAGTTCGACCGTTACAAAGATGAACTGTCTCTGGTGATTCTGGATGTCATGCTGCCGGATACCGATGGCTTCGCCCTGTGCGGCCATATCCGCAAGCGCTCCAGCGTGCCGGTCATCATGCTGACCGCCAGTGCGGACGACACCGACCGTATTGTCGGGCTGGAACTGGGCGCGGACGATTATCTGGGCAAGCCCTACAACCCGCGCGAACTGCTGGCCCGCATCAAGGCCATTCACCGCCGCGCCGGGGTAGAAAACGGCGCGCCGGCCCGCTATTACCGCTTCAACGGCTTCACGCTTGATACCGTCGAGCGCACCTTGTCTGACCCGACTGGCGAAACCGTCAAACTGACCGGGCTGGATTTCCAGCTCTTGAAGTATCTGGTCGAACACCCCGGTGAAATTCTCGACCGCAGCGTGCTGGCTGAAGAAACCCGTGGCCGTGACCTGGGCCCGCTGGATCGCTCGCTGGATGTGCAGATCAGCCGCTTGCGCCAGCGCCTGCTGGATGACGGCAAGCAACCCGCACTGATCAAGACCGTGCGTGGCGCCGGTTACGTGTTCTCTGCCGAAGTGGCTGTCAGCCATGGGTGAGGGCGGGCGCCGCCGGCCGTGGTATGTGCGGCTGATTCCGTCCTCGCTGCTGGGCCGGCTGACCATTGTCATGGTGCTGGGCGTGCTGGTGACGCAAGTCGTCGGCAACCTGATCTGGGCCGGGGAAGTCCGCCAGAAAGTCACCACCGAAGCACTGGACGCCGGCGAGCACATTGGCGGCAGCGCCGCCGCCGCGCTGCGTTTTTTTCGCAGCCTGCCACCCAACTATCGCCCCATCCTGATCGACCAGTTGCGGGAAATGGGCGGCACGCGCTTTTTTGTCAGCGTGAACCACAACGAAGTGCCCATCCAGCGCATCAAGGGCTCGCCGCTGGCCGACGCCGTCTGCGCCCGCATTGTGGCGGTGCTGCACCGGGAATACGCCAAGCTGCTGGATTTCCAGGTCGGCTTTGCCTGGCCCGATGGCCTGCCCGTGGCGGACGACGGCGTCACGCTGGACGATCTGCCTGACGGCTGGGTGCAAAACACCCTGGTGGTCAAACCGCGCCCCGCGCCCATTCTGGTGATCCAGGCCGAAATCGAACCCGGCAACTGGCTGTATCTGGCCACCCTGATGCCAGACCCGTATTTCATGGAAAGCGACGAGCCGCTGGCGCGTGACCGCATCGTGCTGCTCTTGATCACCGTGGGCGTGGTGCTGTTGCTGTCGCTGTTGGTGGTGCGCTGGATGACCAAGCCGTTTGCCGCGCTCTCCAAGGCCGCCGATGCCTTCGGCCAGGGCATGCCCTCGGTGCCACTGCCCGAATCCGGCAGCCGCGAATACATCAAGACCGCCCGCGCTTTTAACGCCATGCGCGAGCGCACGCAGCGTTATCTGGAAGATCGCGAGCGCCTGTTCACGTCGATCTCTCACGATTTGCGCACGCCGATCACCCGCCTGAAACTGCGCACCGAAATGCTGGACGACGACCAGACCCGGGCGGAGTTTCACGAAGACCTGGATGATCTGGATGTCATGGTGAAAGGCGCGCTGCAAAGCGTGAAAGACACCGATATCCACGAAAACCCGGTGCAGATCCGCCTGGACAAGCTGATCGAACGCCTCGTCAACGGTGCGCAAATGGCCGGCAAGGACGCCACCTTCGCCGGCGGCCCGGTCTCTGTCTTCGCCCGCCCGCTGGCGCTTAAACGCGCAGTCGGCAACCTGCTGGATAACGCCCTGTTTTACGGCAACCGCGCCGAGGTGCTGGTGACGCAGACCGATGAGCAAGTCGAACTCACCATCCGCGATTACGGCCCCGGTGTGCCTGAAGAAGCGCTGCCGTCTTTGTTCCAGCCGTATGTGCGGCTGGAGCACGGGCGGGCGTCCAACAGCGCCGGCATGGGGTTGGGGCTGGGGATTACGCGCAATATTGTGCACGCGCATGGTGGGGATTTGCTGCTGGCCAATCACCCGCGGGGTGGGCTTGTGGCTACGATTTTGCTGCCGCGCGGGAAGGGGAAGGCGATGGTGGCGGTGGATGAGGCGGTGTATTAGCGGTGCGAGTTGTTTGTTGCTTGTCGGGTGTGGTTTGTTGGCTTGGTGTCGGGTTGGTTGATTGGTTGGTGTGGGGGTGGATCGGGGGAGGTAGTGGAATCTGCCTTGGCTGTTGTTTGAAACCTGAACTGTTTGTTAGCGCCTGACGGCGCGGTGTTTTGATACCGGCGGTGGCCGGAGCACGTTACTTTCTTTTGCTTCGCCAAAAGAAAGTAACCAAAGAAAAGGCGACCCCTGCGACTGCGCCCTTCGGGTTCCCTGTGCTTCTCGCGAAGTCCGGCTGGCTCCAGGGAACTCGCTACGCTCAAACACCCCTCCGCCGCAACCCCGGACTTCGCTGCGATGCTCGGCGCTGCCGGAGGGGAGGCACGTCAAAAGCAACCCCAACAGCAACCCCGCAAACGGTCTGTAGGCAAAGATGATTTACCTTGCCCACCACTTCGTCATTCCGGCGGAGGCCGGAATCCAGTCCGCAGCCCAATGGGCTGCTTGCGGTGGAATACCACTTCAGTTCGAATTCACTCTCAACAGCGTGCATGCATTGCAGCTGGATTCCGGCTCAAGGCCGGAATGACGAGCCTGTGGGATGCATGTTGAACTGGCCGTTGCCGTTGCCGTTGCCGTTGCCGTTGCCGTTGCCGTTGCCGTTGCCGTTGCCGTTGCCGTTGCCGTTGCCGTTGCCGTTGCCGTTGCTTCTGGTTTTGTTGTTGTTTTTGACTTTGGGCCCCTTAAGGAGCGCCGAGCATCGCAGGGAAGTCCGGGGTTTCGGCGAAGGGGTGTTTGAGGGCTTTAGCCCGAGTTTCCGTAGCCAGCCGGACTTCACGAGAAGCGCAGGGGACCCGCGCAGCGGGCGTTCCCCCGGGGTCGCCTTTTCTTTGCCCACTTTCTTTGGGGCCGCCGAGGCTGGCGATCCAAAAGAAAGTACCGTGCTCCGGGCACCCCCGGTATGTAAACAGCCGCGCCGCAGGCGCTAACAGGTGTTCAAGGTTTTCCAGCTTCGTGCACCCAAAATCCCTCGCGCGAACCGCGCCGGTTCCCCCTCAACCTCACCCTCCATCGCGCCCCATGCGGCAACGCGGTATCATTGCGCCTTTGAACGCTCGCACTGCCACCCAGTGCAGAAAAAGGAATACCTGCATGGCCGGACTGACTTCTTCCAGCGCAACCCCGGTGGAAATCCGCTTGCACCGCGCGTCGCGCGAGCTGGAGGTGGCGTTTGATGACGGCCAGCGCTTTGTTCTGCCGTGTGAATACCTGCGCGTATCCAGCCCGTCGGCTGAAGTCCAGGGACATGGCGTGGGGCAGGGTGTTTTGCAGACGGGCAAGCGCAATGTCGCCATTACGGCCATCGAGCCCGTGGGCAACTATGCTGTGAAACTGGTCTTTGATGATGGCCATGATTCCGGCCTGTATTCCTGGGCGTACCTGTACGAGCTGGGCGCAGAGCATGCCACGCGCTGGCAAACCTATCTGAACGATCTGGCCGCCGCCGGCGCCAGTCGCGACCCGCAATGAATTGACAAGACTGTGAGCACGCTATGAGCGATAACACCACGCACTTTGGTTACAAGACGGTCGACGAATCAGTCAAAGCCCAGAAAGTGGCCGAGGTTTTTCATTCCGTCGCGCAAAAATATGACGTGATGAATGACCTGATGTCCGCCGGTCTGCACCGCGCCTGGAAGTTCTTCACCATTGAAACCAGCGGTGCCAAACCCGGTGACAAGGTGCTCGATATCGCTGGCGGTACGGGCGATCTTTCCAAAGCGTTCTGCAAGAAGGTCGGCAAGACCGGCCAGGTGTGGCTGACCGATATCAACAGCTCCATGCTGGGCGTGGGTCGTGATCGTCTGCTTGATGCGGGCGTGGCGACGCCGGTGGCGCTGTGTGATGCGGAAAAACTGCCGTTCCCGGATAACTACTTCAACATCGTTTCGGTGGCGTTCGGCCTCAGAAACATGACGCACAAAGACGCGGCGCTCAAGGAGATGTACCGCGTGCTCAAGCCGGGTGGCCGTTTGCTGGTGCTGGAGTTCTCCAAGGTCTGGAGCCCGCTCAAGCCGGCTTACGATATCTACTCGTTCAAGCTGTTGCCGGTCATGGGCAAGCTGGTGGCCAATGATGCTGATTCTTACCAGTACCTGGCTGAATCCATCCGCATGCATCCGGACCAGGAAACCCTCAAGAGCATGATGTTTGATGCCGGGTTTGCCAAAGTGGACTATCACAACATGTCTGCTGGTGTGGTTGCCCTGCATAAAGGGATCAAGATCTGATCTGCCCCGAATGGCCTGCCGCAAGGGCGGCAGGCGTTGTCATGTCCTGATTGATGAGGTCCGAGTTGATGCTTGCCACAATCCTGAACCGCATGCTGGCCCATGACGATGCCGCCCGCGCCGCGCTGGCGCCCTATCAGGGCCGGGTCATCCGCCTTGTGTTGCCGGTGCTGTCGGGTACGCTTTCGATCCAGCCTGATGGCACGTTTGCAACGGCGTCGGGCCTGGCTGAGGCCAGCATTCTGCTGTCGCCCACCTTTTTCACGACCTGGTTGTTCGATCGCGAAGCGGCCAGCAAGAAAGTGGGCCTGAATGGCGATGCCGAACTGGCCGCCGCCGTGGGGCAGGCCCTGGCCACACTGCGCTGGGACATGGCAGAAGAATTGTCGCAACTCGTCGGCGATGTTGCGGCCAACCGCATTACGTGGATTGCCGGCAAGATCGGCGGGATTCCTGGCGCCATCGGCTCGCGCCTTTTGATTGAACTCACCGAATACTGGCGTGATGAAGCACCGCTGGTGGTGACCAAACGGCACGTCGAAACCTTCTGCAGCGGCGTGGATGCGCTGCGTGATGATCTGGCCCGGCTGGAAGCGCGGCTGGAGCGCCTGACCGTCAAATCGTTCTGATGCCAGACAAGCGCCCCCCCGGTTTTTACTGATTACTGATTGATCAAACACGTTCCCGGCCAGGCAAAGGGAACGGGATAAATGGATACACATGCGGATATTCCGCCTTCTCAAGATTGCCCGTGTGGTCGTGCAGTACGGGCTGGATGAATTCCTGCTGGGCCACGAGCGTGTGCATGGCCTCTCCCGACTGGTCAACATCCTGTTTTTCTGGCGCCGGCTTGATCAACCGCGCGCGGTGCGCTTGCGGCTGGCGCTGGAAGCGCTGGGCCCGATCTTCGTCAAGTTCGGCCAGGTGCTCTCTACCCGGCGCGACCTGTTGCCGGCTGATATCGCAGATGAACTGGCGTTTTTGCAGGATCGCGTGCCGCCCTTTGGTGGCGATCTGGCAGTGCAAGTCATTGAAAGCAGCCTGAAGCGCCCCGTGGCCGAGCTTTACGCCACGTTTGACCGCACGCCGGTGGCATCGGCCTCCATCGCCCAGGTCCACCGTGCCACTTTGCCGGATGGTCGCAACGTGGCGGTCAAGGTGCTGCGGCCGGGCATTTTGCCGATCATTGAAAGCGATCTGGCGCTGTTGCGCGTCATGGCAGGCCTTGTCGAGCGCCTGTTTGCCGATGGCAAGCGCCTGCGCCCGAGAGAAGTCGTGGCGGAGTTCGACAAATATCTGCATGACGAACTCGATCTGATGATCGAAGCGGGCAATGCCTCGCAACTGCGGCGCAATTTCCTGGGTTCGGACATGCTGATCGTGCCGGAAGTCTTCTACGACTGGTGCTCGCGCCAGGTGCTGACGCTGGAATGGATGGATGGCATCCCGGTCGGCCGGGTAGATGAACTGCGCGCGGCGGGGATCGACCTGAAAAAACTTTCCGTCTATGGCGTGGAGATTTTCTTCACCCAGGTGTTCCGCGACGGGTTTTTCCATGCCGACATGCACCCGGGCAACATTTTTGTGGCGGCAGACAACCGCTATATCGCGCTGGATTTCGGCATTGTCGGCACGCTCTCTGAAGTCGACAAACAATACCTGGCGATCAATTTCCTGGCGTTCTTCAACCGCGACTATCACCGCGTCGCCGCCGCGCATATCGAGTCGGGCTGGGTGCCTAAAGAAACCCGGGTAGAAGAACTGGAAGCCGCGGTACGTACCGTTTGCGAGCCGATCTTCGACAAGCCGATCTCGCAAATCTCGTTCGGTCAGGTGCTGCTGCGCTTGTTTGAGACCTCGCGCCGCTTCAATGTCGAGATCCAGCCGCAACTGGTGCTGCTGCAAAAGACGCTGCTCAATATCGAAGGCCTGGGCCGCCAGCTTGATCCGGATCTGGACCTCTGGAAAACCGCCAAACCCTTCCTTGAGCGCTGGATGAACGAGCAGATTGGCTGGCGCGGGCTGTGGCGCAATATCAAGCATGAAGCGCCTTTGTGGGCGGCCATGCTGCCCACGCTGCCGCGCAAGCTTAATGATCTGGCCAACCAGAACACCACCGAATTGCTGGTGACCGGTTATCAGGGCCTGATGTGGGAGCAGAAAAAGCGCAACTGGCTGCTGGGCGTGATTGCCGTGCTGCTGGCGGCGCTGGTGGCTAGCCTGTGGTGGCACAGATGAACCCGGCGTTCGACGCGGCGGGCTGGTACGCACCGGCCAGAAAGGTGCCCAGCCCTAACTGCGACGCCCGTCCCGTCGATACACCGGTGGAGCTGCTGGTCATCCACAACATCAGCCTGCCGCCGGGCGAGTTTGGCGGCGATCTGGTCGAGCGCCTGTTCACCAATACCATCCCGGCCGATCATCCGCTGTTTGCCGATCTGGGCGCGCTGCGGGTCAGTGCCCACTTTCTGATCCGGCGTGATGGTCAGGTCGTGCAGTTTGTGTCCGTGCACGAGCGGGCCGCCCACGCCGGCGTGTCAGACTGGCAGGGGCGCGCGCGCTGCAATGATTTTTCGGTCGGCATCGAGCTGGAAGGCACCGACCACATCCCGTTTACCGACGCGCAATATGCCGCGTTGATTCCACTGGCTCAGGCTTTGGGGCAAACCTGCCCGCTGCGTGCCATAGTGGGACATAACGATATCGCTCCGCTGCGCAAGACAGACCCCGGGCCTTGCTTTGACTGGCAACGGGTCTATGTTGCGTTGCCGCACCTTGTAACCGGATAGTTCGGGGCTACAGCCGTAAGGCGGGGCTATAATCGCGGCGCTTGAGCTTTATAAATAAATGACCTGATCCAACATCAAGAGACTCCTGCAGCATGGGCGCAAATCATGGCCAGGCTCCTTCCGCATCCCGGCTTGCCGGGCTGACCGTTGGGGCCATCGGCGTGGTGTACGGGGATATCGGTACCAGTCCGTTGTACACCCTTAAAACCTGTCTTACCGCGCATGGCAACCTGCCGATCAATGCGGAAAACATCCTTGGTATTCTTTCGCTGATTTTCTGGGCCATCATGATCGTGGTCTCGGCCAAGTACGTGGTCGTGATCATGCGGGCCGACAACCGTGGCGAGGGCGGTATCCTGGCGCTGATGGCACTGGCGCTGCGTGATCTGGACCCGCGTTCCCGCAAGGGGCTGCTGTTGATGGGCCTGGGCATCTTCGGGGCCTCGCTCTTTTATGGCGACGGCATTATCACGCCGGCCATCTCGGTGCTCTCGGCCTTTGAAGGGATCAGCGTCATTTCGCACAAGCTGGACCCGTACATTGTGCCGCTCACCATCATCGTGCTAGTGGCCCTGTTTGCCATCCAGCGCCATGGCACCAGCAAGGTCGGCAAGCTGTTCGGGCCGATCATGGTGTTCTGGTTCATCACCCTGGCGGTCATGGGCGTGCGCAGCATCTTGCATGCGCCGGAAGTCTTCGCCGCGATCAACCCGCTCAATGGCGCGCGCTTTATTGCAGACTATCCGCTGCGCGGTTTTGTGATCATGGGTGCGGTGGTGCTGTCCGTGACCGGCGGCGAAGCGCTGTATGCCGACATGGGTCACTTTGGCCAGAAATCGATCAAGATCGCGTGGTTTGGCCTGGTGCTGCCTTCGCTGATCCTGTGTTATTTCGGTCAGGGCGCGCTGCTGCTGCATAACCCGGCGGCGATCAAGAACCCGTTCTTTTTGCTGGCCCCGCAATGGGCGCTGGCACCGCTGGTGATCCTGGCTGCGGCGGCGACGGTGATCGCCTCGCAAGCGGTGATCTCTGGCGCTTTCTCCATGACCAACCAGGCCGTGCAACTGGGTTACTGCCCGCGTGTGGATATCGACCATACCTCCGACCAGGAAATCGGCCAGATCTACGTGCCGCAGATCAACTGGTTCCTGATGGTGGCGGTGATTCTGCTGGTGCTGGCGTTCCGCACGTCTGACAACCTGGCATCGGCGTATGGCCTGTCGGTTTGCGGCACCATGGTGATGACCACGCTGCTGGCCTTCAACGTGCTGGGCAAGACACTGGATCGTGGCCGCAAGATGCTGTTCCGCGCCGTGCTGATCGGCTTTCTGGTGGTCGACCTGATTTTCCTCAGCTCCAACATGCTCAAGCTGCCGGATGGCGGCTGGGTGCCGCTGGTCATGGGTTTGTTCATCTTTACCCTGATGACTACCTGGAAGCGCGGCCGCACCTTGCTGGGTGATCGTCTGCGTGAAGGCGAATTGCCGCTGCAAGGTTTTGTGGAAAGCCTGGAAGCCGCCCCGCCGCAACGCGTGGAAGGCACCGCGATTTTCATGACCACCAGTGCCGACTCGGTCCCGCACGCGCTCTTGCATAACCTCAAGCACAACAAGGTGCTGCATGAGAAAGTGGTGTTCCTGACCATTCGCACCGCCGATATCCCGTTTGTGGCCAAGCGCGAGAAAGTGGTGGTGCCCAAGCTGGGCGAGAGTTTCTATCAGGTGATTGCCACCTACGGCTTCAAGGAAGAACCCTCGGTCCCGGCCATTTTGCGCCAGGTGTCAGAGCTGCAGCCGGAACTGGATTTCGACCCGATGCAGACTTCGTTCTTCCTCTCGCGTGAGACCATCGTCGAGGGCAAATACCCGGCCATGGCCTGGTGGCGGCGCAAGGTGTTCTCTCTCATGACCCGCAACGCCACGCGCGCAACCAGCTACTTCAAGATTCCGCCCAACCGCGTGGTGGAAATGGGGATGCAGGTCGAACTCTGACCGGCCCACGCGGGCGGGTAGCGCAGAAAAAAGGACACCTCGGGTGTCCTTTTTTTATGGGATGTCGCAGCGATGCAGCGATTAGCGCAGCTCGAAAATCCCGCCGGTATTGGCAATCTTGATCATGGCGCGGATATCCGGGCGCATGCTGTGCAGGATGATCGGGCGGCCGGCGGCGCGCTCATGCAGCAGCAGCAACATGCCCAGCGCGGTCGAATCCATGCTCTCGACGTCGGTCAGATCAAAATGGATGGCCGTGAAATCCGGCGTGGCCAGCATTTCCTGGGTGGCCTGGCGAAAACTGCGCTGGCCTTCAAAAGTGAAATGGCCCTGCAGCCGGATATGCGCAACGGGGTGTTCCAGTTCAAACGTCGCCTGCACGGTGCTTCCTTTTGTCAGCGTGGGCTGGGCCGCCCCGCAAACTCAGGCAGCGGCGGGCGGTTGCTGTTGTGGCTGGCTGCCGGCATCGATCCCGAACCGGGTCCGCGTGCGGCGCATGGCATCTGCCAGCTGGCGGGCCTTGCCATTGGTGGGGTCCTGTTTGCGAACCCGCGCCAGATAGCGTTGCGCCATGTCCATGTAATGCTCGTTCCAGCCTTGCTGGTTCACGCAAGACAGCAGCGTGTTGATGGCATTGAGCAGCAACTGCACGTTGCCGCTGCGGCCATGCAAGGCGTTGATGAACATATCTGCAGCCGCCGAGAGGTTACCATTTCTGACGGCAATGACGGCGTCATTATTGAGCTGACTCAGGTCACGTGTGACCTCCGCCACCATTTGCTGCCCGATTTCCGGTTCGCCCAGGCCGTGATACAGGCTCTCGACACTGGCCAGCACCGCCGGATCATCCGACGCGGCGCCCAGCGCACTGCGCACCAGCGCGGCCCCGGCTTCCTGCCGCCGCCGCGTATACGCCTGGCGGGCGGCTTCAATCAGCACGCCCGGCAGCGGGTCTTCCTGTTCGCGCAGGGTCTCGCAAGCGTGTTCAAACAACTCGGCCGAGGCTTTGCGTTCGTCCAGTTTTTCCAGCACGGCCGCTTCGATCAACTCGCAGATCGGCTCGACTGATTCATTGCTGGTGGGCACTTCGCGGCGTAAGCGCTGGATGGTTCGGCGTGCGCCGCCAATGTCATCGCGCGCCAGTTGTACCCGGCCCAGTTCGCAATAGAGCGAGATATCCGGCCAGAACGAGCCGCGCGACAGATTCAGCGCATACAGCAGCGCGTTTTCGGCGGTTTCCAGTTCACCGTTGCGTTCGGCCAGGCGGCCCAGTGCGGTCTGCCGGGCTGCCGCCAGCGGCGAGCGCTGCAGCGCTTCGCTCAAGGTGGCCTGGGCTGTGGCCATCTCGCCTTGTGCGGTGAGCGTGCGGGCCAGCCAGTCATAGGATTCCATGGCCAGTTCGTGGTCACGCTTCACGGCTTCAAAGCAGGCACGCGCGCCGTCCAGGTCTTTGAGACCAAAGCGCGCTTTGCCCAGGCCCATCCGCGCCCAGGCGCTTTCGCGCAGATCCAGCGCGGCGGTGCTGGATTCTGCGGCAGATTGGTGTTCGCCCAGACGCAGCAAGAGGAAGGTTTTCATGCGCAGAAAATCTTCCGTCTCGTTGGCCGCGCGCAAGGCCATTTCCCGGTCACATGCGGTGACGGCGCCCAGATAGTCTCCGGCCCGCACAGCGTTGTCGATGGTGCGAAAACGTGCTTTGCGCCGCTGCGCGCGGTTCAGTCGCTCGATCAGATCACCGGTTGAAAACGGCTTGAGCAGATAGCCATCCGGGATCAGTTCGGCGGCCCCCATCACCTGCGCCTGGCGCCGCTCGCCCGTGACCATCATGAAAATGCACGAAGGCTTGAGCAGATAATGCTGCTGGCAAGCCTCAAACAGATGCACGCCATCCATACCGCCGCCCAGATCGTACTCACACAGCACCACGTCATAATCATGGTTCTGGATCAGCCCCAGCGCGGTGGTCTGGCGGTTGGCGTAATCAATGGTCGCGACGCCGGCCTCCGCCAGCGCCATGCCCAGCGCGGAACGGGTTTCGCTTGCCCGGTCGATGACAAGGGCGCGGGCGTTGATGGTGGCGTCGCTGGCGGTCATTCCTTGATGGGCTCCAGTTTGGCGTAGGCCACGGCCAGCCACTTGGTACCGTGCTGGGCAAAATTGACCTGAACATTGCCGGTCGCACCGCCTTCATGATTGACCACCACGCCGACCCCGAATTTGGGGTGGCGCACGTTCATGCCAATCGCAAGGCCATGGGCCGGGGTCTCAACCTGCCGCGGTCTGGCCGGCGGGGCGTACCAGTCGCTGCTTGGGCTATTGGTGTTGCCACTGTTGCTGCCGTAGCTGTTGGGGGCATAGCCCCGGTTGAGGTACTTCAGCAGCGTGGCCGGTACTTCATTCAGAAAACGGCTGGCCGGCGCATAGCGCATCTGGCCGTGCAGCATGCGGCTTTGCGACAGCGAGATATACAAGCGTCGCCGCGCCCGCGTCATGGCCACGTACATCAGGCGCCGCTCTTCTTCCAGCCCTTTGGGATCGGCCAGGCTGTTGTCATGGGGGAACAGGCCTTCTTCCAGCCCGGTCAGGAACACGGTATGAAACTCCAGCCCCTTGGCGGCGTGGATGGTCATCAGCTGCACGGCGGCTTCACCGGCTTCCGCCGCATGCTCGCCACCTTCCAGCGAGGCATTGGCCAGAAAGGCCACCAGATCGTTCTCATCTTCAGTGACAAAAGCCGTGGCCGCGTTCACCAGTTCGTTCAAGTTGGCGACGCGTTCCTCGCCTTCTTTTTCATTCTGGTAATACTCATACAGGCCCGATAGCGACAGGACCATATTGACCATGTCCGGCAGCGCCATGCCCTGGGCTTGCACGTGCATATTGTCGATCATGTGCACAAAGCGGCCCACGGCGGCGGCACTGCGCCCGCTGCCAGCGGTACACGCGGCCTGCCACAGGCTGATGCCGGAGAGCCGGGCGGTATCAGTCAGCGTTTCGACCGTGCGGTTGCCAATGCCGCGCGCGGGGAAATTGATCACCCGCAACAGCGCGTTGTCATCGTCCTGATTGGCGATCAGGCGCAAATACGCAAGTGCATGCTTGATTTCCTGGCGCTCGTAAAAGCGCAGGCCGCCATAAACCCGATAGGGCAAACCCGCCGCGACCAGGGCGTGTTCAATAATCCGCGATTGCGCGTTGGAGCGATAAAGGATGGCGATCTCGTCAGCGGCAATCCCGTCCCGCTGCTGCGCGCCGATCTCGTCAACGAGGAAGTTGGCTTCTTCCGTATCGGTGGCCGCTTCATAAAGGCGAATCGGTTCGCCATCGTCGTCGCTGGTCCACAATTGCTTGCCCAGGCGATCGCGATTGTGTTCGATCACCGCATTGGCTGCGTTCAGAATATTGCCGTGTGAGCGGTAATTCTGTTCCAGCCGGATTACATGTTTGACGTTGTAATCTTTCTGGAAGTCCAGCATGTTGCCCACCCTGGCGCCCCGAAAGGCATAAATGGACTGGTCATCATCACCCACTGCAAATAATGCGCTGTTGGGGCCGGTCAGCAATTTCAGCCAGGCGTATTGCAGCTGGTTGGTATCCTGGAATTCATCGACCAGAATATGCTGGAAGCGGCTGCGATAATGGTCACGCAGCGGTTCATTGCGTTCCAGTAATTCATAGCAGGCCAGCAGCAATTCAGCAAAATCAACAACGCCTTCGCGCCGGCATTGTGATTCATATTCGGCATAAATCATGCGCTGCGTGCGGGAATAATCATCCCAGGCTTGCGCCTTCTCTGCACGCAATCCGGCTTCCTTGTTGCCATTGATATATTGCGCAATGCTGCGGGGCGGATAGCGCTCATCATCGACATTGAGCGTTTTCATGACGCGTTTGATTGCCGCTAACTGGTCTTGCGAATCCAGAATGGCAAATCCGGCCGGCAAACCCGCATCACGATGGTGCAGGCGCAGCATGCGGTTACACAGGCCGTGGAATGTCCCCACCCACAGACCCCGCGGGTTCAGCGGCATCATGGCGGTAATGCGCGCCAGCATTTCCTTGGCCGCTTTATTGGTAAACGTCACAGCCAGAAGGCCCGCCGGGCTGATCTGGCCCGTCGACAACAACCAGGCAATGCGCGTGGTCAGTACGCGGGTCTTGCCGCTGCCGGCACCTGCCAGGATCAGGGCGTGCTCTGCGGGCAACTCAACGGCTGCGCGTTGTTCGGGGTTCAGTGATGCGGTCAGGGGATGGGACATGCGAGGCTTTTTACCAGGTTCAACCAGGAGACATTGTACTGGCAGTCACGCCGTCTTCGGGGGGCTCAAGACAACAAAAAAGGCAGCCGCGGGCTGCCTTTTTATCAATGCCTGCGCCACGGTGATCGCGGCACGGCAATCAGACGCGCAGGTCTTCCAGCGATTTGCCTTCGCTCAGCCATTTCAGCGCCCATTGCGGCTTGCGGCCACGGCCGGACCAGGTCTGGCTGGCATCATCCGGATTGCGGTATTGCGCCTTGCTGGTTGCAGCGGCTTTCTTGCCAGCCTTTTTGCCTTCCAGGCCCAGCACTTCATTCAAAGAGAAACCCTTGGATGCGGCCAGTTGTTGCAGTTCATTAATCAGGGAGACCTTGTCGGTTTCCTTGCGGCGGATGATTTCTGCATCCAGGTCTTTTTGCAGTTTGTACAGTTGCGGCAGGTTCAGGCCGGACAAATCCATTTGGTTGCTCCTATGTTCAGCACAGCAATGGTGTTTTGATGGTGCATTGCGCAAAGCCACCTGGTGGCATGACACTTGCCGAGCGGCAAGGGACGCATTGTACGCATGCAAGAATTTAAATCGATGATCTGATTATGCATGCAGCGTTTTGTCTATTCAAGTGCGATTGTAATTGGTTTATTTCAAGGTAAACCTTAATTACCGCATATAACGTGCACTGACTAAATCAGTAAATGTTTATCAACACAAGCAACAGGTTTATATCCTGAGCCGGATCACAAGCGATATATCAAACGGTAGTGACTTATTGCCAACCGGCTGTGCAATCACGGTGCGTCTGAGTGTGCTTGACCACGGGTTTCGCAAATAATTCCCCAGCGTGTGCAATCGTTGCCGGGCCGGCTGCTACGGCTTGTCACACTATTGTTTTGGCGATTGACGATACTGCGCTGGTACAATTGCGCTTATCCAAACCGTGCCTTTGCTCCGGAAACAGTCATGACCGAAATCTCTGCCCAACAGAAAGCCGAAGTGCTCTCCGAAGCGCTGCCGTATATCCAGCGTTTCTTCGATAAGACCATTGTCATCAAGTACGGCGGCAATGCCATGATCGACGAAGAGCTCAAGGAAGGCTTTGCCAGCGACGTGGTATTGCTCAAGCTGGTGGGCATGAACCCGGTGATCGTTCACGGCGGCGGCCCGCAAATCAATGAATTGCTGGACCGCATTGGCAAGAAAGGCGAGTTCATCCAGGGCATGCGCGTGACCGATGCCGAAACGATGGACGTGGTGGAAATGGTGCTGGGCGGCCACGTCAATAAAGAGATTGTGTCTCTGATTAACAAACACGGCGGCAAGGCCGTGGGTCTGACCGGTCAGGACGGCCACTTTATCCGCGCCCGCAAGATGTACCTGAAGGGTGCCAATGAAGACGAAATGATCGATATCGGCCAGGTCGGCGAGATCGAAAGCATTGATCCGTCCATCGTGGCGCATCTGGATGCGCATGATTTCATTCCGGTGATTGCGCCGATCGGTGTCGATCGTGAGGGCGAGAGCTACAACATCAATGCCGATCTGGTGGCCGGCAAGCTGGCCGAAGTGCTGCACGCCGAAAAGCTGATCCTGATGACCAACACCCCGGGCGTGCTGGACAAGGAAGGCAATCTGCTGACCGGCCTGACCGCCGCCAGGATTGATGAGCTGTTTGCCGATGGCACGATCTCCGGCGGCATGCTGCCGAAGATTTCCTCCGCGCTGGATGCGGCCAAGAACGGGGCCAAGACCGTCCACATCATTGATGGCCGCGTCAAACACGCGCTCTTGCTGGAAGTGCTGACCAGCCAGGGTGTGGGCACGATGATTCGCGCCAGCTGACCGGCGGCCGCTGCGGGCGCGGTTGCAAGCTGACGTGTAAGGTCTAGATTGAAAGGACCCTCGTTGTTGTTCCTGGAGAACTACACCATGAAGACCGCACGTCAACTGCTGGCCGAAAAGACGATTCACGGAACCGTGACCGTCGCCCCCCAGGCCACGGTATATCAGGCTTTGCAGGTTCTGGCCGACAAGAACATTGGTGCCGTCCTTGTCATGGACGGGGACAAGCTGGCAGGCATTTTTTCTGAGCGCGATTACGCCCGCAAAGTGGTGCTGATGGGCAAGACTTCGGCCGGTACGCCGGTATCAGAGATCATGACGTCCAGGCTGATCTGTGTCACACCGGAGGCCTCGGTCGAAGAATGCATGGCGATCATGACCGACAAGCGCATTCGCCACTTGCCGGTGGTCAACGCCCAGGATGAGCTGATCGGCTTGTTGTCGATTGGTGATCTGGTCCGCGAAACCATTGCCGAGCAAGAGTTCCAGATTGAACAGCTGGAAAGCTATATACACGGCCGCTCTTCACCCATGGCTGCATGATTGGCGCCAGGGTGCAGCTTAAAAAAAGCCGGCCAGTGCCGGCTTTTTTCATGAGCCGTATCCAACCTTGATGGAGTTGCATGCACGCCTCTCGCTACCCGGTGTGGCTATTTGATCTGGATAACACGCTGCACAACGCCAGCCGCCACGCTTTCCCGGTGATTGACGCGGCCATGAACCGTTATATGGAGCAGATGCTGGGCGTGGATGCCGACACCGCAACCACCCTGCGTACCGGTTACTGGCACCGCTACGGGGCGACGTTGCTGGGCTTGTTGCGCCATTATCCGCATGCAATCAAGGCGCATGATTTTCTGGCCGCGTCTCACCCGCTGGCAGAGCTGACCGCGCAATATCACCCGATGCCGGGTCTGCGCCGCACCCTGGCCCGCCTGCCAGGGCGCAAGATCTTGTTTACCAATGGCGCGCGCCGCTATGCCGAGGCCATGGTGAAGGGCTTGGGGATTGAGCGTGAGTTTGCCGGGATTCATGCCATTGAGCATGGCCGCTTCAGCCCCAAGCCACAGCCGGCCGCGTTTCGCCATATTTTGCGGCGTTACCACCTGCAACCGGCGCAGTGCATCCTGGTGGAAGACTCGCTGGATAACCTGCGCATGGCGCGGCGGCTGGGCATGAAGACGGTCTGGTTGCGGCCGCACCGGCGGGGGCATGCCAGTGTGGATGTGCTGCTGCGGCGGCTGGATGCATTGCCGCAGCACTGGCGGCAACTGGCCGGCGCGGTCGGCTTGTAACCGGGGCAGGGCTGGCGCGTGCGTGGCGCGCGGCAAGGCACAAAAAACAAAGGGCCGGTTTCCCGGCCTCTTCGGGGCGGCGCCCATGCTTGCGTCGCCCCGTCGCGCGTAAACGATGCGCCCCACGTACTGGCAGGTGCGCAAAACGAACCGTTTACACTTCGTCATCCATACCCAGTTCCTGGATCTTGCGGGTCAGCGTATTGCGACCCCATCCCAGCAATTCTGCCGCTTCAATCCGTTTGCCGCCAGTATGTGCCAGCGCTCTTTCGATGACTGTCCGCTCAAAGGCAGGCATGATCTCGTCCAGCACGCGGCTCTCGCCTTTGGCCAGACGCCCACCAATATCGGCCGCCAGCGCAGCGCGCCAGTCGCCTCCGCCAACCAGGGTCACGCCATCCAGCGTTTCCGGGCTTTCGTTGATTTCCGGCGGCAAATCGCCCGCTTCAACAATCGCACCCGGCGCCATCACGGTGATCCAGTGGCACAGGTTTTCCAGTTGCCGCACGTTGCCCGGGAAGCTGAAGTTGCTCAGCGCCGTCATGGCGTCTTCAGACAGGCGTTTGGATTCCACGCCCAGTTCTGCCGCAGAACGGGACAAGAAGTGGCGGGCCAGCAGCGGAATATCCTGACGGCGTTCACGCAGCGCCGGCAGGCGCAGACGGATCACGTTCAGGCGGTGGAACAAGTCCTCCCGGAATGCGCCTTGTTTGACGCGCTCTTCCAGATTCTGGTGGGTGGCGGCAATCACGCGCACATTGGCCTTGATCGGCGCCTGACCGCCGACGCGGTAGAAATACCCGTCAGAGAGCACCCGCAACAGACGCGTTTGCAGGTCCGCCGGCATATCACCGATTTCATCCAGAAACAGCGTGCCGCCTTCGGCTTGCTCAAAGCGGCCCTGACGACGGGCCTCGGCGCCGGTGAACGAACCGCGTTCGTGGCCGAACAGTTCTGACTCCAGCAAGTCTTTGGGAATCGCTGCCGTGTTGATGGCAATGAACGGCTTGGCCGAACGCGGGCTGTGGCGATGCAAGGCGCGTGCCACCAGTTCTTTACCCGCGCCGGATTCACCGGTGATCAGCACTGTGGCGGCCGATTGCGACAGCCGGCCAATGGCGCGGAACACGTCCTGCATGGCCGGTGCCTGACCCAGGATATCCGGGTTGGAGACCGGCGCTTCTTCCGTACCGCCCTGGCGCGCGCCTTCTTGCAGCGCACGCTGGATCAGGGCAATGGCCTGGTCCACGTCAAACGGCTTGGGCAGGTATTCAAATGCGCCCCCCTGGAAGGCCGAAACGGCGCTTTCCAGGTCTGAATGCGCGGTCATGATGATGACCGGCAAGCCGGGATAATCCTTTTTGACCAGTTCCAGAAAGGTCAGGCCCGATTCGCCGGGCATGCGGATATCGCACACGATGGCTTCGGGTACTTCACGGCCCAGACGGGCCAGGGCTTCGGTAGCGGAGGCGAAAGACGCGTGTGCGATGTTTTCACGAGCGAGCGCTTTTTCGAAGACCCATCGAATGGAACGATCGTCGTCGATGACCCAGACAGTACTCATGGATGCTCCGTGGCTTTGGTTGTAGTTGTCTTGTCAAATCCCTGCCAGCCATTGAGCGGCAGCAGCATGTTGAAACAGGTATAACCGGGGCGGCTGTCGAAATCGATGGTGCCGTGATGCTGGTTGATAAAGGTGTGCGCCAGATGCAGGCCGATCCCTGTTCCGCCTGGCCGGCCGGACACCAGCGGGTAAAACAGCGTTTCTTTCAGGTGCTCGGGAATCCCCGGGCCGTTGTCGATGATCTGCAGCTGGATGGCGATCGGGTAGCGCTGACGGTTCAGCGTGACCTGACGCGCCACCCGCGTGCGCAGCATGATCTCGCCCACGCCGTCCATGGCCTGGATGGCGTTGCGCATGATGTTGAGGACGGCCTGGATCAGTTGTTCGCGATCGCCAATCAACGACGGCAGGCTGGTGTCATAGTCGCGCTTGATCGCCAGGCCATTGGGCGTCTCGGCCAGCATCAGGCTGCGTACGCGTTCCAGCACTTCGTGGATCGACAACTCCGCCAGTTGCGGCAAGCGATGCGGCGTCAACAAGCGGTCAAGCAGGCTTTGCAGGCGCTGTGATTCCTCGATGATGACCTGCGTGTATTCCTTCAGTTGCGGGTCATGCAATTCACGCGACAACAACTGCGCCGCGCCGCGAATGCCGCCGAGCGGGTTCTTGATCTCGTGCGCCAGGTTGCGGATCAGCTCACGGTTGGCCTGCTGCTGTGCTTGCAGGCGCTCCTCGTTGGCGATCTTGCGTTGCTGATCAATCTGGCGGATTTCCGCCATCGCCGCCGCTTCAGCGCATTCAATCGGGCTGGCGGTCAGCGAGACATACACCTCGCCATGCGTGGTGTTGAGCGCAATTTCGTGCTCGGTCAGGCTGATGTTGTTGATGCTGGCATTGGCCAGTGCCTGGGCGACGGGGTTCTCGGGGCCCAGACACTCTGTCAGCGCCATGCCGAGGCAGTCGTCACGCAAGCCCAGAAAATCTGCTGCGGCAGGGTTGTAATAGACCAGCGCGCCGTCGTCGCGCGTGGCCAATACCGCCGCATCAAGAAATTCCAGTCCGGCAAAAATGGCAGGAATAGGGCTTTTGGTCATAGGGTGCGGTCTATGAAAACGTGGATCAATCAGGCGCGAAGCCTGGCGTGGTCGCTTGTGACGGCCCGCCGCTTCTTTCATGCGGGATGATTAAGCAATTAGCGGGCCAGCCCCAGACACGCCACAAATGGATATTTGGGCGCCTGCAAACCAGACAATGCACTTATACGGTGCATTATAGGGTTCGAACTGGTGCATTGCCCCCGTATGGGGATCAATCTGGCGTTGGTCGGTGAGGAACGTGGTTCAGGATGGGGCGCGGCAGGAATCAAAACCGGGCGATACAAAACAAAACGCCCGCAAAGGCGGGCGTTTGGGCAGATACAAAGGTGCGGATCAGCGGTCGCGCGCCATTTCCTGTTGCAAGGCGGCTACGTTTTTCTCGTGCAGGGTGGCGTTGTCCCGCAGGCGGGAGACCCGCTCCTGATACTTTTGCGGATTGTTCTGGGCATCGGTGCTGGTCTGGGCATCGGCCAGCGCCTTGCGGGCATCAGACAGCGCTTGCTGTTCGGTGGCCAGCTCGTCAGTCAGAATCTGGCGGCGGTTGGTATCGCGGGATTTCTGGGTGGCTGCATCCACGCGCGGAAAATCAGCCGGGCTGGGGGCGGTGACTTTGCTGCCGCCGCCCGATTTGCCATGCACCTTGCTGCTGCCCATGGGGATGGGGTCGGTATACACCTTGACCGCGCCCTTCATGGGAATGTTGGAGAACGTGACGCGGCCGTCGGCATCGACAGACTTGTAAATGTCGGCGTAGGCAGACGCGGCCAGCAGGGCCAGCGTAGTCAGGGCGGCAAAACGGAAAACGGGAAAACTGGACATGGGGCGGAACCTTAACACAGCCTCGTTCAGCTCGGGCGGTCACTATGACCAAGCGGCCGGTCTGGCGCGATCAAATCACGAACGCGCTGTTTTAATTCTTTGGCTTCAGGAAAACGGCCTTCCACTTTACGGTCCCAGATCACCTGATCGCCGCACTGCACGACAAACACGCCACCGGTACCGGGCTGCAAAGCCACTTCGCCCAGTTCGTCAGCAAAAGTCGACAGCAGTTCCTGCGCCAGCCACGCAGAACGCAGCAGCCAGTTGCATTGCGTGCAGTAAAGAATGCTCACGCGGGTCGCGGTTGCCATGGGTTGCTCCGGTCAAGAACGGTTGGATCAGAAAGTCAGGCCCAGTTCACGCAGGGCGGCTTCGGTCTTTGCCGCGCTGACATGATGAATGCCATGCCAGCCTAACGCGCGAGCCGCCTGTGCGTTGGCCGCGTTATCGTCAATAAATACCAGTTCGGCCGGTTGCAGGTCGGGCAGGTCTTTGGCAATGCGGCGGAACATCTCGTGGTAGATGGCGGCATCAGGTTTGACGATCTTGAGCCGGCCGGACACCACGATGTCCTTGAAGCGATGCAAAAACGGATAGTGCTCCCAAGCGTAAGGGAAGGTCTCGTCAGACCAGTTGGTCAGGCCGTACAGCGGCACCTGGGCCTGTTCCAGGTCTTCCATCAGCTTGATGCCTTCAGGCAGGACGCCGGCCAGCGTCTCTGGCCAGCGGCCATAAAAGGCGCGGATGAGTTCGGCGTGATCCGGGTACTGCGCGATGAGTGCCGCTGTGGCATCGGCCAGCGTGCGGCCCGCGTCTTGCTGCAGGTTCCAGTCGCCATTGCAGACATGCTGCAAGAACCACTGGCGTTCCGCGGCATCGGGAATCAGCTTGCTGTAGAGGTACTCCGGGTTCCAGTCAAACAGGACGCCGCCAAAATCGAAAACAACTGCACGCACGCTCATGGGTCAAAGCCGGGTTATGCGGATGGGACCGTTATTGTAGCCAGGATGAGCGTGGTTGCGCAGGGCAAGGGGCGGGCAGGGGCGGCCGGTTATCCGTGCTTTGCCGGTAAATCGTTGGCCGGCAGTTCGGTTTCCAGCACCACGCGGTTCCGGCCGTATTCCTTGGCGTGGTAAAGCGCGTGATCGGCCCGGGTCAGCAGGTCATCCAGGTCGTTGTCGCTGGGGCGCAGGCGGGCGACGCCCATGCTGGACGTAATGCGCACGTACAAACCGCCATCCAGCGGCACATGCGTGGCAGCGATGGCAATGCGCAGTTTCTCTGCCACTTGTTCGGCGTCGGCCAGCGAGGTATCAGGCAGGACCACGACGAATTCCTCGCCACCCCAGCGCCCGAAGCTGTCACTGGCGCGCAGGGTCTCGCGGCAGGTATTGGCCACGGCGCGCAGCATCAAGTCCCCGACCAGGTGGCCGTGGGTATCGTTGACCATTTTGAAGTGATCCAGATCCAGCAGCAGGATCGACAACGGCGTGTCCTGGCGGCGGGCCATCAGCACGGCCTGGGCGCAACGGCGTTGCCATTCACGGCGGTTGGGCGCACCGGTCAGCTCGTCGGTGGTGGCCAGTTCTTTCAGGCGCTCGTTGGCCTGCGCCAGGGCCTCGGTACGGGCGGCGACTTCAGACTCCAGTTGCACGCGGTGACGCTTGATCAGCTCCTGCGCCAGCGCCAGGTACTGCAGCATGATGGTGGTCGAGAACAGGAACAGCTGCAGGTTGATGAACACCATCAACGAGTCGCCGTGCACGAACGGGCCGATATGAAACACCGTCGCGGCAGAGATAATCACCGCAGTGGCCAGCATGGCAACCACCATGCCGGGCAGACGAAAGCGCACCGTGGTCGCCAGCAGCACCGGCAACAGCAAGGCCAGGGCGGGCGGGTAGATCAGCAAGGCGCCCGCCAGAATCAGGCCGATCAGCGCCACCGGCCACAAGTGGCGCAGGGCATTGCAGCGCAGGTCCCAGCGGCCGCGATCACGCCAGAGCACATAAACCGGGGTGGCCAGCAAGATGCCGGCAATGTTGGATAACACCAGCATCAGGAAATGACGCGCCACGCCGCTCAGGGACGGGTCTTGCAGCGCGTGGCAGCTCCATTGCAGCAAGGTCATGAACGGGGCGGTGGCCAGCGCCGGCACCGTACATACCCAGAACCAGAACCAGATCAGATCCTGCGGCTGGCGTAAAAAATTGGCGTGATGGCGGGTTTCATGAATGCGCCAGGCGCGCATGGCCAGCCAGGCCTGCAAGGCATCCAGCGCGGCCGCTGCCAGCCCCATGCGCCAGGCCATGCCCAGCCCGGTCAGTTGCGCGGTGACCGGGATGGTGACCAGCAAACTGGCCAGCCAGACGCCCAGCAAACCCGGTTGCCCCAACACCAGCAGCGTCACCACGCCAACCCCGCTGGGCAACCAGATGGCGGCGACGCTTTCGCCCGGCAAGGCACCGGCGCCGACACTTAACCAGCCGCTCAAAACCTGAATGATCAGCAGGGGCAGGAAGTACCGCAAGCGGGAGCGAAGTGGCGAATGAAATGTAAACATGCAGAACCGGTGAATGGATAGGGGCAACGCACAGCCCAGCGAGGGTACTCTTTCTTGATTGGTAAGGAAATAGCGTGCTGCTATTCGGTTTCAATCAGGGTGCTTTACGGCGACTAACTCACCCTTGCCTACAGCAACAATACTGGTGCTGAAAGCCGGGTCTGATTGTGCGAGTGTGTAAAAATCCGTCATTTCGGCTTTGTGCGATATGAAGTTGTCCACAATCAGCACACCACCGGGCCGCAACGCGCGCTGCAAGAGCGGCCACCAGTCCAGGTACTGGTGACGGTCAGAATCCAGAAACAACAGATCACAAGAGGCCGGATGCACCTCTGCCAGATAACGGCCGGCATCGTCATGAACCAGGTTGATCTGGCCAGACAAGCTGGTGCGGGCGAAATTGGCGCTAGCCATGGCGATCTTGTCTTCGGCATGCTCCACGGTGGTCACCAGCCCGCCCGTGACATGCGCAGCCTCGGCCAGCCAGAGTGTGGAGTACCCGTTGGATGTGCCGATCTCCAGAATGCGCCGGGCGTGGGTTGCCAGCACCATCACTGCCAGAAACTCACCGGTATCCCGCGTGATATTGAGCATGCGCCGGCCACGCTCTGTCTGCTGGCTATCGTTGGACTCGCCAAATTGTTCAAGCTCGGCTTTGAGGGCCGCTAAAGCGTCATGCATGGATCATGGACCTTGCTGATCAGGACGGGCGTGTCATGGTTGTGATGCGGCGCAACAATTTCAGTCAACACCACAAAGAGCAAGGACTCAAGCACAAGGTGCCTGATGGGCCGACTTGCGTGAGGCTATGGTGGACCAGCGTCAGAGTACATAAAACAAAACCCGCCCGGCCGTGAGGCCTGAGCGGGTTTTTTTGCAATGACAGCCTGCCGGAGCAGGCGGGGTCATTACAGGGAGTAGTACATGTCGAACTCGACCGGGTGAGTCCACATGCGGATCTTGTTCACATCGTTCTGCTTGAGTTCGATGTAGGAGTCGATCCACTCATCAGTGAACACGCCGCCACGGGTCAGGAACTCGCGATCCTTGTCCAGTGCGTCCAGGGCTTCGTCCAGGGATGCGCACACAGTCGGGATCAGCTTGTCTTCTTCCGGCGGCAGATCGTACAGGTTCTTGTCTGCCGGATCGCCCGGGTGGATCTTGTTCTGGATACCGTCCAGACCGGCCATCATCAGTGCAGCGAAGCACAGGTACGGGTTGGCCAGCGGATCCGGGAAACGGGTTTCGATACGGCGAGCCTTGTCGGACGCAACGTGCGGAATGCGGATCGAGGCGGAACGGTTCTTGGCGGAGTAAGCCAGTTTCACCGGTGCTTCGAAGTGCGGAACCAGACGCTTGTACGAGTTGGTACCCGGGTTGGTAATGGCGTTCAGGGCGCGAGCGTGCTTGATGATACCGCCGATGTAGAACAGGGCAGTTTCAGACAGGCCAGCGTAGCCGTTACCTGCAAACAGGTTCTTGCCGTCTTTCCAGATGGACTGGTGAACGTGCATGCCGGAACCGTTGTCGCCAACGATCGGCTTGGGCATGAAGGTGGCGGTCTTGCCGTATTGGTTGGATACGTTGTGAACCACGTACTTCAGGATCTGGGTCCAGTCAGCGCGTTGGGTCAGGGTGCTGAACTTGGTACCGATTTCGTTCTGGCCAGCGTTCGCCACTTCGTGGTGGAACACTTCAACCGGCACGCCCAGTTCTTCAAGCACCAGCACCATGGAGGCGCGGATGTCTTGATGGCTGTCGACCGGAGGAACCGGGAAGTAGCCGCCCTTCAGACGCGGACGGTGACCCAGGTTGCCGCCTTCGAATTCCTGGCCAGTCGCCCATGCACCTTCTTCGGAACCGATCTTGACGAAGGAACCGGACAGGTCAGCGTTCCAGCGGACGTTGTCGAAAATGAAGAATTCAGGTTCCGGACCGAAGTAAGCCGTGTCACCAATGCCCGATGCCTTCAGGTAGGCTTCAGCGCGCTTGGCCAGCGAACGCGGGTCGCGGTCATAGCCCTTGCCCGTTGCCGGCTCGATCACGTCACATGTCATGAACACGGTCGGTTCGTCGAAGAACGGGTCGATGTTGGCAGTGGATGCGTCCGGCATCAGCAGCATGTCGGAAGCCTGGATACCCTTCCAGCCAGTGATGGAGGAACCGTCGAAAGCGTGGCCGTGTTCGAACCATTCTTCGTCAACGACGTGGGACGGCACGGTCACGTGCTGTTCTTTACCAATAGTGTCGGTGAAACGCAGGTCAACGAACTTGATGTCGTTTTCCTTGATCAACTTGAGTACGTCGGCTACCGCCATCTGAGCTCTCCTTGGTGCAAGAGATAGTTTGAATGAGTGTTGTCTCGGGCCTGCCGGTTCAGCGTACTGAACCTTGCCGGCTCGGGTCGGAACGTAATGAAGCAGAAACTGTGCCAGGCTACTTACCCTGCCCGGAGTCATTGTGCCACAACAATCAGCCGTATTGCGGGTTTTACCTATACAACCCGATATGGTGCATGCACCGTATTGATGCACCAATAATGTGCATTATTTTGGGGCAAAACAGTGCGACGCGTGCACCGCTTTATGAATTGTTCATGACGCAAAGAGAAGGGCTAGAATTGCATGACAAGGCCGCCAGACGGCCTGATCGCTGATTCTTGTCGACTGAAATGCAAAGGAATGCCGTCATGAGCACCGTGAGCAATATCCTCGAAAAAGCCCGCCAGCGCGCAAACGAATCAGCCCTGGCGTATTCCGGGGCAGTCACACCCGACGAGGCGTGGGCGCTGCTCAAAGGGGTGCAGGGCGCAAAGATTGTTGATGTCCGCACGCATGCCGAGTGGCAGTTTGTCGGCACCGTGCCCGATGCGCTGCTGATTGAATGGAAACGTTATCCGGATATGGCGCTGAACCCGGAATTCCTCACGCAACTGAAAGCCCAGGTAGACCCGCAGAACGTGGTGCTGTTTCTGTGCCGTTCCGGTGCACGCTCGCATGATGCCGCCGCGCTGGCCGCCAGACATGGCTATACCGAGGCCTACAACATCCTGGAAGGCTTTGAAGGCGACAAGGATGAGCAGCAGCATCGGGGCCAGAAAAACGGCTGGAAAGGCCACAAGTTGCCCTGGACGCAAGGCTGATCCTGTAGCGGGATGTGCGGTGTAAGGGCAAAGGCGTGCGGTGAACACCGGCACGCCTTTTTGCTGGCCTTGCCTCAGGCAGCTGGGGTGACGTGCAAGGCAAAGCCCTGGGTGCCGCCGGCTTCAAGATCAGGCTTCAGTTCCAGTGTCGGGATCACATAGTCGCCGCCGTTCTGGCGCCGGAACGCAATCGGCGGCGTGGTTTCCAGGGTGCGCATGCGCTCGCGCAGGGCCTGTGCGGTCTGGTTAAAGCGCGCCTCGTCAAACCGGTCGACCCGGTAACTCACAAACGGCGGCAGCACGGTGTATCCCGGGTAAAACAGGATGCCGTGGTTAATCGGGAACAAGAGGTCATCAATCGGCCCGTTGACGCCGCGTTCGCCATAATGCTCGGCCCAGCCGCCCGCCGTAACGATCAGCATGGCGCGTTTGCCGGCCATGGTGCCTTCGCCAAAACGGTTACCCCAGTAGCGGTCGCTATGTTCGCCCACGCCATAGGCAAAGCCATAGGCATAGACGCGATCAACCCAGCCCTTCAGGATGGCCGGCATGGTGTACCACCACAGCGGAAACTGCAGGATCAGCGTATCGGCCCAGCGCAGTTTGTCCTGCTCTGCCTTGACGTCTGCGGTGAGCGAGTCCTGGGTAAATGCCTCATGCGAGGCGGCCGCGACCTTGAGCCGGCTTTGCGCGGCCAGTGCGGGAAAATCAGCATGATCGACCGCGGCTTTCCAGCCCATGGCGTACAAGTCAGATACCTGGACTTCGTGGCCGGCTTCTTGCAGCGCGGCAACGGCCACATCACGCAAGGCTGCGTTCAGTGACCCGGGTTCCGGGTGGGCAAAAACAATCAATACTTTCATGGTGTTGGCTCCAGCTGAGTGAATTGACCACCATGTTAGGGCGTGCCAGACTTATCCGGAATACGCATTGAATGCATAATATTTTGCCGAAAAATGGATAAATCAAACCCCGGTCAAGCCCGGCCCGATATCACACTGGAGCGCATGCGCACGTTTGTTCGCGTGGCCGAACGCGGCAATTTGTCGGCGGTAGCGCGGGAGCTGCGTGTCGGGCAATCCACCGTGACCCGGCATTTGCACGATCTGGAAGCCGCCATTGGCTTGCCGCTGTTGAGCCGCACCACGCGCAGCGTCACGCTGACTGATGAAGGGCGCCGCTATTACCAGCACTGCACGCAGATTTTGCGGCTGGTGGATCAGGCCAGCGATGAAATGCGCGATGTCCGCGGGGCGCCGGAAGGGCTGATCCGCCTGTCCTCTACGGCGGCGCTGGGCGTGCTGCATGTCAGCCGGTTGATTTTTGCCTTCCAGGACCTGTATCCCGGTATTCATATTGATCTGAGCCTGACCGACGAGCGCGTAGACCTGGTCGAAGAGGGCGTCGATCTGGCGGTGCGGCTGGGCACGCTGACCGACAGCAATCTGAAACTGCGGACCGTGGGCGTCAGCCAGCGCAAACTGATGGCCGCGCCCGCCTGGCTGGCCGCGCACGGCGAGCCACACACCCCGGCCGACCTCGTCGGGCAAGAAGGCATCCGCATGATGAACATCAGCGGCAGCGACATGCTGCTGCTGACCGGGCCGGATGGCGTTCACCACAACGTGCCCGGTAGCGGCCGCTTGCGGGTGGATCACGGCCTGGCGGCACGCGCAGCGCTGGCTGCGGGCCGCGGCATGGCGCCCACGCATGTCTGGCTGGTGGACGATCTGCTGGCGGCCGGTCAGGTGCAGATCATCCTGCCGGATTACCACCTGCCACCCATGCCGCTCAACTTGTTGATTGTGCCTGAACGCGCCGGGCTGACCCGGGTGCGGCTGCTGGTGGATTACCTGGCGCAGGAACTGGCCGGCCTGCCCGGCGTGGTGCCGGCGCGATCACTTGCGGCTTGACCGGCTTTGCCGGGCGCACCACACTTGGTTTCCCCTTGTTCACCCCTGTTTTGCACACCATGCGCTACGTCGTCATCGGCAACCCGATTGCCCACAGCAAGTCTCCGCAAATCCACGCCGCGTTTGCCGCGCAATGTGCGCTGGCTGATTTCAGCTATGAGCGGCTGCTGGCCCCGCTGGAAGACTTTGCCGGCACAGTGCGCCGCTTTGTGGCCGACGGTGGCAAGGGCTGCAATGTCACCGTGCCGTTCAAAGAGACTGCGTTTGCACTGGCCGACCAGCTGACCGACCGGGCCGCCGTGGCCGGTGCCGTCAACACGCTCAAACTGCAAGACGATGGCAGCCTGCTGGGTGACAACACCGATGGCGCGGGCCTGGTGACCGATGTCCTGCGGCACACCACGCTGACCGGCAAGCGCGTGCTGGTGCTGGGAGCAGGTGGCGCCGCGCGCGGCGTGTTGTTGCCGCTGGCCAGTGCGCAGCCGGCCTCTATCGTGGTGGCGAACCGCAGTGCCGCCAAAGCGGTCGATCTGGCCGCACTATTGCAAGCGCATGCCAGCGGTGTCGCGCTGACGGGGTGTGGGTTTGATGGCATCCAGGGCGAGTTTGATGTGGTGATCAACGCTACCTCCGCCAGCCTGGGCGGTGAGCGCGTACCGCTGCCAGCGGGCGTTTTCGCCACCGGCGCATTGGCCTACGACATGATGTATGGCAAGGATGAAACCGCCTTTCTGGCGCAAGCGCGTGAGGCTGGCGTGGCGCAGCGGATTGACGGCCTGGGCATGCTGGTTGGTCAGGCGGCAGAGGCGTTTCGCCTGTGGACCGGCCGCGCGCCGGATGTCGAACCCGTGCTGGCCATGATGCGCGCCGGGCTGGCCGGCTAAGCGCACGCCGGCGGGCGCTGCGGTGTGGCGGCGACACCTTTCCTGACAAAATCGCCATTGCCGGCTTGTAAGCAAGGCGCCTAAAATCGCGGCAATCGTGTTGACCGTCCCTGCGGCGGTCTCTGTCTGTCTACCGGGCGCTTGCCGCAACCCATTGTGAAAAAACATTCTTTTGGCTGGTGGTTTGGCCGCATTGTGCTGGCCATCCTCTTGTTGTTCCTGGTGTGGAATCTGTGGATTTTCGGGCATGTCTGGTGGTGGAAAGACCATAACCCGGACGACACCGCCTTTATGGAAGAAGGCCTGGCGCGGCTGCAACAGACCGACCCGCAGGCCGAGTTGCGGCACAAATGGGTGCCGTACAGCCAGATTTCGCCCAACCTCAAACGCGCGCTGGTGGCGTCCGAAGACGCCAAATTCCTGGATCACGACGGTTTTGACTGGGAAGGCATCCAGGCGGCGTGGGAAAAGAACCTGAAAAAGGGGCGCATTGTCGCGGGCGGTTCGACCATCAGCCAGCAACTGGCCAAGAACCTGTTTCTATCCAGCCGCCGTACGCCATGGCGCAAGCTGGAAGAAGCCATCATCACTGTCATGCTGGAACAGATGCTTGATAAACGCCGCATCTTCGAGATCTATCTGAACGTGATCGAATGGGGTAATGGCATTTACGGGGCCGAGGCGGCATCGCGCTATTACTTCCGCACGGGCGCCGCCAATCTGGGCGTGGGGCAAGCGGCCAAGCTGGCGGCCATGGTGCCTGATCCACGCTATTACGATACTCACCGCAATGATCGCCGCTTGCTGCGCAAGACCAGCATCATTGCGCGCCGCATGCCTTACGCGGATATCCCCTGATCAGAAACACCTGTTTAATACGCCAGGCCAGACGGGCAGCCGCTTTGCAGTGGCTGCCCGTTTTGTTTGCGGCGCTGGCTGAAATGTGACGGTTCCATGAAAACTGCCGCTGGGCTGCTTGCACACTTTCTGTGACAGTAAAACAACGCCCACCGACAGCCTGGCTGGATTTGATTGGCCAGGCCGGGGTGAACCCCTAGAATGCGTGGCTGCCAAAAACCAAAACCCGCCCGTAACCCCAGGCAAGCCAGACTGGCCGGCCTTGCCGGATGCCGATGGCCTGCAACACTGGAGCGGCCCATGCCTGATTTCTCGCACGCGCTGACCATGCTCGGTCAAACCGATACCGGCCTTTTGCGCGGTCATAACGAAGACGCCATTTTCCTGGATGCCAGGGATGGCCTTGCCGTGCTGGCTGACGGGATGGGTGGCTATAACGCGGGCGAGGTCGCCAGTGCGCTGGCGGTGCAAAGTGTGGTGGCGTTTTTGCGCTCTGCAGAGGCCCAGCACACGGGTAAAGCCGCCGAGCCACCCGAGCTGATCAACCGGCTGGTGGCGGCGGTCGAGCATGCCAATCTGGCGGTATTTGCTGCGGCAAGCAGTAATCCGGCGTATCGCGGCATGGGCACCACGCTGGTGGTGGCGCTCTGGCGGGAAAGCGGTTTGTTTGTGGCGCACGTGGGGGATTCCAGGCTGTACCGCCTGCGCGGCGAGACGCTGAACCAGATCACGCATGATCACTCTTTTTTGCAAGAGCAGATCGACTTGGGGCTGATCACCGAAGCCGAGGCGGAGATGTCCGGACACCGCAACCTGATTACCCGCGCGGTGGGGATCGGCCAGAACGTAGAGGTGGAAGTGCACCAGCACGCCGTCGCGGTGGGTGACCTCTATATGCTGTGTTCAGACGGTCTTTCAGACGATGTTCCGGTCGCAACCGTTGTGGATGTGCTCACTGCAATGCGCACCAATCTGCCCATGGCCGCCGCATATCTGATCCAGGAGGCAAATAATGCCGGAGGCAAGGACAATATCTCGGTCGTGCTCGCCGATATAAAAAGGCAGCTTCCAGGAGATGGGTGGCGTGACATGTTGCCCGGCTGGTTGCACGACTTTTTGCACAAAGACGGCCAGGAACCGTCGGCATGAGCCGCGTCAGTGAGATGACGGCCAGACGTACAACATAAAGAAGGTCGAAAGGGAATTACGGGAAAGACGATGGCTAAATTGATACTGAGCCTCTCTGGCAACTACATCAATGAATTCCAGCTCAAGCCGGATGTCACGCGCATCGGGCGCCGGCCGCACAATGAAATCCAGGTGGACCACCTGTCGATTTCGGGCGAGCACGCGCTGATCCGCTGCATGCGCGGCGAATACGTCATTGAAGACCAGCGCAGCACCAACGGCACCGCCGTCAATGGCCAGCGCATTGTCCAGTGCAAGCTCAACGATGGCGACCAGATCCGCATCGGCAAGCATGTCTTCACCTTTCATACCAGCAACGCCGCCCCGCGCCCGGCTGCGGCCGATGGCTTTGAGGCAACGCAACTGCTGGTGCCGCCGACCAGCGCCGCCCGCCCCAAGGGCGCCCGCATTGGCGTGGTCCGCGTGCTGACCGGCAGCGCAGCGGGTCGTGAGGTGGAACTGAACAAAGCCAGCACCACGCTGGGCAAGGCCGGCCAGCAAGTGGCCTCGATCGGCCGCCGCAGCGATGGTTACGCGATCTCTCACGTGGAAGGCCCCAAGCGTCCCCTGGTGAACAATCGCGAAATCGGCGCCACGCCCCATCCGCTCAAGGAAGAAGACCTGATTGAGCTGGCGGGCGTGAAGATGGCGTTCTTCTACCGCTAAGCCGCACCCGTGCCGGGCCGACGCTGCGATTCTGTGTGATCACCACACCAGCGCGCGGCGGCTGGCCTCGTGCGGTGACTTGCCGTACATTCCTCCGTTGTCTGGATGCGCCAACACACAGAGGGTGACGCTTGCTGAGAAAACACTGGCCGCAGATCGTCATGGGTCTGCTTTGCTTTGTGCTGCTGGCGGCACATGCCCTCAACGCCTTGCGCCTGCCTGCGCTGGACCGGCTGGACGCCTATCTTTATGACACCCGGGTGCGCCTGGCCGCAGACAGTGGCCCGGACCCGCGCATTGCCATTATCGATATCGACGAAAAAAGCCTGGCCGCGCTGGGCCGCTGGCCATGGCGCCGCGATGTCGTGGCCCGGCTGGTCGATCAGGTCTTTGTGCGTGACCACGCCAAAGCGCTGGGTTTTGACGTGGTGTTTGCCGAGACCGATGACAGCACCGGTCTGGCCACGCTGCGGCGCCTTGCCAGCGGCGAATTGTCAGATGTCCCTGAATTTGCCACGACGCTGAACCGCATCGCCCCACGGCTGGATACCGACACCCGCTTTGCCACCGCGCTGGCCCAGCGCAATACCGTGCTTGGTTTTTATTTCAGCCAGGACCCCAAGGCCGTCTCTGCCGGCGTATTGCCGCCGCCCGCGCTGGATGCCGGTGATCTGGCGCCCGTCGCCAATGCCATCCCTCAAGCCATGCATTACGGTGCCAACCTGGCGCAATTGCAACGTGCCGCCGCGGCCGGCGGGCATTTTGTACCAACCGTGGACGCCGACGGCGTGATCCGCCGCGTGCCCTTGCTGGTGCAGATTGACGGCCAGTACTACCCAGCCTTGTCATTGGCGCTGGTACAGCAGGCACTGGGTAAAGCGCCGATCTCGCCAGTGATTGAAGTCGGCGCTGGCGTGCCCCAGCTGGAGGCGCTTCACGTCGGTCACACCCGGCTGGCGGTAGACCGGTACGGACGCGCCACCGTGCCGTATCGCGGCCCCGCGCGTTCATTTGATTATTTCTCTGCCATTGATGTGCTCAACGGCAATATCCCGGCGGCCACCCTGGTCAACCGGATTGTCTTGCTGGGGGCGACCACACCCGGCCTGAATGACTTGCGCGTGACGCCCGTGGGCGAGGCCTACCCGGGGGTTGAGATCCACGCCAACCTGATTTCCGCCATGCTTGATGGCGCTTTGCCTTCGCGCCCTGGTTACCTGCTCGGGGCCGAAGTGGTCTTGCTGGCGGTGCTCACGCCCTTGCTGGTCTGGTTGCTGGCGCGGCGCCCGCCGTTGCAGTCATCCGTGGTGGTGCTGGTGTTGCTGGCGGTGCTGGCGGCGGGTGATGTCTGGTTGTGGCGCGTGCAGCATGTGGATTTCCCGTTTGCCTCAACCCTCACATTGGTCTTGTTGTTGTACGTACTCAACATGGCCTGGGGCTATATCTTTGTGACGCGGCGCCAGTCGCAACTGCGCGAACTGTTTGGCCAGTATGTGGTGCCAGAACTGGTTGACCGCATGAGCGCAGACCCGGGCCGCTACACCATGGCGGGCCAGAGCCGCGAACTCTCTATCCTGTTCACGGATGTGCGCCGGTTTACCTCGATCAGTGAAAGCATGCCGCCGGCAGAACTCACCCAGTTCATGAATGCCTTCCTGACCGAGATATCCACCATCATCCGCAGCGGCCAGCCGGGCACCATCGACAAATACATTGGCGATTGCGTGATGGCATTCTGGGGCGCGCCGATTCCGGACCCTTTGCACGCCCACAATGCCGTGCTGGCCGCGCTCAATATCGTCGCCGCCATCCGCCCGCTCAACCAGCGTTTTGCCGCCCGCAACTGGCCGCAAGTCGTGGTGGGGGTGGGCGTGCATACCGGTATAGCCACAGTGGGCGACATGGGGTCAAGTTACCGGCTTACTTATACCGCCATGGGCGATGCGGTTAATCTATCCAGCCGTATCGAAAGCCTGACCAAGTTTTATGGCGTACCGGTACTGGTGTCGGGCGCCACGCGGGATGCCGCACCCGGTTTTGTCTACCGCGAGGTTGACCGCGTGCGGGTGAAAGGCCGCGAAGACGCCGTGACGCTGTATGAGCCATTGTCCAGCGTGGCCGACCCGCTGCTGCAGACCCAGGCCGATGGCTTTGCCGGCGTGCTGGTGGCGTATCGGGCCCGCCAGTGGGCTGAGGCGTTGCGACAATTGCAGATCTTGCGCAGCCAGGCCGACTGCGCGCTGTATGGCCTGTGGCAAGCGCGGCTTGAAACCATGCAGGCCAGCCCGCCGCCAGCAGACTGGGACGGCGTGCATGTCTTTGAAAGCAAATAAAAAGAGCCGGGCGCCAGCGCCACGGACTTGATACATAAACAGTGCCAGGCTGCCTGCAAGCGGGGTTAAACTTGGCGCTGACCAGCCACCGGGCAGCGGCCCGGCAAGCGGAGAGAGGATGGAACTGCAGGTTTTGGGATGTAGCGGCGGGATCGGCGCGGGCAACCGCACCACCTCGCTGCGACTGGGCGACAACGTGGTGATCGATGCCGGCACCGGTCTGGCAGATTTGCCGCTGGCCGAACTGGCGCGCATTGACCACGTGTTCCTGACGCACGCGCACCTGGACCACATCGCCTGCCTGCCCCTGTTGCTTGATACCGTCGCCCCGGTGCGCACTACGCCAGTGACCGTTCATGCCAGCCAGTCCGCGCTGGACACCTTGCAGCGCCATATCTTCAACTGGCAGGTCTGGCCGGATTTCACGCAGATCCCGCACCCGGACCGCGGCCTGTTGCGCTATGAAGTCATGGAGCGCGGCGATACCTTCACCCTGGGTGAACTGACACTGACGGCATTACCGGTACTGCACACCGTACCGGCCGTCGCCTACCGCATGGATAGCGGCAAGGCCTCTGTGGTTTTTTCGGGCGATACTGATGATCATGCGCCGTTCTGGCAGGCCGTGGCGGCGGTGGATAACCTGCAGACGCTGATTATCGAAACTGCCTTTGCCGATCATGAAGCCGCGCTGGCCCGCGCGTCCCGGCACCTCACGCCGCAACGGCTGCTGGCGGCACTGGGGGCTTTGCCGGGCGGGCTGGACATCCGCATCACGCACCTGAAACCGTTTGATCATGAACTGATCATGCGTGAACTGACTGGCCAGGCCAGCGCCGGCCTGCAACTCAAGCGCCTGCTGCAAGGCGACGTGATTCGCTTTTAACCCTTTTAACCTGGAGCAACACGGCTCTGGCTGGAAAAAAACCGGCGAATGACTGCAGCGGCTTGCGGTAAGTGATAATACCACTTTGAAAAAAGGTATCATCCCATGGTGCGGTTTTTTGCCATGAATGTTTCGCTGGGTTCTGCGTTAAATACATATTTAATGCGGGTTTGGTGATGATTGTCGGGCGATGAAGTAGTGTTACATTCACCACTACAAACCCCCTAAGTGGTTTCAGGGTTTTTGTGTAACGACGATACCAGTGCCGATGCGTACATTTCGGTGCTTCCCCGCGCGTTGTTGCGCGGCAACAAAATCGTGATACAGGAACTACCCCATGTGTGGAATCGTTGGTGCCATCTCGGAACGCAATGTTGTGCCCATGCTGCTGGCCGGGCTGCAACGGCTTGAATACCGGGGTTACGATTCCAGCGGCCTGGCCTTGTCTTCCACCGGTCATTTCGACCGGGTCCGGGTCAACGGCCGCGTTGCGGATCTGGCCGCCAAAGCACAGGGCCAGACCGCACTGGCCGGCCTTGCCCACACCCGTTGGGCCACGCACGGCGCGCCGACAGAGCTGAACGCCCACCCGCACCTGGGCGGCGACAGCGTGCTGATCGTGCACAATGGCATTATCGAAAACCACAATGCCTTGCGCGCCGAACTGCAAGCACAGGGCTACCGCTTTACCTCAGAGACCGATAGCGAAGTTATCGCGCATCTGGTCCACCATTATCTGGAACGTGCCAATGATTTGCTGGCCGCGGTGCAAGCCACCGTAGGCCGCCTTACCGGCGCCTTCGCCATTGGCGTACTCAGCCGTGATTTTCCTGACCGCGTGATCTGCGCCCGCCGTGGCAGCCCGCTGGTGCTGGGGCTGGGTTTTGGCGAGCAATTCTTTGCCTCGGACATTGCCGCCCTGTTGCCCGTCACCCAGCGCATGATCTACCTGGAAGAGGGCGATCTGGCCGAACTGCGCCGCAATGAAGTCCGCATCTACAACGCCGCTGGCGAAAGTGTCACCCGCCAGGCCCGCACCGTGGACGTCGCCGCAGATTCCGCCGATCTGGGCCATTACCGCCACTACATGCAAAAAGAAATCTTCGAACAACCCACCGCCATCGCCAACACGCTGCAACGCGTTGTGGAACTGGGTTGCCAGAGCGCGCTGTTCGGGCCGGAGGCCGACGCCCTGTTCGCCGCTGCGCCCGCCGTGCGGATCGTTGCATGTGGCTCCAGCTACCACGCAGGCCTGGTTGCCCGCTACTGGATCGAAGAATGGACCGGCCTGCCGGTCAGCGTGGATATCGCCAGTGAATACCGCTACCGCAAGGGCCGTGAGCAAGATGGCACGCTGATCATCGCGATCTCCCAGTCGGGCGAAACCGCCGACTTGCTGGCCGCCATGCGCTCTGCGCGCGAACGCGGCGACGTGAAAGTGCTGGCCATCTGCAACGTGCCGCACTCCACCCTGACGCGTGAATCAGACCTGCTGTTCCTGACCCAGGCTGGCCTGGAAATCGGTGTGGCCTCCACCAAGGCCTTCACCACCCAACTGGTCGCCCTTTACGTCTTTGCCGCCGCGCTGGCCCGCAGCCGAAAAACGCTGGAGGCCGCGCAATTGACCGAAATCACCGACGCCCTGCACCGCCTGCCGGTACTAGTCGAAGAAGTGCTGGCCATGGACAGCAAGCTGGAAGCCTGGGCGCAAGAACTGGCCCACTACCACAACGCACTCTTCCTGGGCCGCCACACCTTGTTCCCGATCGCCCTGGAAGGCGCGCTCAAACTCAAGGAAATCGCCTACATCCACGCCGAAGGCTACGCCGCCGGCGAACTCAAGCACGGCCCGCTGGCGCTGGTCGACGAAGACATGCCCGTGATCGCCTGCGCCGTGAATGACGAGCTGCTGGAAAAAGTCGTCTCTAACCTGCGTGAAGTCCAGGCCCGCAGCGGCAAGGTCTTCCTGCTGGCCGAACCCGGCTGCGAATCCGCCCACGAAGGCAGCCACCGCGTGCTGACGCTCCCCGCCGCCGCCGGCCCACTCGCCCCGGTCGTACTCACCCTGCCGCTGCAAATGCTCTCTTACCACACCGCCTGCCGCAAAGGCACCGACGTCGACAAACCGCGCAACCTGGCGAAGTCTGTGACGGTTGAGTGAGGAAGTGGGGTGAGGGTTTTTGATGTGTGTAGCGAGAATAAAGTTCTTATCTAGAGAATGAAGTGCTTACCTGAAGAATAAAGTTCTTACTTGCAGGGAGTCACTTGGACACTCATGGCTAACAAAAAAACGCGGCTACCTGGCCGCGTTTTCTTTTGTCATCCTCCTTCACCTTCGGTCAGCATTTCTATCCCATCCCCAGCGTCCGGATCGAAAATATCCAGTTGGCGGCACAAGCAGACATTGTGTCGTCTCCAACTTTGTTTGGTCACCCCTGCCGTGGCAGATTCACGGGCAGTTTGATGGGGGGGTACATGGCAAAGCGCAAGTACGGCATCGACGAAGCAAAAATCGCTCGTTTCCTGAAAGAAGGTCGAGGCGAAGGGCATGGTGTTGACTATCTCCCCTGGCTGACCATTCAGGATGTCTCCTCCTCCGGCCATTCAACACGGATGTCTAGCCGTGTTGTCGGAAGGGTTCATCACCTTCTATCAGATATCGAAACCCACGCTTTTGTGACCTTTGACTGGTCAGATTCGGTTCGGGATATCCGAGAGCAATTCCCGCTGGATCGTGATGAAACGCGTGAGATCGCGATGGAAATGGGGGTCAAGCACCCGAATGACCCGTCGAGTCGATGCGATATCGTCATGACTTCAGACTTTGTCCTGGATGTATTTACGCCCGCCGGAATGCAAATGCATATCCGCGCGGTCAAACCATCGGAAGAGTTATCCAATCCCCGTGTTGTGGAAAAGCTGGAAATTGAACGCCGTTACTGGTATCGCCGGAATGTTGCTTCTTGGGGGGTCATTACTGAGAGGGAGGTACCAGTCGATCGCGCCAAAAATCTCCTGTTTTTCCACGGAATGCTGAGGCTGGACGGCGTTGAAACACCCTACCCGGGATTCTGGGAAGATCGGTGCAACAGGTTCCTTCATACCCTGAAACAGTCAAAGCAAGGAGGCACACTTCGCGGCTTTCTCCGTTATCTGGAATCGGCCGAAGGTTTTGCCGCCGGGGAAGGACTGACGGTTCTCCGCCACTTGGCTGCAAACAAACGGCTGGATGTGAATCTGGATCTGCCGTATTCCCCGCTGCTTCCGCTGGACTGGATTTCTATTCCCGGTAACGCGCGGCGTGATGCCATGGGACAGGGAGGTTCGTATGCTGCTGCGTAACGACGTTCTGCTCTATAAAGAGGGGCCGATTTCCGCGCTGCGCATTCTGTGGATTCATCCAGGGAAGCCGACGGCATTTGTCATTGATGCGACCCACCCCCTTGCAGTGCCCGAGCCTCGAGAACTGAGACAACTCGAGGATGATCTTGAGAGTGGACTTGCGAAACTGGCCATTTGGATGAAGCAGATGGTCGTCCACCGCTTCACAGAGAATTTTCTCCCCAAGTGATGCGTTGGTACTTAGAAAATTGGTCGAAGAAATCTGAGGCGATTTGACCCTTCACTTACCGGGAGCTATGTGAGGCCGCTCTTCGGCCAAAGCAGACAAAGCAACTGCAGCCATTTATGTCGCATGATGCGTAAAAAGCAGACGTAAAGTCTAATGTCTGCCACTCACCCATGCTGCCCACTTTGGGGAAATCATTCCGGTCCAAATCTCGGGCTGCCCCAGGTAAAGAAGGCAAACCGACCCATGCCCCGGAATCCAGATTTGCATGGAAAAAATCCAGAACTAAGTAGGCAACTACAGCAAAGCTTTCGATTCGTTAGGAACCACAGAACTTTACTTCCATGTCGCCCACCTCAAGATAGATGGCATGCTCCACATCCCACTGCGGTGAAATATAAATCCGCCCTTCGTACAGGAAGCGGTCTGACACTTCTTCACGGCCAGCCACCACCACCGGCTCGTGGACCACCGATGGATTGGTCGCAAACAGGTTGAAGACGAACCCATCCTCGATTCACCGGAGCTGGGGCCGGTGGCAGATGTGCAGACCATCTACCAGGCGGTCAAACAAATGCGTCTGTTTCCCTTTGGGAGGGCAGGCATTTTGCTGATCGCGTTGCCTGTAGCAGTACCCTTTTTTCTTGTTTGCTTGACCCCGTTTCCGCTCAAGGTAGTACTTGCCAAGTTGATGGGCGCATTGCTGTGACGGGGTTTTGGTTGTGCGGGATTATGAAATCTTCAGGCAAAGTATAGGGGCGGCCCTATCTAGGCTGCGGCTTTGTCTCAGTTCCCCCGCAGTGCTGAAGAACAGAACCCCCTCCTGTAACACGCGAAAACCATACCGGCTCTTGTAGCTTCCCGCACGTTTCGCTTTCGCTGAGATCTGGAGAATTGTAAAAAAACTGGCAGTTTTGTCCATCACTTCCTAATTTAAACCCGTTGGCGAATGTAATAAATCTGCCATCGCTCTGCCCGCTCAGAATATAAAAAACAAACTATTCCCCCGCTGGTCACCGCACCAGTTCCGTAATTGGTTTTTTATCCAGGACTCAATAATGGAACGCTCCACTTTTTGTCGAACTGTCATCGCCTCCGCACTTTTGCTTGCCCTGGGACACGCTTGGGCGGAAGGGCCCAAACCAGCAACCAGCTTCACCAAGGCCGAGAACCAGAAGTTGCTGGACTATCTGCCGTTTGATAACAAACAGGATTTTGACGACGTCAAACGCGGCTTCATCGCCGATTTGCCCTCCCCCGTGATCAAAGGTGCCAAGGGCAATACGGTGATTGATCTCTCGCAGTTCGATTTCCTCAAGCAACAAGGCCCGGCACCAGATACGGTGAACCCGAGCCTGTGGCGGCAAGAGCAACTGCTGTCTGTGCGCGGCTTGTTCAAGGTCGTCGATGGCGTTTATCAGGTACGCAATATCGACCTGGCCAACATCAGCTTTATCCGCGGCAAAACCGGCTGGATCGTGATTGATCCGCTGACTTCGGTTGAAACGGCCAAGGCCGCACTGGATCTGATCAACGCCAAGGTAGAAAACCTGCCCGTGACGGGCGTGATCTTCACCCACAGCCACGTGGACCACTTCGCCGGGATTCGTGGCGTGGTGAAGGAAGAAGACGTCCGGGCAGGCAAAGTACCGGTCGTGGCGCCGGAAGGCTTCATGGAAGAGTCGGTGAGTGAGAACGTATTTGCCGGCAATGTGATGAGCCGCCGCGCCTCGTACATGTACGGCAACTTGCTGCCGAAGAACCCACAAGGCGCAGTGGGTGCCGGTCTGGGCCTGACCACGGCAGCAGGGACCATTACGCTGTTTGAACCCAGCAAGTTGATCGAAAAAACCGGCGAGAAAATGACCATCGACGGCGTGGACGTCGTGTTCCAGATGGCCCCCGGCACAGAAGCCCCGGCAGAAATGCTGTTCTACTTCCCGCAGTTCAAGCTGATTGATCTGGCGGAAGATGCTACCCATACGCTGCATAACCTGCTGACCATGCGCGGCGCCAAGGTGCGTGATGCATCCAAGTGGGGCAAGACGCTCGATACCACGCTGGACATGTGGGGCAAGGATGCCGTGGTTTCCATGGGCAGCCATCACTGGCCACAGTGGGGTAATGATCGCGTGGTCAAGCATCTGGAAGACCAGCGCGATCTGTACAAATACATTAACGATCAAGTCCTGCGCATGGCCAACGAAGGCCTGACCATGCACGAGATTGCCGATCAGTTTGTCCTGCCGGATGGCCTGGCCAAAGAGTTCTACAACCGTGGTTACTACGGCGATCTGAAGCACAACGTGCGTTCCACGTACCAGTTCTATCAAGGCTGGTGGGACGGTAATCCGGCCAATCTGAACCCGCTGCCACCGGTTGAGGAATCGAAGAAGTACGTGGAAATGATTGGTGTGGACAAGATGATGTCCACCGCCAAAGCGGCCTTTGACAAGGGCGATTATCGCTGGTCAGCTACCGTGACCAACAAGATCGTATTTGCCCAGCCTGACAACCAGGCGGCCAAAAACCTGGAAGCCGACGCCCTCGAGCAACTCGGGTATCAGGCCGAATCCGGCCCGGCACGTGACTTCTATCTGTCGGGTGCACAGGAACTGCGTAACGGCATCCAGAAAGCGGCCACCCCCAACACCAGTTCACCCGACATTATCCGTGGCATGACCACAGAAATGTTCCTCGACTTCCTGGGCGTGCACTTCAACGGGCCCAAACTGGGCAATCACACTTATCACTTCAACCTGATCTTCCCGGATACCAAAGAGAAGTTCACGCTTTATGCAGAGAATGGCGTACTGGGTTACGGCAAAGACAAGCAGTACCCCAGCGGGGCCGATGCCACCATTACCCTGAATCGCAGCACGCTGGACAAGATCGCCCTGGGGCAACTGAAGCTGGGCAATCTGTCTGAAACCGGGGAGGTGAAGTTTGATGGCGACAAGGCCAAGTTCAATGAACTGGTGACCTACTTCGACAAGTTCGATTTCTGGTTCCCGATCGCTGCGCCTTGATTTGTCGTTATCCATTAGCTGACCGGTGGGGCCGTGGCCTCACCGGCACTGGCATATCTCTTGAATCCAGCGTTTTCTTTTCCTAGGCTCAAATCGTACATCTCATCGGCTCTTGAGCACCTTTTCCCCGTCCTCCCTCCACGTGGACGGTTTTTTTTGCCTGTTCCAGACCCGTCTTTGGACTCCAACGAATGAGGCTCATGCCACGCAAAGCATTATAAAAAAGACCGCTCATGTGGGTGGTCAAATACGATACGGAATAACCTACGAGTTTCCGCAAGAGGCCGCTATGCGTCGAATTGCGGCCCCTGAACCGTTGAAGTATGAACGACCGATTTGGCCGATTTGCCGCCAATCCCGAGCAAACTGCAGGCAGGTCATTGGTCAAAGCGGACTGTCAGGACTGTCACATGAGTAACCATGAAAATCCGCTTACGCTACAAAGCGGACCTTTTAGGCATCGGGCTGAAGTGTTTGCTCGGGCTGAATTTGGGGGAGGTCGATGGAATGAAGGTGCGTAGGCTGATCGCATTTGATCTGTTGTAAAAAGCCGAGCCAGCTGTTTATGCCTGGTTTGCGCGTCTGATTTTGCCCCTGCCTATACTCATCTGGCATGCCCCGCCCTCTGGGCAGATCTCAATCCGGGGTGGCAGAGCAATGATGAGGGGCCGACCATGACCATCCGCACCAAACTGATCGCACTTGTGAGCGTCATCCTTATGCTCATGATGCTTCAAGGGGTGATCAACATCATCCGTACGTCCAATTTGCGCGCGATTGTTGAAACAACCTACCAGGATCGCGTGCGTAGCTTGGGCGAGCTAGCCCGGGCTACTCAGATCTACGAACATGACGTTGTTGGGACGCTGTATCGGCTCAATTCAAAAAATACGGATTGGGAAGAAGCGCGAGCACAACTGTTGCGCGCGCGCGCCGACATTGCGGCGCAGTGGCATGAATATACCGCCAACCACCAGACAACCGAAGAAGCAAAACTGATCGCATTGACCGCAACGCATATGCGCGTGGGTGAAGCGGCACTGAACCGCCTGGACACTATTTTGCTGGCACGCGATAACGCGGCGTTGAATGAATTTGTGCACCAGCATATGTCCCCGGTGTTCAACGCGGTGGGTGACGACCTGCAGCAGCTCATCGAGTTGCAGATGCGGGTGTCCTCCACCAATTTTGCGCGGGCACAATTGGCCTACCAAGGCGCGCTGTTGACCACCGGCGGCGCATTGGCGCTAGCGTTGCTGCTGGCGACAATCACGGCTTTGGGTCTGATCCGGCAGTTGACACGCAAGATCAGCAGTTTGCAGGCGGCAATGCTGCGGGCTGAAGTGGACAATGATCTGAGCGCGCGCGCGCAGATCAACGGCGATGATGAAATCGACGGCATTGCTCGTGCCTACAACGCCCTGGCCCAACAGCTTGAAGATCACCAGGCTGTCCGTGAAGGACTGTTCGTACTGGCAGAGAATGCGCAACCCGCAGAAACACTGACCGGGTTTGGCGAACAGTTGCTGAATAAACTGGCCCCCATGCTGCATTGTGGCGCCGCTGCCTTCTATGCCCAGGGCAGCGACGATAGCGGGCTCTTGTACCGCGGCGGCTATGGTTTGAATGCTGCACAAGGTACCGCACACGAAGAGACCGCGCGCGGCCTGTTGGCCCAAGCCCAACAGGCGCATGCGCCCTTTGAAATCGACGACGTCCCGGCGGGCTATCTGCACGTGATTTCAGCGCTAGGTGGTGCCGAACCGGCCCATATCGTATTGGTGCCGCTGCGTTTAAGCAACGGGCAAACGGCGGTGATCGAACTGGCCTCGTTCGGCCCCTTCAATGAGCGTGACTGGCGCATTATCCAGACACTGGCGCTGGTTACGGTGCCGCAACTGGAGGTCCTCCTGCGCACACTGCGCGCCAAAGAACTGGTTGAAAAACTGCAGCAACAGACCGATGAATTGGCTTCATCCCGCCAGCAATTAATGGAATACGCCCGCACACTTGAACACAACAATTCCGAGTTGGCCGAAAAAACCGAGCGCCTGGAACAACAAGCGAATGAGCTTGAAGAGCAGAAAGAACAGCTGGCCACCACCGAGAACTGGTTTCGCAGCATCCTGGAATCCGCGCCAGATGGCATGTTAGTGGTCGGGGAGAACGGCGATATTGCGCTGAGCAACTGGCAGGTTGAGAGCCTGTTTGGCTATGAACGGGGGGGATTGCAGGGCAGATCAATCGAACAATTGGTGCCGCAGGTAAACCGGGCAGGACATGACAGATCGCGGGCGGGTTTTGTGGCAGAGGGTGGTGCGCGCAGCATGGGTGGCCGGGGTGTTGTTATCCGTGGTCTGCGCCAGGACGGCAGCGAGTTTGATGCCGATATCAGTCTATCCGTCTTACCCCAGCGGCCCACGGAAGCGCGTTTTGTGTGTGTGGCGGTGCGCGATATCACCCAACGCAAGGCAGATGAGGCTGCGCGCGCTGAGCTGGAAGAACTCAATCGCGTCATTCTCACGTCGGCAGGTGTGGGGGTGATTGGGGTCGATGCGCGCAACCGGCTGGTTTTTGTAAACCCCTACGCGCTGGAACTGCTGCAGGGTGCAGAAGAAGAATTGCTCGGGCGGGGTTTGCCTGAATTTGACGGCGCAATAGCGCAAACAGACGAGGTGGGCCGTTTTGGCCAGACCGATGGACCTTTGGGCGTATTTGGCAGCGGGCAATCGGGCTTGTTGCGTCGCCGTGACGGCAGTGTGCTGCCAGTGGATTTTGGTATTTCACCCATGCATAAGGTGGGGGAGCTGGATGGTGCGGTGGTCATTTTTCGGGATGCTACAGACCGGCTCGAGGCTGAGCAGCAGCAACGCAATGCCAAAGAAGCCGCCGAAGTGGCCACGCGCGCCAAGAGTGATTTTCTGGCCAATATGAGCCATGAAATCCGCACGCCCATGAACGCCATCATTGGCATGACTCACTTGGCGTTAAAAACCGAGTTGGCCCCGCGCCAGCAAGATTATCTGAGCAAAATCCAGTCATCTGGCCAGCACTTGCTTGGGCTCATCAACGGGATCCTGGATTTTTCCAAAATCGAAGCGGGCAAGCTTGCGCTGGAGACGGTGGCGTTCTCTCTGGATAAGTTACTGGAAGACGTTGGCGCATTTGTGATGGAAAAAGCCGCCGCCAAATCGCTGGAGCTGGTCTTTGATACCGCGTGCGATGTGCCGCATCGGTTCACGGGAGATCCCGTGCGCTTGAAGCAGATATTGATCAACCTGCTGAGTAACGCCATCAAGTTTACTGAGCATGGTCAGATCCGCTTGCATGCCCATGTGGTCGAAGCCCAAGACGATAACACGTTGCTGTATTTCGCGGTCAGCGATACCGGTATCGGCTTGACTGAGGCGCAGCAATCCAGTTTGTTTCAGTCTTTCTCTCAAGCGGACGTATCCACTACCCGCAAATATGGCGGTACCGGCCTGGGCCTCGCCATCTGCAAGATGCTCGCCGAGCTGATGGGGGGACAAGTTGGCGTAGAAAGCACACCAGGTAAAGGGAGCACCTTCTGGTTTACCGTCAGTCTGGGCTCAGTCCCGGTAGCAGACCCTGCGGACAACGATGAAATACTGCGTGGCCGCCGGGTACTGGTGGTAGACGACAACGACTTGGCGCGCGACGTGGCGGTCAGGCTGCTGGAAGAACTGGGAATGCGCGCGGACTGCGTCGGCTCTGGCCACGCCGCCGTCTCTAACGCGCTGCAGGCAGACCACGATGGTGCGCCCTATGAGGTGGTGCTGGTTGACTGGCGCATGCCGGGTATGGATGGCTTTGCGACGGCGCAGGCGATTTTTTCCAGCGTATTGTCATTGACGCCGCACATAGTGCTGGTCACCGCACATGGTGATGAACACACTTACCGGATGCTGGTCGAGTGCGGATTGGCTGGGCTGCTGCGCAAACCCGTCAGTTTTGGCCATTTGCGCACCTGCCTGAACGGGCTCTTCGGCGGGCGGCCTGCGACGGATCATGATGTATTGGATGAGGGCCAGATCGGCGGCCTGGCTGATCCGGAGCGCCTGACCATCTTGCTGGTAGAAGACAACGATCTTAATCAGCAAGTGGCGGTTGAACTGCTGGCCGAGGGGGGTATTCAAGTGGATGTGGCCCAGAACGGTGAGATCGCGCTTGGGCAGATGGCTGCGCGCAATTACGACCTTGTGTTGATGGACATGCAGATGCCGGTGATGGATGGCGTGGCGGCCACCCAGGAGTTACGCCGCCTGGGTTACCGTCAACCCATTGTGGCGATGACCGCCAATGCCATGGCGGCTGATCGGCAACTGTGCCTGGACGCGGGGATGAATGACCACCTGGCCAAACCGATTGATCCTGGGGCGTTATGGCAAGTGCTCCGACGCTGGTTGCCCGTTGCAGCCAGAACAGAACCCCCGCCAGAGGCCGCCGATACCGCAAAGCTGGACACACCCATGATAACCGGTCTGGACACCACTGACGGTCTATACAGGGTGCGTGGCAATGCGCGTGTCTATCATGATCTTTTGCGCCGTTTCGCCCAAGGCCAGCGCAATGCAGTGGCGGCAATGCGTGATGCCCAAGTCGCAGGCGACACCGCCACGGCAGTGCGGCTGGCTCATACCACCAAAGGCGTAGCGGGCCAGATTGGCGCGCACGAGGTGCAGGCGTTGGCTGAGGCAGCTGAGCTGGCACTGGTAGCGGCAAACGGTGATGCCATCGCTGCCGCGCTGAACGCACTGGCAGCGTCTTTGGCGCCATTGGTTACGGCCATTGACGCTGCTATGCCAGAGCCGGTGGTTGCAGTTGCAGACCACCCCCCCCAGCCAGAGCAACTGGCGCCGGTGTGCGCCAGGTTGACCGCGTTGATGGCCGACAATGATGTCGAAGCCCGCGACGTGCTTGAACAGTGGGCTGGTCTGCTGCGCGGCGCATTCAATTCGCGGTTTGGCCTGATCGAAAAAGCGTTGTATGCGTTTGATTTCGACGCGGCACTGGCAGAATTGCACATTGCCATGGCCATGTCAGGAGTAAAGGCGGAGACATGACGGATGAACACGGTAAAGCGGTGATTCTTGTGGTGGACGACACGCCCGATGTGCTGCATCTGGCCACGCAATTGCTCAAACCCAGGTTCCGGATCAAAACGGCCACTACGGGCGAGAAGGGGCTCGAGATTGCTGCGCGCGAGCCTGTACCGGATCTGATCCTGCTGGACATCATGATGCCGGGCATTGATGGCTACGACACATGCCTGCAATTGAAGGCGCAAGATGCAACGCGCGATATCCCGGTCATCTTTTTTTCTGCGCAGACCGGCCAGATTGATGAAGTGCGCTGTTTTGAAGTGGGCGCGGTGGATTTCATTCCCAAGCCGATCTCACCCGATATCCTGCAGGCGCGCGTCAACGCCCAACTGGCCCTGAAAACGGTCACCGATCTGCTGCGCGACCAGAACGCGCATCTGGAGCACGAGGTGGCGCGGCGCACGGCAGAAATGGTGGCCATTCAGGACGTAACCATTACCGCAATGGCCTCGCTGGCAGAAACTCGGGATTCAGAAACCGGCAACCATATCCTGCGCACGCAAAGCTATGTAAAGGCTTTGGCCGAAAGCCTGCGGCAGCATCCGCGTTTCGCCGCCATGTTGACCGACCACTATATCGACTTGTTGTTCAAATCGGCGCCACTGCACGATATCGGCAAGATCGGCATTCCGGATTTCATTCTGCTCAAGCCTGGCAAACTGACCGTCGAAGAGTTTGAAGTGATGAAAACGCACACCACGCTAGGGCACGACGCGCTGGCAAATGCTGAGCGGCTGCTAGGTAGGCCCGTCGAATTTTTTCTGCTGGCCAAAGAGGTAGCGTTGTCCCATCAAGAAAAGTGGGACGGCAGCGGGTACCCGCAAGCGCTGGTGGGAGATGCCATTCCACTGAGTGCGCGTTTGATGGCAGTGGCCGATGTATACGATGCGCTGATCAGCCGCCGGGTCTACAAAGCGCCGATGTCGCACCAAGCGGCGACAGAAATCATCGTGGCCGGTGCAGGCCAACACTTTGACCCGGACATCGTGGCGGCATTTATCACCCTGCAGGATGAATTCCGGGCCATTGCCGCCCGCTATGCGGACCATGAAAGCGATATTGAGCAGAAGGTGGCCTCGCTCGCCCGCTTCAAACAGACATAACCGGGAGTGCTCGGATGCGAAAGTTTGGTGAACTGGTGGTGCTTGTGGTGGATGACTTTGAACCCATGCGCAAGGCCACTCTGACGCAATTACGCAGCATGGGCATTGAGCGAGTGGTCCAGGCCAAAGACGGTGCTGAGGCTTTGCGCATTCTGAAGCGCCAGACCGTGGATATGATCCTGTCTGACTGGAATATGCCCATCATGACCGGGCTGGATTTTCTGATCGCTGTGCGCAAAGACGAAGCACTGAGCCATTTGCCCTTCGTGATGGTTAACCAGATCTGGGCATCCAGACGATAGTGCTAAGCCGATGCTGAAACTTCGGCTTATCGGCCTGAGCTGACCTTAAGAACCTGCTGGAATGCTGGCTGCTTTGGGTACCAAAGTGCTCCTTGTATGCACCTGCAAAAGCAGCGGCAATTCTCGGTGTCCCGAGAGTGACTGGAAGAAGGGCCCCTTTTAACGGCAACCAATGACCGTGTGCACCACATGTCGGCCGGTCAGGACTGCCTCATGAACGTCAGACACGCCAAGAAAACAATCAGTATCCGTATTTCACCCAAATACGGATTCATCATGACCTCTTTGTTTGTTTTTTAACGAACAGCCAAAGTAGTGCGGCGGAACACTGCAAATGGATTTTTATAAGGTACAAGTAATGTTTTCGTCGGGTTTTATCTGGTGTTGTTGACAGGTGATTTTGTGTTGGCCACAAGAAACAATGACGAGCCGTTTACAAATCAAACTGTGGTTTCCAGGTGAAAACCGTCGCGAAAAGCCGTCGGTAACTTGACCATTGTTTTTCATGCCAATAGCATCCACGGCGATCACAAAGTCATTAAAAACATCAGGATGCGGACACTTTTTCTGGAATGTCTGCACCTGGATACACGAATCAGAATACAAGCCCGCCCATGAGCGGCGCAGGTGAGGAAAAAAATGAGTGTCTTGCGGGAAAACGGCCGAGGGGGCCGTGCTGCCGTGACCGGGGGGCGGTCGTGGTTGAATGTCATTGGGCAAAGCCGGGTGGCGCGGTCCTTACAACGACTGCTGCTGGTAGTGCTGAGTGTGTTGTATGCAGCGACTGCCTCAGCAAACTGTACGCTGGTGGTTTCCAGTACGAGCGGCCCCAATAACTACATCTACAGCAGCGCAAACGCCTGCGATCCATCCTTTGACAATTCAACTGGTGCAGGCGGCTTTTATACCGACAGTGCTGGCGATACTGGCGCGATCAATAGCTACCTGACCGTGGACACCACGGGGACCTCTGAAGAATTCATTTATACCCCGACTTCAGACGGCACCTTCCAGTCTACCGGGACCGTCACTTATACGTACTACACCGGGGCATTTCCACCCTACGCGCAACAGTCCGTCACGTTTGTGGTCCCGGCCCCTGCTGTCAGCAGCGTCTCTGCCAACAATGGTTCTGCCAGCGGCGGCAACGTGGTCACGATCTCTGGCAGCGGCTTTAGCCATGTCAGCGCCGTAAAGTTTGGCTCGACCAACGCCACATCCTTTACGGTCACCAACAGCAACACGATCAGCGCAATGGTGCCTGCCGGCACGGTGGGGATCGTGGATGTCACCGTCACCAATCCGGGTGGCACCAGCAGCACCAGTGCTTCGGACCAGTATACGTATAACACCCCTGCGCCGACCGTCACCAGTCTGTCGCAAACTTCCGGCCCGGTCTCCGGCGGCAATACCATTGTCATCACCGGTACAAACTTTTCCAGCACGACAGGTGTGCAGTTTGGCGGCACCAGTGCGAGCACTTTTAGCGCGGTCAGCGCGACTTCCATCACCGTCACGGTCCCGGCCGGTGCCGCCGGTACCGTTGATGTCACGGTCACCACAACTTCCGGCACCAGTACAACCGGAACAGCCGATCACTACACCTACGTAACGGCACCCACGGTATCCGGCATTTCGCCTACTTCCGGCCCCACTGCGGGTGGCACCACCGTACTCTTGACCGGGACGAATTTCAGCGGAGCCTCTGCGGTGTTTTTTGGTGGTACGTCCGCAAGCTTTACGGTGAACAGTGCAACGCAGATTACCGCGACCGCTCCGGCCGGGAGTGCCGGTACACAGCATGTCACCGTGACGACGCCAGGGGGCACCAGTACGACGAGTGCTGCGGATCAATATACCTGGGTCGCCCCACCGTCCGTGGGCAATGTGTCGCCCAACTCGGGTCCGCAAGGTGGTGGCACTAGCGTGACCATTTCCGGGAGCAACTTTACCGGAGCCACCGCAGTAAGATTTGGCGGCACGGCCGGCACTGGCCTCACCGTCAACAATGCCGGCAGTATCACCATCACGGCACCAGCAGGTGTGGGCACGGTCGATATCATCGTCACTACGCCTGGCGGCACCAGCTCGGTAACCGGTGCTGATGCCTTCACTTATCTACCCCTGCCAGCGGTATCCGGCCTGAGCCCCACAAGCGGCCCCACTGCCGGCGGAACCCGGGTGACCTTGTCCGGTTCCGGGTTTACCGGCGCCACAGCGGTGAGGTTTGGTGGCACGGCGGGCAGCAGCGTGGTGGTCAATTCCGACAGTTCGATTTCGGTCACCTCGCCCGCCAGTTCTGCGGGGGCCTACGACATCACCGTGACCACGCCCAACGGCACCAGTTCAACCGGGTCTGCCGACCTGTTCACCTATATCGCACCGCCGGTCGCGGGGGCCGTCAGCGTCAGCGGCATCCCCTATGGCAGCAGCAACATCAACATCGCGCTGAGCCTGAGCGGCGGTACGGCTACCAGCGTGGCCGTGGCAACGCCGGCGGCACATGGCACGACCACCGTCAGTGGCACCAGCATCAGCTATACCCCGGTTTCATCGTTCTGGGGCTCAGACAGCTTTACCTATACGGCCACCAACGCAAGTGGCACGTCGGCTCCGGCCACCGTCACCTTGTCGGTCAACCCGCCGACTTTGAGTTATTCGCCGCCAGCCACATCCACCGGTACCGCGGGTACGCCACTGACCGTGTCCATGAACACCGCCAGCGGCGGCACGGGGCCGTATACCTACGCGGTGACCAGCGGTGCGGTGCCTGTCGGTACGACTTTGTCCAGCGGGGTACTGACCGGCACACCGACGGCCGCCGGCACGTTTACCTTCCAGATCACGGCGACCGACAGCAGCACGCCAACGCGGGTCAGCGTCACCAGTAGCACGCTCTCCGTCACCATCAACCCCTCCGGCCTGGCGCTGAACCCGGCCACACTGACTGCACCGGCCATCGGCACGCCGTACAGCCAGTCCGTGACCGGAAGTGGTGGGACCTCGCCATATAGCTATGCCGTGACCAGCGGCACGTTACCGGCCGGTTTGACGCTGAACGCCAGCACCGGGACCATTACTGGCACGCCAACAGCGGCAGGCCCATCCACCTTTTCCATTACGGTGACGGATCACACCAACGTTACCGTCACCAACGCCTACACCTTGGTGGTGGCAACGCCCACGATCACCATCTCCCCCGCCAGCTTGCCTGGCGGGCCAGCCGGGGTGGCGTATTCCCAAACGGTCAGCGCCAGCGGCGGCACGCCATCCTATACCTATGGGGCAACTGGCTTGCCGACCGGGCTGTCCATCAATGCCAGCACCGGGGTGATTTCCGGCACGCCAACTGCGGCGGGCCCGTTCAATGTCACGATCACCGTCTCAGACCACACTACCGGTACCGGGGCTCCGTTTACCGGCGCTCATACCTATCTGATCACCATTGGCCAGGCGCTGCCAGTAGCAGGGGCGGTCAGTAATACGGTGGCCTTCAACAGCAGCAACAACGTGGTCCCACTGGCCTTGACGGGCGGGACAGCGGCCAGTGTAGCGGTGCCGACGGCACCGGCGCACGGCACGGTCGCCATCAACGGCACGGCCATCAGCTACACGCCAACCACGGGTTATTACGGGACCGACAGTTTTACCTACACCGCCACCAACACGAGCGGCACGTCGGCTCCGGCCACGGTCAACATTACCGTCAACCCAATGTTGCCGGCACCACAAGCGCAAGCCACCAATGTGGTGTCCAACAGCGGGGCCAATGCCATTTCCCTGGAAATCCAGGGCGGGCCGGTCACCTCATTGACGATTGTGACGGCGCCACAGCATGGCACGCTCACTTTGAATGGCGCGCCCGTCGGTGCCAGCATGATGGCTCACCAGGCGGTGGCTGCAGGCACACCTGCAGTGACCTATACGCCTGCTCGCGGCTACACCGGCCCGGACAGCTTCAGTTATACGGCGACCAATGCCGCGGGGACTTCCGCAGCGGCGACGGTCACCTTGCAGGTCATGTTGCCCGCGCCGGTATTGGGCGCAGTCAACGCCACCGCGGTCTCTGGCCAGACGCTGACGCTGGATGTCGGCGCCGTCGCCACTGGCGGCCCGTTCACGGGTCTGACCATTACCAGTCAGCCGGCCAACGGCACGGCCACGGTGCAGGGCAATACGATTGTGTATGCGTCCACCGCGACCTTTACGGGTTCGGCGGCGATTGGCTACGCACTCTCCAACGCTTGGGGCACCAGTCAGGGGACGGCGACGGTGACGGTGAATCCGCGCCTGGATCCATCGCATGATGCCGAAGTGCTGGGACTGCTGGCCGCGCAGGCGGATGCAACCCGCCGGTTTGCCAGCGCCCAGCTGGATAACTTCAACCATCGTCTGGAGAGCCTGCATACCGATGGCTGGGGCCAGTCCAGTTTCGGTCTGGGGATCAGTTCCTTTGGCGTGCAAGGGGCGTCCAAACCGGACGCCCATGCCGCAGGCACTGCGCCGGCTGACTGCACGCCGGCAGCCAGCAAGGATCGCCAGATCAATCCCGATCAGAACACCGCCTGCGCACCGGCCAAACCGGCCAGCCCGCCGGCAGAACGGCAGGATCTGACCTTCTGGATTGGCGGCAACATCAATCTGGGCGAGCGTGACGGCAATAGCTATCAGGAGCATTTCCACTTCCACACCGATGGCATCAGCCTGGGTAGCGATTACCACGTCAATGATCAACTGACGCTGGGTGTGGGCGGCGGGTACAGCCGGGATACCAGTGATGTGGGCGACAACGGCAGCAAGAGCACCGGCAGCACCACCGTGCTGGTGGGCTATGGCTCCTGGCGGCCGCTGGACTTGCTGTTCATTGACGGTGTGCTGGGTTACGGTGACATCAACTTTGACCTGAACCGCTACATCACCGACACCGGCGGCTACGCCACTGGCTCGCGCAATGGCTCGCAGGTTTTTGGGTCGCTGGTCAGCGGCTACCAGTTGCGTGACGTGCACTGGCTGGTCACCCCTTATGGCCGGCTGGACCTGATGACCGCCCGCCTGGATGACTACACCGAATCCGCCGCCGGTGTCAGCGCCTTGAGCTATGCCGATCAGACCATCAAGATGACCACTGGCAAGGTCGGCTTGCGCGGTGAGGGCAGTTTTGATGTGGGCACTGCCCGCCTGCTGCCGCGCGGCCAGCTGGAATTCCAGCATCATTTTGAAGGTGCCGATCAGGCCAGCATGAGCTACGCCGACATGGGTGCACTCGCCCCGGTATACACCGTCAACCCGCAACAAGCCCAGCGCAACCAGTGGCAACTGGACCTGGGCGGCAAGCTGCAGTTGCGCAACGACATGGTTTTCACGGTGGATTATAGTTGCTCGCTGGATAACCAGACTGGCCGGAACGAATCGTTCCATGTGGGGATGGAAGCGCGGTTCTGATCTTCGGCACACCTCGATACAACAACAGGGAAGGCAGCGCTGCCTTCCCTGTGCTTTTAGGGGCTACTTTTCATTGTCGGCCCAAGCCCTAAGCCACCCGGCCACTGGCTGCCTCGGCTCATCGCTGCCCATACAGAGTCGGCGCCAACGCCATTGCGATATGAGGGGGCGTTTTCGAGGACACGTGCCTTAACCGCTACTTGTTTTTCTTCTGGCTCTGACACGCTCAGTCTCCGGCATTATTTTCGCGTTGGAAGGCGGACTCTACCTCAGACGCCTGCCCAGCCAGACTTCGCATCTCTTCCTGTTCGCTTGCCGGCTGGTCATGTGTGAGCCAGTCAGGGGAAATCCAGCAGCCTGATGTTCGTGCCAACCAGGATGTCACTGTTGGTGGTCATCTGCTGATATTGACCCAATTACCAGGTGAATTTAAGCGTAAGCATGATTGCAATGACCCATACCCCCAAAATGCCCAGCCAGTGGGTCACGGCTCTGAGCTTTCCTTCTTTTCCAGAGAAAAAAATGACGGCCAATGCGCCCAGGTTTTCCAGCATGAAAAGAAATGTTGGCAGCATTGCTACGACCAAGAATACGAATCCGTCGCCGGGTCCGCGCTCTTCTCCTGCAGGAGGTGGGGCACATATACGTATCCCCCAAACGACGATAGCTATGCCAATCGCGTTCACAATGGCATGCCACTTGAGGCTGATTTGTGCCTCTGAATCTTCTTCGATTGAATCCATTTGTTCTTGCTCTCCACCAATCTACGTTGGCCTACAGTGACCTTTTAAAAGCAGACGTCTCCAATCAGGCTGCGTGAACGAGGCCATTTTGCTGGCTCCCTTCTTTTTGTTCCATTTAAGTAACAACCGGTACCTCGGTGGCCGCCATATTCCCACATGTGTCGCCAATCGTCACAACGCCGGGGCTAAGCGCCAGCACTTGAACCCTTAGCCCCGCCCGTCACCCAGGCTGGCGGTGGTTGCGGGCGAGTTCGACAAAGGCGCGCAGGTAGTCGATTTCGGTGTCTGCTTCGCGTACGCCCAGGAAAATCTGTTTGGCGATGCCGTGTTCGCCCAGTCGAACCGGGAAGACGTCCTGTTTTTCTGCGTATTCCTCAACCAGCCAGCGCGGTAGTGCGGCCACGCCGCGTCCGCTGGCGACCATTTGCAGCATGATGTCGGTGGTTTCGATGGGTTTGTGGCGTTTGGGGGTAACGCCGGCCGGCATCAGGAACTGGGTGTAGATGTCCAGCCGGTTGGTTTCCACGGGGTAGGTGATGAGGGTTTCCTCAAGCAATTGTTCCGGCGTGGCAAAGGCGATGCCGCGCAGGGGGTGCTGCGGGCCAACGACCAGTACCTGTTCGTAGTCAAACACCGGTTCAAACTGCAGCCCCGGTTTGTGCAGCGGGTCTGGTGTGACCAGCATGTCGATCTCGTAACCGAACAGGGCGCCGATCCCGCCGAACTGGAATTTCTGCTTCACGTCCACATCCACCGCGGGCCAGGCGGTCAGATATGGGGCGACCACCTTGAGCAGCCACTGGTAACACGGGTGGCATTCCATGCCGATGCGCAATGCGCCGCGCTCGCCCTTGGCAAACTGGCGGAGGCGCTCTTCCGCATGGCCCAGCTGGGGGATCAGCCGGTTGGCCACGGCAAGCAGGTACTCACCAGCCTGGGTGGGGCGCAGGCTGCGTCCTTCACGATGCCAGACGTCAATGCCAAGCTGGTCTTCCAGTTTGCGCATGGTGTGGCTGAGCGCTGACTGGGTCAGGTTCAGTTGCTCTGCGGCTGCGGTCAGTGAGCCACGCTGGTCGACTTCGCGCAGGATGGCAAGGTGGATACGTTCAAGAATGGGCATTGTCCTAATCCATGACGCAGGTTCATTGATGGATGAAACAATACCATTTTTCTTCATGGAGTATGCGCCGCTACGATGATGGCATCTGAATTCCATCACCAGGACGCATGACCATGGCACGTACCCACAACCTGGGCTTTCCCCGCATCGGCGCGAAGCGTGAACTGAAGTTTGCGCTGGAGTCCTATTGGAAAGGCCAGTCATCCCGGGATGAACTTCAGGCCGTCGGCGCGCAATTGCGGCAGCGCCATTGGCAAGACCAGGCCGGCCTTGATCTGGTGCCGGTTGGCGACTTTGCCTTCTACGATCAGGTGCTGGACATGAGTTTCACCCTGGGTAACCTGCCGGAGCGGGTTCAGGGGTTTCATGGCGATGCGCTGGATAACTATTTTCGGGTGGCCCGCGGCCGTTCTGCGCAGTCTGCAGAGGACCACGCCCATTGCTGCGGCGGGGTAGCGGCCGGCGAAATGACCAAGTGGTTTGATACCAACTATCACTACATCGTCCCGGAGTTCAGCGCAGACACTGAATTCAAGCTCGATGCCTCGCGCTTGCTGGCGCAACTGGCGCAGGCGCAGGCCCTGGGCGTGCAGGCCAAGCCGGTCATCATCGGCCCGGTGACTTACCTGGCGATCGGCAAGGCCAAGGATCACTCCGACAAGCTGGCGCTGCTGCATCGCTTGCTACCCGCTTATGTGGAACTGCTGGCCACCCTGGCCGCACAGGGCGTGGAATGGGTGCAGATTGACGAGCCGATTCTGGTTACCGAGCTGGAACCCGGCTGGGCAACGGCGTTCGACAAGGCCTATCAGATCCTCAATACCGGCAAGGTTAAACTGTTGCTGGCCATGTACTTTGGCCAGTTGCAAAGCAATCTGCCGCTGGTGGCCAGGCTGGCGGTCCAGGGTGTGCATCTGGACGCGATCAACGCCCGCGCTGAGGTGGCGGCACTGATCGACCAATTGCCGGCAGATCGCGTGGTTTCGCTGGGTGTGATCAATGGCCGCAACATCTGGAAAACCGACCTGAACGCCGTGCTGGACTGGCTGGCGCCGATCGCCGGGCGATTGGGTGATCGCCTGTGGATTGCCCCGTCTTGCTCGCTGCTGCACGTGCCGGTTGATCTGGAGAGCGAACAGGCGCTGGATGCCGAGATCAGATCGTGGCTGGCGTTTGCCAGACAAAAGCTGGATGAGTTGTCAGTACTGGCCAGCGCACTGAATCATGGGCGCGCTGCGGTGCAGGCCGCGCTGGATGCCAATCAGGCGGCCATTGCCACGCGTCGTGCCTCGCCGCGCGTGAACAACCCGGCGGTGAAGGCCGCGCTGGCCAGCATCACCGCCAGTCTGGGTCAGCGCAAAAGCCCGTATGCCGCACGTGCACTCAAGCAGGCCGCAGTGTTGAACCTGCCGAAATTCCCGACGACGACCATCGGTTCTTTTCCGCAAACCGCAGAAATCCGCCAGGCGCGCAGCCAGCACAAGCGTGGCGAACTGGGCGCAACAGGCTATCTGACTGCCATGCGCGCCGAGATTGAGCGCAGCGTGCGCGAACAAGAGGCGCTGGGGCTGGATGTGCTGGTACACGGCGAGGCCGAGCGCAACGACATGGTGGAATACTTTGGCGAGCAACTGGATGGTTACGCGTTCAGCCAGTTCGGCTGGGTGCAGTCTTACGGCTCCCGCTGCGTGAAGCCGCCGATCCTGTTTGGTGATATCAGCCGCCCCAAAGCAATGACAGTGGAGTGGATCAAATACGCCCAGTCGCTGACCCGCAAACCCATGAAGGGCATGCTGACCGGCCCGGTGACGATCCTGAACTGGTCTTTTGTCCGTGACGACCAGCCGCGTTCCGTATCGTGCTACCAGCTTGCGCTGGCCATCCGCCAGGAAGTGCAAGACCTGGAAAAAGCCGGTGTCCGGGTGATCCAGATTGACGAAGCAGCCCTGCGTGAAGGCCTGCCGCTGCGCAAAGCCCAGTGGCAAGCGTATCTGGACTGGGCGGTGGCCGCGTTCCGGCTGACCGCGAATGGCGTAGAGGACGACACGCAGATTCACACCCACATGTGCTATTCGGAATTCAACGACATCATCCAGGCGATTGCCGCCATGGATGCAGATGTGATCACCATCGAGACCTCGCGTTCGGATATGGAGCTGCTCGATGCATTCGAGCACTTCCAGTACCCGAACGAGATCGGGCCGGGCGTGTATGACATCCACTCGCCAAATATCCCGAGCGAAGCGCACATGGTGCAACTGATGAAGAAAGCGGCGGAACGCGTGCCGGCTGAGCGCCTGTGGGTGAACCCGGACTGCGGCCTGAAGACGCGCCAATGGCAAGAGGTGATCCCGGCGCTGACCAATATGGTCAACGCCGCCAGGACCTTGCGCGCAGAACTGGGCTAAGCGCTGTTGCGTGGCGGCCTGGCTGAACCCTGGTGCCCTGGCGCCAGGGTTTTTGTTTCTCAGGTGCTGCTGTGTGCTACGGCTGGTGTGTGAGTCATGAGCAAAAATAATCGTTCAATGAGATAAAATCACTTTTACTCATGGATTGGTCGTCATAAAATTTGCCTTGATTATCGTCAATATAAAGGCCGCTGATTTAAACAAATGCCTGAAAAGAAAACAGAGCAGTGCAAAAGAAGCACGAAATCAGCGCAGGTTTTATCTCAGCAATCAGAGTGCCAGATCACCATGACTCAAGAATTCACATTTTCCATCAAGCGCATTGGTTTTGATGAAGATTATCATCCTTCAGAAAACACGCGTGTTACCACCAATTTTGCGAACCTGGCCAGAGGCCCCAGCCGCCAGGAGAATTTACGCAAAACCTTCCGGATGATCGACAATCGTTTCAATGCGCTGGCGCATTGGGATAACCCGCAGGGTGATCGTTATGCGGTCAATCTTGAGATCATTTCTGTCGAGATGAATATGGGTGGCGCAACCAATGGCAATGCGCTGCCGTTGATCGAGATTCTGAAAACACACATTGTTGATCGCAAAACCGGTCAGCGCATTGAAGGCATTGTCGGCAACAATTTTTCATCCTACGTGCGCGATTATGATTTCAGCGTGCTCTTGCTGGAACACACCCGCAACCAGCCTGAATCTGGTCTGCCGGATCATTTTGGTGAACTGCACGGCAAGCTGTTCAAGTGCTTTGTCAATTCAAGCGAATACAAAGCCAGCTTTAACAAGTTGCCGGTGATCTGTCTAAGCGTGTCCAGCAGCAAGATTTATCATCGCACTGAAAACCGGCACCCGGTACTGGGTGTTGAATACCAGCAGAATGAATACTCGCTGACAGATGAGTATTTCGGAAAAATGGGCTTGAAGGTCCGTTATTTCATGCCGCCCAATAGCGTTGCACCGCTGGCGTTTTATTTTTCTGGTGATTTGCTGAATGACTATACCGATCTGGAATTGATCAGCACCATCAGCACCATGGATACCTTCCAGAAAATTTATCGGCCCGAAATTTACAATGCCAATTCGCCCGCCGGCAAACACTATCAACCCAGCCTGAAGTATCAGGATTTTTCCTTGACTCAAATTGTTTACGATCGGGAAGAGCGTAGCCGCCTGGCGGTTGAGCAAGGGAAATTTGTTGAAGAACATTTCATCAAACCGTATCAGACCATGCTTGAGCAATGGTCTGCCAGTTACGCGCTTTAACCATTAAAAAAACCAGGTTATCCATTGTGAAAAAACTGCTACCCACTTCCACTGCCGGCAGCTTGCCCAAACCCGCCTGGCTGGCACAGCCCGAAACGCTCTGGTCGCCCTGGAAACTGCAAGGCGAAGAATTGCTTGAAGGCAAACAGGATGCATTGCTGTTGTCTTTGCAAGAACAATTGCACGCCGGCATTGATATCGTCAGTGATGGCGAACAGACCCGCCAGCACTTTGTCACCACGTTTATCGAACACCTCAGCGGGGTGGATTTTGCAAGACGTGAGGTCATCAAAATCCGCAATCGCTATGATGCGAGCGTACCCACCGTGGTGGGCGCCGTCTCACGCCCCAGGCCGGTGTTTGTTGACGATGCCAGGTTCTTGCGCCAGCAAACCACGCAGCCGATCAAGTGGGCGCTGCCAGGCCCGATGACGATGATCGACACGCTGTACGACAGCCACTACAGAAGCCGCGAAAAACTGGCCTGGGAATTTGCCAAAATCCTTAATCAGGAAGCGCGGGAGCTGGAAGCGGCGGGGGTCGATATCATCCAGTTTGATGAACCCGCGTTCAACGTGTTCTTCAATGAAGTCAATGACTGGGGCGTCGCCGCCCTGGAGCGGGCCATTGAAGGGCTGAAGTGCGAAACGGCCGTGCACATTTGCTATGGCTACGGCATCAAGGCCAATACTGAATGGAAAAAAACGCTGGGCTCGGAATGGCGGCAATATGAAGAAGCCTTCCCCAAATTGCAAAAATCCAGTATTGATATCGTCTCTCTGGAATGTCATAACTCCCGGGTGCCCATGGATCTGATTGAACTGATCCGCGGTAAAAAAGTGATGGTGGGCGCCATCGACGTGGCCTCCAGCACCATTGAGACGCCAGAAGAAGTGGCCGATACGCTCCGCAAAGCGCTGCAGTTTGTCGATGCCGACAAGCTTTATCCGTCAACCAACTGCGGCATGGCCCCGCTGGCGCGTGGCGTGGCCAGAGGCAAATTGAACGCATTAAGTGCCGGCTCGGATATGGTTCGCAGAGAACTCTTGAACCAGTCCTGAGCCAAAAGCCCGAAGACCTTTGCTGGCGCTGGCCAAACCAGATTGCTGCAAGGGTTGGCGGGCCGGCCTGTATATTGATCCGCATTAGAAGGCGATGCCGTGCGCATCGGATGAAATCCAGTACCTGTCATGTCACTTTCCAGTTCTGCTATCGAGCCATTGCGCTTTCGTGAAGCGCTTGGGCATTACGCATCCGGTATCACGGTCATTACCTCACTTATTGATGGCGAGCTGATCGGCTTCACCTGCCAGTCGTTCTACAGCGTATCCATGAGCCCGCCGCTGGTGTCATTCAGCGTCATGTCCAGTTCTGCCAGTTACCCCAAAATCCGCCAGGCTGGCCGGTTTGCCGTCAATATCCTGTCGGATGAACAAGTGCGGATTTCCAACCAGTTTGCCCGGCGCGGTACGGACAAATGGCACCAGGTGGACTGGCAGTCCTCGCCTTTGGGCAACCCCATCATTGCCGGCAGCCTGCACTGGCTGGATTGCGAAATTTACGCCGAACACGCCGCGGGCGATCACCTGATCGTGATTGGTGAAGTGAAAGCGCTGGACTTGCAAGAAGCGGCCACCACGCAGCCGCTGCTGTATTACAAAGGGCAGTATCGCAATATCGCTGAGCACGGCGCGGTGTGATCCGCCCTTAGCTCAAACGCAGCAGGTGTCCTGTATGCAAGGCCGGCACCGGCGCGTTGACCAGTCAGGAAAAAGCCCTCGGAAGAGGGCTTTTTTCATTTTGTCATTGCCGCGTTTTTGCCGGCGCCAGCGCATAAACCCGCTGGTCTGCCTAAGATAATTCATTGCCTTTGGCCCCGGTTTGTATCCGGGTGCCTTCACTTTGCAGTGATTTGACCAGGGAGACCGATGTGGATCGACGCAATTTTCTGCTCGCCAGTGCCGCCACCGCCATGGCTGGCGCGGCAACACTTTCAGCGGGCGAGGCACAAGCAGATACAGAGCCCGTTGCACTGACGGGCGCGGCTGGCGCCAGGGGCGAGCCGTTGGGGGGCCAGCCGCCAGCCGGGGCCAGAACCTCAATGAAAGACTTCGATTACGAGGTCAAATACCACCGCGCGTTTGAAGCCGTGCTGTGGAACATGCCGGCTATTGCGATCTACACCTTCCGCCGCGCAGCATTTGAGACGCTGGGCCTGAAAGACAACGACATCATCACGTACTCAAAACCAGCAACGCCGCTGCTGGAGGCCATTACCGCCAACAGCACCACGCCGTACATTTCGGCGTTTTCAGATTTGCGCCAGGGCCCGGTGGTGCTGGAGCTTCCTCCCGCCGGGCCGGATGGCAGCCTGTATGGGCAGGTGGTGGATGCCTGGCAATTCACCATTGCCGATGTCGGGCCGTCCGGGCTGGATAAAGGGCAGGGCGGCAAGATCCTGTTCACGCCGCCTGGCTACACCGGCACCGTGCCGTCGGGCTATATCCATGTGCCCTCGCCCAATTACCGCATTGCATTCGCTTTTCGCTCTGTCCCGGCGGCGGGCAAAACGACGGACGACGCGTATCACTACGCGCAAAAGCTGCGCATGTATTACTTGTCGCAGGCCGGCAGCCCGCCCCGGCAAAAGTTTGTTGACCCGGCCAACGTGCGTTATCCCACGCTGCCGTTCTACGACGAACGCCATTTTGAAGACATGCACGAGATCATGACGGTCGAGCCGGTGAAGGAGCAAGACAAGGTCATGATGGGGATGCTGACCTCGCTGGGCATTGAAAAAGGCAAGCCGTTCTCGCCGGATGACACCGCAAAGCGCGCCATGTGCCAGGCCGCGATTGATGCCTGGTTCTATCTGCAATGGTGGTTTGATACCGAAATGGTCAAGCGCGTGTTCTGGCCTGATCGGCATTACGTCTCGATTTTGCAGACCGACCAGAACCACATGTTCACCTTCACTTACCCTGACCGCATCGACATTACCGAACGCGCCGCCGAGTATTTCTGGTGTACCTACATGCCCAAAGTGGTTGCCGACTCCCCGGCCAACCAGTACCTGGTGGCCATGAGCGACAAAAACGGCAAGTTGCTGGAAGCGGGCAAACTGTACAAGGTGGACGTGCCCAAAGACATGCCGGTGAAGCAGTTCTGGGCACTGACCGTCTACGACCGCGCCACGTTCTCGTTCATCTACAGCGAATCCAGTCGCACCACGCTTTCCACCTATGACGTGGAAAAGATGAAAAAGAATGCCGACGGCAGCGTCACCTTGTATGTCGGCCCCACCGCGCCAGCGGGGCTGGAGGCCAACTGGATTCCCACCAGCGGCAAACGGCCTTTACCCACCTTCCGTTACTACGGCGCCAAAGATGAACTGAATCAGAAAGTTTTCAAAATGCCGGATTTTGAGCTGGTGGGCTGAGCGCCGCGTCTGACCGCACAACCATCATCCATTGCGGGCCGTGAATATCACGGCGCCGCCCTTGCTCCTGCCTGTTTTGCCGAGAGGGAAGTCTGATGAAAGCGCAGTTCAAACGCATCACCGGATCAGCGTGTCTTGCCATGCTCATGACCTTGAGTGTGCCAGCGCTGGCCGCACCGGATGTCGATGTCGGCAGCAGTTTCAAACCGCAGTACAAGCTGGATGCGCCCACTGACGAAACTGCGCAGCGCATGTTTGATGAACTGGCCTACCAGCGCGCGGTGCAGGTTTACCTGTGGGGCTTGTCTGCCGTGGGCACGCAGCAATACCGGAAAGCCAATGGCGAGGCCAGGCGCATTGCCGGCTGGCACTGGGCGATATGGTCGAAGGCTGGCGATTGTACGAATGGCGCTGGCAAACCGCACAACTGGCGCCCACGCAATGGCGCAGCTCCCGGCCGCGCTGGACCGGGCAGACTGCGCTGACCGGGCAAACGCTGTTGCTTTGGGCCGAGCAAGGTCTGGGCGACACCCTGCAGTTTGCGCGATTCATCCCGCGGGTGGCCGACCTGGCCGGCAAGGTCATCGTGCAGGTGCCTGCTGCGCTGTGTCGCCTGCTGGCGTCGGTGGACCCACGGGTGACGGTCGTCAGTGACGATGCGCCGCCGTTGCCGCATGACTGCCATTGCCCCTTGATGAGCCTGCCGCTGGCGCTGGGCATTGATGGCGATGTCGGGTTTACCGGCAAGGCGTATCTGCATGCGGATGCCGCGCCAGCCGGGCAACTGCAGTTGCCAGCGGCCCCCGGCCCGTTGCGCATCGGCCTGGCCTGGGCTGGCCGCAAAGTGGGCGCGGGCAGCGCCTGCAACCCCGGCCGGGATATCGCGCTGGCGGCTTTGCTGCCGCTGACCCGGCAGGGCGCCCAGCTCATCTGCCTGCAAAAAGAGATCACTCCCGCCGAAGCGGCCTTGCTGGCCGATCAACCCGGCATGGTATGCCTGCCTCAGGCGCTGGCGGATTTTGCCGATACCGCCATCGTGATCGAACAACTGGATCTGGTCATCAGTGTGGATACGGCCATCGCCCACCTTGCCGGCGCGCTGGGCAAACCTTGCTGGTTATTGCTGCGACATGCCGGTGAATGGCGCTGGCAACGCACGCGGGAAGACTCGCCCTGGTATCCAGGCATGCGGCTGTTCCGGCAACAGCAAGAGGGCGATTGGGATGAAGTGATACAGCGGGTCAGCCACGCACTGGCCGAGCGGATGGCACAGACATGTGCCCCTGCACCCAGCGCCCCGGCGTGATACAAGCCAGGTGCCTGTATCCAGTGTGCTGATCGCACGCTCTGGCGCTGCCGGAGAGGCTACAGTGATCATGCCAGGGCCGAAGAGGATAGCCTCCGGGCGTGGAAAATCTGGCTGCCGGCTTGCCCCGGTGATTATTCATTACTGTTGGTGTGAGAGTGCACTCCCTGGTTGACGAGATCGCTAACAAGCGCGAGGCGGTCCGAGTTTTCCGGAATACAAAGCAGATTGATGAACCCCCCGGAGCTTGGCGAAATATCGGTCTCGAGGCGACGAGAGATCCGGTCAACAGAAATTGGTACCAGTTGAGGGTTATTTTCGAATACTTCGAACGTTTTGTACCCGAGGCAAACCAGTTGCTCCCAGAAGGTTAATGGATCATCGCCTGACTGGGTGAGTCCGAACGGCCAGAATTCAAGAATCATGACTGGGCGCCAGCCGCTCGCAAACAGTTTCTGGGCGCCCATGAAGATTTTTGCCTCAGAGCCCTGTGTATCGGACTTCACAATATCCGGGAGCCTCGTATGCACGAGGGAAAAAAACACATCCAGGGTGGTAACACTGACGGAACTGGTCTGCCGGGATGATCCGTCTGAGAATAGTCGGTGATCACCAAGATTGGTCTCTGACCTGTAAAACAAAGCCTCGGATTCGCGTTCTCCAACGGCTCTGCGATAGATATCAATCACGCCATGAGCATCTGAAATGGCTGCATTCATCTCCAGTAGTCTGGCGTTGCGCTCATCGGGTTCAAATGCAAGTACACGACCCGCGTCGCCCACCAGACCCGCCGCAAGAACGGAGTACCAACCGATATTTGCACCCAGGTCCAGAACAATATCCTTCGGCTTGCATAGGCGGGAGAATACCTGTGTCTCGAACGGTTCCCATATGCCATCTCTTGCAATATCGCCAGAAATAAACTGGTCGACACCAATATGGATGGCGAAGTCAATGGTGATTGCCCCCTGTCGGGCGGGTACAAAGCGCGCCTGATCTACTTCGATATTTTCCAGAACCTGCTTTGCCCAGCATAACGTTGGGGCGTACGTTTGTGAGTGCTCCGGAAGCGCACAGCGATGTGGTTGGTAAAGCGACTCTGGTGAATAAAGCGTAAAGCTGTTCAGAAGATCATTTCTGACAAAGAAGGCGTGAACCCCAAAGAGACTGCAGCAAACTAGCGTATAACCCCGCGGTATCAATTGATCTACCCAGGACTGCAGGGACGCTCCGAAATAGTCATTGTATGCTGAAGACAGATTCTCGTTATACCGCATGACAAGGCGGGTGGGCGGGGGAAATTTGGCGTTGTATTTAACACAAACCAGTTTAGGACTTAACTGCTCAAGCAATGTGGGAAGAATATGCCAATCATTACCATCAAGGTCGAACGATAAAAAATCAATCGACTCTTCTCCCAAAAATCTTTTGGCCCGCTGCCCGAGCAAATTCGCTGATCCTGATGCGATGATAGCATCGGTAATCCACAGCTTTTCGAAGACCGCTTGTCCCAACGCACCGGTCATTTCGAAAATCTTCTTTTTGTCACTATCAATCCAGATGCCGCGATACCCATCCAGAAGCAACAGATGCGTGTTGTTGGCAAGGCCATCAGCACAACCCGCTTCAAAAAACGTGTAAGACAATGGCACGTTGATGGAAATTCTGCGTAGACATTCGCGAATAATGCCATCTTCATCAGCGCAAGAATAAGCCGACCACCCCGATAAAGCCGGATTGTCTGGCATCTTGTCTTCCATGCTTGATTGCAAGCAATCAAGGTTCTTGAAAAGTGGCTTGTTTTTCATTGTTGGCGATGGAATCGAAGTGGCAGGTTAATCAAGAGTGAAATCAGATACGGAATATGGGATATGAACAAGTCCCCATAAATCGTACCCAGACTCATTCTGGGGAAAGCGGACAGAAAACCGGGATCCACCGACGCAATAGTCAATTACCTGTTCAACCAGACTTTGCCCATTGTTTATGGGGTTTCTTGAAAGAATTCCAATTCCGGCGATAAGTCCGTATTCCCCGGGGCAAAGTTGGTTGCAGAATTCGAATTCTATAAACCGAAGTGTGTGAGTGCCATTTCTGGAAATAAAAACACCCTGTGATGCTGAATTGAAGTGCAGCACCTGCCGGCCACTGCTATCGGTCACCCCAAGTGTCAAAGTGCATGGTTCAGAGACAGGACTTTCAACCTGGTAAAAAACCCTCACGCGAAGTTTTGCATTGAATTCAACGCTATCTGTATCTGCTCCATCTGTATTCACCAGGGCGATATCCTGAATTCTTGCCTCCCCGCTCCCGGTACGCAGGGGTAAAACCCTGTCCTCGAAGGCCCGATGGCGCGCGTGATCAATCAACAATCCATGCTTCTCGCTACCTTCGGGATCAAGCGGCGTCATGGCGGTCTGGGTGTTGGTGACAAGGCCTGTATTTGCCATCCGGCGGAATACCTCCGCCTGGTAAGCGGCCCCCACTTCGGCTGAGGTACCTGAATGCCGGAGTTTCCCCCGCTCCATCCATATGCCCTCATTACACAGTGAGCGGATCGCATCCGCAGCGTGTGTCACATAAATAAACGTCGTACCCTCGTCCAGGAGCGACTTTATTTTGTGAAGGCATTTGTTTTGAAAATACGCATCACCGACACTGAGCGCTTCGTCAACAATCAGGATTTCGGGTTTGACGTAAACCGCGCAGGCAAAACCGAGTCGGACAGACATCCCGCTGCTGTAGGTCTTGACTGGATGATTAATGGCCTCTCTGAGTTCGCTAAATGAAATAATTTCAGGCAGCGCTTGTTCTATTTCATCTTTGTTCATGCCATGCAACATGCAGAACTGCTGGATGTTTTCGGCACCGGGTAACTCCGGGTTAAAACCAGCACCCAGTTCCAGCAATGCCGAGATGCGCCCTTTAACCTCCACCGTGCCTGAACTTGGCGTCAACACCCCGGCAAGAATTTTGAGCAATGTGCTTTTGCCGCTGCCGTTTTCACCGAGGATGCCCAGTCTGCCGCCTCGTTTGAGCGAAAAGGAAACATCATCAAGGGCTTTTGTTTCGTGGGCGTAATTGCGCTTGCCACCCGAAAGAATCTCCAGCAGACGATGCCGGGGCGTCGAGTAGGTATGATAAATTTTTGAAACACCCGCAAACCTGATGGTCAGGTCATCATCATTTATGGTCATAGCTGATCAATCTGTTTATATGACATCAGCGAAGCTTGGCTTGAGTTTATGAAACACGAATAGACCAAGGATTAAAGCCAGAAATGAAACCAGAGTGGTGGTGGTTAATGCCAACCACGAGATATGGGCTGTGCCAAATATGGCGTCTCGGGATAATTCAACAATATTAAAAAAAGGGTTGTAATCCATGATAAGTGAGCGTAACCACAGCGCTCCGCCTTGTTCTACCAGTTTTGATGGATACAAGATCGGCGTGAGCCAGAACAGGATATTCACACCAACCGGGACGATCTGCGATAGATCGGGGATATAGACCGCAAGTGCCGAAATAGCGTAGGCAACGCCCACTGTCAGCAAAATGCAGACCAGCCAGACAAGGATATAAATGCCCGAAGTGCTTGCCGGCACCAGACCATGGTATTTCATAAGTCCCGCGATAAAGATCAGCAGGACACCCTGGCTTAATAAAGCAGATGCAATCGGTATTAGCGGCAAAATCCAGAAGGGGAAGGCAATTTTGTTAATCAGGTAACTGTACTCTCGCAAAATACCTGTGCTGCGGATGACCACATCAGAAAAAAAAGCCCAGAGCGAGAGTGGGACAAAATAAAAAAGAGAGAACGGCACGTCCCCATATCTTGCTCCCATCCGCCCACTCATCAGTATCGAAAACACGACCACGTTAATAATTGCATAAAGCAGCGGAACACCGATGTTCCACGCCACGCCGGCGTAAGAACTCGCATATCGGTTCCGTAGATCGCGCGAGGCCAGGGCAAAGAGCAGGCGAAGGGATTCTTTGGCGTGAAATTGCTCAGGCATGTACCTTTCCCCTGATTTTCCTGATGGCTGACCGCAAGCGGCGGTAGGCCCCACTTTTATCAGGTAGTCCGGAATTGGTATTGATTACCGGTGGAGGCGCCTGGACTGACGTCTGGGCGAGGGTGTATTTGAACGAAGGCTTGCCGCCGGTTGCAAGCAGCTCTTTCCATACCGATGATGCGCCAGCCTTGATTCCCCAGAAAGAGACCGCGCTGGCAATGGGCTTGAGCTGTTCGTAACTGACGTTCTCATCTATTTTCAGAAATAGTTGCCGCAACTGTTCCCGTTCTGCCGGACTAAGGCCCCCGCCCCCGCAGGCATTCAGATACCAGTCGACCGAGGCTGAAATCGGGCCAAACCATTCTGAAGTCTCCCCGGTCACATCGGCGTCGCCGAATATGGCTTCGATGCCCCAGGTGGTCGTATTGAAAAAGTGATATGGCACTGCATGCAAGGGCTGCATAAAAGCAGATTCGACATAAACTAGCCCACCAGGTTTGAGTACCCTGGCGATCTCCCTGGCAGCAAGGTATGGATTACGCATATGCTCCATAACCGCCTGACTGAATACAGCGTCAAATACGCCATCGGAAAAGGGCAACGCGTGGCCATCTCCAAACACATCCGGGAGTTCGAAAGGCATGTATTCAAACGAGACCACGCGTTGATCGGGGTATTTTCTGTCGCCCGATCCGCAGTCCAGTACTAACGCATCCGGGCCCGAATGATCAAGCACCCATTGATAAGCTGCCGGAAATCCGTTGCCCCGGTTTCCGCCAATGGCTGCCGGCCATCCCGAAAATACGGCATCCATGCCAAAAAAATAAATCTGTTCGCCCCGGGACAAGGGGTTGGCGGCTGCGGGCTTGATGGTGATCTTTTTTTGCCCCTGCAGATCGCGGTAGATCTCGTAGGCATTAACGCCGTTGGCCCCGGCACTATGAAGATCAATAATCGTTGCCGCACCATCGTTGACGGTGACGGCGACGCAGCCACTCCAGTCGTGTGAGAGAAATCTCAGGGAAAGATCTACAGCCTCTGTATCGATGTAGATTCGCCAATCCGGGGTTGACCCGGCTTGCAGGCAGCCGGTAAATCCTTCGGCGTTCCAGCCGACATCCACTTCATGGCAATGAAGCGCGGACACCGCTTCGTCACTCCATGGAATCCGCTTGTAATGGAACTCGCCGCACAAGCTGGCGCCGGCAGGTGGGGTCAATGGTTCAATCCGGAGGAAGTCCACTTTGCCATGCCTGATGGTAGCAACGTCTTTTTCACATTGCTCGCAATAAAGAGAGCCTTGTTTGATGACGCCACTTGCAGTCTGTTGAGACACCTTGCGTGTCATTGTGGCCTTGCATGCAGGGCAGGCCAGTGCATCCATGATCATCGTGTTCAAAATCTGCCCCTAGTTCTTCATCAAGACGCTTTGATACAGACCCACAGAGCAGTCGGCCATTCTGGAGTCCGAAAAGCGCTGTTCGTATTTCCGTCTTCCCGCAGAACCGTACTGCTGTCGCAAATCTGCATTGCTGACGAGCGTTTCCAGTGCCGCCTGAAGATGATCCCTGCTGTCTGGTGGAACAAGCAGGCCGGTTACTTCATGGTCTACAACCTCCGGAATGCCCCCCACATCGCAGCCCACCAGGGGCTTGCCGAACATCATTGCTTCAACGTAAATCAGGCCAAAAGATTCGAATCGCGAAGGGGCTACAAAAATATCGCAATCGGCGTAACGGTTGCGCAGGCTGCGCTCGTCGATTTTTCCGTAGAAATTGACACGTGAGCCGCAAAGCTGCGGATATTTCAGTTCAAAATCCTGCCGGTAAGTGCGCCCCTTGGCGGAAGGGATGCTGTCGTCACCCACAATATGGAAATTGACTTGGGGGAAGTGCTGAACAATCGCGGGCGCAATCTCCAGCAGCAGATCAATTCCCTTTCTTTTCTCCAGTCGGCCAACAAAGAGGATGTCGATCGAAGGGGCCGCATGATGCTCCCTGATGCTGTGCAGACCGGACGCCCAGTCCGGCATGCCAAGGTGAGAGACATGCAGTCGCTCACGCCGGATCTGGATGTCGTAGGCCGCCTGAATTTCCCTGGCAATGCCCTGGCTAATCGCCAGGATCGCATCACTCTCGGAAATCAGGAATTTTTCCATGGCAACCAGCGGGTTGACAAAGGTCGACATGGTTTCGGGGTTGCCTGTCAAATCGGGGCGGGAGGGGAGTGAGAGCTTGAGTGTTGTCATCAGACTAGTGACAACTGGATAGCGTCCCGACAACAAAGGGGCAATGCCCAGAATATTCCAGACTGGTCCTTCGACGATATCGATCTGGCGGTGCAGGGCAATGCGGTCGATTTCATCAAGAAAAGATCTGGACTGATCCCAATGCGACTGGGGAATGTTGAGACCCACATGTTCGGCGGGGATACGATGTGTTGCAGGTACGATCCGGTGTACCCAGACGCCATCTTCAAAATCTACCGTATTGTGAGTCTGGCCCCGCGCAATGACGTGTACTTTATGGCCAAGTCGTGCCAGCGCCGTTGCCTTGTCCTGAGTGAAGCGCGCAATTCCGCCCAGGAGATTGGGTGGGTAGTCTTCACATAGCAGCACGATTGTAATCGGCGACTTTGCTGCAGTTCTCGGCCCAAACGGCTTGAACCCACTCCGATGTCGATCAAGCAACTCCGCAGTAATGAATTTTGGAGGCATTGAAGCGGCTGCTTTACCAGCACGCAAAGCCATAGAGGCATGCTCTTCAAACTGTTTTAAATCTGCCTCGGTCAACCGCCCTGATTGTATACAGTGGATGACGTCGTTACGATGGTTTTGCATGAATGCCATATTATCGGCATCAATTTCCTGCTGTGAAAAATATGGGTGTGCATGCCTGTTGGAAAAATAGACTTTTGATTTGAGTACCGGATACCGATAAATGGCAGCATCTTTTTTCCGGATATATGATGGTGCATATTTGTGATGTACATATGCGTTCGGAAGTTGCCTGATGACATATCCATGGTCAATCAAGCGCAGGCAGACCTCGGTTTCATCAAGATAATATGAAAATTCTTCATCAAATCCACCAATTTCGATCAGTATCGATCGATTGAATGCGCTATTTGTTCCCTGTATATATGGAAATTCCAGGGATCCGGGAAAGCAATAATTTGGCGACGGCTCTGTTAGCGCACATCTTCCATGCCCAAGCCGGTCTGCATTTGCATATTGGTATTGATAATTATAGCCTGTGTGATCAAATACTTTTCCGCCCACGGCCGCAATTTCAGGTAATTCAAATCCCTCTATTATCTGGCCTAACCATTCTGGTTCAGGAACTGCATCGTCATCAATAAAAAGAACAATGTCACCACTTGACATGGCAATGCCAATATTTCTTGACATGGACAGATTTGCTTCGGGGCAATACCCCACTTTTATCCTGTCCTTCCATTTATCGAGAACTTCTTCCGTTCCGTCGGTCGATGGCCCATTCACAACGATCACTTCAAATTCGGCGAAATCAAGATGAAGCAAGGAATTGAGCGCATTCGGCAACAATTGCGCACGATTGAGTGTGTTGATGATGACGGATGCAGTTGTCATTTCTTTGTCGCCTTGAATTCCATTTCATAACAGGCCCCGTTTTTCCGGCCTATGGCTTTCCATTCAACATCAGAAAGCCCTGCCTCTTGCAGTAGATCCTCCATCTGCTCAGGGACAAACATGTTGAAATGAAAATCGCCATCATAATCTTGGCCGCCAAAAGTGACTTCGCGTAGCGATGAGTAAGGATAAGTGCCATCGACGTATTCCTTGATCATTGAGTCGGCGTCGGGTACCACGGAACGGAAGACACCACCGGTTTTCAACAATTTGATCCAGTATGGGAAGAGTTCCCGGCGAAGTTGTTCCTGCGGGAAGTGTTCCAGTAAATGTGCCGAAAATATTTCATCCACCTCGTTGGCGGCGAACGGTAACTGATTGACTTCAGAGACAATATCAACACCAGGCAATGCCCTGCGATCAATGTTCAAATAGCCGTCGAGTGCGATATGCCCGCACCCCAGATTGACACGTAACTGTTCATTTCTGGCTGCTGCCAATTTTTGCGGATTGAGAATTTCAGCCCTGGTCCGGGCGGTTGTGTCGGTGTCAGCAAGTGGCGGTTTTCCGCCATATCGCATTTCGAACATTAATTCTTTCCGAACAAACTCAAGACGTTCGGTCAGCTGGTTTGCCCTGTTCGAGGCAGCATCCAGTTTCACGCGGATCTCGGTCAGGCATTGATCAGTAATGCTCGATGTTTTTTCAAGTTGATCAATGTAATCAGCGATTTTCTGGTTGACTGTTTTTGATATTGAATTTATTTGCTCGTGAATTTCTATCAAATCCCGCGTGATCTTTCGCAAGGCGACAGGGCCGGATTTGATCAGGTTTTCTATGTCATGTTCGCTGGCTGTCTGCCGGTGATTCAGATCAATAATTTTTCGGGAAAGATCTGGTAGTTGTTGTGTCTGAAATTCATGTTGCGAGCGAATCATATCAAGGTATTCAGCCCTGAATTCGGGGAGACGAATTACGGCTACAATAATCCGTACGGGACGGCCAATTAAAGGCCAGTTAGCCATTTTCCGAACTATTTTTCTTAGGCTTTTTTTAATCATTTCGTATTTACTCTACCTTTCAGGTTTTTTAACGTTTCCAGGATGAATAAAAAACCATCAAATGCGGGTGTTGCAATAAAATTGCCACATTCAGAAACTGAAACCCCTTGGCAGACCGTGCGTTGTGCATTGTTGAACGTTGCGATCACAACGCAAGTGAAAATGGCAAAACTTTCCGATGTTCGGATGCTTCAGAAAACACTGATGTGTTTGAAGCTCTTATGAACGTCTGACAATGGTTTTTAGTCATTGGCTGAAAGAAGAGAGGGGCGAGTGGCTCGATCAGGAAATCTGGTTCGATGTGAAGTTGCGCATCGCCTTTGTACATCCGGGCACGATAGCCGGTGAGGGATTGGCCGCATTGATACTCGTGTCAACAAGGCTTTGCCACGCATGCCGACACTGACATCCGCAGCGGCGTGGGCTATGTTGATCAAGGAAAAAATTAAACAGATAGCCAACGCGACAAGGGGAGATTCAGATGAGGCAAAGGCATCGCCGGGCGGATTGCCCTGTCTTGCTTTTCCTTTACTGGAAACTCACCGGCTTGTCGGTGGCGCTGCTGTTATGGCCTGGCCTCAAGGCGCACGCGGCAGAGATTGAACCGCGCTCTTACACCAATGCGCCGATCGGGGTGAATTTCCTGATTGTGGGGCTGGCGCAGGCGGACGGCGGCATGTCGCTGGATCAGGCCATTCCGCTGGATGATGCCAAGCTGCGCGTGGATACCGCGGTGCTGGCCTTTGCGCATGTCTTTGCCCTGGGCGGGCAATCGGCGCGGTTCAGTGTCAGCTTGCCGTACTCCTCCATGCAGGGCACGGCCAGCTATGGCGGCCAGGCGGTGGGGCGCAATATCTCTGGCCCGGGGGACAGCAAGTTCCAGGTGTCGGCCAATTTCATCGGCGCGCCAGCGCTGAGCATGGCGGATTTTGCATCTTATGCCGAAGACTTTGTGGCCGGCGGCAGCGTGCTGGTCTCGGCACCCACCGGCCAGTACGACAGCAGCAAGCTGGTGAATGTCGGTACGCACCGCTGGTTTGTCAAACCGGAAGTCGGGTTTACCGAGCGGCTGGGCAACTGGTCGGTAGAGGGCTCGACTGGCGTGACGTTCTTCAGTACCAATCACGATTTCTTTGGCGGGCACGAGCGGGCACAAGCGCCCATCTATAGCGTGCAGCTCAATCTGGTGCGGTTTTTTCCGAATGGCATCTGGGCCGCGCTAACCGGCGCCTGGTTGCAAGGCGGCCGCACCACGGTCGATGACGTTCTCAAAAATGACCTGCAACAGAACTCCAGACTGGGCCTGACCATCGCCGCGCCGGTGAACCGCTATAACTCGGTCAAACTCAATTACAGCTCTGGCGTGGCGGTGCGGACCGGCACGGATTTCAACCAGTTCAGCCTGGCCTGGCAGGTACGCTGGGGCGGCGGTTTGTAACGCGGCTTTGCGCCTGCCTGATCGCCCTGATCTGCGGTTAATATCTGATCAGGACAACCCGGCGAAAAGGACAAGGCCTGGACCAGCACATCATTGCCCTGGGCGGTGGCGGTTTCTCTACCGAGACCAACCAGATCGCAGACCGCTACATTCTGGCGGCAGCACGCACAACGCGGCCCCGTATCTGTTTTCTGGCCACCGCCAGTGGCGATACCGAGTCTTATATCGGCCGCTTCTACAGCAACTTTGAGCAGCTCGATTGCGTGCCATCCCACTTGTCTTTGTTCCGCAATAACGTGGCGGATATCGAAGCGCATCTGCTGGCCCAGGACGTGATCTATGTCGGCGGCGGCAATACCAAAAGCATGCTGGCAGTCTGGCGGGAATGGGGTGTCGATCAACTTTTGCATACGGCTTTGCAGCGGGGTGTCGTGCTGGCCGGCACCAGCGCCGGGGCCATTTGCTGGTTTGAATGGGGCCTCACCGATTCTTTTCACGGCGCCTATCGGCCGCTGCCAGGCCTGGGCTGGCTGCCCGGCGCGGCCTGCCCGCATTTCTCCAACACCACAGAACGCCCGCGCGTGTTCAACGACTGTATCCAGACCGGGCAGATTCCGGCGGGTTACGGCCTGGATGACGGCGCCATGCTGCATTTCGTGAACGGCAAAGTGCAGTCGGTACTGGCCAGCAAGGAAGGCGCCGGCGTGTACTGGCACGAGCAGGGCCGGGCGCCAGCATTGCTGGCGGGCGCGGCAACGGCCTGAGTCAGTCGCTGGCTTTACGACACTGCGCCGGCGCAAAACCGTCAGGTCATCTGATGGTAATGCGGCTCATGCACTGTGACTGCGCGGCGACGCTGGCATTGTGCCGGTCTGGCCTGTTGCTCAACTAGGGGTATCTGGATGACTCGTATCACGCATTGGTTCATGGCGGCGTTGCTGTGCTTGCCGGTTCTTGCTCTGGCCGTGCCGGCCGATCCTGCTTCACCGGAAGCCATCGTGCGCGGGGTGAGCAAGGATGTGCTGGAAATCATCAACGCCAACGTGCAGGACCCGGTCAAGCAGCAAACCATGGCCGACGCCCGCCTGGTGCCGCTGGCCGACTTTGGCCGCATGACCGCGCTGGCGGTGGGCAAATACTGGCGCACCGCCACGCCGGAACAGCAACAAGCGCTGACCACCGAGTTCCGGGCCATGCTGGTGCGGACCTGGGTTGCCGTGCTTAGCAACCATAAAGGCGCGCAGGTGGATGTCAAAGGCACGCGCCCGGGTGAGACTGCGCAAGAACAGACTGTCCACAGCGTGGTGAATCAGCCGGGCCAGCAAGCAATCGCACTGGATCTGGATTTCGAAAACACCGCCGCGGGCTGGAAGGTGTACGACATCTCGATTGAAGGCATCAGCTTTATCAACAGTCACCGCAACCAGTTTGGCTCGGTCATCCAGAAAGACGGCGTGGATGGCCTGATCAAGCAGTTGTCGGCGGCCAATGCCAAAGCCGGCGTGCGCACGGCCACGAAATAAGCGGCGGTCATCTACCGCGCGAGTGCCTGCCGATGAGCTACAACAGGTGAATCGGCACGCATTCATGGCGTAACCCGTGGGCGCAAGACGTGCTGCGGGTTTCGCGGGCGCCCGGGTCGCGGCTATACTGCGCGGTCTATTGGACCAGTCATCTTGCATGCCGCTGCCGGCAATGCATGTCTTTGTTCTACCGGCCCCACCACCTCACGAGGATCATCATGAAATCACGTGCCGCCGTCGCATTTGGCCCAGGCAAACCCCTGGAAATTGTTGAAATTGATGTAGAACCGCCAAAAAAGGGCGAGGTTCTGGTCAAGATCACGCATACCGGCGTGTGCCATACCGATGCGTTCACCTTGTCGGGCGATGATCCGGAAGGCTTGTTCCCGGTGGTGCTGGGCCATGAAGGCGCGGGCGTGGTGGTGGAAGTGGGCGAGGGCGTGACCAGTGTCAAACCGGGCGATCACGTGATTCCGCTGTATACCGCCGAATGTGGCGAGTGTCTGTTCTGCAAATCCGGCAAGACCAACTTGTGTGTGTCGGTGCGGGCCACCCAGGGCAAGGGTGTGATGCCCGATGGCACCTCGCGCTTCTCGTATGAAGGCAAGCCGGTTTACCACTATATGGGCTGCTCCACGTTCTCTGAGTACACCGTGGTGGCCGAGGTCTCGCTGGCCAAAATCAACCCGGATGCCAATCCGGAACAAGTGTGTCTGCTGGGTTGCGGCGTGACCACCGGCATTGGCGCGGTCCATAACACCGCAAAGGTGCAGGAAGGCGACAGCGTGGCGGTGTTCGGTCTGGGCGGCATCGGGCTGGCGGTTATCCAGGGCGCGCGCCAGGCCAAGGCCGGGCGGATCTTTGCCATTGATACCAACCCGTCCAAATTCACGCTGGCCAGACAATTTGGCGCGACGGATTGCATCAACCCCAAGGATTACGACAAACCCATCCAGCAAGTGATTGTGGAGATGACCACCTGGGGCGTCGATCACACGTTTGAGTGCATCGGCAACGTCAACGTCATGCGTGCGGCGCTGGAATGCGCGCACCGGGGCTGGGGCCAGTCGGTGGTGATTGGCGTGGCAGGCGCGGGCCAGGAAATCTCTACCCGGCCGTTCCAGCTGGTGACCGGTCGCAGCTGGAAAGGCACCGCGTTTGGTGGCGTGAAGGGCCGCAGCCAGTTGCCGGGCATGGTGGAAGACGCCATGCAGGGCAAGATTGAACTGGCGCCCTTTGTGACGCATACCATGCCGCTGGACAAGATCAACGAGGCGTTCGATCTGATGCACGAAGGCAAGTCCATCCGCTCTGTCGTGCATTACTGAAAGGGCGGGCGATGGAACGCATAGAACATCGTGCCTGCTTTGAGGGCTGGCAGGACGTGTACCGGCATCAGTCAGCCACTCTGGGCTGCAGCATGAACTTTGCCATCTACCTGCCGCCGCAGGCTGCGCACGGGCCGGTGCCGGTGCTGTACTGGTTGTCCGGGCTGACTTGCACCGAGCAGAACTTCATCAGCAAAGCGGGCGCGCAGCGCTATGCCGCAGAACACGGCATTGCCATTGTCGCGCCGGATACCAGCCCGCGCGGGGACGACGTTGCAGATGACGCCGCCTACGATCTGGGCAAGGGCGCCGGGTTTTACCTCAACGCAACGCAAGCACCGTGGGCGGCGCATTACCGCATGCACGACTACGTGGCCGAAGAATTGCCGGCGCTGATCGAGGCGCATTTTCCGGTGACCAGCGCCCGCGCCATCAGCGGGCACTCCATGGGCGGCCATGGCGCGCTGACGCTGGCGCTGCGCAACCCGGGCCGTTACCGCAGTGTGTCGGCGTTCTCTCCCATCGTCGCGCCCAGCCAGGTGCCATGGGGCGAGAAAGCCTTCACCGCCTATCTGGGACCGGACCAGGCAGCGTGGCAAGCGTGGGATGCCGTCGCACTGATGGCCAATGTCGCGGAGCGTTTGCCGCTGCGGGTGGAACAAGGTGTGGGCGACGAGTTCCTGGAAAAACAACTGCGCCCGGAACTGCTGCAAGCCGCATGTGACGCTGTGGGCTACCCGCTGCAACTGAACCTGCAGCCGGGCTACGACCACAGCTACTACTTCATTGCCAGCTTCATTGGCGAGCACGTGGCCTGGCACGCGCAGTATCTGCACGCCTGAAACCAGGCTGCGCAGACCACGGCCGGCATCTGAATATGCCGGCCGTTTTCATTGGCGTGCCGCCTGGCGGGACGCAATCAGGCTTGTTGACGCACCGCAAGCGCGCAGCGGATGGGCGGGATCAACATCGGAGGTTCTCAAATTATCAATTTACGCGCGGCTTGATGTCATTGATCGTAATGGCCGGGGTTGATGACACAGCTGCCAGGACACCGCATATGCCGCTCAAATCCTCCCTCTTTTTCCTTGCCGCCGCGCTGGCCATGCCCGCCATGGCCGGTACGCTGGAACAGATATCCAGCAATGGTGAAGTGCGCATCGGCTATCGCCAGTCATCCATGCCGCTGTCCTGGGCAGACAACGAAAAGCCCACGGGCTTTATGGTGTCGCTGTGCGAGAAGATTGTGGCAGAGCAGATCGCCCCGGCGGTTCACAACAAGAATCTGCGCATCCAGTATGTGCCGGTCACCGCGCAGAACCGGTTTGAGCTACTTGCCAGCGGCAAGATTGATATGGAATGCGGCTCGACCACGGTCACGCGGGAGCGGCTGAAACAGGCAGATTTCTCCATCGTGACCTACATTACCGAATCCCGGCTGGTCAGCCTGAAAAGCGGCGGGCCGCAATCGCTCTCGACGATCTCCGGCAAGACGCTGGCGGTACAAACCGGCTCATCCCAGGCGGCGCTGATTGCCCGCGTGGCCAGCGGCGTCAAAGTACTGGCGGTGCCCGACGCCGCACATGGCATTGCTGCCGTCAGCCAGGGCAAGGCACATGCGTATGTTGATGGTGAAATCCTGAGTCAGAGCGCCATCCGCAAATCCGGGCTGCCAGATGCACGCTTTGTCTATGGCGCGCCGATTTCGGTCGAGCCCTTCGCCATCATGACCCGCAAGGGCGACAGCGATTTCGGGCAACTGGTCGATACCGGCCTGCGCAAGATTTTCGCCCGGCCCAATGAATCGCTGGCGCTGCTCAAGGGCTATAGCGACCAGATGGGCGCCGATATCAACCTGATGACGCGCGAAGCACTGCGCAACCCCGCCAAAGGCCGCGAATGCAGCGTGCTGGAGGCGGCCAGTTGCTGAGCGCTTCCGCTGCACGGTTGATTGACGCCACGATATCGAGCCGGTAAAAACGGCGGGCCCGTCCGCAGGGCGGGTCTTGCCTGTTTTACTTTCTGGAGGAGGTCATTGTGGGCGCTTGGGGTACCCGGTTTTTCGAAAATGATGACGCGTCGGACTGGGTCTACGACCTGGCCCCATCCGGTGAGCTTGCGCCGGTTGCAGACGCACTGGCGGCGGTGGACGTGGATTACCTGGAAAGTCCGGAAGGCGCTGTCGCACTTTGTGCTGCGGCTGCAGTAGCGGTGTCGCAAGGTCTGCCGGTAGCGGAACTGCCGGATTCTTTGACCGCGTGGAAAGTGCAGGTTGATGTGACTGCCGCGAAGGCTTTGGTGCCTGATGCCATTGCCGCGATCGAGCGCGTCCTGGCGAACGGTAGCGAGCTCAAAGAACTCTGGCAGGAGAATGAAGAGGATTACCCGGCCTGGGAGAAAGAGGCCGCCTCGCTGCGGGATCAGTTGCGCACACTGTGAGGCACAATCGATCATGAAAAATGGCGCCACTGGCGCCGTTTCTTTTTACGTAGCGGCTGACTCCGCCGCCGCCGAGGCGCTGATGTTCTTGCGCGCCGCCAGCGCGACTGCTGCGGCGGCAAAGCCGGAGGCTGCGCCGACGGCCATGGCCCAGCGCGGGCCGTACACGTTGGCCACCCAACCCACAATCGGCGCGCCGATGGGAGTGCTGCCGACGGCAACGCCAAGGCGCAAGGCCATCACGCGGCCCCGCATGGCCGGTTCGGTTGCCAGTTGCATCAGGCTGTTGGTGGTGTTGGTAAAGGTAAGTGCCGCAATGCCGATGACCACAAGGGCGGCGGCAAACAGCCAGTAATCCGGGGCGATGGCGGCCAGCGCGCAACCCAGGCCAAAGACGGCAGCGCCGGTCAGCAAGGTACCGAACTCGGGTTTTTCACGCCCGGCGGCCATCAGTGCGCCGGCCACCGTGCCTACTGCCATGATCGAGGACAACAAGCCAAATGCCTTGGCATCGGCATGAAATGCGCCGACCGCCATGGTCGAGATAAAAATGGGGAAGTTCAGCCCGAATGTGCCGATCAGGAACAGCATGATCAGTGTGGCGCGCAAATCAGGCCGCGCCCAGGTGTAACGCAGGCCGACCATGATGCCGCCACGGGTGCTGGTGGCGCGCGCGTTGGGGTGCAGTTCAGACACGCGCAGCATCAGCAGTGATACCAGCACGGCGATGAATGAAATCCCGTTCAGCAAGAACGCCCAGCCCGTGCCGACGACCGCAATCACAAGGCCTGCCACGCCCGGGCCGATCATTCTGGCGGCGTTAAATGAAGTCGAGTTGAGCGCCACCGCGTTGGGCAGATCTTTGTCGCCCACCAGTTCAGTGACAAAAATCTGCCGTACCGGCGCATCAAACGCTGACGCGCAGCCGAACAGAAAGGCGAACACATACACCTGCCATAACTGCACCACGCCCAGCACGGTCATCAGGCCCAGCGCCAGGGCCAGCACGCCCATGATGGCCTGCGTGACCAGCAACAGCTTGCGCTGGTTGAAGTAATCGGCGGCGGCGCCGGTCCAGGGCATCAGCAACAGTTGCGGGCCAAACTGCAAGGCCATGACGGTGCCGACGGCCGAGGCGTCGTGATGGGTCAGTTGCGTGAGCACCAGCCAGTCTTGCGCGGTGCGCTGCATCCAGGTGCCGACGTTGGACACCAGCGAGCCCACAGTCCACAGCCGGAAATTGAAATTGTGCATGGCCCGGAACAGGCCGGCGCGTTGTTTCATGCGACGGCCTCCAGGTTGGGGCGGGGTAAAAACGCAATCACGAACATGATGTATCCAGCAATCTTGTACACCGGCGCAAAGCAGCCGGGTTAGTCCTCTACCAGCCGGGTCAGCAGATCAAGCGCGTGGGCAAATTTGGCGCGTTCTGCGGCCGTCAGGCGTTCTTCAATACGGTGGCTCAACCAGTCCTGGCGGGCGCTGCGGCCGGTTTCCAGCCAGCCGCGCCCGGCCTCGGTCAAGGCCAGTACGGTTTTGCGGCCATCCACCTCATCGGGTGTGCCGGCAACGAAACCGGCCTTGATCAGGCTGGCGACGATGGGGCTCATCGATTGCGCGCGCATGTGCTCGGCCCGGGCCAGTTCAGACACCGTGGCGCCGGATTTTTCCAGCAGCAACACCACAGAGATTTGCGACTGTGTCAGCGTGGCGTGGTTGGAGTGCTCGCGCAGCTGGCGGCGCAATTTGCCCATCAGTGAGCGGGTATTGCTGGCCAGGGCAGCGGCTTGCGCCGGTGCAGCATCGGATGAATATGAGTCCATGCTCATAAACTAGCATATATGAAGGTAAACTACCAAGTTTTCCTGATGATTTGCCGGTGGTGCTGGCGGCACGGCCGGATGACAATAACGGCATCTGTCGTCCTTACCAGGAAACCTGCCATGCAAGACGCCTTGATCATCCAGCAACCGGCCGATGTCGCCGCCAGTGACCGCGAACTCTGGCTGTTTTTTCATGGCGTTGGCTCCCGCGCAGAGGACCTCGTCCCGCTGGGTGAAGCGCTGGCGCCGCTGTTGCCCAAGGCCTGGATTGTCAGCGTGCGCTCGCCTGATCCGTCTGACTTTGGCCAGGGCTGGCAATGGTTTTCCGTGCAGGGGGTGACCGAAGCATCCCGCCCCGTGCGCATTGCCGGCGCCATGCCCCGGTTTGTCGAGGTGGTGCGCCACTGGCAGCAGCAAACCGGCGTGCACCCGGTTGCCACCACGCTGGCCGGGTTCTCGCAAGGGGCGATCATGGCGCTGGAATCCACCAGTCAGCCGCAAGCCCTGGCAAAGCGGGTGATTTCATTGGCAGGCCGCTTTGCCACGCTGCCCACCGTGGCCCCGCAAGAGACGGCCATCCACTTTTTGCATGGCCAGAATGACCAGGTGATCAACCCGCAATTTGCCGTGGATGCCTGGCGCCAGTTGCAGGTGCTGGGGGCGCATGTCAGCTGCGATCTCTTCCCCAATCTGGGTCATGGGCTGGATGGCCGGGTGGTGCAGCGCATTGCGCAACTGATTGCGACCGACCAGGGCGAGGCCGCCACCACTGTAAACAAAAATTAGCCCGCGTTTGCCAGAATGCCCCAGTCTTGAGTTTGTCCACCGCCCGCACCTTGCGGGCGTTGTTGTATGCGCGGGTCAGGGCCCGCGTTCCGCAGGTCTCGATAACCAGAACATGAAGAGCAAAAAAATGAGCAAACACTTCCGGATTGCCGCAGTGGGTACGCTGGCTTTGGCCGCGACCTTGCTGGGTGGCTGCGCCGCCCCCGTCGTTAAAACCTATGGCATGGATGAACACTTTTCCAATAGCGAGATCATGTCTGGCTCCACCGCCACGGCGGACCAGTGTGGCCGTACACCCAATGCCGTGTGGGTAGAAGCGGGCCAGTATCATGAGTGCGTGGTGTATTTCCCGTCGCCCGCGTTTGCGGCTGGCGCGCCGATTGATCAGACCATTGTGTTCATGGAAGGTGACCGGCTGGATGGCAAGCAAATGGCAGAGCCGCAGTACGAGAAAAGCTCGCCGCGTGCGCTGACCCGTATGGCCGAGCGCGAACAGCAACACAGCGGTTTTCCCTATCTGGTGCTGGGCCGCCCGGGGACCGACGGCAGTAGCGGCAACCAGCGCGTGCGGCGGACGCAGTATGAAACGCTGGTGGTCAATGGGGCGCTGGACCAGATCAAGCGCAAATACCAGATCAAACAGTTTGGCGTGGTCGGCCAGTCTGGCGGCGGCGGGCTTGTGGGCGCGCTGATTTCAGAGCGCCAGGACATCCTGTGTGGCGTGGCGTCATCCGGCGTGACGGCGGTGAAATACCGCATCCAGGAAAAGGGCTGGACGGCGGACATCACCGGGATTGGCACCGCAGAAGTGTGGGACCCGGTTGATCAGTTGCCGCGCGCGCGGCCCATGCCCGGGTTCCGCCTGTTTGCGACCAGCGACCGGCTGGATGGCGACGTGCCGTTTGATTCGCAGCAGTATTTTATCCAGAAGGCACAGGCTGCCGGCTTGCCCGCTGTGCAGATCACGGTGCATGGTGGCGGCAGCGTGCATCACCAGACTTACCCGATTGGCAACAAGGTGATGGCCGATTGCATGAAGGGCGTGCCGACCGACACCATCGTCGCGCGCTATTCCGGTCACTATGTCGATCAGAAAGAAGAAGCCAAAGCTTTCCCGGCGCAGGCCAGAGCCGAGCAATAACGTATACGCCAGCCACAAAAAAACCGGTCAGCCCAGGCGACCGGTTTTTTTTTCCAGCAAGGGCTATTCGCCGCCCTTAGCCCTTGCGCCCGCCAATACCGGCCGGTGCGCTCTTGTGGAACTGGATGGTCTGCAGCGGCACAGAAGAGGGCGGCGGTTCTTTGAAGATGTGGTTCTTCATCTTGCCCACCACGTGCATCTCACAGGGTTTGCAGTCAAAGCGCAGGGTGTAGGTGTCGTTGCCGGTTTTCAGGGTCATCGGCTCGGCCCGCACCTGGCCTTGCACGCCCTTCACGCCCTTGGCCTGCTTGGGGCACAAGTTGTAAGAGAAACGCAGGCAGTGCTTGGTGATCATCAACGAGACTTCGCCCGGTTCCTCGTGCGATTCGTACGCTGCGGCGATCAGTTGCACGCCATGGCGGGTGTAAAAGGCGCGGGCCGCATCGTTGTAGACGTTGGCCAGGTAAGACAGCGACGTCTCCGGGTAGGCCACGGGCGGCTGTACTTCTGCCTTGCGTTCCGGGCGCTGCCAGGCGGCGACGCGGGCGGTTTCCAGTGCGGCAATGGCATCGCGGCGCAGCGCGTTGATGGCGCCAGCCGGTACAAACCAGGTTTCCCGCGTGGCAATGCTGACGTCGACCGGATTGAAAATAGTGTTGCCCAGCTTGGCCAGGTTCTCGCGCAGGGTGGCCTGGGCTTTCTCTACGTTCTGCGCCACCTGCAGTTCCAGCGGCGCGTGCACGCTGGCGCTGCAGCCGTCTTCATCGGTAATGGTCAGCGTCAGGCCGGCGGCGTCGTCGGTCAGCTTGAGCCAGGCGTCAATCTTGCGCTCGGCCGACTTGCGGGTCAGCGCCTGTTCCCAGTCGTGATCGCGGTTGCGGTTGATGGTCAGGCCGGGTTTCAGGCCTTCCAGCTCGCTCATGTATTCGTTGGGGTGCACGCGCCAGATCTCGCCACGTTCGCCCGTGCCCATGCGTTCAACCACGTTGGCTTGCAGGCCGACCACTTCACGTTTTTTCATGAAGTTCAGGCCGTCGCCGTTGGCCAGCGAGGCGGCGGTGTCGATCTCGAACCAGGTCTTGCCCAGCCGGGTGACGGTGCCGATTTCCACGCCCACATACTTGGGCGAATCAAACGCGCCAATATCATCCAGCCGCCCGTTTACAAAGTAATCGGTATGGCCGCGATGGAAATTCTTGTCCACATCCGGCGTAAAGAAGATATCGGTGCGGCCGCTGGCGGCACGCGCCAGTTCCGGACGACGGGTGAGGATTTCATCAAGCAGCAAGCGGTAATGGGCAGTGATGTTCTTGACGTAGCCCATGTCCTTGTAGCGGCCTTCGATCTTGAACGAGCGCACGCCGGCGTCGATCAGCGCTTCCAGGTTGGCGCTCTGGTCGTTGTCTTTCATCGACAACAAGTGTTTGTCGAACGCCACCACGCCGCCCTTGGTATCGGTCAGGGTGTACGGCAAGCGACAGGCTTGCGAGCAGTCGCCGCGGTTGGCACTGCGGCCGGTGTCGGCATGGCTGATGAAGCACTGGCCGGAATACGCCACGCACAAGGCCCCGTGGATGAAGAACTCGACGGTGGTATCGGTCGGCAACGCATCACGCACCGCGCGGATTTTTTCCAGCGTCAGTTCGCGCGCCAGCACCACTTGCGAGAACCCGCTGTCTGCCAGGAAACGCGCTTTCTCCGGCGTGCGGATATCGCACTGGGTAGAGGCGTGCAGCTGCAGCGGTGGCAAGTCGAGTTCTGCAATGCCCATGTCCTGGACGATCAGTGCATCGACGCCTGCATCATAAAGTTGATGAATCAGCTGACGCGCCGGTTCCAGTTCGGCGTCATGCAAGATGGTGTTGAGCGTGACAAAAATGCGGCTGTGAAAGCGGTGGGCAAATTCCACCAGCCCGGCGATTTCGCTCACGGTATTGCTGGCGTTATGCCGCGCGCCAAAAGACGGGCCGCCGATATACACCGCATCTGCGCCATGCAGGATCGCTTCCCGGCCAATTTCAACGGTCTTGGCGGGGGAGAGAAGTTCCAGTTGGTGCGGCAAGAGGCTCATGGGTATATCCGGGCAAGGCAAACAAGGCTGCGAACTATAACAGAATCAAAGCCTTGGCGCGCCCTTGCGTAAAGTGCCAGATGCCGGACGGTGCCGCATCACGGCGGCCTTTTGTTGCCCTTGTCAAAGGTTCAATCCGCCCGGCGGCGCTGAATGGACTGACAACGATTTAGCAATTTCTGATATATTACAACGGCATACAAAAACAGAATGCCCGGCGTTGCGATATGCCCCATGGCATACCGGTCAACCGACGGGCCTGGTTGTTCTGGCAACGGGTAGAGCCTGCCTCCCCCTTGCCGCCCCATCCGGTGCTGGCGCTGCATAAAGCCGGCGTGATCCGCTTGATTACCCTGTTACCCCGTCTGTGCCGCTTGCGGCATGGGTCAACCGTTGTATTTCCCCAGACCGACCCGTCTACTCGCGCGGGTCATGGCCCGGGGACACTTGTTATCGTTAACACCATTCACGACTAACTCTGGAGACATAATGAAGTCGTTGCGTTCGGGCCTGCTGGCCGCCCTGTCTTTTGCCGCCGTACTGGCGCACGCCGAAACCGGCGTCACCGATAACGAAATCGTGATCGGTCAATCTGCCGCACTTTCCGGCCCGGCCGGTGAACTGGGCAAGGGCGTGAACCGTGGCGCCAAGGCGTATTTCGACTGGGTTAACCAGCATGGTGGCGTGAATGGCCGCAAGATCCGCCTGGTGGCGCTGGATGACGGCTACGAGCCGGATCGCACCGCCGCCAACACGCAAAAGCTGATCAAGGATCAGGGCGTGTTCGCGCTGTTTGGTTATGTCGGCACCCCGACCTCCAACGCTGCGCTGCCGCTGATCAACCAGAGCGGCATCCCGTTTGTGGCCCCGTTTACCGGCGCCGAAGGCCTGCGCAGCCCGGTGAACCGCAACGTGTTCAACATCCGCGCCAGCTATCGTGATGAAGCCGAAGAAATTGCCGGCTCCATGAAAAAGATGGGCATGCAAAGCATCAACGTGTTCTACCAGAACGACGCTTACGGTCAGGCCGGTCTGAAGGCCATGCAAGAGGCCGCCGCCAAGAACGGCATCAAGATCAACGCCACTGCCACTGTGCAGCGTAACAGCGCAGACGTGAAAAAGGCCGTGGATGAACTGGTCGTGAAAAAGCCGGCCAGCGCCGTGTTCATGGTGACGGCGTATACCTCCAGCGCCGCGTTCATCAACGCTTCCCGCGCCCAGAACTTCATCGGCCCGTTCTACAACGTGTCGTTTGTAGGTACTGAAGCCCTGATTACCGCGCTCAAGAACGACGGCTCTGGCGTGATCGTGTCGCAAGTCATGCCTTCGCCGTACAACCCGATCAAGCCGGTGACCATCGACTATGTGAAGGCGCTGAAAGCCAGCGGTATCGACAATGTGGATTACCCCAGCCTGGAAGGCTACATCGGCGCCCGCGTGCTGGTGGAAGGCCTGAAGCGTTCGGGCAAGGCGCTGACCCGCGAGAAGCTGATCTCTTCGCTGGAAGAACTGCGTGACTACGACCTGGGCGGCTTCCGGGTGAAGTTCACCTCCGGCAACCACGAGGGCTCCAGCTTTGTTGATCTGACCGTGATCGACAAAGACGGCCACGTGCACAGCTAAGACGGCTGACCGGACATAAAAAAACGGCACCTGCGGGTGCCGTTTTTTTTGGGGCGCCAATTCGCATACCAGGGCGGCAGGATGTCGTGGCGGTTGTAGTGGCGGCTGGCCGGCGTTGTCGGTGCGTCTGGCCTTTTTGGGTTATGGCACAGGCATTCAGCCCTCAAAGATAAAACGCCGATGGCGCCACGCCGAAGTGGCGCTTGAACATGGCGGTAAAGGCGCTCTGGCTGGTGTAGCCGTGATCCAGCGCCACCGTGACGATTTTCTCGCCATGCGCCAGCCGTTCCAGCGCCAGCAACAGGCGCGCGTGCTGGCGCCAGCGGCCGGGCGTCATGCCGGTTTCCCGCTGGAACGCCCGGTGCAGCGTGCGCGTGGCCATGCCCAGCGTGGCAGCCCAGTCGGCGCTGGCGTGGTCTTCGTGCGGGTGGGAGAGGATGGCATCGCACAAGCGGCGCAGGCGGGTATCTTGCGGCCACGGCAAATACAGCGGCAGGCGTTCAATGGCGGCCAGTTCTGCCAGCAACAATTGCATCACAAGGTCATCGCGGCTGCCGGGCGTGTAATCGAACGGGATATTCACTGCCGCCAGAATCAGTTCCCGCAGCAAGGGCTGGACCTCTACCACGCAGCTGCCCTGCGGCAAGTGCGCCACCGTGCCGGGTTCGACAAACACGGTGCGCATGCGCACATGGCCGCTCATACGCACCGAGTGTTCCAGCCCGGCATCCAGCCAGACGCCGCGCGTGGGCGGCACCACCCAGCGACCGCTGGCCGCTTCAATCAGCATCACGCCCTCGACCGCATACAACAATTGCGCGCGGCGATGCCGGTGTGGGGCAACAAAGGCGCCGTTGGGGTAATCGGCCGCCAGTACCGCCACCGGCATGGGCGTGTCTTCATGCTGGATATGCACATCAGGCGAGGGCGTGGCGATCATGGATGGCAGTTTTGCGATAGATATTGCCAGTTTAGCGTGAGACGGCCGCTTGTTGCGGCGGCAGCATCAGCATTCCACTCCAGAAGGGCTGATTGTCATGTCTGCTTTTGCGTTTTTGTTTCCGCTGTTTGCCATCTTGCTGTGGGCCGGCAATGTCATGGTCTCGCGCTTGTCGGCCCATACCATCGACCCCTTTGCCATCACCTTCTGGCGACTGGTGCTGGCGGTGGCGTTGATGAGTACCTTTGTCCTGAAGCCGGCCTGGCGCAACCGCGCGCTGATCCGCGCGCACTGGCCCCGGCTGGCCTGCCTGGGTTTGCTGGCCATGGCGTTGTTCCAGTGTTTGTCTTACCAGGCGGCGCACACCACCACTGCCACCAATATGGCCATCATGACTGCGCTGGTGCCGCTGCTGACCATGCTGTGGTCGGTGCTGTTGCTGGGCGAGTCCCCCACGCTGGGCATGCTGGCCGGTGGCGCGATCTCGTTTGGCGGGCTGGTTTATCTGATCACCGCAGGACAGCCGTTTTTGCTGATCTCCGGCGGCGTGCATAGCGGCGATATGTTGATGCTGGTCGCGGCTTTGTCTTATGCGCTGTATGGCGTGCTGTTGCGCCGCTGGCAGACGGGTTTGCCGTCCTGGCAATCGACCTATATCCAGGCCATCTGCGCCATGTTGTTCATGCTGGTGGTGGTGCTGCGCTTGCCGCCCGGCGCGGCCCTGCCCAATCGGGCCAGCCTGCCGCTGATTGCCTATGCCGGGACACTGGCCAGCGTGATCCTGCCGTTTTTCTGGATGCAGGGCGTCAAACTGCTGGGGCCCAATCGCTGTGCCATGTTCATGAATCTGTTGCCGGTCGCGACAGCGGCGATTGCCGTGGGCTGGTTTGGCGAGCAACTGCACACCTGGCATCTGGTCGGCGGCGGCATAGCGCTGGCGGGGGTGGCCCTGGCGCAAACCTGGCGCCAGCCGCTGTTTGCGCCAGGCCGCGCGGCCGCATGATGTGTTGTGGGTACCGTCTGTGCCGCTGAATGCCCTCTGACTGACAGGCCAGGCGCCGGCAAAGGTATACGGTGAAACCATGCACCACCGGAGTACCCATCATGAGGCACGATCCAGACGGCAAGGATGCCCACAATCCGCTTGAACCGCGTTTGCAGGCGCAACGGCAATTGCGCCAGAACGCCATCGCCATCGATCGCCACAACCATGTGCCGCACAAACAGACGCCGCCGCCCCTGCATGGGCGGGGCGGCAAGGCGTCCTGATGGCGCAGGCTACGGCGTGAGCGGCTTCAGCCGGCCACTTGCAACTGGCTGGAGAAACGCCCGACCGCGCTGACCACGCGCTGTGCGCCGTCCTGGATGTCGATGATCACATCGCCTGCTTCACCGGCCAGTTGCAGGCCGCGTTCAGCTTGCTGTTTGCCGGTATCGATCACCTGTACGGCGTGTTCTGCCAGCGCCTGGTTTTTCTGCACCACGCCGACGATCTCTTGCGTGGCTTCGGTGGTGCGTGAGGCCAGCTTGCGCACTTCGTCCGCCACCACCGCAAAACCGCGTCCCTGTTCACCGGCCCGGGCGGCTTCAATGGCGGCGTTCAGGGCCAGCAGATTGGTTTGCGCGGCGATATCGGTAATGCTGTTGACGATGGTGCCAATGACTTGCGATTGCTTGCTCAGCGCCTCGATCCGGTCTGCGGCATCGCGCATCTGTTCGGCCAGATCACGCATGACATCAACCGTTTCTTTGACCACGCCCGCGCCGCGCTTGGAGACTTCATCGGTCTGGCGCGAGGTCTCGAACGCAATGGTCGCGGCCTCGGCCACGGCTTGCTCGCGGTTCACTTGCTCGGTAATCACCGTGGCAAATTTCACCACCTTGTACAGATTGCCGTGCGAGTCGGTGATCGGGTTGTAGGACGCCTCCAGCCACACCAGATTGCCATGGGCATCCACCCGCCGGAACCGGCCGTTGACGTACTCGCCACGGCGCAGTTTTTCCCAGAACGCCCGGTACTCGGCCGAGTTGTATTCTTCCGGCTCGCAAAACATGCGGTGATGCTTGCCCTGGATTTGCTCCAGCGTATAACCCATGGGCCGCAGAAAATGGGCATTGGCGGTAATCACGATGCCATCGAGCGTGAACTCGATCACGGCGGTCGAACGCTGCAGCGCCTTGATCAGGTTCTCGTGCTCGCAAGAGGCCTCAATGGTGCGGGTCAGATCGTTGGCGTAGATCGAATAGCGCTGCAGCACTTTTTTGCCGGTGAAGATTGGCTGCAGGATCACGCGCAGCCAGGCTTCTTCGCCATTGGCGCGCAGCAAACGCACAGCGCCGCTGAAATGCTCTTTATGACTGATTGCATCAGCAAGGCGGGTATAGAACTCGGTGTTGCGCAATTCGGACGGTACCAGCTCCAGCAAGGGCCGGCCTTTCAGATCAGACTCGCGATACCCCATTTCTTGCTGGAACATGGCATTGGCCAGTTCAATGCGCCCCTGCGGGTCCAGGAAGACCGCCAGCATTTCGTCGCTCAGGCTCTGCCTGACTTGCTCGACACTGAGTAGTTCTTCCCGCAGTGCTTCCAGTTCTTCTTTCATTGCCTTGTTGTTGAACATGCGCGCCCCCACCCGTGGAAAAGGCCCGGTATGGCCTTGATTAACTGCTATAGCACACTGGACGGGGCCAGCGCATTGTCATGTTCTGCGGGTCACTTATCCGAAACACACCAGTTGTCTTTCGGGGGCGTGCGGGTGTGGCGTGACGGTGGCATTGATCTGATACACGGCGCGCAGATGCCCGGGTGTCAGCACGGCTTGCGGCGTACCCAGCGCGGCTACCGCGCCGTCGGCCAGCAGCAACAGGCGGTCACACCACCAGGCGGCCAGGTTCACATCGTGCAGGATCACCAGCACCGCCAGTTGTTGTTCGCGGGCCAGTTGCGCCACGGTTTGCAGCAACAGCAACTGGTGACGCGGATCAAGACTGGCAGTGGGCTCATCCAGCAGCAAGGCGCGGTATTCGCCGCTGGCCCGCTGCGCCAGCGCCTGGGTCAGCACGCGCGCAAACTGCACGCGCTGCTGCTCGCCGCCAGACAAGGTGGTGTAGCGGCGCGTGGTGAACGCTGCGGCATCGGCCAGACTGAGCGTGCGCTCCAGCAGCGCGTCCAGATCAGGCGGCGAGAGTTCCGGGAAGGGATACGCCCCGGTGGCCGCCACGGCGCGCACGCCCAGTTCAAACGCCAGTGACGGCGTTTGCGGCAGCACCGCCCGGCAGCGGGCCTGTTGGTGCGCCGACTGGATGGCCAGCGGTGCGCCGTTGAGTGTCAACGTGCCGGCCAGCGGCGGCAATTCACCCGCCAGGGTCGCCAGCAGGGTGGATTTGCCCGCGCCGTTGGCGCCCAGCACGCCCAGCACCTCGCCCGGGTTCAGTTGCAGCGATACCCCGCTCAGCACGGCTTTGCCATGCCGGCCACAACAAAGCTGGTCTGCGATCAGCATTAGCGCATCCTCCGCGTCAGCATCCACAAAAAGAACGGCCCGCCGATCAGGCTGGTGACCATGCCGATGGGCAATTCGGCCGGGATGACCACCATGCGGGCCAGCCAGTCGGCCAGCGACAGCGCAATGGCGCCAGCGACCACCGTATTGGGCAGCAACCAGCGGTGATCCGCGCCCAGCGACAAGCGCACCAGATGCGGTACCACCAGGCCGACAAAGCCGATCACGCCGGTGGCCGCCACCAGCGGGCCGACGATGAGCGCGACCAGCACCACCAGGCGCCGGCGCAACGGTTCAATGGCAAAACCCAGATGACGCGCTTCGCGCTCGCCCAGCAACAGCGCGTTCAGGCCGCGCCATTCGCGCAGCAACAACAGGCACAAGATCAGCGTCCACGGCCCCAGCAGGGTCAGTTGTTGCCAGGTGGCCCCGGCCAGGCTGCCCATGTTCCAGAAAGTCAGGCTGCGCAGTTGGGTGTCGGTCGCCATATATGTAAACAGGCCGATCAGGCTGCCGCAGATGACGTTGATCGCCACCCCGGCCAGCAACAGACTGCTCATGCCCGGATGGCGCCGGCCCAGCGCGTAACACGCCGCCGTGGCAAGCAGGCTGCCGGCAAAAGCGGCGGGCGCCAGCCAGAACAAAGTGGGTGCGCCCAGCACAATCGCCGCGACAGCGCCGAGCGCGCCGCCGGAAGAAATGCCGATCAGCCCCGGCTCGGCCAGCGGGTTGCGGAACAGCGCCTGCATGACGGTGCCCGTGACCGTCAGCCCCGCGCCGGCCACCACGGCCAGCAATACCCGCGGCAGCCGGACCTCCATCAGCACATTGCGCCAGAGTGTTTCTTCATCCGATAACAGATCACCGAACAGTAAGTCCGGCACTTCGGTCACCGGAATGCGCACGGCGCCCTGGCTGCTGGAAACCAGCACCAGCACGATCAGCACAGCGCAGAGCGCCAGAAAGACACAAAGCGCTTTGTTCACGGTGACGTCGCGGGCCGGGGTGTCGGCAAGGGCGGCACCGCGGCTCATGACGCGGGCGCCAGCAGGCCGTTTTGCAGCGTGCGCAGGCCTTCCGGCAGACGCGGGCCAAAGCCCAGCAGCAACAGGTCATCCATCACCACCACCCGGTGTGCCCTGGCCGCCGGCGTGCCGGCCACGCCTGGCAAGGCCAGGAAGGCGTCCAGCCCGCCAGAGGCGGTAATCGACATACTGGTGGTGACAATGGCTTGCGGGGCCAGCAACAAGGCCGCTTCTGCCGACAAGGGCTTGTAGCCTTTCTGCGTGGCCAGCACATTCCTGGCGCCGGCCAGTTGCAGCATGGCGTCGGCCGTGGTGTCGGTACCGGCGCCTTCCAGCTTGCCGGTGCGGTTCATGACCAGCAGCGTTTTCAGACCGCCAGCCTTGCCTTGCAGCGGGGCGATCTGCTGGCGGATCTGCGCCACCATCTTGCCGCCATCGTCTTTGAGCCCCAGCGCCTGGGCCACGCCATGAACGCGTTGTTCCAGCGCATCCAGCGTGGCGTCGCCCGGCAGCACAATCACGCGCTTGCCCAGGCTTTGCAGTTGCTTGAGCGCGGCTGGCGGGCCGGCCTGGTCGGTGGCCAGGATCAGGTCCGGGTTAAGCGCGGCGACGCCTTCCACCGAAAACGCGCGGTAGTAGCCCACTTGCGGCAGCCGGGTGGCGGCAGGCGGGTACAGGCTGGACGCGTCCACGCCGACCAGTCGGTCTCCCGCGTTCAGGGCGTAGATGATTTCCGTCAGCGGTCCACCCAGGCTGACGACGCGTCTGGGCGCGTCTGCCGCGTGCGTCAGGGTGGCGACAAGGCCCAGCCACAGGGCGCAGAAAAGTCGTTTCATGATGATGTCCCGCCTCAGGCAGCCAGGGGTTCCTGGCACAGATCAACCAGCAATTCGCGCCAGGCCGGCAGTTCGGGCTTGCCTGGTTTGCGTTCGCCAAAAAACTGCACGATCAGATCGCCCGCAGCGTTGTAGACCTCCAGCGAGGTGACCCAGCCATCACGCGTGGGCTTGTTGACCACCCAGGTGCTGTCAATGGCGCTGGTCAGCAAATGCAGGTTGAAACGCGGGTCCAGCACGTTGAACCACGGGCCGGTGTCGACCAGTTTGTGCACCGGGCCGGTGTGGATCTGCACCATGCCGCGGTTGCCGACAAAACACATGATCGACAACCCGGTGGCGGCGGCACGCTGCAACAGTGTCTGGACGGCGTCCGTGGCGACGCGCTGGGCCAGATCCGGGCCGGCGGCATACAGTGCGCCCAGGCGTGAGACCTTGAACTTGCGCAGCATGGGAAAGAAGGCGTGGGTGTCGTCCAGTGCCAGCCAGGCGGCCCGCAACGCTGCCGGGTCTTCGGCGCGGGCGGATTCAGCCTGCGGGGCAATGGTCTCAAATTGCGGAACGGTTCTGGCCGGGCGCGCAAAGGCGGCGACAAAGGTCTGCCATGCGGCGGCGTCAGTGTGTTCAGTGCGGTAGACCTTGTGCACGGCAATGCCTTCGGCATCAAAGAACTGGATGCTGTCGCGGCCGTTCTCAGTGACGGCAAAGGCAAAACGCCAGTGGCTGAAGAACATGCGCAGATCAATATCCGGGCCCAGCACCATGCCGACCGGGCCGTCGGCGTGAATGTCTTCGTACCGGCCGTGGCGTTCGTGCACGCACCAGTCGTTGCGGCTGAGCGCCATCACCTCGCCCAGCGTACCAAGCTGGCGGAACAACTCTTGCGGCGTGCCGGAGAGTTCGTGCGAGGTCACGCCGCAGCCGGCGGCCACCAGCGCGGCTTCGCTTGCGCCAAGGCGGCTGGCGCGTTCGCGGATGCGCAGCTTGGGCTCGGCCGCCATCAATGCGGCATGGCGCTGTTGCAGGTCGGTGGCGAAATCGTCGAAAGATGAAAACAGAGCCTGGCTCATGTCGGTCCTCTTCTTGGTTAAACAGAAAAAACCGCCTGACCACCCCTACGGGTGTGGCCAGGCCGGAAAAAAGCAGTGCTGCTGTCGCGACTGCTGCGTGGATAAGACGTGCTCTGCTACGCGTGGGGAAACCCTGAACCGGTTTCTTGCGGGGCAGGCTCGCTTCAGGTGAGCTGCTTTGCGGTCAAGCCGCGCGGTAGTGCAACTCCGCCTGCGGTGTACGCATTGCATCTGTGCCTGAAGCCAGAGCGCCGGATCGCCAGGAAAACCGGTTCAGTGCGTCCTTAAAACAAGTAGCTGGCAGCAACCCGGAAGTTGCGGCCCGGCTGGGTGTAACGGTCGATCGCCACGTTGTCGGCCTGCAGCAAGGTGCCCGGGCCGCCGTTGGAGGACTGCTTGTCCTGGCTGTTCCAGTACTTGTGATCGAACAGGTTGAACACGCCGGCGGACAGGCGCAGGTCTTTCATCGGCTTGTACCAGCCGGTGAAATCGACCACGCCGTAACCGGGCGCTTCAAACAAGGTGTCGCTGGACACATGGCGCTTGGCGGTTGCGGCGGTCACGGTGCCATCCACGCCCCATTGCTCACGTGCATAGCCGGTGCTGAGAATGGCTTTGAGTGGTGCGACGGAATCCAGCCAGGTGTGATCGGTTTCGTTCACGCCCACGGCATAGGCCAGCGAGGCATTGCTGTGCCAGTTGGGCAGGAACTGCCAGTGGCCGGTGGCTTCCGCGCCGTAAATGCGGGCGTGGTCGATGTTGATGTTCTGGAACACGCCCGCCGGGTAACCGGCGATCCAGCCGGCATCGCCTTGCTTCAAGGTGACTTGTTCAATGAAGTTGCGATAACGGTTGTCGTACACGGTTGCCGTGCCGCCCAGCTGATCGGTACCAAAACGCGCGCCGAATTCATAGCCGGAGCTGGTTTCAGGCTTCAGGTCGGGGTTGGGAACCAGCGTGTAGCCGAAGGCGGCGTTGGTGAATTCGCCATTGACCTCAACCACGCTCGGCGCCCGGAAACCCTGGGCGTACTGGCCGTAGACGGTCAGCTGGTCCATGACTTTCCAGGTGGCCAGCAGCTTGGGCGAGAATTTGCTGTCGCTCTGATCCTTGGGGGCCACTGCGGTGCCGGCGGCAATCTGGGCGGCCAGCACGCTGTCGATTTCCGGGTCCTGGCGGTAGTTGTCGTAACGGATACCCGGTGTCAGGCTGAAACGGCCGCCATCAAAGCCGATTTCATCCTGCGCAAACAGACCGTACTGCGTGACATTGGTGATTGGCACCGTGCGCACGTTGATGGTGCTGGAGGCCGGTTTGCCGGCAGCGAACTCGGTCGTGCGCGATTGCCACCACTCGCCACCCACCACCCATTCCTGGCTGACCGGGCCGTCAAACTTCTTCACCAGCTGGCCGTTGGTGCCCTTCATGTTTTCGTAGTACTGGCCATCGCGCTGGTAGTCGGCGGCGGTGGTGCGTACCTGATAGCGGTGCTGGTCGCTTTGCAGCGTTTGCCAGTACACGCGGGCGGTGGCGGAGTCGATCCACTGGTTGGTATCCGGCGCGGTGTAGTCGTAATCCAGCGAAAGGCGCTTGCGGGTTTGCTCGTCGGTAGCGCGGCTGGATTTAACCGAACTGCTGAGGTCCTCCAGCAGATTGGTGTCGGTCGTGGTGTTGCGGTATTCGCCGGTCACGCCCAGCTTGTGGCCGCCTTCAAAATAGTGCTGCAACTTGCCCAGCGCGTTGCGGCTTTCGGTGTTTTGCGGATCGGGTTCGGTGCGATTGGCGCCGGTGCCGCCGGTTTCGCCCTTGTTGTCCAGCTCGTTCCCCTTGCGCCCGCCCACTTGGGCCAGCCAGAACGTGCCGGGCGCCATTTCGCCGGCCACCGAGGCACGGGCGCCGTAGCTGCTGTCGGCGCTGTCGTAATCGGCATCGACACGGCCGCCCAGTTGTTTGCCGCCGCGCAACAGGTCAGACGGGTCCAGCGTGCGCAGACCGACAATCCCGCCCAGCGCGGACGAGCCATACAGCGTGGAACCCGGCCCGCGCACGATATCAATCGCCGCCAGCGAGCCAAAATCCACCATGTCCTGGCCGATAAAGGTATCGCGGCCCGAGAAACTGAAGGTGTCGGGCAAGCGGATGCCATCGACCAGCATCAGGATGCGGTTGCCTTCAAGGCCCCGGATATTGATGTTGGTGCCGCCATAGCGCGGCTGGCGCGTCATGGTCACACCGGGCTCGGCGCGGTCGCCCAGGTCGGTGAAATCGCGGATGAAGTTGTCATCAAGCGTGCTGCGGTCGGTCGTGGTGACTGACGGCGGCAGTTCATCAATGGTTTTTTCGGTGCGGGTTGCCGTGACCACCACGGGCGACAAGGCGGCCGTGCTGCTGGCGGTGGCAGCGGCCGGTCTGGTGGTGGTCGTGGTCGATTGCGAAGGCGCATCTGCGGCAAAAGCAGAGTGCAGCGCGCAGGCCATCAGGCTCAGCGCAAGCGTGTGCTGGGTGCGGTTCATGCCAGTTCCTTGGAAATGGAACCTGCCGGATGAGCGGGCCGGACAGATTCAGGGCCTGCGTGCGGCCATCAGGCGGCACACGGCCCGGCGCGGCTGGCTGCCCGGGGGCGTCTGTGGGGCAGACGCAGGCGCGGGTCCGGCTGGCATGCGCGGTGGTTGTGATTGTTGTGTGTGGACCGGTTACTTGGTCAGGATCAACTTGCCCTGGCGTGTTTCACGCAAGGTGTAATGCACGCCGTTGTGCTTGATCACCACCGATTGGCCGGGCTGCAACAGCGTGCGGCTATCGACCACCTGCGGGGCGCTGGCGGCGGTGGAGATACTGGCAAGAGGGCGTTGTCGTCGATCCATTTCGCAATGTTAATCGATAATGATTCTCATTAACAAGATGGTGTGGCGAGAATATATGTCCGGATGTACCCGGCATGCGCCTGCGCCGGTCAGCGGGGCGGGGCCGTGATGATGTCTGCGCCTGCACGCGGGCGCGGCCCGCACAGGCGGGCCGTTGTCATTGACAGCGCGGGTGGCGCGGGGTGGTGACGCGGGTCTTAACCGGCCAGTTTGGCGGCCAGTACATCCACTTTGTGAATGGCGGGCGGGCCGTCCAGCAACTCGCTGGCCTGGGCCATCAACGCGGCGGCAATCGGCCCCTGCAGGTGCGCATTGCGGGCGTCTTCATCAGGAAAGGCATCAAAAATGCCATAGATATCAGGGGCCAGTTTGAGGGCAAACCAGACCGTGGTGCCGGTTTCCTGGTTGGCCAGCGGCAAGGCACTTTTCAGAAAAGCTTCTACTTCTGCGGCTTTGCCGGGTTTGGCTTTCAGTTCGGCATAGATGGCGAAATCGACCATGGGGCGGGACTCCCGTACTGGTTAACGGAAGTCCCATTCTAGAAAACACACACGCCGTCACAGGCGCATACCGGCAGGCGGCAGGACGGGTTTATGCGTCCAGGTTCTCGTGAAAATCGGCCGAGCCCGGTTTCCAGTACGCGGCAATGCGCATCAGTTCTTTGGGCAACTGTTTTTCAGAGACCAGCAGTTCACGCAGGGTGCGCATTACCGCCAGTTCCCCGGCGGCCCAGACAAAGCCTTCACCTGCAGGCAGCGGCAAGGCACGGATGGCGGCAAACAATTCATCAGGATTGCCCACCCGTTGTTGCGAGACCGTGGCGTGCGTGCTGGCCAGGACACCATCGGCAGCGTCGGTCAGCATGCTGATCACCATCACTTTTGTACCCGCCGGCAGTTCTTCAACGCGGCGACGAATGGCCGGCATGCCGCTGCCATCAGCAATCAGCAAGTGCCAGTCAAAATCAGCCGGAATGATCATGGAGCCGCGCGGGCCGGCGATCACGGCCTGGCTGCCGACTTCTGCCGCTTTGGCCCAGCTGGCGGCCTTGCCCTCATGCGAGAGATCAAACTCGATAGTCAGCTCACCAGTCTGGCGATTAAAGTAGCGGGGTGTGTAATCCCGGCGCAGTTGCTCGCCGTTTTCATCTGCAAAAATAAACTTGATGTGATCATCAAACGACGCCGAAACAAAGTCGGCCAGGGCATCGCCCCCAAACGTGATGGCGACAAAATGCTTGCCCACCGGCGTGACCTGGCGAACGGTCGCCGGACGCATCTTGATTTCATGGCGAACGCGTTCAACGCGGCGGGATGGCTTTGTGGATTCCATGGCATGACCTTTTAGTTGATAATGTCACCCATCATGCAAAATACAGTTGATAATGTCAACCGTCACGACGCCGATCAGGCCGAGGCGGTATTCGAAGCCATCCATACCGTGATGCATCTTTACCGCTCGCGCCAGTACCGGGCCATGCGCGATGACGCGCAGGAACTCACGCATATGGAACACAAGGCCATGGGTTTTTTTGCGCGGCATCCAGACGCCACGCAAAGCGATCTTGTCGCCCATTCCGGGCGCGACAAGGCGCAACTGGCGCGGTTGATCAAAGGCTTGAAAGACCGTGGCCTGCTGGATGCCACGCCAGACCCGAGCGACCGGCGCAATGTGCGTTTGCGCTTGTCTGCTGCCGGCGAGCAATTGTTTGCCGCCGCCCGCGAACACGCGCGTGAAGTGGCCGATCACGGCGTAGCGGGTCTGTCTGCCGGTCAATGCGCGCAATTGCTGGCGTCTCTTGCGGTACTGCGCGACAACCTGGAAGCCGATCGGCAAGCCTGATTTTTGCCCCACCCATTCCTGGCTGGCGTCGCCGGCCACCTTGCCAGCCCGGCAGCGCAATGCGCTGGCCGGGCTTTTTTACATGCACTGCCGTTGTGCAACAGGCGTGCTGATGATCCTGTATTGGTGCTTACAGCAACGATGCGTGCGGCAGATGAACGGCATGTTGTAAAGCCATGCTGCCGCTTGTCTGGAAATCTTCTGGCGCCCGGTGTTTGTTTTTTATCGTAAGAAATAGATAAGGCTTAAAAATAAGCGCATGCTGATTTTCCCCTGAAACCCTCAATTTCCCTCGTTATTTTCGCATTTCTTACGGCAATTAATACAAGTTTGTTTTATTTTGCCGCTGGTCTTGTTGGCATTTTATGCAAACTACATAAGCATTCCGTTATTTTACTTACAAAAGATTTCTAATTAAATTTTGTTTTAAGAAATGCTGATAAAAGTTTTTTCCTTACAAATTAAAGGAAAAAAACCGCCAAGCAGCATCACGGGCTACGCCAGATATGCAAGCCAGAATCCACCGAGGGGAAGGCCGGACAGTCCTTGCCGGCCAGCAATGGCAAGAAGAAACAACACAACGCAAAAACAGGGCCTGCCTATGCCGGGCGGGTCAGAGTCAATCAATTCAGGGGTTATCCATGCAAATCCGTCAACTCGTCGCCGGCGTCGCGCTGGCGCTGGCTGCCACCAGCGCCTTCGCCAAGCAACAGCCAGCACCGCTGCAGCCGCTGCCTGCCACCAGCAGCAACGAGCATGTCCTGGACACCATTCAGGCACCTAACGACTTCTTCATCAGTTACAACGTGGGCAGCATGGCGTTTGATGATGTCATCAAGTTCACCGTCAACCCGACCTCCTACGCAGAAGAGGTGTACTTCAGCCAGTTCCAGGTTGGCCCGCTGCATGACATCGCCTGGGCCACGCTCTCGCTGTGGGATGACACGACGCACACTTTCTTCGGCACCGTGAACATCAATGAGCCCGTGTTTGATGCGGCAGAGATTTTCTTCTCTGGCCATCAGTACCGGCTGGAGGTGATCGGGGCGCTGACGACAGGCTCACGCGGTGGCACTTATGGCCTGAGCGGCATGCTCACGCCTGTGCCGGAGCCGGAAACCTGGGCGCTGCTTGGCCTGGGGATGGTGTCGCTGGTGGCGGCTCGCGCCCGTGCACGCAAGCGGGCCAGCGGCCGGCTTGAGGCCGGCGTGGCCTGAGTCAGCAGATTGCAGGTAGCAAAACAACAAGGCCCGCATCTGCGGGCCTTGTTGTTGGCGGCCACCAGCGCCGCTTGCGGTACCTTACTGCGCTGCCGGCTGGGTTTCTTCGTGGATGCCGCTCACGTCCACTTCCACGCGGCGATCCGGCGCCAGACACTCGATCAGCTTCTTGCGGTTCTTGACCTTGGCGCAGGTATCACCGGTCACCGGATCAGCCTTGCCCTTGCTCTGTGCTTCGACCTTGTCGGCCGGCGCACCCTGGGCGACCAGATAATCCGCTACAGCCTGGGCCCGGCGCTGGCCGAGGTCCTGGTTGTATTTGTCGCTACCCAGACGGTCGGTGTAACCCACAATGATGGCCTTGCCTTCCTTCGGATCCATGGCCTTGACCTGTTGATACAGCTGGTCAAGGGCATCCTTGCCTTCAGGCTTGAGCGTGGCCTTGTCGAACGGGAACAGCACGTCGGTCTTGAGCGTGAAATGCTTGGTCACGACTTGCGGTGGTGCCGGCATCGGCTCCGGTGCCGGTGCAGGCGCCGGTGCCGGGGCTTCTACCACCGGGGCTGGTGGCGGGGTCGGCGTGCCGAAGTAGTAATTCAGGTTCAGCGTAAAGCTGTTGCTCTGGAACTTGGTGCCGTTGCTGGACGGCGCCATGGCGGTCCATTCGCCGGCCAGACCCCAGTGCGGTGCCAGCTTGTATTCCAGACCTGCGCCACCGTGCAGGCCGTTGGCAGCAAAATCATTACTCTGGCCCGAACCGCTCAGCCGCCCGAACCCCAGCTTGAGGTACGGCAGCCAGTTGTTCATCTGATAGCCCAGTTTGACATCGGCACCGCCCAGGTTGGCACCATACTTGGACTGCTCGCCGTTGATGGGGCCATCATGGTCGCTCTTGGCGATGCCATCAAAAAAGCCGGACAAGCCAAGCAACCAGGTGCTATCCCACTGGGCGTTGTAACCGAATTCGGCGCCGCCGGTGTAGGTGCTGCTGCTACCCGTGCTGAAGTCACCCTTGGTCTTGGACGTGTTGATCCCGCTATTGAGGCCAAAAAAGAAACCAGAAAAATCATCGGCGCACAAGGCCTGCGCGCTGATCAGACTCGCCAGTAAAGTCAGACCAAAACGAACTTTCTTCATTGCGTACTCCTTGTCATTGTTTTTGTGGTGTACCGCATTGGCTACCCATTGGCAGCATTGCGGACCCAGCGACCCAGGATTGCGTTTGTAACGACAATCTCTGCGACTATAGGATTGGCGTTCAGCCAGCGATAAATGACAGTTGGATATCAGCAGACGTACGGTAAGAGAAAGCTCGGCTGCGAGGTTTTTGCAACACTTTTTCAGCTTCATGCAAAGCAGATAGGACCAGTGGGCCAGAGCCATCCTGAGCGGCTCAGAATCAGCCACAGCAAGCCTTGCAGCGATCACGGCATCGGAGAATTGGCCGGTGATGACGTGGCCCGTTTTGCCCGGCTAATACCACTTTGTTGCAGGCAGACGACAAGGTTTCGGGCCCTTTTCAAGTCTGATCAGACCCCGTTCGTGGGCTGTATCTCACCGCTAATGCATCGTCTGTTGCCACCGGGTCAGCGCATCTCTTTATAAGATGCAGGCATTGATCCACGCCTTGAGGTGCTCCATGACGCTCGCTCTGCCCACTTTTCACGATGTGCTTGCCGCCACAGACCGCATTGCCGGGCATGCGCACCGCACGCCGGTGCTGACTTCGCGCACGCTCAATGACGAACTGGGTGCCGAAGTGTTTTTCAAATGCGAAAACTTCCAGCGGATGGGCGCGTTCAAGTTCCGCGGCGCGTTCAATGCCTTGTCGCGGTTTGATGCCGACCAGCGCCGGCGCGGGGTGATCGCGTTTTCCTCCGGCAATCACGCACAGGCCATTGCGCTGGCGGCGCGCCTGATGGGTATGCCGGCCACCATCCTGATGCCGCAGGACGCGCCCGCGGCCAAGGTCGCGGCCACCCGGGGTTATGGCGGCAATGTGGTGTTTTTTGATCGATACCATGATGACCGCGAGGCGCTGGGCCGCAGCCTGGCCGAGCGTGACGGGCTGACGCTGATTCCGCCGTTTGATCATCCGGACATCATTGCCGGGCAGGGCACAGCGGCGCTGGAGCTGTTTGAAGAGACAGGCCCGCTGGATGCGTTGTTCGTGCCTATGGGCGGCGGCGGTTTGTTGTCCGGTACGGCGCTGACCACCCGGGTTGAGTCGCCAGCCTGCACCTTGTACGGGGTGGAGCCTGAAGCCGGCAACGACGGGCAGCAATCTTTCAGAAGCGGGCAGATCGTGCGCATTGCCACGCCCAGAACCATTGCCGATGGCGCGCAGACGAGCTATCTGGGCGCGCTTACTTTTTCGATCATTCGCGACAAGGTCAATGACATTCTCACCGTCACGGACGCCCAACTGATCGAGTGCATGCAGTTTGCCGCCAGCCGCATGAAGCTGGTGATCGAACCCACGGGCTGCCTGGGTTTTGCCGCAGCGCGTGCCATGGGGCGGCAGCTGCAAGGGCAGCGCGTCGGCGTGATCATCAGCGGCGGGAATGTTGATCTGGCTGATCTGGCGCGGTATTTCGCGCCGGCCTGAGGTGTATGACCGGCACGTGAATTATCTGTTTCAGAAAGCTGTGCGTCATATTTGAGTCATGTTTTCGGGGCTACCATGCGCCGCAGAACCGTCGCCAGAGCGGTTTTCAGGCCCGGCGCAGGCCCGCCCGCCGGCATCTCTTGATTAGCCCGGAACCGATGACATGTCTGACAAACCTTTGGTGGACGACGCGTCCACGCCCGCCGCGACAACCGTGACGCGCCGCGGCTTTCTGAAACTGGCTGGTGTCTCTGGCGTGGCGACCGCCACCGGTGGTCTTGTGCTGGCCGGCAAGGCCGCTGCGGCCGCGCCGGATGGCACGCCGGAGCAAATCCACCTGACCTGGGGCAATGATCCCTGTTGCGAGGTGGTGATTTCCTGGGCGTCGCTGGCCGCCGCCGTCAACCCGCGCGTGCATGTGGCGGGCGGCAATCATGGCCGCGCCAGCGTGCATGCCGTGCAACGCACCTACACCGATGGGTTGAATGGCGAGGTGGTGTTCACCTATCACGCCCGTCTGCATGATCTGCGCCCCGGCACCACTTACCAGTACGAAGTCACCGCCGACAACGACAGCAACGCCGCGCACCCGTTTGCCGCCAGTTTCAGCACCGCGCCGCGCGGGCGCGCACCGTTCCGGTTTACCAGTTACGGTGATCTGGCCACGCCTAACACCAACTGGGTGCTGTCCTCGCCGCAGAGCAAGTTTGCCGTGCAGGCGGTGGAGCGCTTTGCGCCGCTGTTCCATTTGCTTAACGGTGATCTGTGCTACGCCAATCTGAACCCGACCCATCAGCCAGACGTCTGGCGCGACTTTGGCAACAACAACCAGACCTCCGCCGCGCTGCGGCCCTGGATGCCGTGCCCGGGTAATCACGAGGTAGAGTTCCACAATGGCCAGCAGGGTTTTGAATCTTACCTGACCCGCTACGCGCTGCCGGATAACGGCACCCGTTTCCCGGGGCGCTGGTACAGCTTCAAGGTCAGTTCGGTGCTGTTTGTCTCGCTGGATGCCGATGACGTCGTGCTGCAAGATGGCGCGGCGTTTGTCGCCGGCCCAGCCGCACTGGTGCCGGCTGCCAGCACTGGCAACCCGCCCATCGAACCGGGGACTTCTTTTTATATCAACGGTTACAGCAACGGCGAGCAGACCCGCTGGCTGGAACACACCCTGCGCGCTGCCGAGCATGATCCGGATATCGACTGGATTGTGGTGCAGATGCACCAGGACGCGCTCAGTTCATCCAAAGGCGGCAACGGCTCTGACAAGGGCCTGCGTGCTGAATGGCTGCCGTTGTTTGATCGGTACGGCGTTGATCTGGTGCTGTGCGGGCACGATCACGATTACGAACGCAGCTACCCGGTACGCGGCTGCAATCACAACGTCGGCACAGATGCCAGCACGGGGCAGGTGGTCGATACCCTGCAACCCCGGCCAGTCATGCTGGCGCAGACCGGCAGCAGCACCTTTGATACCAGCCACGGCACCATCCACCTGATCCTGGGTGGCGGCGGGACCAGTTCTCCGGCCGACAGTTACGGGCTGGATACCGGCACGGGCAACCCGCAAGCCAAGGTGATCACCAAGCCGAACCGCCCGGTGCCAGGCACGACCGCAGGCACGTTTGTGCGCCACCCGGCCGATGCGCTGGAAGACGCCATCTGGTCCGCCCTGCGCGATACCGGTACCGGTTACGGCATTGCCGTGTTTGATCACGATCCGGGCCAGCCCGGCGGCAAAACCACCATCACCATGAACTATTATCACGCCGCCGGGGCAGACCAGACTGCCAATGCCGAGTACACGCTGTTCGAGACCATTGTGCTGTCCAAAGACCGCCAGCCCGACGGGCACGGGCATCATCACGACTGACGAGACCGGCGCCCAGGCCTTGAGCCAACGGCCAGCCAGTGTGCTGGCCGTTTTTCATGCGGCGCAACGCTCAGTGCAAGGCGCCCAGCATCTTCAGGCCAGCGCCGGTGCCCAGCAACTGCGGCGCATCCTCAACCAGCGCCACGCGGGCAATGCCGGACAACTGCCAGGCATTGGCCAGCACCGGCAATTGTTCGGGCTGGCAATAAAAGCTGATCTCGCTGTGCTTGCCCGGGTTGAGTGCGTAGTGCGCGCTGTACAGCACGGTGCCCTGGACTGCGGCGGGAACCTTGTCGGCCCAGCCCAGCCCCAGGTGGCGCATATGGCCCCGGATGGCAAAGGCGCTGCACAAGATGAACAGCGGTTTATGGCTGGCAGGGTCGGGAATCTGATAGATGTTCATGGCGGATACTCCATGTAACCGGTCGGTAGCAACGCGTTCTGCGTCGTTGTGACCAGTATCCGCACAAGGCCGGCCGCAATCTGCCTGACGGGCGCTGTTTGCGCTGTCAGTGAGTCTGGCTGCGGGTGTGAGTGATGTGCTGAGTGCCAGGTCTGCCAGCTGGCAGGGTATGCAGGATATATCCCACAGACCGCTACAGTTTGCGCAGCAGGTCCAGGTCATCGACGTCCCGGCGCAGATGATCTTGCAGCAGGCGGGTGATGTCCTCTGCATGGTTGCCCCGGTCCAGCTCTAACTGGCCTTCGCGGATCAGGATGATTTTCATGGCGGCTTGATCCACAACGCTGGCAAAGCTCAGATGTTCATCGCCAATTTGCAACGGCACGGCGCGCTGGCGGATTTCATCGTAGTTCTGGCCGTCGCGCACGGTGAACAGCCGGTAAAGATAAGGCCGTTGCTGCGGCACATTGAGCACGCCGCCTGGGCTTGCCATCTGCTTGAGGAATGCCTCGGTTTTTTCCGGCGGCACCGCAAACGCTTCCACCAGTTTTTTCAGGTTCTCTGTTCGCTGATCAATCAACAGATTCAGGTCTTGCGCCTCCCGCTGCGCCCCCAGTAGCTGCATGGCCTTGCTGCCCACCAGCAAAAAGGAGACGTGGTACCGCAACAGCTGGGTGAGCAGATCGCGTTCTATGCGAGAGAGCGTGAACATGGGCCGGTTACCTGGGGACCACAAGGGTTTGAAATCCATCTTAGGACAGTCGCCTTGCCACGTCAGCTTTGGCAGTGGCCGGGCGGTGTCAGTCATGGTTGTGTGGAAAGTTGATAACTTTCTTTAACATTACATGGCAAACCCGCGCCGATGCTGGCTGTAAGTTGGCTCTGACGGGGTCTGGCGCCGGATAAACGGTCTGAAACCTGAAACACTTACGCTTGTAGCCATTGCCTGAAAAGCCGGTTTTTTGCAGCGAATTGCATCAGTGTTCTCTGATAAATCAATGAAATACAAGCATTTAATGATATGTGTCAGGCCTTTGTCCTGGCTGCTTCCAGGCCGGCCTGGCCCGCGCTTTTCTGCTGCGCTACCGTCATCAGGTGTGTGCTGTATGGGTGCTGTCTGTAGGTGCGTACTTACGTTTGCTCTTTGCCGTTCGTCGTTTTTGTGATTCTTTTTCTTACCATAAAAGACAGTAAGTATTGTTTTTGTCTACAGCAAGCGTTAGCGTATGTACGTCAGATTCAATAACAGTAGTCAGTCAGTCCGGGGGGTAGCATGAACATCAAGATGAAGGCGGCAGGTCTTGCCGTCATGTTGGCGGTGAGCGCGGGTGCGCAAGCCCGGCATTACGATTTCGGGCATCTCATTGCAGGTGACGGCCCGTCATTTGCTGATTTCGCCAGTCTGAAAATCACCCAGAGCAATACGTCGACCTGGTTGTTCTCGCTCACGCTTGATTCAGACTTCACATCGCTCTTTGGCACCGGCGCCTTTATCGGGTCCATGGCGGTGGATCTGGGCGGGCCGTTCACGCATGAAATCGTCAGCGGCGTCAGTGGCACCGGTCCCTGGTCCCCATCGGTAACGCGTGCCAATGGTGGCGGCCCGACTGGCATTTATGATTTCCGCTTCAACTTTGGCGGTGGCTCCAACAAGTTCAAGGTGGGCGATACGGTCAGTTGGGCAGTGACTTTTGAAGGCACGAACAACAAGCTGATCGTGCCGGATGTCTATGCCAACTCGTTTGCCTTGCACGTCCAGAACACCAAGTTCTGTGATGACAGTGCCTGGTATGCCAGCTTCCCGGTGACCCCCGTCCCCGAGCCGGAAACCTGGGCGCTGCTGGGGCTGGGCCTGACTGCCGTCACGGCCACCCGCTGGCGTGCCATGCGCAAGGATCGCAAGGCCGTCGCCGCCTGATCTGGCAAGTCCGGCTATGATGGGGTGTTCTTGAACCCGACACGGGACACCCCCTCATGCATACCAGCGCACGCAACCAGTTTGCCGGCACCGTCACCGCCATCGCTCAAGGTGCGGTGAACGATGAAATTGAAATGACCTTGCCTGGCGGCGAAGTCATCGTCGCCGTCATCACCCGTCACAGCACCCAGTCTCTTGGCCTGAAAACCGGCAGCCCGGCCTTTGCCCTGATCAAGGCCTCGTGGGTTATCCTGGCGCGGCCGCAAGCGGGTATCCGTCTGTCTACGCGCAATCGCCTTGAAGGCACGGTCAAGGCCGTCAAGCCCGGCGCGGTCAATGCCGAGGTCGAGATCGCCCTGCCGGGTGGCAATACGCTGGCGGCCATTGTCACCATGGAAAGCGTCGCCGCGCTGGGTCTGGCGGCGGGTGAAGCGGTTGTGGCTTTCTTCAAGGCATCGCAAGTGATCGTCGGCGTCTCTGGCTGATCGGCTGACCTGCCAGTTCTGGCAGGACCCCCGTACCTGATACCAGTCGCCCGCCCCCCGTGGTTCAGGTCTACAAACAAGGTATCCGGACCTATTTCGTGGCGGGGTGGCATGTTCTCTCTGGTGCGATGGTTGCCGCAGCGGGTGGGAACACGGCTGCTTGCTGTGGTGATCTTTGCCATTGGCGCTTCTTTGGCGCTGGCGTTGCTGGCGGCATGGCTGGTGTATCGCGATGCCCAGAACGCCTCGCGCGTGCTGGCGCGGCAAGCGGCAGAGAATCTGGTGGTCCAGGTGGCGGCGCAGTTTGGCGAGGACGACGATCTGGACCCGCCGCGCCCGTTTGAGCGCTACAACCTGCAGCGCACCGTCGATTACGCCCATCAGGCCAAAGGGCGCGATATCCGCGTGTTCAATCTCAGGCAACAGATCGTGGTCGATACCGACCATGAAGACATCGGCGTGCCGGTGCCGGCGGGGTGGCAACGCTATATCTCGGCCGCCACGCAGGAGGGCTCGCCGGTATTTTTTGAAGAATGCATCGAGGCCGGTGGCGATGTGCGCCAGATTTTTGTCACGCCCCTGCGCAACCGCGCCGGGCGGCTGGTGGGCGGGCTGGCGATGGATTACACCCACCTGGCCGATGAACTCACCGGCACTGCGCGCAACACGCTGTTGATCCTGTCGGTGGCGGGCGCCTTTGCGCTGGTGCTGACCGTGCTGTTTGGCCAGGCCATTGTGCGGCCGATTGCGCTGGCGGTGCGCCGCCTCTATGGCGCCACGCGGGCGCTGGCCGCGGGTTTGCCGCTGCGTCCGGTGGCGCTTGGCGGGCATGACGAGTTTGCCGAGCTGGGCCGCGCGTTTGACGATATGAGCGCCCAGCTGGGCCGCTCCCGCACGGTGCTGGAACAAGAAGTGGCCGAGCGCCGCGCCGCCCAGGTGGCGCTGCAAGAAGCCAATGTCCGGCTGGAAGAGCGCGTGGCCGAGCGCACCGCCGCGTTGCAATCGGCCAACCGGCAACTGGAAATCGAACTGGCCAATGGCAAGGAAATGGCGCGGCAGATGGAACAACTGGCGCGTTTTGATTCGCTCACTGGCCTGCCCAACCGCGCCATGTTCCTGGCTTGCCTTGATGTGGCGGTCAAACGCGCGATCCGCATGAAAACGCTGGGCGCGCTGATGTTTATTGATCTGGATCGCTTCAAATCGATCAATGATTCGCTGGGGCATGCCACGGGCGATGAGGTATTGCGTCAGGCCGCGCAACGGCTGGCGGCAACCTTGCGTAGCTGCGATATGGTCTCGCGCATTGGCGGCGATGAATTTACGGTGATTCTGGAAGATCTGGGTGGCGAAAACGCCGCCCGCGCGGTGGCCGGCAAGATCGTGGCGGCGTTTTTGCCGCCGTTCAACATTGAAGGCAAAGAGCTGTTTTTGTCTTCCAGCGTCGGGCTGGCCTTGTTTCCCAAAGACAGTGCCGACCCGGGAGACCTGATGAAACAGGCGGACTTTGCCATGTATGAGGCCAAGTCCGCCGGCCGCAACCGGTTTGCGCTGCATTCTGAACACATGGCGCAAGCGGCCAGCCAGCGCCTGGTGATGGAAAGCGCCCTGCATCACGCCATTGAACGCAGCGAGTTCTATCTGGCCTACCAGATCCGGGTCTCCGCCCTGGATGGCACGCCGACCGGCACTGAGGCCCTGCTGCGCTGGCGTAGCCCGGAACTGGGCGAGGTCACGCCCGTCGAGTTCATCCCCGTGGCCGAACACAGCGGCCAGATTCTGGAGATCGGGCTATGGGTGTTGCGTCAGGCCTGCCGCCAGCACAGCGCCTGGCGGGCGCAGGGGCTGCAACCGGGGTTGATGGCGGTGAATATCTCGGCGGTGCAGTTTCGCCAGGCCGGCTTTGTCGATCAGGTGGCGGCCATTCTGGACGAAACCGGCATGAAGCCGCATGAGCTGGAACTGGAACTGACCGAAAGCATGCTGATGGCCAATCCGGAAAGCGCCGTAATGGTCATGCATGCCCTGCGTGAACTGGGTGTGGGGCTGGCGATTGATGACTTTGGCACCGGGTATTCCAGCCTGAGTTATCTCAAGCGCTTTCCGGCTTCACGCATCAAGATCGACAAGAGCTTTGTGCGCGATATCGACATCAATCAGGAAGATGCCGCCATCGCCGCCGCCATTGTGGCGCTGGCGCGCAGCCTGAATATCGAAGTCACCGCCGAAGGCGTTGAAACGGATGAACAACTGGCGCATCTGAACCGGCTCGATTGCGCCGATTATCAGGGCTACTACTTTGCCCAGCCGCTGGCGGCCGAGGATATCCGCTTTGCGCTCACCGCCACGCTGGTGGTGCAACCGGGCTGATCGCCACTTATTGCACAAAATTGCGGATCAGGCTGGCCACTTGCGGCGCGTTGGCCAGTTGCGGCAAATGCCCGCGCACGGTCATGACATGCAGGCGCGCAGCATGCATGGCGCGCTCCATCCACTGACCCACATTCACCGGGGCAATCGGATCATCCGAGCACTGGACGATCAGCGTCGGCAGTGCAAAGGCCTGCACCTGATCGCGCAAATCAGACAGGAAAATCGCGTGCGCAAAACGGCTGGCCAGGGTTGGGTCCAGCGCAAACAGGCGGTGGCGCATTTCCGTGTTGATCGGGCCGGCGCTTTCTTCCAGAGACGCAATCTGCGCCAGTTGTTCTGCCCATGCCTGGTAGTTGTGGTCCATGGCTTTGAGCATTTCATCAATGGTGCTGCGCTCAAACCCGCCGACGTAGTTGTCTTGTGGATGATTGATATAACAGGGGGAGGGCGCCAGCATGACCATGCGTTCGATCCGCCGTGGCGCCAGCTTGCTGGCCAGCAAACCGATCATGCCGCTGACCGAATGCCCGACATACACCACATTCCACAGGTCCAGCGCTTCGAGCACCGCCACGACATCCTCGGCATAGCCATCCAGCGTGGCGTGCCGTTCGGTGTCAAACGCATCGGCCATGCCGTGGCCAGCGTGATCAAACAAGATCAGCCGGTAACCGGACGACAACTCTGGCACCACCTTGCGCCAGATGGTCTGGTCACAGGCAAAGCCATGCGCCAGCACCAGGGTGATCGGGCCGTCGCCCACGATCTGCACATGATGACGTTGCAATACGGAAGCCGGCATCTTTACCACCCTGGGTTATGGACAGGTTTCACCATAGGATCGCCCGGTGTTGTTCGCACTTGGCAAAAACGGCAATGCCAGCGGCCGCTGGTGGCATTGGCTGCGCGAAGCGCCGGCCTTAATGCGGCCCGCGCAACAACTGCTGGATCTGCAAGAGGCAGGTGACTTCTGCCATGCGCCGGCGGGTGAGGGCGGCGGCCTGGCTGAACGGGCCTTTGCGGCCAAGGATGGCGGCAAGGCAGTGGTCGTAGATCGGGCCGGGCAGCGACCAGCTACTGCTGTGCGCGCCGTGCGTTACGGTCAGGACATCCAGATTGCCTTGCCGATCCTGGCGGATCACCCGGCCGTCGCGCAGATGGATCGCCAGCCCCTTTTGCCCGCCTGCCGGGCCGGCATATTTGTTCAGCCAGATGTCGGTGCTGATACCGCCAATCCGCCCATGCAGATGGGCTTGTCCTTCTGCGGTGACCAGATCGGTGCGCACAATCGGCTGGCCCAGACGGTCTTTGGCATGCGCCAGCTGCAACTGCAGCGTGTCCTCGCCGCCCAGGGCGTGGATCAATTCGCGGATCAGTGCCAGCACGTGGGTGCCGGTATCCAGAATGACGCCGTCGGGGTGGCGCAGCTGGCGGGTGTCCGGCTCGCCGGTGGCAAAATTAAGGGCAATGGGCTCGCCCGCGGCGTTAAACCCACTGGGTTCTTGCAGGAAGCCTTCCAGCCGCGTGATATCAGACAGCGCCAGTGAGACTGACAGACTGGCCTCGTCGTTAGCCTGCCACCGCGGATTGATGTCCGCGCCAGGGTGCGTGGCCAGCCAGCTGGTGCGGGCCATCCAGTGATCCAGCGCCAGAACGCGTCGGGCGTGGGCCGGCTCTGCGATCAAGGCGTTGAGCCGGGCCATTTGCGCCAGGCTGGCGACGACGGGTTTCTCGACACAAATGCGCGGCACGGCGCTGGCCAGCGCCTCTTGCAGCACGGGCAGGTGGCTGGTGCTTGATGTGGTAATGAACAGGATATCCAGCGGCTGCGCCAGCAACGCCGCCAGGCTGTCGCAGCGCGTGACCCCGGCGGGCGCGCGGGCCGGATCGGTATCAAATCCGTAACAGGGTGTATCGGCCATGCCCAGCCGTTGCAACGCTGGCAAGTAAGCGGTCTGAACCACCGCGCCCAATCCGGCAAACCCGATCTGCATATGTTTTTCCTGTGTGTCGGCAACATGTAACGCACTGCGTCTGACGATACCTGAGGGTACAAAATTCTGCCGGCGCAGCCATCCACAAGCGCCCTGTATTTATTGATCATATCGCCGGTTGCACCGGCATGCCGCAGACAAAATGCACACCCGCCCCGGTTTGTACGGCGCAATGGCGCGCTGCGTTGCACGCCACCCGTTCCGTCACCCGTCATCGCGTGGAGTCTGGTTGTGGTTCTGCCCGGCAAGAATACGCACATCTTTTATGTGCATAGCCCCGTTACGTGGTCACTGGCCCAGGCCGTGATCGCCCGGCTGGACCGGGCAGACGTGCGCGTGATTGGCGCGCGCGGCATGATCGGGCCGGGTGTTGATCTGGCGGTGACCGACGATGGCGGGGTCTCTATTGACGAGACCTGCAGCTATCTGCAGCAGTTGCTGGGCGTGTGCCAGCCTGGACGCGGCCTGGTGTTGTATCTGCCGCATTCGGTGTTTCTGGCCGGACAATTGCTGCGCTTCAGCGCCCGGGTGCAGCAGATTTTCTATCTGGAAGAAGGGCAGACCAGCACCTGTCCGGCGCGTCTTGCCCACATCCCGCCCTTGCTGGCCGATGCCGTGCCACTCTTGCATGCCTTGCACCAGCACGGGCTGCTGGATGCCCTGCAACTGGACCCGGCCGACGTATTGCGTCTGCCAGTGACACCGGGCGTCGGGTTTGATTGGCAGCACCCCGGCTACGGCGGCTGTTTTGCCTGTTCTGCCGATGCATTTGCCGGTCTGCCTAGCGTCACCTTGCTGGATCTGCCCCGGCATCCGCAGTTGCAGGCGGCACAGCTGGTGAGTTTTGCCAGCATCCTGAACGGGCTGGTACCCGCCGGTGCGGCCTGGCAAGACCAGGTGAGCGCGCGCTGCGCCCGGTTGTTGTCTATGGCAGAAGCGCTGGACCGGCAGCGCGACATGGCCCACGCCCTCTTGTTCCGGCTGCACCCGCGCGACGCGCACGGTCTGCCGCGCTGGTTTTACGACGCCTGGCAACGTTACGCACGGACGTATCCGTGCTGGTGTGAACTGCACGGCCTTGATGTACTGGCCGAGCCGGCATTGCATAACTTTGCCCACTATCATGTCATTGGCCCCAGCGCGCAGAGCAAATACGTCAGCGCCTGGTGGGGCGCAGCGCGCCTGACGCAGGCGCCGGCAGTCCTCTGAACCCCGGTTTGCCGTGCACCAGACCTGTTTCTGGTGACCAGCTGCAATCACATGGCCCAGATGGGTAATACCACTTTGTGTCGCGGTGACTGGAAACGGGCTGTCATCCTCTCTGGCGCTTGCGCCGCGCTTTCTGGCAAATGCTGTCAATTGTAGAAAGCATTCTGGCTCGCGTGCAGATGGCAAAACAGCGCGCCGATTGCGCTTTTCCTGCAACACTTGTTTTTTGCCGTTCGTCGGCAATCCGGCCCGGTAACGAAAGCCTGTAACGTGCACCTGGCTTGTGCGTGGTATCAGCCATGATTTGGTGCAAGTGGCGGTAATTGCTAGGTTTTATGCCATTCAAGACGGCGTTTTTGTGCGCCGCGACGAGGCACGCAAAAGGCGGTGGCTGCTATGGGCAGGCGCGCTTGTCGCAAGGGCGATACAGGTCGTCACCGGATTTTTTGCGCCAACCCGAATTGACAGTTTGAGCGCCATGTCGCGTAATTGAGTCAAACAAAAAGGCGAGACGACGACGACTTGCTGGCAGGACGGGGGAGGCGCCAGCAAGTCGTTGCGCTAAAAATGCAGTAAAAAATATAAGACCACTTGGCCGCTTCATATAAATCAACTCAAAGGCCAGGGGTTGATCTCCCGTAAAGGGAAATGCTGATCCAGACAGAGGGCGGCGATGGAACTGAAACTGCAAGACGGGCTATACCGGGGCGTGCTGGCACTGTTGGCTGGCGTGTTTTTTCTCTCTTTTGCGTTCTGGCTGATGGTGGTGTGTCGTATCGACATGCCACTGGTGCTGGCCGCCCTGGGTACTTGCGCCATCGGCTTTGCCGTGTGGGCGCTGGGCTGGTTGTCCGCCGCGGACACCTTTCCGTTCTTGCTGGCGGCGCTCAGCATCGTCTGCAGTGCGCTCATGCCGGTGTTTTGTGTGTTGTTGCAACGTCATGGTCACCCCGGCCAGCCCTGGCCGGATGAAACCATCCACTGGCAATTGATGCTGTTGATTCCGGTGCTGGGCATGGCCTTGCGTGATCTTTGGCTGGCGTACCAACGGCGTGCGCCAGCACCTGCAACCAGACCGCGTTACGGCACCGCCGCAGGTGCGGGCTGGAGCATGTCGCTCTGACATCCTGATTTTCTGGTTTCCCGTTGTTTTGCAATGCAGCCTCCGGCCCGTTCCACGGCCGGGTAGCCCTTGTTTTGCCCTTCATCTGCCGCAGGAGACCCAAGCCATGAAGCGACTGATGTGCGCAATTCTTGCCACGCTGGCCCTGAATGCCCGTGCGGATATCAATATTGGCGAATCGGTGCCGACCACGGGTCTGGCCAGTGTCACCGGCAAGGCGCTGGCGGTCGGCGCGTCGATCTACTTCGGCCGCGTCAACGCCCAGGGCGGGATCAATGGCGAGCCAGTCAATCTGATCACCCGTGACGACGCGTACGATCCGACGCGGACCATGGCCAATACCCGCGAGTTGATCGACAAGGAAAACGTGGTTGCGCTTGTGGGCTATTACGGCACGGCACCGCTGCAGCAATTGTTGCAATCCAAAGCGCTGGAAAACGCGGGCGTACCGCTGGTGGGGGCGTATACCGGCGCCGAGAGCGTGCGCAATCCGGGTAGCCCGTATTTCTTCCAGACCCGCGCCGGTTACAGCCAGGAAGTCGAGAAAATTGTGGTGCTGCTGCACCGCTCGCTGGGGATCAAGCGCATTGCCGTGCTGGCGCAAAAAGACAGTTTTGGCGAGGCCGGTTACAACGCCATCAAGGCAGAACTGGCCCGCCACAATATGCAACTGGCCGGTGAAGCCTGGTATGACCGCAATACCGGTGATACGGCGGCGGCGGCCATTGAACTGGCCAAAATGAATCCGGAAGCGGTGATCATGGTGGCGATCTCCAAACCGGCGGCGACGTTTACCAAACAGTTCAAGGCGGCTGGCGGCACCTCGCAGTTGTATGGTCTGTCGGCCATCCAGTTTGATGAAGTCACCCGGCAAGCGGGCCTGAATGTGGCGCACGGGCTGGGCTTGTCGCAAGTGTTCCCGGCGCCCACCAACGCGCAACTGAAGATTGTGCGTGACTTCCAGCAAGACGCCGACGCGTTTCTCAAGTCGGGTGAGTACCCCAGCTACGCGCTGCTGGAGGGGTATATCTCTGCCCGTATCCTGACCGAAGCATTGCGCCGTGCCGGCAAGAACCCCACGCGTGCCACGGTCTACCAGGCGCTCAACGACATGAAGCGCTATGACCTGGGCGGCTATGTGGTGGACTTCAGCGATAAAAAGCGGCTGGGTTCGGGCTTTGTTGAACTGACCATGATTTCTGCCACGGGTACGCTCACGCGTTAGGCCAGGTTTCGCCGTCAACCTTGTTGTATGCGTTGTAGAAGTAGAAGTGCATTTGCTCTGACTCCCAACAATGCAGTCACTCCGGCCCGCCTTGCGCGGGCCATTTTTCTTGCCGGGTCAGGCGGATCGCTCAGCCGGCCTGCGCATCCTGGTGCTGCCAGTCATGCCAGGCGCGTTGCCAGTCACGCATGGGCACCGGCCGCCCCAGCAAATAGCCCTGAAACGCGCGGCAATCCATGCTGGTCAGATACACCATCTGATCCTGCGTTTCCACGCCTTCGGCAATCACCTGCAAACCCAGCGAGCGGCCGATGGCGATAATGGCGCGCACAATGGCGGCGTCGTTGCCGCTGCTGATCAGGTCGCGCACAAAGCTCTGGTCGATCTTGATCTGGTCCAGCGGCAATTGCTTGAGATAAGACAGTGACGAGAAACCGGTGCCGAAATCATCCAGCGAGAACGTCACCCCCAGCTGCCGGATCTGCTGCATGCGTTCGACCACTTCGCCCACTTTTTCCAGCACCACGCTTTCGGTTAGTTCCAGTTGCAACCGGGCCGGGTTGGCGCCGGTGGCTTCCAGCGCGCTGCGCACCCGCGCCGCAAAGTCGGGCCGGTGGAACTGGCGGGCGCTGACGTTGATGGCAATTTTCAGATCACGCGTTTGCGGTTGCTGCGCCCAGCGCACCAGTTGCTCACAGGCGGTATGCAACACCCATTGCCCCAGGCGCAGGATCAGGCCGGTTTCTTCCGCAACCGGGATAAACACCGCGGGCGACACCGCCGGGTGATGTTCCGGCGTCCAGCGCAGCAGGGCTTCAGCGCCCAGCAAGCCGTGATCCAGGCTGAATTGCGGTTGATAGTACAACTGGAATTCGGCCCGGTTCAGCCCGCCGCGCAAGGCCGATTCCAGCGAAGAACGGGTATCGATCACATCCTGCAGCGCCGGGCTGAACAGGCAAAAGGCGTTGCGCCCGGCGGCCTTGGCCTGGTAGAGCGCGACATCCGCTTGCTTGAGCAAGGTGCGGATCTCGGTATCCTGGCCCTGGAACAGCGTGACGCCAATGCTGGAGGTGCTGTGAAACGGCAGGTCGTCATCCTGCAAGGGCCAGGTCTGATCAAGCGCGGCGCGGATGATCTCGGTGCGGGTTTCGGCGTGGTGCAGCGCCACCGTGCGCTCGTGCCCCAGGTTTTCCAGGATCACCACGTATTCGTCTCCGCCCAGCCGGCAGACCATGCCGGCGGGTTCGGCCGTCTGCATCAGCCGTTGCGCCACCGCCAGCAGCAGGCGATCACCGATCTCATGACCGCGTGTGTCGTTGAGCAGCTTGAAGTTATCCAGGTCCAGGATCATCAGTGCGCCAAACTGGCCAGACTGCCCGCTGGCCTTGAGCGCCTGATCCAGTTTGTCCATCAACAGGCGCCGGTTGGGCAAGCCGGTGAGCGAGTCAAAATACGCCAGATGCCGGATCTGTTCTTCCGCCGCTTTGCGGTCGCTGATGTCATGCACCACCATCTGCAACAGCGGATGACCATCAAGGATAAGGCCGGTCATCAGCACTTCCACCGGGAACGATTCGCCGTTATCCAGGCGCTTGTACACCCACTCGACGCGGATATTGCCGTCCCGCCGCAACTGCGCCAGACACTCATCACGCTTGACCGTGGAGAGCGTGCCATCGGGCTGGACCGGCGGCCACAGATCATCCGGCGCGGTCTGCATCAACTCGGCGCGTGACCGTGCGCCCATCAGCCGGATCGCCGCCGGGTTGCAGTCGATCATGTGGAAGTCTTTGTCACGCAGCCACACGGCATCAATGGTGGCGTCATGCAGGGTGCGAAATCTTGTTTCAGAGCGCAGCAATTCTTCGCGGCTATTGCTCAGGGCTTCGATTGATTCCAGCTCCGCCAGCCGGGTGCGGTAGGCGTGCCGGGTAATTGCAATGCTGATGATGGAGAAAATCAGCAACACCAGCGCGGCCGCCATGACCTCTTGCCGCCATGAGGCCAGATAATCCTCGGTGGCCTGGCCGACAAAAATGAACAGCGGCTGGCCATCGATCGGCCGGAAAGACATGCGCCGGCGCGTGTTATCCAGCTTGACCACAGTTTCGTAGGTCGCGCCTTCGGGGTGGTTATGCACGTAATCGCTGGTGGTTTGCGACACAATGGCTTTGCCATCCGGTGTGTTCATGGCCGGGCTGGGCGGCAGCCGGAACCAGGCGCGCAAGTCTTTGTCGCGCATGGAAATCATGCCGTGCGGGCCCAGATCAAACGGGTGATAAAGACTGTTGAACCAGTCCAGCGGCAACAGCGCGTAGGCCATGCCGGCAAACGAGCCATCGGGCGCGGTAATGCGCCGGCCAATGGCCATGGACCACGCGCCGGTAACCCGGCTGACCCCCAGATCGGAAATCTGCGCTTCCCGCGTGTTGTTGGCCGCCAGGCGCTTGAACAGGTCGCGGTCAGACACATTGCGCGCCGGGCCTGCCGGCACTTTGTCGCCATACAGCACGTGACCGTGCGCATCGGCAATGCGCAAGCCTTCAACTTCCGGGATCAGCTGATGCTGGGCGTAGATAAACCGGTTGATGGATTCCTCATCAATGCCGCCGCGCGCCAGTTGGCGCTCTGATTCGGTAGCGATCGAGAACAAGCCGACATCGATTTTCTTGAGGGTGCCAGAGACATTGATGGCCAGGGATTGCGCCAGGTTCTGCGTGGCCTGGATCGCCTGACGTTCATATTGCTGATGGCTTTGCCATAGCGCCGCGGCCACCAGGACATAGACAAACGCATTCAACAGCACGAGGGCGGCGACGAGTCTGCTGACCAACGGGCTCCTGGGAGCGGTCATGGCGGGCGCTTTCTGTTTGTGGCTCAGAGAAGGTGGGCCTGAACCTGTTATAGCACAGCGCCTGGCGGGGCGCGGATACCCGGTTTGACCGCATCCAGGGCAAGTCGCAGCGCCCGACCCAAAGGCCCGCAGGCGGTGTTTTGCCCACGGGCCTTCGTACGCCAGGTCTTTCTGTCACGCCGGGAAATCTGTTATCAATGAGATAGATAGCAGTGTTATGTGACAAAACGGCTCAAGAAGCCAGCCGATACCGCCCGATTTCCGACGTCAGGCGGGACACAATCTGTTGCAGCGCATCGGCCGAGCGCGCAGTGCTCTGCGCCGACTCACTATTGTGTTCGGTCATCTGCGCCACGTTTTCTACCTGGTTGGCGATCACATTGCTGGCTGCGCTTTGTTCGGCAATGGCGCTGGTGATCTGCCCGACGAGTTCCACCGCCGTGCTGGAGGACTGGCGGATGGTCGAGATCGACGTCTCGGCCTGCGCCGCGCGCTCGACTGCGCCACGGGCGATCTCCACTGCGTTGACCATCTGGCTGTTGGCGTCATGGCTGGTCGATTGCATCTGCTGCACGATGGTCCGGATCTCGATAGCCGACGACGCGGTGCGCTCGGCCAGCTTGCGCACTTCATCCGCCACCACGGCAAAACCGCGGCCGGCATCCCCGGCGCGTGCCGCTTCAATGGCGGCATTCAGGGCCAGCAGATTGGTCTGGTCCGCCACTTCCTTGATCACCTGCAGCACCGAGTCGACTTGCTGGCTGCTGCTCTGCACTTCGCCCACTTTGTCTGCCGCCGCTTCAATGGTGCGCTGGATACTGCGCATGTCGCTGGTGGTCTGGCCGATCACGCGTTCGCCCTCGCTGGCCAGCGCGCCCGAGCGGGAAGACGCATCCGCCGCCTGGCGGGCCTGCTCGGAGACATGGTTGATACTCACGGTCACTTCCTGCACCGCGGCGGCCATATTGCTGGCGGCATCGCTTTGCTGCACTGAACTGGTGGCCACGGCGTTGGCCGCGCCGGACATGCTGCTGGCCATGGTAGAGACCTCGCCCGTGGCCGACAGGATCTTTTGCATGCTGTCTTCTACCGTGCCCAGCAAATGGTTGATGGCCGAGGCCGTCCGGCCGATTTCATCGTGCGAGCTTGAATGCGAGCGGCGGGTGAAATCCAGCGTCTGCGCGATACCGGTCACCAGGTTTTGCAGGCCGGAAATCTGCGCCGTAATGCTGCGATAAAGCCAGATGCCGATCACCAGCATGGCCAGAATGGCAATGACACTGATGCTGGTCAGGATCAGCCGCGAGTTGGCAATGGTGCTGTACGCCGCATCTTTGGCCGCGTTGCCCAGACCCTCGTTGTAGTCGCTCCAGGTGTCCAGCCGGGTCGACAGTTTTTCTGCCAGCGGCGCGGCTTCGTCCTGGAATACCTTGCGTGATTCGGCAATCTTCGCGGCATTTACGCCAATGGCGTATTTGCGCGCCAGGCCTGACCACTGGTTGTACATGGCCAGGCTCTCATCCAGCCCGGCTTTGTCCTGGTCGTCCGAGATCATGCCGTCGTCTTTGTATTTCTTGAACAGGCCATCGATTTCGGCCAGTTGTTCGGTCAGGCGCTGGTCGCGCTGGGTCTGGTCGCCTTCAAAATACAGCCGCTGCACCGCCGATAACCGGGCGCGCCCGACTGAGCTCTTGATTCTGAAAATGAGCGTTTCGCTGGGCACCGTGTTCTCGGCAATGTCGTAGACATTGCCCTTGAGACGGCTGAAGGCAACAAAAGAGCAGACCGAGACAATCACCAGACCGGCCACTGCAAGGGCCAGCAAGAGGGCAATACGTGTACTGATCTTCATGGCGTGATCCTGTAAACGTGGGCAGGACAGGCACGGGGCAGCGGCCCTGGCAGCACACCATGGCGCGGGCGCGCTTTATGAACGGTTATGCATTGGTTCTAGGCAATTGCGCAGAATTGTCCAGGTCAGACAAGCGGCATGCCCTGCAATCTGTCTGAAACAGGAAACCGGGGGCTGAAAACCGGCTGCAAGGCGTATTTACAAAGGGAATTACCCAGTAAAACCAGGTATTTGGCGGCGCCGGATTATCAACATCCAGGAATCAGTGAAACAACGCTTTGGTAGTTTTTCTACGTAATTGAGTTACGTATTATTGGCACCAATGTCGGAAACAAAACAACGACAGCCCAACATCAATCTACGGAGAAACATCATGAACAAGTTTACTGCTTCCATCGTTTTTGCTGCTGTTGCTGCAACTGCCGCCCTGTCGGCTCAAGCTGCTGATCTGCAACCCTGGCAACGTGCTGCTGCTTCTGCACAAAACTACAGCGCCCAGATCGACAAGCAACCGGGTCGTGCTCCGTTCAGCGGCCGCGTGACCGAAGCCAAGCCGCAAGTGCTGGCCTCCTGGCAACGTGCTGCAGCAGCTGACCAGAACTTTGCTGCGCAACCCAAGCAACAACCGGGCCGCGCTCCTTTCAGCTCCCGCGCTGTTGAACCGGCTACTCCGGTGACCGCTGCCAAGTGGCAAGTGGCTGCCAACGCAGAACAGAATTTCGCCTCGCAAATCAACGAACGTACTGCTTTCAACTAAGCCTTACTGTTCCTGTTGTGAGCAAAAGCCCGCATCTTGCGGGCTTTTTTGTGTCTTTTTCTACATAAAGACATCTACATGACACGATGTCTGCCGACGTCGTTTTAGCACGGATCAGGGCTTGCCTGCGCTGATCCGGGCGTATTTGCGGGCGCTAGATGTTTGCCGATATCAATATTTGTATCTGTCTTTTTCTTGTCATATTGCAATTGCATGATGCGCGCACCTTTCTGGCGGCTTTCATACGGCGCCGCCCGGAGATGGCCCTAAAAACTACAACGTTGTCACCCGTACTCGCCAATTCACAAGATACGGGGAGTATTCATGCAATTGCGTCAAATGATGGTGCTGGGCACGCTGGTGCTCGGCAATGCGGCACTGACCGCCTGTGGCGGTAGTTCGGGCGATAGCGCGTCCACCTCTGTTTCGGCTCCGGTCGCTACCCCGACCCCCTCGCCGGCACCTGCTGCCACGCCAGCACCGACACCTGCGCCGACGCCGGCTGCAGCGACCGCTTCGATCAAGTGGTCGGTAGATTCGGGCAACGCGCCGGTAGCGGCACAGATCAACTCGGGTACGGCCATTGGCAAAGGCGCCGGCGGTACACCGTTCACGCTGGACAAACTGGCCGGCGATGCCAACAACACCCAGAACACCACCAACCCGTTCCTGAGCACGGGTACGGTGCCTGATCCGGCTTATGGTTATTGCAACTTTGCCGCCAGCCCGGCCACGCGTATTTCCTACGCCACCGGTAGCTCGTTCGTGACGCCGCCAACAGACCCGATGGTCAACATGGCGCCGTTCTATTTCCCGCTGGTGTACACCAGCAACGTGACCACGGCCGGCCATGTCACCACCACGACCACCCCGCTGATCGGCCTGTTTGACTGGCGCCCGAAAGACATGAACGAGTCTGTGGTGGCGGCCGAATCGGACGACAACGGCAAGACCTGGTACTTCATGCAAAGCGTGCTGGAACTGAACCCGGGCACCTGTCCGACCGATGTCCACAGTACGTTTGCCTCTACCGATGCAGACGATGGCTGGGGCCATGCCTCCATCCTGCAATTGCCGGGTACTTCTTCGGCTTCCGGCCAGATGCTGTACACACTGAACCGTGATCCGGCGCAGGTGGATGTGGCGCCGCTGAACGTGATCCAGCTGACCCAGGTGACGCCCAAGTTCCCGCTCTGGAACACCAACACCACGGCAACCGGCGGCCAGGATATCAACACCATTGCCACGGCCCTGAACAACACCTCGGGTTCGACCAACCCGGTGGTGGTCAAGCAGACCGTCGGCCTGTTGAACCCGGACGGCATTCTGGCCGTGGTTCCCAATACCGATCCGACCAAGCCGACCACGGTCATCTACGTGCAGAAGATCCTGAACGGTGACAAGACCGGCAGCACCGCCATGCCGACTGCCAACCAGTGTACGGCTGCGCCTTTCAGCGGCAAGACCAACCACGATATCTCCAACGTGCGTCTGGCCACCACCATGGATGGCATCAACTTCACCGATCAGGGCGTGGTCAATGGCCTGAATGATCCGACCACGGTGGACTACAACAAGACCCGCTGGATCAGCCCGCGCGGTACGCTGATCGATATCAACGGTGACGGCAGCCGCTGGGGCCTGTTGTTCTCGGGCGGTAACTGCCTGGATGGCGATTCTGATGCGTTCCACTACATCGGCTACGCCGAATCCACCGATCTGAAGAACTGGACGGTGTTCAACGACATCAACAGCCCGATTGCCTCGATCAACGCGATCACCACCACCAACCAGGGCGGCAACAAGAACACTGTGACCGTTCCGGCCAATACCCCGGTGATCCCGACCCAGCCGTGGTTTGCGCAGCGCCTGTATGCGCCAACCGCCGTGCAGGTCGACGCGACCCACTTGTCGATGACGTTTGCCGGTTACGCCGTGCAAACGCCGGGCACCAATCTGATGAACTACCGCCAGATCGGCAACGTGGTGCTGACCACCAGCAAGTCGCTGCCCAAGGCGCCCAACAACATCAACAACCAGTAAACGCCGGCTGGCCGGCACACCCAGACCCGCCGCATGCCGGCGGGTTTTTTTCATGGGTTAGGCCTGGCACAAATACCGCGCCCCGCTCAGGCAACACTAAGTTTTCGCCAGTATGGTCAGGCGTTTTACGCAAGACCGTATCAAGGAGAAAACTATGTCTGTATTCCGGGGCCGCGCATGATGTGGCTGGATCAACTGGAGCAACTCAACCGCGCGCTGTTTTTGCTGATCAACGCCGCCAGCCAGCCGGGCCCGGTGATGATGCCGCTGGCCGTCTTTGCCGCCAACGGGCTGATCTGGCTGATCCCCGCCATGCTGGTGGTGGGCTGGCTCAGCGGCCATGGCGCGATCCGCCGGCTGGCGCTGGAAGCCGCACTGGCCGGGGTGCTGGGTTTGCTGATCTCCCAGGTGGTGAGCCTGGCGTTGCCCCATGAGCGCCCGTTTGTGATGGGGCTGGGGCAAACCTGGATTGAACACGCGCCGGATAACTCCATGCCCAGCGATCACCTGACGCTGTTGTGGAGCGTGGCGTGCAGTTTTTTGCTGAATCCGTCAGCGCGGCGGCTGGGTGCTGCGTTGTGGCTTGCGGGTTTGCCGGTGGCCTGGGCGCGCATTTATCTGGGGGTGCATTTCCCGCTGGATATGCTGGGCGCGCTGCTGGTTTCCTTTTTGAGTGCGGCCATTTGCATGCAGCAACGTGAGCGTGCCGTGGCGCTGGTTTTCAACCTCGCATTGCGTGTGTATCGCCTGGTGTTTTCTCCGCTGATTGCGCAACACTGGTTGCGCCGATAAGCAGCGGCGGGCTGCACGCATTTGCGTCTATAGCCCGAATCATCTTTCATACATGCATGAATCCGTCAGGAGTAGAAGGCCCATGCGGGTGTTGCTCGTCGAAGACGACCCCATGATTGGCGATGCCATCCAGTCTGCGCTCAAGGATCAAACCTATGCGGTGGACTGGGTGCGCAACGGGCAGATCGCCATCAACACGGTTGCCTGCCAGTATTACGACGCCGTACTGCTTGATCTGGGCTTGCCCGGCAAGGATGGCCTTGGCGTGCTGCAAAGCATCCGGCGCCAGGGCAACGCGGTGCCGGTGTTGATCATCACGGCAAGGGACGCCTTGTCAGACCGCGTCGACGGGCTGGATGGCGGCGCCGATGATTACCTGCTCAAGCCCTTTGAGATGGCCGAGTTGCTGGCGCGCATCCGCGCGGTGATCCGCCGCAAGAACGGCGTGGTATCGCCGGTCATGACCAATGGCATCATCACGCTGGACCCGTCCACGCGGGAGGCCCAGGTCAAGGATGCCGAGGCCGTGCGTTTGTCCAACCGGGAGTTCGCGCTGCTGCAGGCGTTGTTGACGCGGCCGGGCGCGATTCTCTCGCGCACTGAACTGGAAGACCGCATCTACGGCTGGGGCGAGGAAGTCGAAAGCAATGTGATCGAGTTTCTGATCCACTCGCTGCGCAAAAAGCTGGGCAATACCATCATCAAAAACGTGCGGGGCGTGGGATGGATGGTTTCAAAGGGCGAATAAAAGACCCGCTGAAAAACTCGCTGCGCACGCGCTTGTCGTTCTGGCTGTCGGTGGTGATCGTGCTGATCGCCATCATTGCCGGCACCTTTGCCTTTTTCAACGCGCAGGGCGAAGCCAACGAGTTGCAGGATGAAACCCTGCGCCAGGTGGCGTCGCTGTTTGACGAACACCACTTGCCCCTGCCGCCGTCAGGCACGCCGCGCGTGCTGAGCGAGGAAGAAGAAGACGCGCGCGTGGTAGTGCAGCAATTGCGCCCGCAAGGCCAGACTACCGCCAACACCGACATGGCCGTGCCCGGTTTGCCCGATACCCTGGCCGACGGTTTGCAGACCATTACCGCGCAGCAAGAAGACTACCGCGTGCTGGTCAAAACGCTGTCGAGCGGCCAGCGGATTGCGGTATCGCAAGAGACCGATATCCGCGACGAGATCGCCAGCGAAAGCGCCTTGCGCACGTTGTTGCCGTTTCTGGTGCTGGTGCCGGTGTTGCTGGTGGTGGTGGCCGTGCTGGTGCGGCACATGTTCAAGCTGATTGCCGAACTCTCGCAAGAGATCGACCAGCGCGAAGACCACGAACTGCACCCGATCAAACCTGAATCCTTGCCGACGGAAATCCGCCCGTTTCTGGTGGCGATCAACCGGCTGCTGGGGCGGGTAGGGCAGTCCATGGACGCGCAACGGCGCTTTGTGGCCGATGCCGCGCATGAACTGCGCTCGCCGCTGACCGCGTTGTCACTGCAGGCCGAGCGCCTGGGCAGCGCGCCCATGTCAGACGCGGCGCAAGAACGGCTGCTGGCATTGCGCGGCGGTATTCAGCGCACGCGGCAATTGCTGGATCAACTGCTGACCCTGGCGCGGGTGCAGGATGCCGCCCATGCCCAGGCTGAAAGCGCGCCGGTGCAGCAAACTTTCCGGCACGTGCTGGAAGACCTGTTGCCGCTGGCCGAAGCAAAGAATATCGATATCGGCGTGGTGGGCGAGACCGAGGCCGAGGTCCGGATGCACCCGGCAGAGTTGCATATCCTGCTCAAGAACCTGGTCGATAACGCCATCCGCTATACCCCGGCCGGCGGGCGGATTGACTTGTCGGTCACGCGGGATGCGGCGGCAGTGACGGTCGAGATCGAAGACACCGGCCCGGGGATTCCGGAGCACGAGCGTGACCGCGTGTTTGATCCGTTTTACCGCGTGCTGGGTTCAGACGAGACCGGCTCCGGGCTGGGGTTGTCGATCGTGCAGGCGATTGTCGAACGCGCCGGCGCCACCATTGTGCTGGAAGAGGCCGATACGCTGGCTCACAGCGGCCTGCGGGTGCGCATTACTTTCTTGCATCGGTAACTCTAAGTTTCATCTAATACAAACGAAAATACAGTTTCATGTCAGCTGTATAAGCTGCGCCATCTTCTTTCCTCCCCACGCGAGAAAATGGCATGAAACCCCTTCACGTTTTTTCCGCAACTGCACTGGCGTTGGCATTGGCCGGTTGCGGCGGCTCGTCTGATTCTACTGTCTCCGCCCCGACCCCGACGCCCACGCCGGCCCCCAGCGCTGCCGTCAGCGCCAAACGCGTGTTGCTGATCAGCGTGGACGGCATGCACCAGCAAGACATGGTCAATTGCCTGGCCGGCAATACCTGCCCCAACCTGGCGGCACTGGCCAGAACCGGCGTGAACTACACCGGCGCCACCACCCCGGGTTTGTCTGATTCGTTTCCGGGTCTGGCGGCACTGTTGACTGGTGGCTCGCCCAAAACAGCCGGTCTGTTCTACGACGTGTCGTACGACCGCACCTTGTACGCCCCGACCGACACCACCTGTACCGGCGCCCAGGGCTGGAACGTGGTGTTTGATGAAACCACCGGCATTGATGCCTGGAACGGCGGCGCGCTGATCCATATGGATGGCGGTGGCGCTTTCAACCCGGATGCCATCCCGCACCAGAAAGTGAATGGCGTGTGCCAGCCGGTGTACCCGCACAACTACATCAAGACCAACACCGTGTTTGAAGTGATCAAGGCCAGCCTGCCCGGCGCCCGTACCGCCTGGGCCGACAAACATGCCTGGGGCTATGACTGGGTGAACGGCCCGTCCGGCAAGGGCGTGGATGATCTGGCCCGCACCGAGATCAACTCGATCGACGCGGCCACCGGCAAGGATTACACCGATGTGTATACCCACACCGAACAGTTCGACAACCTGCATGTGCAAGCGATCATCAACCAGATTGATGGCAAGGATTCGACCGGCGTAACTGCCAGCGTGCCGACGCTGTTTGGCACCAACTTCCAGACCCTGAGCGTGGCGCAGAAAGCCACCAACGCCAGCGGCGGTGGTTATACCGATGCCAGATTCACCCCGGGCGTGCAGGTCACGGCGGCGATTGCGTATGTGGATAGCGCCATCGGCAAGATGGTGGCTGAACTCAAGGCGCAGAACCTGTACAGCAGCACGCTGATCGTGATTACCGCCAAGCACGGCCAGTCGCCCTCTGACCACAGTTTGCTGGTCAAGAATGGCGATACGCTGATGGCACTGCTGGAAGCCAACAACTATCTGGATAGCAGCGGCAACTTTGGCCAGAACGCCACCACCAGCGGCAACCTGAACGATGGCACCGGCCTGGCCGGAACCGGCATGGTGCAAGACGATGACGTGGGCCTGATCTGGCTGCGCGACCAGACCCAGACTGCCGCGGTGGTCGCCACGCTGAACGCCAACAACGGGTGTACCGGCACCGGCATCTGCGCCAACAATGCCCAGGCGTACATCTTGTCGGGCAGCCAGCTGGCCGCAAAGTTTGGTGATCCGGCCCAGGGCCGCACGCCGGACATCATCGTGCAGCCCAACCCGGGCGTGATCTACACCAGCAGCACCAAGAAAGACGCGGAACACGGCGGCAATGCGCCGGATGATAGCCACGTCGCGCTGCTGGTGTCGTTCCCGACACTGACCGCCGCCACCAACAGCAGCGCCGTGGGCACCACGCAAGTTGCCCCGACCATGCTCAAGGCACTGGGCGTGGCCCCGTCGCTGCTGAATGCGGTGCAAGCCGAGGGCACCGCAGTGCTGCCGGGCCTGGGTTTCTAAGGCATCAGGCCAGGCCGTGTGGCGTGTCGATCTGTTCGATACGCCGCGCGCGTCTGGCGGTTTGCGCGCTAATGCTGGGCTAAGTCTGCCCCTGCATGCTGACAGCATGGCCCGATGTGCACAGGGCCTACCCGCACAGGAGGCAACATGAACGTCAACCTCAGCCCGGCCAGTACCAGTTACAGCAGCAATACCCAATCTGGCAGCGCCAGTACCCTGACTGCCGCAGCGCAAGAAGCGCGCGAAACACCGACGCAAACTGCGCAAGAAGCCCGCAAAGGCGATCATCAGGCGCAACGGCTGCAAGCCAGAGAAGCCCAGGCCGCAGCCAATGCCACTGGCAGCACCGATCAGCGCTCGTCACTGGTGATCGGCAACAGCGGCCAGAATGTCGATATCAAGGTTTAAGGCCGGCCGGTCACGGACCGGCTGACCCCACAGTGCAATTCGGAGTGGACTGAATTTGGGCGCACACAGAGTGCGCCCGTTTTTTTTGTGGCTGGAGAGATCGCCCGGCGTGCTCACAGCTTGAAGTCAGCGATCATCTTGTCCAGCTCGCCCGAGATCCGCGTGATCTCGGCCACGGCGGTGGGCACTTCGGCCGCCCGCCGGCTGCCATCGCTCGCCCCGTTGGCAATACGTTCGATATTCACCGCCAGCTGGTTGCTGGCTTCGGCTTGTTCGCGCAGCGCCCCGGAAATCACGCCGATGTGCTCCATCAACTCGCGGCTGCTGGTGCGCACCACGCCCATGCCGGCGCCGGCCTCGGTGGCGCGGCCGGTCGCGGCGTTGACCCGGTCCGTGTTGTTGGCAATCTCGCGCACGGCTGCGTTGGTAGATTGCTGGTTCATGTCAATCATCTGGGTGATCTCGACCGTGGCGCTGGCGGTTTTCTCGGCCAGTTTGCGCACTTCATCGGCCACCACCGCAAAACCGCGCCCGGCGTCCCCGGCGCGCGCGGCTTCAATGGCTGCGTTCAAGGCCAGCAGATTGGTCTGGCCGGCGATCTCTTTGATCACGTGCACAATGCCGGCAATGCGCTCGGAGTTGTCGCCCAGTTCCCGCACATATTGCGCGGCGGTCTGCGCGCTTTTGTTCACGGCGTCGATCTCTGTCACCACGCCTTCAACCTGCTCCGCGCCGATCCGCGCCTGTTCGCCGGCCGCGCGGGCAGACTGCGCAGTCTGCTCGGCACTGCTGGAAACATGGTTGATCGATACCGTCAGTTGCTGCACGGTGGCGGCCATGGCAGAGCTGGCGTTACTTTGTTCTTCTGCCGCACTGGACACCGCACTGGCGACACTGGTCAGCGAATGCCCGGCCGTGACCAGCGTCTGGCTGGCGCGGGACAAGTGCGTGACCCATGCATGCAATTGCTGGCGCATTTCTGCCATGGAGGCCAGCAGGCTGGTGCGATCACTGCCGGCCAGCGGCACGCGCACGGCCAGATTGCCGCCGGCAATTTCCCGGGCCACGCTGGCGGCCACAGCGGGCTCGCCGCCCAGCAAGCCAAAAATGGCGCGGCCGGTATAGAACAGCAAAATGCTCAGCACCGCCACCGCGATCACGCTGATGATGATGGACGTTGCCTCCATCTGTTTTTGCGTGCTGTCGAACTGGTGATCAGAATCCGTGGCGACCTGGTTAAGCTCGGTCGAAATCTGGTTCAGATTGTGTTCCAGCGTATCGCGGATGCCGTCAATCTGGCCATCAACCTTGCGGATCGCTGCAAAGTCCATGGGTTCGGTCGCCAGCAAGGGGCGGTATTGTTTCTCGTACAGATCCAGATACTGGTTCAGCGCCGTTTGCGCCGCCTGGGCTGATTGCTTTGCCTGCGGGCTTTGCGCCAGGGTTTGCACATCCGCCAGTTGCTTTTGCGCCTCGGCCTTGGTCTCGGCCCATTCTTTGTCAGAGACGGCAAGATCGTGGTTGATCACTGCATCGGCAATCACCTGGTACAACGCGGCGCTCATGCCTACCGCGCGTTGCACTTGCGCGGCCTCCTGGAAGCTTTGCACCCCTGCATCTTGCAGATGCGCCAGCCGGTGCAGGCCATACAGATTGTTGGCGATAAAGATCAGGCAGACGCCCAGCATGAGCGCGGCCATGGTGACAAGGCGGGAACGCAGGGTCATGGTTGTGTCCCTTGTTATGGTTTACACGGGTAGTCCATTAACCATAGGGCAGCTTTGTATTTTTGCAGCCGCAGACCGCTACACCGCTACCAGCGCGCCCCACTAAATATATATACATCGCTATTCGGGGTTTTCTTCTGCCCGCGACCTGAGCCACAAACGCTGCGGCCCCGGTCCCTGGCGGCCCAGTTCATCCAGCGGGTTGCGCAGCCGGCAGCGGTCAATCGACAAACAGCCACAGCCGATGCAGTCATCCAGTTCGTCGCGCAGCTTTTGCAACTGGGCGATGCGTTCATCCAGATCAGCCCGCCAGCGTTGCGACAAGCGCGTCCAGTCATCACGGCTGGGCGCGGCATGGGCGGGCAGGGCGGCCAGCGCCGCCCCGATATCCGTCAGGCTGATGCCCACCCGTTGCGAGACGCGGATAAACGCCACGCGCCGCAAAACATCCCGCCCGTAGCGGCGCTGCCCGCCCGCACTGCGGTGGCTGCTGATCAGGCCTTTGGTCTCGTAAAAGTGCAGGGTAGACACCGCCACCCCGGCGCGCCGCGCGACTTCCCCCACCGTGAGCGTGGTGGCGATACCCATGTCTTCCAGCGTCATCAAAAACTCCTTGACCTCAAGTTAACTTGAGATTCTAGGCTGTGCTGATGCGGGCGCGTTGCCCGTTTGTCTACTGGAGAGCCACCATGACTTCGACCCTGTCCAACACGCCCGCCATCCCCACCGCAACCCGCGACACCGTCTTCCGGGTCGACCAGTTTGTGGTGCCCGATCACGCCTTGCCGGCGTTCATGAAGCAAGCCCACCGCATCGACGCCCTGCTGCACGAAATGCCCGGTTGCGATCATCACCTGGTGCTCACCCGCAAACAGGACATCGACAGCACCCGCGTGCTTACCCTGGTGCAATGGCACAACCAGGCCGGTATGGCCGCCGCCAAGGCGCTGGTGCAGCAGATTTACGCCAGCGAAGGGTTCGAGCCGCAGGCGTTCATCCAGAAACTGGGGGTGACCGCAGACTTCGGCATTTACGGCCTGGTGTGATCTCAACCGCGGAACTACGGATGATGAAAATCGAAAAACCGGGGATTGTTTTATTCACCCAGCGCTATCCGGAATGCGTGCGCTTTTATCATGAACTCATCGGCCTGCCGCTTCTATTCACCAAACCCACCTTGACCTGCCTGCAATTGGGCCAGGCTTACCTGATGGTTGAATCCGGCGGTATCGCCAAAGACACGCAAAAGCACCGTGGCGAAAATCCGGTCGTGATCCGGTTCAACGTAGCAAACGTCAGCACAGAGGCCGCAGTACTACGCGCCAGGGGCGTGCCGGTGGAGGTGATGCAGTTTGACTGGGGCATCATCGGCCTATTCACCGATCCGGACGGCAACCGGTGCGAACTTAAAAACAGTGAGGCGGCGTTTGGGCATGTGTGCGCTTGAACAGTAACGCGCGGTAAACGGAACGATGAAAAACGGCTTGCTCCCCGGCAAGCCGGTTCCCTTTTTTAAAGGTGCACGACGCTTGTGTGGATGCGGCCACGCTGTTTGCCGAGCAGCGCTGGCGCCCTGTCAGGTTTACTGATGCACGGGCTGTTGGCTGACCCTATAGTGCGATTGTTTGCCTATATGCCGACTGCCAGGAAAGTCATGTTGAGTGCATTCTTTCGTTTCAACTACGCTGTGTTGGGGCTGTTTATTTTGTTGAGCACAAGCACGGCTTGCGCGATTACCGCGTCAGCCGCGCCGTCCGGTAAATACAGCAGCTTGCTCAGCTTGGTTCAGAAGCACAAGTTTGCGGAACTCGATAAACAGCTTAATCAACTTCAGACAGCATATGAGGCGGGCAAAATCGGCGATGTCGATCTTGCAGAGGCGTTTTATACAGTCTCTGGTACCCAGTCGATACCGGATGCCTTTTATGACGAATGGGTCATTCGCTACCCGGGGTCCTATGCGGCACGGGTCGTGCGCGGTGAGCATTTCAAACGACAGGGACTACTTGCGCGGGGTGCCAAGTCTGCAAGAGCAACGCCTAAAGAAAGCATGGACAAGATGCAGGCGTACTTTGATCAGGCTGTTCCGGATTTTCAGGCCTCGCTGCAGATGGCACACAAGCCGGTGATCAGCTATCTGGATTTGCTGGATCTCTCCAGTCGGGTGGCGACATCTGAGGAGAACCGGGCGCTATTTGACGAAGGGCTGAAAGCTGCTCCCGACAGTTTCGTGCTTCGACGCAAGTATATGCGTGTACTGGAAACCCGTTGGGGCGGGAGCCTGGACGACATGACCCGCTTTCTTGGCGAGTGCAAAGGTACAGGATTAACGCCGAGTCAGATGAACATCCTGCAGGCCATGGTTTACCAGGAAAGCGGCTGGCTGGCAGTACAGGGCAAACAGCCTCAAGCCGCTTTGCCGCTACTCAGCAAGGCGGCCGATTTGTTCGCGGGTCAGGAGCGGTTACTTGAACCGGGGGCTGCTGCAGAGGTACTGGGGCAGATTGCATATATCAATTTGCAAGACAAAAGAAATGAAGAGGCCCTTCTCTGGTTTAACCGGGCTATCGGCCAGATTGGGGACTGTTTTTACTGCAGTTATCTTTACGCGAATCGAGGATTGATTCATGAGCGGTTGCAGCAGTTTGACGAGGCGTTGCTTGACTATATGACGGCAGCTGACCTGGGAAATACCTATGCATTAAACAGGCTTGGCCACATTTATACGTACGGCGAGCATGTGCCACAAGACAAAGCAAAGGGCACCGATTATTACAGCAGGGCCGTGGCCATTGAAATGGCGTCTGCACCTGCAAAAGCCCAACCGCCGGGTAAACAGTGACCAGATCTGCCAGGCCCGGGGTGCAGATTCACCTCATCCGGAAGTCGATTTGTCGCGCGCAAATGCGGGTTTCAGGTCAAAAAAACGGCTTGCCAGATGGCAAGCCGTTTTGGGGTTGCAACGCGTATTCAGCGAGGCATCACTTGCTGGCCGTTGCCACCGCCGGCGCTTGCCAGCCGCCGCCCAGGGCTTTGTACACTGCGACGAGTTCGACGTAGGAGTCAGACTCGGCCAGGGCCATGGCGTCTTCGGCGGCCAGTTGGGTGCGTTCGGCGTCCAGCAGCGTCAGGAAGTCGGTGGCGCCTTCCTTGTAGCGTACGCGGGCGATGTCGGCGGCGCGTTTGCTTTGCTGGGCAGACTCCACCAGGCGCGACAGACGTTGTTGCGTGCGGTTGTAAGTCACCAGCGCGCCTTCGGTTTCTTCCACGGCTTGCAGCACGGTCTGGTTGTAGCGTGCCAGGCTGGCGTCCACATTGGCTTCGTTAGCGCGGATGCGCGCATTCACCGCACCCATGCGGAACGCCGGCCAGTCTACCGATGGCGTAATGCTCCACGCTTGTGAGCTGGCCTGGCCCAGTTCGCCACCGCGGCTGGCGATAAAGCCGAGGAAGCCGCCGACGCTGATGCGCGGGAAGCGTTCGGCCATGGCGGCACCGACATCGGCGTTGGCGGCGGCCAGGTCGCGCTCGGCGGAGGCGATATCCGGCCGGCGTTTCACCAGTTCGGTCGCGTCACCGATCGGGATCGGCCGGGAGATCGGCGCCAGGTTCGCCGGTTGCAGTTGCGCTTCCTGGGTTCCGGGCATGACGCCGGTCAGCACATCCAGCCGGTATTGCGTGACCTTGACCAGTGTTTCCAGCGGCGGCAGCGTGGCTTGCACGTTGGCCAGGTTGGCCTTGGCGCGCGCCACGTCCAGCTCGGTGCCCTGGCCGTTGGTGACGCGGGCCTGGGTGATATCCAGCGTGGATTCCAGATTCTTCAGGTTGCGCAATGCCACGGCGTAACGCTGCTGGGCGCCCCGCATCAAGTAGTAGTTGCGGCCGATTTCTGCCACCACGCTGATGCGCGCGCTTTCCAGATCGTAACCGGCGGCATCGGCGCGGGCGCCGGCGCCTTTGGCCAGATTGGCCACGCGGCCCCACAGGTCCAGCTCCCAGCCGGCGTCAAAGCCGGCCTGGAAGGAGTTGGTCAGCACGCGGTCGGTGGTGAAACCGGGTACTTGCTGATTCTGCCGGGTGGCCTGGGCGTTCAGCGTCACCGTGGGCCACTGGTCAATCTTTGCCACATCAAATTGCGCGCGGGCGGCGTTGACGCGGGCCAGCGCGACGCGCAAATCGTTGTTGTTGGCCAGACCTTGATCGATCAGGCGGCTCAGCGCCGGGTCATCCAGCTGTGCCCACCAGTTGTGTTCGATTCTGGTCGTGCTGTAGTCGTCCAGTCTGGCATTGGTGATCTGGAAATCCGCCGGCTTGGGTGCGTGGTAGTCCGGGCCGACCGCGCAGGCCGCCAGCCCCAGGGCCAGCAGCGCGGCGGTCAGCGCTTTGAGTGGTAATTGCATCATGTTATTTAGCCTCCAGTTGGGCCGGCGGCAGCAACGGCGGTTGTTCAGTGGTGGCTTTTTGCTTCTTGCCAGACAGCACCAGGCGGCGCAACAGCACGTAGAACACGGGTGTCAGTAAGAGGCCAAAGAAGGTCACGCCCAGCATGCCGGAGAACACGGCGGTACCCATGGCGCGGCGCATTTCGGCACCGGCACCGGTACTGGTCACCAATGGCACCACGCCCATGATGAACGCCATCGACGTCATCAGGATCGGGCGCAGCCGCAGGCGGCAAGCCTCCAGCACGGCGTGGACCGGGTCCATGCCTTCCAGTTCTTCTTTCTCGCGCGCAAATTCCACAATCAGGATGGCGTTCTTGCACGCCAGCCCCACCAGCACAATCAAACCGATCTGCGTAAAGATGTTGTTGTCACCATGGGTCAGCCACAGCCCGGTAATGGCGCTCAAGAGGCCCATCGGCACAATCAAAATCACCGCCAGCGGCATGGTCCAGCTTTCATACAACGCAGCCAGAACCAGGAACACCAGCAGCACGCACAGCGGGAACACCAGTACAGCGGTATTGCCGGCCAGGATTTGCTGATACGTCAGTTCCGTCCATTCATACGTCATGCCATTGGGCAGTTCTTCCTTGGCCAGCTTTTCCATGGCGGCCTGGGCCTGGCCCGAGCTGAAGCCGGGTGCCGGGCCGCCGTTGATTTCGGCGGTGACGTAGCCGTTGTAGTGCTGCACGCGATCCGGGCCGCTGGTTTCCTTCACGGTCATGAACGCGCCCAGCGGCACCATGTCGCCATCGGCATTGCGGGTTTTCAGGCGCACGATGTCATCCGGGCGCAGACGGAACGACTGGTCAGCCTGGGCATTCACCTGGTAGGTGCGGCCAAAGCGGTTGAAGTCGTTCACATACAAAGAGCCCAGATAAATCTGCATGGTGTCAAAGGCATCGGTCAGCGCCACGCCGTGTGTCTTGGCCTTGTCGCGGTCGATATGGGCATCGATCTGCGGCACGTTGACCTGGTAGCCAGAGAACATCCCGGCCAGTTCCGGCGTCTTGCTGCCCTTGGCGATCAGGTTCTGCACCTGCTTGTACATCTCGTCAAAGCCATGGCCGCTGCGGTCTTCAATCTGCATGCGGAACCCGCCAATCGTCCCCAGCCCTTGTACCGGCGGGGGCGGGAAGATGGCCACGAACGCGTCTTGCAGACCGGCAAACTTGGCGTTGAGCTTGCCGGCAATGGCACCGGCAGACAGGTCCGCACTGCGGCGCTCTTCAAACGGCTTGAGCGTGACAAACAGAATCCCGGCCGACGGGCTGTTGGTAAACCCGTTGATCGACAAGCCCGGGAAAGCGACGGCGCTTTCCACGCCCGGTTCTTTCAGGGCGATGGCGCTCATGGCGCGGATCACGCTTTCGGTGCGATCCAGCGTGGCGGCGCCGGGCAACTGCGCAAACGACACCAGGTACTGTTTATCCTGCTGCGGCACAAAGCCCGTCGGCACGCTATGAAAGCCCAGCACGGTAAAGCCCAGCAAACCGGCATAGACGATCATGGCAATGGCCGAACGGCGCAACATGCCTTGCACGCTACCCACATAACGGTTGGACGAGCGCACAAAGAAGCGGTTGAACGGGCGGAAGAACCAGCCCAGCGCGGCGTCCATCCAGCGGGTGAAACGGTCTTTGGGTGCGTCATGACCCTTGAGCAACACGGCGGCCAGCGCTGGCGACAGGGTGAGCGAGTTGAACGCCGAGATCACCGTGCTGATGGCAATGGTCAGCGCAAACTGGCGGTAGAACTGCCCGGTGAGGCCAGAAATAAACGCCGTCGGGATAAACACCGCGCACAGCACCAGTGCCGTGGCGACAATCGGGCCGGTCACTTCGCCCATGGCGCGGCGCGTGGCATCGATGGGCGAGAGACCCAGTTCAATGTTCCGCTCGACGTTCTCCACCACCACAATGGCGTCATCCACCACGATCCCGATCGCCAGCACCAGGCCGAACAAGGAGAGCGCGTTCAGGCTGAAGCCAAACAGATGCATCAGCGCAAATGTACCCACCAGCGAGACCGGCACCGCCACCAGCGGAATGATCGACGCCCGCCAGGTTTGCAGGAACAGGATCACCACCAGCACCACCAGCAAGATGGCTTCAAACAGCGTGTGCACCACGGCCTCGATCGAGCCCTTCACGAACACGGTCGGGTCGTAGACGATGGAGTAATCCACACCTTCCGGGAAATCTTTCTTCAGCGTGGCCATGGTGGCGCGCACCTGGCGAGAGATCTCCAGCGCGTTGGAACCCGGACGCTGGAAGATCGGAATCGCCACCGCCGGTTTGTTGTCCAGCAAGGAGCGCAGCGCGTATTTGTCGGCACCCAGCTCTACGCGGGCCACGTCTTTCAGGCGCACGATCTCGCCATCTGCACCGCTGCGGATGATGATGTTGCCGAACTCTTCCTCGGTAATCAGCCGGCCTTGCGTGTTGACGTTGAGCTGGTAATTGGCCGTAGAAGACGACGGCGGCGTGCCCAGCGTACCGGCCGCAACCTGGATGTTCTGCTCACGCACCGCCTTGACCACATCCCCCGCGGTCAGATTGCGGCTGGCGATTTTCTCCGGGTCCAGCCACAGGCGCATGGAGTAATTACCCGCGCCAAACAGCTGCACATCACCCACGCCATCAATCCGCGCCAGCGCATCCTTCACCTGCAAATTGGCAAAGTTGGACAGATACAGCATGTCGTAGCGGTTATTGGGCGAGGTGAGGTGAACCACCATCGTCAGATCTGGCGAGCTTTTTTCCGTGGTCACGCCCAGCCGCTGGACATCTTGCGGCAACTGCGGCGTAGCCTGGGCAACGCGGTTCTGCACCTGCACCTGAGCTTTATCGACATCCGTGCCCAGCGCAAAGGTCACCGTCAGCGTCATTGCGCCATCGGACGTGGCTTGTGAGGACTGATACAACATCCCCTCGACGCCGTTGATTTTCTGTTCCAGCGGGCTGGCCACCGTCTCCGCAATCGTCTGCGGATTGGCCCCCGGATAATTCGCGCGCACCACCACCGTGGGCGGCACCACCTCCGGGTACTCACTGATCGGCAGCACCTTCAGCGCCAACAGGCCGGCGATGAAAATAATCATCGACAACACCGCGGCGAAGATGGGCCGTTGTATGAAATATTGAGAGAAGTTCATGTCTCTGTCCCAGTGTTTTGGTCCTGCCAGGGCTGACTGCCCCGGCGTTGTGTATGTGCAAACTGCTGTGGTGGCCCACTGCGGCAACCGGCCGGGCCGGCGCTGCAATGACGACCAGGTGGACCGGGTCAAGTGTTCTGGCTGGCGGTACCAGCAGGGTGGATTCGCGCAGCAATCCACCAGTGCATTGGTCGATTGCCGCTTTGCTACTGATCCACCCTGCGTTGCCATCTCGGTAGCCCGGTGTTGCATCGCTGCTGGATTCCTGCCTTCGCAGGAATGACGAAGTGGCAGGCCAGGCGCGCGGGTGTTGTTGAGGTGGCTATTGGGGTTGCTGTTGTTGGCGTTGGCTAGCCGTTGCTGTTGCTGTTGTCGTTGGGGTTGGTTTTGACCTCCCTCCCCCGTTAAAGCCCAGCGCCGAGGAAGAGAGGGAGACCCCAGGCTCCCGACCGACCGAGGGAAGCCCGGAGGGCCGCCCGGCTGGGGTCGCCTTTCTTTGCCTACTTTCTTTGGCGAAGCAAAGAAAGTAGGGTGGTCCGGGCACCCCCGGTATCAAACCCAACCGCGCCAAAGGCGCTCAGCCTTTCAAGCCGTTGCCGTTGTTTTTAAAACAGCAGCAACCGACTCTTACCCAAACAACAACCCAACCCACATCCCCGCAAACACTCCGTCCGGATGACGATTACCCTTTCGCCGGAAACTGCCGGTCCAGATCAGACGGTGTATCCATCGGCACCTTCGCCGGTGTCACCGCCATCCCTGGACGCACCTTCTGCAGACCATTCACCACAATCACATCACCCGCCTTCAGCCCGCTTTTCACCAGCCGCAGGTTGTCGACATCGCTGCCCAGTTCCACCGTGCGGTAAACCAGCTTGTTGTCGCTGCCCACCACCAGCACAAACTTCTTGCCCAGGTCAGAACTGACGGCGCGGTCATTGATCAGGATGCCGTCACGCTGGCCTTCGCCAATCAGCTTGAGCCGCACAAACAGACCCGGCGTGAACTCGCCATTCTGGTTGTCGAACACTGCGCGGGCGCGGATGGTGCCGGTGCGCGGGTTGACCTGGTTATCCAGGAAATCCACCGATCCTTGATGCGGATAACCGGATTCATCGGCCAGCCCCAGAAAGATCGGGTACTTGTCATCGGCCGCGTTCACCTTGTGCTGACGCGCTTGCTGCTGGTACTTCAGGAAGGTTTGCTCGTCGGCATCAAAGTAGGCGTACACCTTGTCGGTGGAGACCACGGTGGTCAGCAAACTGGCGCCTGCCGCGCTGCTGCTCACCAGGTTGCCGGCGGTGATCAGCGCATTGCTGACGCGGCCGCTGATCGGCGCGATGACGTGGGTGTATTCCAGGTTCAGCCTGGCCGATGCCAGCTCGGCTGATGTGGCATCGCCCTGTGCTTGTGCCGCCAGCAGTGCTGTGTTGCGGGCGTCAAAGTCTTCCTGGCTGATGGCGTCTTGCGACTTCAGACGCTGCGCCCGTTCGGCATCGCTATGGGCCTGGGCCAGGTGCGCTTTGGCGGCCTGGTTTTCTGCGGTCAGGCGGTCTACCTCAGCCTGGAAAGGGCGCGGGTCAATCTGGAACAACAGATCACCCTTCTTGACCAGCGCGCCTTCGCGGAAGTTGACGGTCTGCACATAACCGCTCACCCGGGGGCGGATTTCCACCGTTTGCGGCGCTTCCAGCCGGCCGGTGAATTCATCCCAGTCATTGAGCGATTTGTGCACCACCGCCGCCACGCTCACCGTCGGGGGCGGCGGCGCGGCGGCTTGTTCACTGGCGCGGCTGTCCTGGCAGGCCGACAGCACCGCTGCGGCAACAGGGGCGAGCACCAGCAAGGCGGCAACTGTTGAAATGCGTTTGTTGCGTTGCATGACGTTTCTCCGAAAAAAAGTTGGCTGTTATCCACGGCTGTTTCGCCGTTTGATCGGGGTACTACGAATCGTTGAAAAGAGAGGCGGGGCGGGCGCTAGAGGGCCACAACCAGCTTGCCGACATGCCGGCCACGGCGCAGGGCGTCGTAGGCGGCGGGGGTTTCATCAAATCCAAACAGATCACTGATCACCGGCTTGATCCGGTTGACCGACAAGGCCGCCAGCAGCGCCTGGAACATGCTGCGGCTACCCACGTTGACGCCTTGCAGACGCACCTGGCGCTCCAGCACTTGGCGCGGGTCCAGTACCGCGCCCTGGCTGGCCAGATCACCAACCACACTGACCTTGCCACCGACCCGGGTCGCTGCAACAGAGCGCGGCAGGGTATCGCCGCATACATCAACCATCTGATCCACACCCCGGCCCTCCGTCCATGCGATCAGGCCGTCTTGCCATTGCGGCATGCGATGATGGTTGATGGTGTAGCTCGCACCCATATGCACGGCGCGGCAGAGCTTGTCGTCATCGCCACTGATCACCGCCACCCGTGCTCCGGCCGCCACGGCCAGTTGCAACGCCATGGAGGCCACGCCGCCCGTGCCCAGCACCGCCACATACTCACCCGGCCGCACCGCGCCGTGTTCCATCAGCGCATGCCAGGCGGTCACGCCGGCGCAGGGCAGGGCGGCGGCTTCTTCAAAACTCAGGACATCAGGCAGCGGCAGCAAAGCGGACTCGTTGAACACCGCGAACTCGCTGGCCACACCATCGCTATCCGCGCCGAACGTGCGGCGCGTGTTCTCACGCGTGGCACACTGGCTGGTCCAGTCCGGAAAAAACGTATTCACCACCCGCTGGCCCAGCTTCAGGCCGCGCACATCCTTGCCCAGTTCGATCACTTCACCTGATGAATCCGACAACGGCACCACCGCATGCTCCGCCCGATACCCCTGGCAACCATCCGCAATCGCCAGATCCCGATGGTTGAGCGACACCGCCCGCACCCGCACCAACACATCCCGCGGACCCAGTGCCGGCGTGGCCCGGCCTTGCTGCATCCGCAGTGATGCACTGCCGCATTGCGAGGGGTCAAGGACAAAGGCGCGCATGTCGGCCATCCAGATAATGATTGATTGCGGCAAGAATATTGATAAACTAGACCAATCGTCTAATTGACAGTTGATAACAATGTCATCATCAGGAATGATGGATTAACAACGCAATTGAGCACGGATGCGGTTTCAAAGCGTTTGCGGAAGATTCAAGCCTGCATTGGAAAATCTGAGGTCGGCTTGTAGTGTCAGTGGCTGTCAGTATGAAATTTGCGTAGACCTATTGATTTGGCATATAGCAATCATCATCTAAAGTGATTGATTGGTTCGGGGTAAGATCGGCGGGTTTGGGTGGAAAAACCAGCAGACTCACGACAGGGTGTTGCCATTGCGGAGAATGTTGCAGTGCGTCGAATCTTGCTGTTGTAGTTGCCGTTGATTCTCGGTGTCGCCGCTGTAGTTGCAGTTGCTTTTGACTTGCCCTCTGCAGCACCTCCGGCAAAACCGGAGCCAGGTCATCCCCGCGCCGCAAGGCGCTAACCTCATTAACCAGGAACCCCTCATGCGTGATGTAGACCTGAACCTTCTCTCCATCTTCGACGCCATCATGACCGAGGGCTCCGTCACCAAGGCCGCCCAGCAACTGGCCATGACGCAATCGGCCGTCAGCAACGCCGTTGCCCGCATGCGCGTGGTATGGAAAGACCCGCTCTTTATCAAGGAAGGCCGCGGCATCCGCCCCACGCCGCGGGCGTCGGCCATCTGGCGTGATATCGGCCTGCCGCTGGCCACCATCCGCGAAACCATTAACCCGGCGCCGTTTGACCCCGCCACCACCGCGCGCCGCTTTCGCATTGCCGCGACAGACCACATGACTTACCCGCTGTGGCCGCCGCTGCGCAACCTGCTGGAAGCGCGCGCGCCGGGGATCGACATCCTGGCGGTGCCGGTACGGGTGAACGGCCTGAAAGACCAGTTTGACGAGAACGAGATCGACCTTGCCGTGGGCGTCAAAGCCTTGCCCGGCGGCGAGTTGCGCCAGCAATGGATGTTCGACGCCGGCTTTGTCTGCGCCATGCGCCGCAACCACCCGCTGGCCAACCGCCCGCTGTCACTGGAAAACTTCCTGAGCGCCGATCACCTGCTGGTCTCGCTCTCGGGCGATCCGGTGGGGTTTGTGGATGATTTGCTGCTGCAAAAAGGCATGCGCCGCCGCGTGGCGATGACGGTGAACAATTTCTATGGCGTGATCGACCTGTTGACCTCGTGCAACCTGATCGCCGTGGTGCCGGAAAGCGTGGTGCTGACGCACCCCCGCCGTTCTGAAATCCATGCCACCACCTTGCCGTTTGATATGCCGGTGTCGCATGCGCATATGGTCTGGCACAACCGCTGTGAGCGGGACCCGGGGCATCAGTGGTTGCGGCAGACGATTATGGATATCTGCATGCGGGTGTGTGCGTCGTGTGAGAGTCGGTTGTTGCCGGTGAGTGGGCGGGATCGGGATCAGTGGGGGGATCCGATGCCGGCGTTGCTGGCGGAGTAGGGGGGCTGGATGGGGGTTCTGGCGGAGGGGGGGTCTGGGTTGCCGCTAGTTCGTCATTCCGGCGGAGGCCGGAATCCAGTCTGGAGCCTGGATGGCACGCTGTTGTGGCCAGAGTCAGGGCGTAGGGTGGATTCGGAGCGGTAGCGACAATCCACCATTGCGATGTGTGAGTGTTAGCGCCTGCGGCGCGGTGTTTTGATACCGGCGGTGGCCGGAGCACGTTACTTTCTTTTGCTTCGCCAAAAGAAAGTAACCAAAGAAAAGGCGACCCCTGCGACTGCGCCCCTTCGGGGTTCCCTGCGCTTCTCGCGAAGTCCGGCTGGCTACGGGAACTCGCTTCGCTCAAACACCCCTCCGCCGAAACCCCGGACTTCGCTGCGATGCTCGGCGCAGTCAAGGGGCCCAAGGTCAAAAGCAACGGCAACGGCAACCCCGAAAATCAACGGCAACGGCAACCCCGAAAATCAACGGCAACCCCACCCCCGCAAACCGTCTGTTTGCAAGATGGGGTGTACCTTGCCTACCACTTCGTCATTCCGGACCTCGGCGGCCCCCTTGGCCGGAATCCAGCTGCGCCGCTACCACCTCACATACGCGGGCAATAGCAGCGCAAATTGGCACAGGCAAAGTGAATCCCGCTCCCTCAGCGCGGCATCAGCACGGCTTTCGGTTCCAGAAACGCTTCCACGCCGTTCTTGCCGTATTCGCGGCCGATGCCGGATTGTTTGAACCCGCCAAAGGGTGCGGCAGGTTCATGCGGGGCGCCGTTGATGGCGACGCGGCCGGCTTCCAGCTGGCTGGCCACGCGTTGTGCGCGTGCGGTATCGGTTGAAAGTACGTACGCCTGCAAGCCATACAAGGTGTCATTGGCAATGCGGATGGCCTCTTCCTCAGTGCGGTAGGTGATGATGGACAGCACCGGCCCGAAGATTTCTTCGCGGGCAATGGTCATGTCGTTGTTCACATTGGCAAAGACGGTCGGGCGGACAAACCAGCCGTTGCCGGTGCCTTCCGGGCGACCTTCGCCACCGGTCAGCAGCGTGGCACCTTCTTCCTGGCCGATGCGGATATACCGCTGCACGCGCTCCCATTGTTTCTGGCTCACCATCGGGCCGATCTGTGTTTGCGGATCATGCGGGTCGCCAGACTGGATCCGGGCCACGGCGGTTTTGACGCGGGCGGCAAAGTCTTCGGCCATGTGTTCCGGCACCAGAATGCGCGTACCGGCGATGCAGGCCTGGCCGCTGTTGGTGAAGCCGGCCTGCAGGGCCTGGTCTACGGCGACGTTCAGGTCGGCGTCGTCCAGCACCACCACGGGCGATTTGCCGCCCAGTTCCAGCGTGATGCGCTTGAACGTTTCCGCGCCGGCCTTGAGGATGCCTTTGCCGACGGCGCTGGAGCCGGTGAAAGAGACCTTGGCGATGTCCGGGTGGCTGGTCAGTACGGCGCCCACGACATCGCCGCGGCCAGTGACGATATTCACCACGCCTTGCGGGATATCCGCCGCATTCAGGGCTTCCATCACGATGCGGGTCTGGATGGCGCTCATCTCGCTGGGTTTGACCACGGCGGTGCAACCGGCGGCGAGTGCGGCGGCGAGTTTGCCGCAGATGAAGCCGGCGTTGCTGTTCCAGGGGGTGATCAGGCCGGCGACGCCCAGCGGTGTCATGGTTACCTCCGCAGTGCCGGCGCGGTAGGTGAAGTTGTAGTTTTCCAGTACGTTGGCAGCGTCTTCCAGTACGTTGACGGCATGATGGGCCATCCAGCCCGCGCGCGATACCGGTGCGCCGTATTCGGTGACCAGTGCTTCGGTCAGGTCATCGACCCGTGCGCGCACCTGGGCGGCCATGCGGCGCAGCAGGGCAATCCGGCTTTCCTTGCTGCTGCGGCTGAAGGCGGGAAAGGCGCGTTTGGCGGCGGCAATGGCGCGTTCGGCATCGGTGGCGTCGGCCAGTTGTACCTGGCCAATCACCTCGGCGCGGGCGGGGTTGTAAAGGTCAAACAGCTCGGTGCCGTGCGGGGTGACGAGGGCGCCGTCGATGAACAGCTGGTTGATGCGTTGCATGTTGTTTCTCCTGAGTGATGCGCTGTTGATGCAGCCATGCAAGGAAGATAAGCCCAGCGGATTGCATAAACTAGCCGTACAATCATTGATGACTTGTTGAGAAAATCAGGACAATGCAAACCTCCGGCCTGAATGAACTGGAAGCCGTCCTTGCCGTGGCGCGCCTGCGCAGTTTTCGCGCGGCAGCCACAGAACTGGGGGTGTCGACCTCTGCGCTGAGCCATACCATTGCCGCGCTGGAAGCGCGTCTGGGGGTGCGCCTGTTTAACCGGACCACGCGCAGCGTGGCGCTGACCGAGGCCGGTAGCCAGTTCGCTGACCAGATCGCCCCTGCGCTCTCCTTGATCCGCAACGCCATTGATACTGCGGGCAATTACCGCGATACGCCCTCTGGCACATTACGGATCAATACCTCTACCGGCGCGGCGCGCGGCGCCATGCCGTTGTTTCTTGAGTTTTTGCGCCGCTATCCGGACATGCGGCTTGATATCGTCACCGAAGGCAAGCTGATCGACATTGTGGTGGCGGGCTTTGATGCCGGCATCCGGCTGGCCGAAACCGTGCCGCAAGACATGATTGCCGTGCCGATGGGCGGGCCGCTGTCTTTTGCCGTGGTCGGCAGCCCGGACTACTTTGCCCGCAACCCGCCGCCGCAAACGCCGGGCGACTTGCTGCACCACGAGTGCATACGCAGCCGCTTGCCCAGCGGCGGCATCTATCGCTGGGAGTTTTTTCGCCACGGTGAAGCGATAGTGGTGGACGTACAGGGCCAGATCACGCTGGATGAATCATCGCTGATGCTGGCCGCCGCCCGTGCCGGTAGAGGGCTGACTTATCTGAGCGATGGCTCGGTTGCCCAGGATCTGGCCGAGGGCACGCTGATCCGGGTGCTGCAAGACTGGACACCGGCTTTTCCTGGCCTGTGCCTGTACTACCCCAGCCGCAAGCACCTCTCGGCCGGCTTGCGCGCGCTGATCGAGCTGATCCGGACCAGTGAATTGCCACTTGCCGGACTATGACGTGGCGTACTGGGCAATGCCGTTGCCGAACGACCAGTTTTCCTTTTTCACTTCCACAAGGTTGATGAACACATCCTCCTGACGCACATGCAGATCGTGCTCCAGGCTTTTGGCCAGGGTCTGATAAAGCGACTTTTTCTGCTCTACGGTGCGGCCCTCGCTCAAGGTAATCTGAACGAAGATGATCCCGTCCGTACGATGGATGCCAAGGTACTGCGGGTCATAGATCATGTGCTCTGCATCGTGTTCGGCCAGCACCTGAAAAAGATCGTGATCCGGCACGTTCATGGCGCTTTGCAGTGCGGCAAAGACGTGTTGACCCACGCGCTTGGCGAAAGTGGGATCTTTGTGTTTGCGGATATCGATACGAACCAGCGGCATGATCAAGCTCCTGCTCCAGGGGGATGACCGCATCATAGAGCGGCCATCTGATCGTGCGCTTGCCGTGCGCCAATCGGCGCCTTCAACTTGCGCTGGCGACAGACTATAGTTCCTGCCGGACCCCCCGTTGCGGGCCGTTTTTCCTTGCCGATGTTTGTCATTCAACCCTGACCAGAACCAGAAGGATTGTCAGTCATGAGCAAAATCGCAATCGTCTATTTCAGCGGCTACGGCCACACCGCCAAACAGGCCGAAGCCGTGCACGAAGGCGCGGCCGCCGCCGGCGCTGAAGTGACCATGTATCGCATTGACGCAGAAGGCAACCTGCCGGACGGCGCGTTCGACGCCATTGGTGCCGCCGACGCCATCATCTACGGCAGCCCCACCTACATGGGCGGCCCGGCATGGCAGTTCAAGAAGTTTGCCGATGCCTCGTCCAAGCCCTGGTTTGTGCAGGCCTGGAAAAACAAACTGGCCGCCGGCTTTACCAATTCGGCCTCGGTCAATGGCGACAAGTTCTCGACCATCCAGTATCTGTGGACGCTGTCGCAACAGCACGCCCAGGTGTGGGTGGGTACAGGGTTGATGCCGGCCAATACCAAGGCGCATGGCCCGAGCGATGTGAACTGGACGGCCGGTTTTGCCGGCGCGCTGGCGATCTCGCCGTCGGATGCCTCGCCGGATGAGGCACCGCGTAGTGGTGATCTGGAAACGGCCCGGTTGCTGGGCAAGCGGGTGGCGGAGTTTGCTGCGAAGCTGGCTAAGTAAGGGTTCTGGTTTGGCCCAACCTGGCCGGGGGTGAGGGGCTGGTGTGGGGGAGGCGGTCGTTGCTGGCGGGGCTGGTGATGACCGTTTTTGTTTTTTTGGGGGGAGGTGGGGGGAGTGGTTGGCGCGGGCAAAAAAGCAAAAGCGAAGGCAAAGGCAAAGCTTTGTTAGTGCCTGACGGCACGGTGTTTTGATACCGGGGGTGCCCGGAGCACGGTACTTTTCTTTGGATCGCCAAAGAAAAGTACCCAAAAGAAAGGCGACCCCTGCGACTGCGCCCTTCGGGTTCCCTGTGCTTCTCGCGAAGTCCGGCTGGCTACGGGAACTCGCTTCGCTCAAACACCCCTCCGCCGAAACCCCGGACTTCGCTGCGATGCTCGGCGCAGTCAAGGGGCCCAACGTCAAAGGCAACGGCAACCCCGAAAATCNCCCAACGTCAAAGGCAACGGCAACCCCGAAAATCAACTGCAACTGCAACTGCAACTGCAACTGCAACTGGAACTGGAACCAAATCCAAACCCAAACCCAAACCCAAACCCAAACCCAAACCCAAACCCAAACCCAAACCGGGTTATCTGGGTGCAGGTTTTGTAGGGTTGATTCGGAGCGGAGCGACAATCCACCATCGCAACGGTGGATTGCTTCGCGAATCCACCCTACGCCACTTCGCAAATCCGCCCCGTACTACTGTTTGCAAGACTGACTGGCGCGCCCCACCACTTCGTCATTCCGGACCTCGGCGGCCCCCTTGGCCAGAGTCCAGTCCGCAGCCCAACGGGCTGCTTTCGGTGGCCTACCATTGCCGCCTTGTGCTGATCCCGTGGTGCTTGCATGCATTGCAGCTGGATTCCGGCCTTCGCCGGAATGACGAGTCATTGGGGTGCGGGTTGGATTTGCCGCTGCCGCTGCCGCTGCCGCTGCCACTGCCACTGCCACTGCCACTGCCACTGCCATGGGCAGATATTGCTGTGGTTTGGGTTTTGCCGTTGTTGTTGCCGTTGTTGTTGCTGTTGTCGTTGTAGTTGCTTTTGACTTTCCTCCCCCATTAAAGCCAAGCGCCGATGGAGCGGAGGGAGACCTAAGGCTCCCGACCGACTGAGGGAAGCCCGGAGGGCCGCAGGCAGGGGTCGCCTTTCTTTGCCTACTTTCTTTGGCGAAGCAAAGAAAGTAGGGTGGGCCCGGCACCCCGGGTATCAAAACGCCTTAAAACCCGCGCCGCAGGCGCTAACAGCGGTTAAGGGTTTTGCAACAATGCCTTGGCACGCGCCCAACCCGGACTACGGCGCAACAGGCCCGCCGAGGCCCGGATTAACACATCAAAGGGCCGCTCCCGGCACCGCACGCGCTAACAGCGGTTAAAGGTTTTGTAACAGCACCCAAGCACACCCCCTCGCTGTCCCAAACCCCACACTTTGTCGCATCCCCTGCCGCCAGCAGCACACCCCCCCACATCCACCACCGGTTTTCACACCACAAACCGCACCCCCCCGCCTGGCACGCTTCCTGCAAATACCTCCCCCAGACCATCCCTCGATGCTCGACAAAAACCAGAAACCACAAGGATTTGCCATGACCGCCACCTTTACCCTCACCACCCCGGTTTCCCGCGCGCTCAATGCGCTGGCGCTGGAGCGTCCGGCCATCCAGACGCCGGCCGATGTCACCATCACCCCTACGGGCGGCGCGTTGGGGGCCGTTGTGCACGGGCTGGAGGCCAACCGCCCGCTGTCGTCAGACCTGGTGCTGCGCCTGAAAAAAGCGCTGGATGACCATCACATTCTCATCTTCCGCAAGCAGCAACTGAGCGATGACCGCTTCCTGGCGTTTACCACTTACTTCGGTTCGGTCTTCCGTCCGCCGGAAGACGTGCCGGTGCTGGCCTCGGAAGCGGCCGGCACGCCGCCGGATGTGGTGCCGGTTTCCAATCAGGCGGGCGGTTACACCGGTCACGGCGAGCTGACCCCGCATATCGATCACCAGTGGACGCCGCTGCCGTCCGCCGGGTCTTTGCTGTATGCGCTGGAAGTGCCGGCGTCGGGCGGGTTGACCAGCTGGTACAACATCGCCCAGGCGTACGAAGACCTGGATGACGAAACCCGCGCCGAGATCGATCAGTTGCAGCTGATCACCTACAACCCGTTCACCCATCCGCACGGTTTGCCGCGCCGTTTGTATCGCGAGCCGCATCAAACCCCGACCAGCGCGGCGTTCCCGCATCCGCTGGTGCGCACGCATCCTTCCAGCGGCAAGAAGGTGTTGTTCTTGTCCACCCATACCGAGGTTGAAGTGCCAGGTGTGGACCCGGAACACGCCCAGGCCTTGATTGCCCGCCTGCGCGATCACCTGCAAAACCCGGACTACCGCTACGAGCATGACTGGCAGGTGGGCGACATTGTGTACTGGGACAACCAGGCCACGTTGCATTCGCGCACGGCGTTTCCGGCTGAAGAGCGCCGTGTGCTCAAGCGCGTGAGCCTGGCTGGCAGCCGCCCCTTCTAAGCGATCAAGGAGAACCCCATGAGTCAACGCCAACTGAAACTCAATGCATTCCTGATGACCGCCGGCCACCACGTGGCGGCGTGGCGCCACCCGCAGGCCCGTGCCGATGGCGGCATCCAGTTTGCGCACTTCAAACAGATTGCGCAGACCGCCGAGCGCGCGAAATTTGATGCGGTGTTCTTTGCCGACAGCGCCGCAGTGTGGGGTGCCGGCGCAGAGCAAGAAGCGCAAAGCCGCAGCGCGCAGGCTGATCATTTCGAGCCGATCACGCTGCTCTCGGCGCTGTCTGCGGTGACCGATCACATTGGCCTGATCGCCACCGTGACCACCACTTACAACGAGCCGTATCACCTGGCGCGCAAGTTTGCCTCGCTCGATCATCTGTCTGGCGGGCGGGCCGGGTGGAATCTGGTGACGTCGGCCAACGCGGCCGAGGCGTTCAACTTCAGCCGCGAGGCGCATCTGGCGCACGCCGACCGCTACAATCGGGCCGAAGAATTCATCGATGTGGTAATCGGCCTGTGGGATAGCTGGGATGACGACGCCTTTGTGCGGGACAAACAATCCGGCCGTTTCTTCAAGCCGGACGCGGTGCACCGGCTGGATCACCAGGGCAAGCATTTCAGCGTGCGCGGGCCGTTGAATGTGGCGCGGCCGGTGCAGGGTTACCCGGTGATCGTGCAGGCGGGGTCGTCCGAGCCGGGCAAGGAGCTGGCCGCGCGCACGGCGGAAGTCATCTTCACCGCGCAGCAAACGCTGGCCGATGCGCAAGCCTTTTACCGCGACGTGAAAGGCCGGCTGGCGCGCTATGGCCGCACGCCCGATCAACTGAAAATCCTGCCAGGCGTGTTCCCGGTGGTGGGCCGCACGCGTGAAGAAGCACAAGAGAAATACCAGGCGCTGCAAGACCTGATCCACCCGGCCGTGGGGCTGGCGCTGCTGTCGGGCATGCTGGGCGGGGCCGATTTGTCGGGCTACCCGCTGGATGGCCCGCTGCCAGACCTGCCGGAAAGCAACGGCGGCAAGAGTCGTCAGCATTTGCTGGTGGAACTGGCGCGGCGCGACAAGCTGACCATCCGCGAACTCTATCTGCGCATTGCCGGCGCACGCGGGCATCTGACGCTGGTGGGCTCGGCCGTGGAAGTCGCTGACCAGTTGCAGGCATGGTTCGAGAACGACGCCGCCGATGGCTTTAATGTGATGCCGCCGACGCTGCCAGGCGGGCTGGATGATTTTATCGAACTGGTGCTGCCGATCCTGCGTGAGCGTGGGCTGTTCCGTACCGAGTATGAAGGCAACACCCTGCGCGAGAGCCTGGGGCTGGCGCGGCCGGCCAACCGCTATACGCACAAGGTGGTGGCCTAAGCAAAAAGGCGCTGATCCAGCACGGATCAGCGCCTTTTTTCAAAGCGCAAACCTCAAATCGCCTCACACCGCGCGGGCCAGATGCGCCAGCGTTAACCCGGATGGCGCGTTCTGTACGCCATCCAGCCAGCCGTGCCGCTTCATCAGCGTGCGCAAGGCATGGCGCGAAATCCCCAGCGCTTGCGCGGTGCGAACCTGATTGAACCGGTGCTGGGTCAGCGCCGTCTGCACAATCTGCCGCTCCAGCCGCGCAAACAGATCCGGCGTGGCTTCAGACAGCAAGCGGGTGAGCGCGTGGTCAATCAGATCATTAGGCTCGATCATGCCCGCCTCAACCGCCGGCGTTGGCACATTGGGCGCGGGCGGGTTCAGGTCCGGATCCAGCAACAGGTGTTCCGGCCGGATATCGCCCTCATGCGCCAGCAATAGCGCGGCGTGCATGACGTTTTCCAGTTCCCGGATATTGCCCGGCCAGCTGTGGCGCAACAGCGCCTGGCGAATATCCGCGCCCAGTTCCGGCGTGGCTTGCCCCTGGCGCTGGGCATAGCGCGCCAGGAAATGCTCTGCCAGCGGCAAGATATCGCCCGTGCGTTCCCGCAGCGGCGCGACGGGCAGGGTGATCAGATTGATGCGGTAATACAGATCGCGCCGAAAGCGCCCGTCCTGCACCGCCGCCTGCAAATCCACATTGGTGGCCGCCACCACGCGCACATCAATCGGCACCGGTTTGCGGGCGCCGACGCGGACGACTTCTTTTTCCTGCAGCACGCGCAGCAGGCGAGTTTGCAAGATCAGGGGCAGTTCACCGATCTCATCCAGAAACAGCGTGCCCCCGCGCGCCGCTTCAAAGTAACCCTCGCGCTGGCGCAACGCTCCGGTAAACGCCCCGGCCTCGTGGCCGAAGAATTCACTTTCCGCCAGCGTTTCGTTGATCGCCCCGCAATTGACCGCCACAAACGGCCCGCTGCGCTTGCTGGCTTCATGCAGCTTGCGGGCGAGGATTTCCTTGCCGGTGCCGGTCTCGCCCATGATCAGGATGGCGGCCTCGCTGGGGGCGACTTTTTCCAGCCGGGTAAAGAGCGCGCGGCTGGCGGGGTCAGAGAACACCACCGCCTTGGCCCGCTCGGTTTTGGCGGGGTCGGCGGGGAGGGTGTAGATGGGGGTATTCGACAGCATGGCAGCTCCTGGGGTGGGTTTTTTCCAGGTGGGGGCATGGAACTGGATTGACTTTATAGGGGATTTTTAATAACTAAAAATAATTTGTGGATTTGTTGTTATTCTATTTTGTGTGAGTTGGGGTGCTGTTGGCGGGGAGGAGGGGGTGGTGGCGACACTCTGCCGTTGTGGTGGTTTGCAACTTTGAATTGATGTTAGCGCCTGGCGGCGCGGTGGTTTACATGTCGGGGGTTGCCCGACAGCAAGTGCCTTTCTTTTGGGTCGCCAAAAGAAAGGCACCAAAGAAAAGGCGACCCCTGCGACAGCGCCCTTCGGGTTCCCTGCGCTTCTCGCGAAGTCCGGCTGGCTGCGGGAACTCGCTTCGCTCAAACCCCCCTCCGCCGAAACCCCGGACTTCACTGCGATGCTCGGCGCAGTCAAGGGGAGGTACGTCAAAAGCAACGGCAACCCCGAAAATCAACCGCAAAGGCAAAGGCAAAGGCAAAGGCAAAACCCTGCGGCAATGGCCAATCAACACCGCGCGCGTCCCGCCACTTCGTCATTCCGGACCTCGGCGGCCCCTTTGGCCGGAATCCAGTACGGGGCCGGAAAGGCCCCTTTGCGGGCAAGGATTTGAAGGCCAGACGTAGGGTGGATTCGGAGCGGAGCGACAATCCACCATTGCAACGGCGGATTGCTTCGCGAATCCACCCTACGCCACTGTTTGCAAGAATGATTGACGATCCCCTCCACCTCGTCATTCCGGACCTCGGCGGCCCCTTTGGCCAGAATCCAGTCCGCAGCCCAACGGGCTGCTTTCGCTGGCCTATCGCCGCCGCCTTGTGCTGATTCCGTGGCGCTTGCATGCATTGCAGCTGGATTCGCCAAGGGGGGGCCGCCGAGGTCCGGAATGACGAGGCAGTGGGGTGCGTGTTGGATTTGCCACTGCCACTGTTGTTGCCACGGGTATTGCTGTGGTTTGGGTTTTGCCTTTGTCGTTGCTGTTGCTGTTGCTGTTGCTGTTGTTGCCGTTGCCGTTGTAGTTGCTTTTGACCTTCCTCCCCCATTAAAGCCAAGCGCCGAAGGAGCGGAGGGAGACCTTAGGCTCCCGACCGACTGAGGGCAGCCCGGAGGGCCGCCAGGCTGGGGTCGCCTTTCTTTGCCTACTTTCTTTGGCGAAGCAAAGAAAGTAGGGTGCTCCGGCCACCGCCGGTATCAAAACGCCTTTAAACCCGCGCCGTCAGGCGCTAACACTCAGACAGCAACCCCAGGCAAACCACCTCCGCCAGCCACCACCACAACCCACCCCCAAAAAACCAACCTACCAGGCAAACTGCCACTCCCCCGCCGTCAGCGGATCAGGCCGCCTCAACGCCAGATCCGCCACCAACTTCCCATCACCAAACTCCTGCAACACATCCTCCTTGATCGCCGCAAAATCATAACTCCCCCGATCACGCGGCCGGGCCAGCGGTACATCGACAATCCGCTTGATCCGCCCCGGGCGCGGTTGCATGACTACGATGCGGTCGCCCAGATACACGGCTTCTTCCACATCATGCGTCACCAGAATCATGGTGATGCCTTCCTGTTCCCAGATGCGCTGCAGTTCTTGCTGCAGATAGTTGCGGGTCAGCGCGTCCAGGGCGCCGAAGGGTTCGTCCAGCAGCAGCACTTCCGGGCGGTTCACCAGCGCGCGGGCGATGGCGACGCGCTGGCTCATGCCGCCGGACAACTGATACGGGTAGGCGCCTTCAAACCCTTTCAGACCAACCAGATCAATATGCTCCTGGATGGCTTTCTGGCGCTGGGCCGGGGTTTGTTCGCTGTTGAGCAAACCCAGGCCGACGTTTTGCTCTACCGTCAGCCACGGGAACAGGCGGTGCTCCTGGAAGACGATGCCGCGGTTCAGGCTGGTGCCGGTGATGCGCTGGCCATCCAGTGCGATCTCGCCCTGGTAGTCTTGCTCCAGGCCAATGATCAGGCGCAACAGGGTGGATTTGCCGCAACCGCTGGCGCCGACGATGCTGACGAACTCGCCCGGCTTGATGGAGAGCGAGATGTTTTCCAGCACCGGCTTGGGTTCGCCGGCAACCGGGTAGTGCTTGCCCAGATTGCGGATGTCGAGCGTGGCTGCATGTGCCATGGTGGTTTCCTTGTTCAGTGTGGGTATGTGCGGTTCAGCGGCGTTGCCAGCGGGTGAGATAGCGCTCCACGCCGTCCGCCAGCGCGGTAAAGCCGTAGCCGATCAGGCCGACCAGAATCACGCCCAGCAGCACGTAATCCATGCGGAACTGTTCCTGGCCATCGGTCAGCAAGTTGCCGATGCCGGTGCCGGCGGTCAGCAGGTATTCAGAGCCCAGGGTCGCCAGCCAGGCGTAGATCAGCGCCAGGTACACGCCGCTGAAAATGCCGGGCAGGGCGGCGGGCAGGACGACGCGGCGCACCAGTTGCAGACGGTGCCAGCCCAGCACGCGGGCGACTTCCACCAGCTCTTTGGGCACGCCGCGCACGGCGACGAGGGTGTTGATAAACGCGGGCCAGAACGCGGCCAGCGCAATGAAGGCGATCTTGGCCAGATCTCCCAGGCCAAACCACAAAGAGATCAGCGGCACCCAGGCAAAGATCGAGACTTGTTTGAAGGCATTGAGCGTCGGGTTAAAGACGTTCTCTGCCAGCCGGAACAAACCCAGCACTACCCCTAACGCCAGACCGGCGAGCGTCCCTACGGCAAAGCCGGCCAGGTCTCGCGCCAGGCTGGCGCTGAGGGCTTGCCACAGCGTGCCGGTGCGGATCAGTTCAATGGCCGATTCCAGTACCTTGCCGGGCGAGACAAACAGCGGGCTGGCGACACGGCCGCTGGCGTAGCCGGCCCACCACAAGAACAGGATCAGCGCCGGCAGTACCCAGCCGCGCAAGGCGGGCGGGACGGCGGCGGGGTGCAGATAACGCCACCAGGATGTGCGGGTTGGTGTGGTCATGATTTCCCCTCAGAACGCTTCACGGCGCCAGCGCAGCAGGCGTTTTTCGATGACGGACAAGAGCTTGTCCAGCACAAAGCCGACCCCGCCGATAATCACCACGGCGGCCAGCACGACATCCAGCTGGAACAACTGGCGGCCATAGACAATCAGAAAGCCCAGCCCCTCACTGGAGGCCAGTAGTTCTACGGCTACAAGGGCCAGCCAGGCGTTGGTCAGACCGTAACGGATGCCATTCCAGATGCCGGGCAAAGCAGCGGGCAGGATCACCCGGGTGAGTTGCTGCCAGCGGCCAAAGCCGTAAATACGCGCCACCTCAAGGTATTGCGGCGGCACGCTGCGGATGCCCTGATCGGTGTTGATCGCCACCGGCACCAGCACCGCCTTGGCGACCAGCACCACTTTCAGCGCCTCTTCCATGCCCAGCAGCAAGATCAGGAACGGCAGCCAGCCCAGCACCGGCACCTGGGCCACGGCGCGAAACAGCGGGTAGACGTAGTCGCGGAACAGGCTGGAAAGCCCAAAGCCGATGCCCAGCAGCAAACCCAGCGCCGCGCCCAGCCCGAAGCCCCACACCACGCGCCAGAAGCTGACCAGCGCGTTGCGCGTCAGATCGCCGTTTTGGGCCAGATCAGCCAGCGCGGTCAGCACCGTGGCGGGGCCGGGCAGGATTTGCGCGGCTATCCACTGGTAATGCGCGGCCAGTGCCCACGCGGCCAGCAAGGCCAGCGGGAACAACAGCGCAATCAGCACGCGGGCGGCATGGCGCGGCAGGTGCCAGTGCCGCGGCGCGCGGACGATTGCCGGTTCTGGCGCGGTCGGCAGCGGCAGCAAAGGTTGTTGGGTCAGCATGGGCTCTCCCTGCAGTCTCATTTGGCGGCCAGTTTGCGGCCGCTGTTGTCCAGCGCCGGCCAGAACCCGGTGAGCTGGGACTGTTGCAGCGCGGCGGCCAGGAACGAGCTATCGGCCCACTGTTTGACGTCGACACGTGCGCGCGCCAGTTTCAGGCGGTACGCGTCATCGGCCACGCCCTGATACAACGACAGCGCGTAATCGGTCAGCAGCGGGCTGGATTGCAGCAAGACATCCTCGCCGTCCTGATCTTCATGCAGGGTTTTTTCCGGGAAGCCCATTCTGGCGGCAAGGCTGATGGCGGCGTTGGTATTGGCCGGATCAGCCAGCCAGCGGTTGGCCGGCAAGATGGCCTTCAACAGGCGCGTGGTGGTTTGCGGATATTTGCGGGCAAAGTCATCCGTCACCAGCACGCCGGAATTGCATGCAAAAGCCGCATTGTCGTGATCGCTGAACACAATGCGCGCCAGGCCTTTATCCTTGAGCGGCAGAATCTGCACCCACGAGAACACCGCATCAATCGAGCGGCTGGTCAGCGCCGGCGCAATGCCTTCTACTGACAAATTCACCACGCGGATATCCCGCTCGGTCAGGCCATTGGCGGCCAGGATGCGGTTGATGGGCGTCTGGATATTGGTGCCGATGGAGAACCCGACGCGCTTGCCCTTGAGGTCTTTCACACTCTTGATGGGCGAATCTGGCGGCACGGCCAGGTAAACGTGCTGACGGGTGCCAGAGAGCGCAATCAGCCGGGTATTAAGGCCACCGGCCTTGCCGACCAGCGAGGGCAGATCGCCCTGGAATGCAAAATCCAGCTGCTTGTTGGTGAGTGCTTCATTTACGGCCGGGCCGGCACCGCGGAAAAACACCCAGTCGATCTTTACGTTGTCTTTCTTGAACTCTTCTTCGATCAGGCCGCGCGTATACGCCACGCCGATCGGGCCGACGGTGAAGGCCGGCGGGTTGCCGGTTTTGGGTGTCGCCACGCCAATGTGAATGACAGTGGGCGGGGTTTCGGCCGATGCGCCGGTGGCCAGGCCAAATGCCGCCACCGCCAGGGTGAGGCGTGCCAGCGGGCCACGCAAAGATAAAAGGCTGAACATGGGCAGGTCCTCAGTGGTTCAAGTGGATGTGGTTGTGGATGTTGTTTTGGGTTTGTTTTGCGGTTTGTTTCTGGCTGGATCAGTGCGTCGGGCCGCGCCAGACCAGCAAGCGCGCTTCCAGCCCTTGCGCCAGGCGGTTCAGCGCGTAACCGGTCAGGCCGATCACCAGCATGCCGACGATGATCACGTCGACCCGGAACGCCGCCCGGCCGCGGATCACCGTCGCGCCGACACCGGTGGCATCAAAACTGGGCAGCAAGAACTCGGCGCCGATGGTGGCCAGCCAGGCATAGATCAGCGCCAGGTTCAGCCCGGTCAGTATCTGCGGTGACGCGGCCGGCAACACCAGACGCACAAGGCGCTGCCAGCGGCTGAAGCCATACACGCGGGCGACTTCAAACTGCGCTTGGCTCACGCTGCGAATCCCTTCATGCGTGGACAGCACCACCGGGTAAAACGCCGCCACCGCAATGAACAACACGCGCGCCTGATCGGTGTAACCCAGCCAGATCGAGATCAACGGAATCCACGCAAACAGGCTGATCTGCCGCAGCGTGTGAAAGGTCGGGCCCAGCAAGCGATCGGCCCAGCGGGATAAACCCAGCAAGGTGCCAAAGGCGATGCCCGCCAGGCTGCCCAGCACAAAGCCGGACAGATCCCGCGCCAGGCTGGCGGCCAGCGCATGCGCAAAACCGTTGGCGGTGATCTCTTGCCAGCCGGCTTGCAGCACGGCCCACGGGCTGACGATCAACCGCGTGTTCACCCAGCCGACGCTGGCGGCCACTTGCCACAGCGCCACAAACAGCAGCGGGAAAACCAGGCCGCGCCAGTCGCGTTGCCAGAGCGCAGGGCGATGAGAAGAAGTGGACATGGTTTTCTCCTTAAAACGCGTTACGACGCCAGCGTTGCAGGCGCTGTTCGATCAACGCCAGCAAGCGATCCAGCACCACGCCGACGATGCCGATCAGGATCATGGCGACGACGACGAGATCCAGTTGCAGCAACTGGCGGCCCCACACCATCAGGTATCCCACGCCTTCGCCCGCCGCCAGCAACTCGACAAACACCAGGGCCAGCCATGCCTGCATCACGGCCTGGCGCAGGCCGTTAAACAGCGTGGGCAATGCGCTGGGCAGCACCACACGCGTGATCACCTGGGGCAGGCTGAAGCGGTAAACCCGCGCGACATCCAGCAAAGGGCGTGGTACCTGGGCGATCCCTTTGGTGGTCTGCACGGTGACGGGCACGATCACGGCCAGCGAAATCGCCAGCACTTTCAGCGGCTCGCCAATGCCGACGAAGATGATCAGCAGCGGAATCCAGCCAATCACCGGAAACTGCGCCACCACTTCAAATGTCGGGTACAGATACGCACGGGCGCGGCGGGAGAACCCGAACAGCACGCCCAGCACCAGGCCCGCGCCGCCGCCCAGCAGCAAGCTCCAGCCCACACGTTTGAGGCTGATCACAAGGTTGCTGGTCAGGTCGCCGCTTTGCCACAGATCGATGAACGAGGCGTAAACCAGCGCCGGCGAGGGCAGCAATTGCACCGGCAGCCAGTGCGCGCTGGCGGCGTGTTGCCACAGGGCCAGCAGCAGCAAGGGCACAATCGCGCCTGCCAGCACATGACTGGCTTTGACCAGCACGCCCGCCAGCCGGGAGGCACCCGGGGCGGGGCGGGCAGGGGCCGCCAGGATGACGGCGGTAGAACTGTCTGCAGACATGAACGCAACTCCGGTCAGTGCCCGCCACCAGACCGTGATGGCGGGCTGGCTATGGTTACTTCTTGATATTGCCGTTGGCGTCGTATTCGTCCCAGAAGTGCTCAAGATGCTGCTCTTTGAGCGCCGTTTGCAGGTACTTGGGTTCAATCCAGCCATCCAGGCTGACGTCGTGGCGGATCAGCTTGTAGCGTTTGGCTTCGTTCACCGATTTTTGCAGCGTGGCGCGGTAGTAATCGTCCAGCAGCGGGTTGTTGACTTCCTTGAGCTGATACCCCTGATAGTTCTTCAGGTAGTCGCCATAACCGGTGTTACCCGACTGCGCCCACTGGTGAAACAGCTTGTCGCGGTTGGCTTCATCGGCTGTCCACTGCGCGGTTTTCACCAGCACGTTCACCACGCGCTGCACGATCTGCGGGTACTTCTTTTCAAAATCCGTGGTGACCCAGAACGTCCCGACCGAGGTGATTTTGGGATCGCGCTGGATGGTGACCAACCGTTTGGCGATACCGCGTGCTTCCAGATCCCACGGCGAAATGATGGTGCCGTCGATAGTCTTGGTCGCCAGCGAGGCCTTCTGGTTGTCGGCGTTCTGGGTGAGGATGGTGAAGTCTTTCTCGGTCAGGCCGTTGGCTTCCAGCACGCGGTCCAGCACCAGCTGGTTGGCTGTGCCCTTGAAGGTCGACAGCGTCTTGCCTTTGAGGTCTTGCAGGGTTTTGGCCTGGCTATCTACCGGCGTGACCACGTAGGTCGGGCCAAAGCGCGCCACGCCCAGAATGATGTGGTGAGAGATACCGGTAGAGCGGCCCACGATCAGCGGCAAGTCGCCGTGGTAGGCAAAATCCACCAGGCCGTTGGCGGCTTGTTCATTCACGGCCGGGCCGGCGCCGGGGAAGAACGTCCATTGCACCTTGATGCCGTCCGCCTTGAATTCTTTTTCCAGCGCCGAGAGGTAATTGGCCGACGCAATGAAGTTGGTATCGCCCAGCGGCCGGCCACCGGTTCCCGCACCCGGGTAGGCAATGCGGATCACGGTCGGTTTGTCTTCGGCATGGGCCGGTGTGGTCAGGGTCAATGTGGCCAGCGCCAGGGCGGCCAGGGTGCGCAAAAAGTGCTGTTTCATGATGTGTCCTGTGGTTTGCGGTTTTTGTTATGCGCTCGATCAGAAGCCGAACTGGAACTGCGCCAGCAATTCAGAGATGTCTGACTTGGTGGCCGGGTTGGCGACGGCCGCGTTCTCGTACAGATAGCGGTTGAAGTTGAGCTGGAACTTGGTGGTCTGGGCGAAGAACACATTCAGGCCCAGCGTGGCGATGGTCGACTTGGCGCTCTTGGCCTCTGACAACGACGTGTTGGGGTTCCATTGGTCCCAGCGGGCAAATGCCTGGTAGGACTTGGGCCAGTAATCGTCGTACTTGGCCTGGCTCTTGGAGCTGTTGAGGAACTGTTCGCCCCACGTATAGAACGCGGTGAAGGTATTGCTGGTGCCCTTCACGCCCGGTGTGCCGACGCCGCTGATGGCGTCTTTGTTGCGGGCCTGCACGTATTCATAGGTCGCGCCAAACGGGAAGTGGTTGTAGTACACATCCACGCCGTAGAAGTGGTCGTATCCCAGCGGGTTCACGGTGGTCGAACCATTCACCAGGCTCAGCCCGCCCTGGTAGTACGAGGCGCCAATCTTCAGCTCGCGCAGCCAGCTGGTGTAATCCACCGGCAGCGTATAGGTGGCGCGGGCCACAAAGCCCTTGTTGTTATTGTTGTCCTGCACGTTGGGGCCGCTGCCGTTCACCACGCCGATGGCGTACTCAAACAAGGGCGCGCGGTAGTTGGAGGAATAATCCACATTGGGCGAGTAATCGCCCCGCGCGATCAGGCCGATCTGGCGGAACCCAAGGCCCGTGCCATTGAGGAACTGCGCGTTGTTGATGACCGGACGCAGCGATTCATCTGTCTGGATTTCCAGACCGAACGGCATCAGTTGCTGACCCAGGGTCAGGTTGAAGATCGGGTTTTCCAGATCGCCGCCGCTGGGGACGGGGCTATAGCGCAGATAGGCATCCTGCACGTTGAAATAGTTGTTGGCCGACGGGGGCGAGCTTTGCGCGTAGCCCAGCTGCAGGCGGTAATCCAGGTTGCGGCCTTCCTTGTAATCCTTGTACAGACTGCCCGAGAACGACACCAAAGCCAGCGGGATGCTGAAGCCGGAATTGCGCGGGCTGGAGGGCGACGCCGCGCCACCGCTCACCGATGGCGTTTCAGCGGCGTAACGGGCCTGGATCGTGCCGTTGATATTGGTATTGCGCAGCGTCAGCGCCTGGCCGGTGTCGTGATCGTGCTGCTGTTGGTACTTGTAGTTTTCCAGGTCCGCGCGCAGGCCGTCGATATCCTGGCGGGTGGCCACCTGGCTGGCCGGATCGGCCTCGGCGCTGGCGGCCGGTACACCATCCGTGGCGGCGACAGCGGCGGGAGCAGGTGTTGGTGTGGTGGTGGCGGTTTTCTGTGCCTGCAGTTGCTGCTTGAGGCTGTCTACCGCCGCTTGCAGCGCTTCAATCTTTTTTTCCAGCTCTTCAGTGCTGGGTGCGGCGGCGTGGCTGGTGCCGGCCAGGGCCAGCAAGCTGGCGCCGACCACCAGTTTTTTCCGGTGTTTTTTTGATAATTGCATGCTCAGCGTATCCCTTGATCAAGTCAGTGCGGCGGTGCTGGCCGCGTAATGTTGGTGTTGTGTCTGGTTTGCCTGTCTTGCGGTGACATGAGGCAAAAAGCCTTGCTGGACTACAGTGAGTCGGGGTGGTCCATAACGGCATGGCGATCTCCGGAGGTGCACCGCAGGGGCGGGTGGAGTCCTTATAAGCAGAACTCGTGCCAGACGATGTTTTTTAGAAATATATGGAATAAAACAGACAGGGCGCGGGATAGCGCGAAATGCGCTGTGGCAAATCAAACAGTTTGTGGCGAAGGCTGCAGGGTTCTTCACAGCCCACACGCAAAACCGGGTGGAGAAGCACGCCAGATGCGGCCTGGCGGCCTGGAATGGTCATTGCTCTGTAACGACGGACTATTCCCCCGCTGGAGTTCACATGAGCCATACCTTGTTGCAGGCGCGTTATGGCAGCGCCCAAACCCCGATCGCAGCAGCACCGCTGAATGCCACGCTGCACACCTTGCTGGCCCATCGTTCAGTGCGCGCGTTTTTGCCTGACCCGGTCAGCGCGGAAACGCTGAGCGTGTTGATTGCCGCCGCGCAATCGGCCGCGACTTCATCCAACCTGCAGGCCTGGAGCGTGGTGGCGGTGCAAAACCCGGAACGCAAAGCGCGGCTGGCGGCGCTGGCCGCCAACCAGGCACATATCAAGGAAGCGCCGCTGTTGCTGGTGTTTCTGGCTGATCTGTCCCGGCTTGAACGCACGGCAGGCCGGCAGCAACACAGCGTGGATGGCTTGCAGTATCTGGAGTCCTTTGTGTTGGCCGCCATTGACGCTGCCTTGGCCGCGCAGAACGTGGTCTCGGCGGCCGAGTCTCTGGGGCTGGGCACCGTGTATATCGGCGCGATCCGCAATCAGCCTGAAGCGGTTGCCGCAGAGCTCAATTTGCCCGGCCAGGTGTTTCCGGTGTTCGGGCTGGTGGTAGGAACGCCCGATCCCGCCCGGCCGGCGTCAGTCAAACCCCGCCTGCCGCAAAGCGTGGTGCTGCATCACGAGCAATACGAAAGCGCACCGGAAGCCGCGGCCATCGCCGGTTACGATGAAATCCTCAAAGCCTTTTACGCCAGCCAGGGGCTGCCGCCGGTACCGTGGTCGCAGCATGTGCTGGGCCGGGTGAAAGACGCTGCCGCGCTCAATGGGCGTGATCGACTGGCGCAAGCGGCCAGAACACTGGGCTTTGGCCTGGTTTGAGGAGGGAAACCACATGACCAGCCTGACCCTGGATACGCCGGCACTGGCGCAGCAATACGATGAAATCAGCGATCCGCAATACGAGCACGGCCAGTTTTTGCTGCAGGCGCTCTCGCTCAAGGCGGGTGACCAGCTGCTGGATATTGGCGCCGGCACCGGCCGCCTGAGCGAACTGGCCGCGCGCCATCATGTCGGCCCGCACGGCCAGGTCACCGCGCTGGAGCCACTTCCGCTACGTGTCGAGATCGCCCGCAAGCGCGCCTCGGCCAATCACACGGCGGAAGTCGGCCAGGGCGAAGACCTGAGCCGCTATGCCGATGGCCAGTTTGACGCGGTGATCCTCAACAGTGTCTATCACTGGCTGCCCGACAAAGCCCGCGTGCTGGCCGAGGCATTCCGTGTGCTCAAGCCCGGCGGCCGTATTGGCATTAGCTCCGCCGCGCGTGAACGCCCGCACGACATCCAGCAGATCATCAGCCGCGCACTGGGCCAGAACGGCCTTGGCCGCGGTCATGCCATTGGCAGCACGCCTTACAAAGTCAGCTTTGCAGAACTGGCAAAGCAACTGGAGCACGCCGGGTTTCTGGTCGACGAAATCCGTATCCGGCGCTTTGCCGACCGCTTTCCCAACACCCAGGCCGCGCTGGATTTCTCGGCCGCCAGTTCGTTCGGCAACTTCCTGAACGAGTTCCTGCCGGACGTGCGCAGCAGCTTGCTGGCCGATATCCACCACGCCCTGGCGCAATACCGGCAAGCGGACGGATCGTTGCTGCTGTACCGCAACCTGCTGTTTGCCGTGGGGAAAAAACCGAACGCCTGATGGCGCAACCCAAAGCCCGCGCTGGCGCCGGCCAGGGCGGGCTTGATGGCAATGATCTTGTGTCTGGCAGAGGGCCAGGTGTTGCCCCTGCGCGGAGGTCAAACCGCGACAACCAGCATGGGGTCTGGCCGTCGCGGCTGTCTTCCTCCTCCCCTTGCGCCCCGCCTCCCGCATCACGGTGATACGAAGGTCACCGTATAACTGAATGACCGGTCCACCCCGCCGATCATCACGTGATTGATGGTGACGTTGAGCCGGGTGTCGTTCGGGTTGCGATCCCAGCTGCTGCCGTTGATGGTCCAGCCGAGGGTGTCATCGGCGTAGCCCCGATCCAGTTCGCCCACGCCAGACACGGCCACGGCGTTGCCGGCGTCGTCCGTCATGCTGACGGTGGCCGCTGAAAAATCCGCATCCGGATACGAGAACGACCACTGCATGCTGGCAGGTTCAAAAATATGCTCGTCACGCGGGACATAACCCGGTGGCGGCCAGGCAATGCCGTTGGCCGGGGTGTACGCCGGGCCATCATTGCCGACCACCCACAGCGCGTCGGCGCGCGGGGTATCGCCGCTGCCCACGACGGCCAGGCGCGAATACAGCACCCAGCGCCGGTGCCCCAGCGTGGTAATGCCCACATCTGTTACATACAGGCGGATACCGCCAATGCCCTGATTGAGCCAGGGCGTCCCCAGCGAGAGGTCCGAACTGCCCGCCGCAGTGGCGCCCGCGGTGGTGTAACAGGCCCACGATGCTGGCGGGTTGTGATCCAGCGTGTTGTTGGCATCCATCATCAGCGCGGCCTGCTGGGCTTGCGCCGAGAGATCCAGCGACAGCGTGACATTCCCCGGCAGCCCGGCCATGGCCCGGTAGTAGTTCACGAGGCGCACCACGGCGTTCTTGTAGGCCAGCGGGGTATCACCGGCATTGCACTGGCTCACATTGCCGGTCCAGGAAAACGGCGTGGCCTGCAGGGACAGAAAATCGTTGTTGTAATGCGTCATGACTTCGGCGCGGTTGCTGGTGTCGATCGGCGCAAACGCGGTGCCGCTGGCCACGGTGCTGGTCGGTGCGGCCGTGTTGGCGTTGCTGGCCGGATCGCCGCTGCCGTCACCCCCGCCGCAGGCCACCAGCAGGCCACACAGCCCCACGAGGGCAGGCAGGCGACAACCTGTACGCATAGAAGGCAGATTCAAGGGTGCCTCCATCATCTTCTTGTCATGTTGTCATGGTAGAGGCGCGCCGCGCGCTAGCAGTTTGGGGCGATTGCCGGTGCGTGCCGTGTCAGCGTGGCGTGCATGGGGCCGTGAGGCGGCTGACCCGCCGTGCCTTGGCAAATCGGCCTTGCTGGTTGGTTATGTCAGTTACGGCTGACAAACTGCGGCCAGAAAAACCGGGCTGAAAGCTTACGGCTGTCGGATGGCGATTGAAAAAGCGCGCGCCAGGGTCTGTTCTTGATGATGGTTTTTCTGGTTTCTTTCAGACACTTGGTGAACGAATTACGCGCCTGGCATTAAAAAATGCGCCTGTGCCTTGCTTTATCGACTTGCCTGTTTACTCTCATAACTAAGTGCCGGACAAAATTAAAAAACCATGATGCGCTGATCATCAATCGCCCGTTTTCTTACTGATTCTGAAATAAAAATGGATTTGGCAAGGGGCGCTTGAAGCGCAGTACATCATTTGCATTGCACCGCGGGGCGCATATTGCAGTTGGCGCCCGGTCTTGCCGGTAAAGGGGAGCGCAGTGAAACAACAGCACATCGCCTGGGCGGTACTGGGGTTTTTCAATTTGCTGCTGGCCAGCGTGCTGGCGGGCACCTGGTGGTACGGCCTGATCCTGGGGCTGGTGGTGGCCGCAGTGGGCGCGTGGTTGCTACGGCAGCCTGGCCCGGCCACGGTCTCCGAAACTGTCCGCGTTCAGGACACGCCCGCCTTTGTTGAATCCACCGCCAGCAAATACGTCCGCCTGCCGGAACTGGTCACCGGGGTGGTGCCTTTGTGGGGCCGCAATATCGAGCTGGCGCGCACGCAAACCCGTGAAGCGGTCGATAACCTGGTGGTGCGCTTTGGCGGCATCAACCAGCAACTGGGCCAGGCCGTGGGTCTGGCGGCGTCGGGCTCCGGCAGCAACATGCTGCACATGATTGATGACTCCCGCACGCAACTGGACGGCATTATCGCCTCGCTCCAGGACGTGCTCAGCGCCCGCGAAACCCTCCTCAAGGAAATCGAAGGTCTGGGGCAGTTCAATGCCGAACTGCAACGCATGGCCGCCGATGTCGCCCACATTGCCGGGCAAACCAATCTGCTGGCGCTCAATGCCGCCATTGAAGCGGCCCGCGCCGGTGAAGCCGGGCGCGGCTTTGCCGTGGTGGCCGACGAAGTACGCAAGCTCTCCAACATGTCGGGCGAAACCGGCAAGCGCATTGCCACCAAGATCGAATCGATCAACCACACCATTGAATCTGCACTGCACGCCGCGAGCGATATCTCCAAAGAAGAAGCCCGCATGATCGAGCACAGCCAGGGCGTGATCAGCGGCGTGGTCGAGAACTTCCAGCAGGCGGCCAGCCAGCTCTCTGACACTGTGGGCCAACTGGAACAGGAAAGCCGCTCGGTCGAGCACGAGGTGCAGCAGGTGCTGGTCAACCTGCAATTCCAGGATCGCATCAGCCAGATTCTGGAACACGTGAAGCTGGATATGGAAAAGCTGGCGGGCTTGCTGGAATCGCGGCAGCCCTTGCCGGATGAACACACCTGGATGAGTGAACTGGAGCGCAGCTACACCACGCTGGAACAGCGCTACGCCCACCACGGCGAGAGCGCGACGCCCGCAGCGGCGCCCTCCGGCGGCATCGAGTTCTTCTGAAATCCGTTCTGAGCGTTTGCGGGCGTATGGCCCGACAAGGAGTGCTACATGGCAAAGACCATCCTGATTGTTGACGACTCGTTCAGCCTGCGCCAGACCCTGGGCATTGCGCTCAAAGGCGCCGGTTACGATGTGGTCGAAGCCGTGGATGGCAAGGATGCGCTGGCCAAACTGGATGGCCGCAAGTTCAACCTGATCATCTCTGATGTGAACATGCCGAACATGGACGGCATCAGCTTTGTCAAGGCAGCCAAGCTGCTGCCCGCCTACAAGTTCACCCCCATCATCATGCTGACCACCGAAGGCGACGAAGCCAAGAAGGCCGAAGGACGCGCCGCCGGCGTACGGGCCTGGGTGATCAAACCGTTCCAGCCGCCGGTGCTGCTTGATGCCGTCGCCAAACTGATCATGGCCTGAGAGGAACGCCAGCATGAGCGAGCCCGATGACGACCTCCCGGCGGCCCCGCCGCCCGCCCTGCACAAGCTGGGCGGCGATATCACCATTTTCCGGGCCAATGAACTGAAAGACGACCTGATGCAGGCGCTGGCCGTGGCTGATCAGCACCTGGATCTGGACCTGTCTGACGTGCAGGAGATCGACACCGCCGGCGTGCAGTTGCTGCTTTCTGCCCAGCAAGAAGCCGCGGCGCAGAACAAGCCGCTGCGCTGCCATCACCCCAGCCCGCAACTGGTGGCCGTGCTGGCGCTGCTCAACCTCACCGGGCGCTTGCTGGACGCGCCTGCCACCAGCGAAGCCGGAGGCTGACATGGATATGGACATGGCCCGTGACGCGCTGGTGCAAGAAGCGCGTGAGCTGTTAAGCGCCATGGAAGCGGCGCTGCTGCAGATCGAGTCTTCCGGCGTGGATAGCGAGGCGATCAACGCCATTTTCCGCGCGGCCCATACCATCAAGGGATCGGCCGGGCTGTTTGCCTTCAACCGCATCGTCAGCTTCACGCACATTGTGGAAAGCGTGCTGGACCGCGTGCGCAACGGCGTGCTGCCGATTGACGATGCCATGCTGTCCTTGCTGCTGAACTGTGGCGACTACATTGCGCAACTGGTGGATGCCATTGCCGCGCGGCTGGAAGAAGTCGAGCCTGATCCGGCCCGGCGCGCCGAACTGGAAGCGCAGCTAAACCTGCTGCTGGATGAACACGACCGCGCGCCCGCCCACCCCAGTGCACCGGCGCCGGCACCCGCAGCGCCAGTCAGTGCCGAACCTGTCGCCAGCGCAGACCCGGTGGCCAGCCCGTACTGGCATTTGTCGCTGCGGTTTTCGCCCGACGTTCTGCGTATGGGGCTTGATCCGCTTTCGTTTCTGCAATACCTGGGCAATGTCGGCACCTTGCTCAACCTGCAGACCTTGCCGGAAGGGCTGCCACCCTTGGCACAACTGGACCCGGAGCAAGCCTGGATCGGCTTTGAACTGGATCTGCAATCTGAAGAAGACCGCGCCGCGATTGATGGCGTGTTCGATTTCATCCGCGATGACGCCAGCATTCTGGTCCTGCCGCCGCACGCCGCCATGGCCGAATACCGCGCCTTGCTGGCGGCGCGCAATGACCCGCCAATGCTGGCCGCGCTACTGGCACAGGGCACGCTGACCGCCGATGAAGCCGCGCGCGCCTTGCTGCCAGAACAAGCCACGGTGGAATCCGTGCCCGTCATCACGCCGGCAGCCGCGGTTGAACCCGCCATCAAGGCACCGGCCAATACGGCCCGCGGTGGTGATGAAAAGAAAGGCGGCTACGAGCAGAAATTCATCAAGATCGAGGTCTCCAAACTGGATCAGCTGATTGATCTGGTGGGCGAACTGGTGATTGCCGGCGCGGGCGCCAGCCTGATCGCCAACCGCCGCAAGGATTCGCAGTTTGAAGAAGCCGTGCAGTCGATTGCCGAACTGGTCGAACACATCCGCGATGCTGCGCTGAACCTGCGCATGGTGCCGATCGGTGAAGTGTTCCAGCGCTTTCCGCGCGTGGTGCGCGACATCAGCCACGAACTGGGCAAAGAGATTGATCTGGTGGTGACGGGGGCCGATACCGAACTCGACAAAAGCATGGTCGAGCGTTTGTCTGATCCGCTGATGCACATTGTGCGCAATGCCATGGACCACGGCATTGAGGCGACCGATGCGCGCCTGGCCGCAGGCAAGCCCGTGGCCGGGACGCTGCGGCTTAATGCCTATCACGAATCGGGCAGCATCGTGATTGAGGTCTCTGACGACGGCCGCGGCCTGAACAAGACCCGTATTCTGGCCAAGGCCGTTGAACGGGGTCTGGTCACCGCCGACCAGCCCCTGACCGAGCGCGAAGTCTTCCGGCTGATTTTCGAGCCGGGGTTTTCCACGGCCGAGCAGATCACCAACCTGTCCGGCCGCGGCGTGGGCATGGACGTGGTCAAAAAGAATATCGAGTCTTTGCGCGGCGAGGTCGAGATCGTCAGCACCGAGGGGGCCGGCACCACCGTGCGCATCCGCTTGCCGCTGACGCTGGCGATTATCGACGGCTTCCAGGTCATGGTGAACGAGTCGGTGTTCGTGATCCCGCTTGATCTGGTGATCGAGTGTATTGATCTGGCCGGCCTCGATGGCCATCACGACATTGTGAAACTGCGCGGCGAGCCGCTGCCCTTTATCCGCCTGCGCGAGTTGTTTGAACTGCCGGCGCTGGAACACGGGCGCGAAAGTCTGGTGGTGGTGCAGTTTGGCCAGCAACGCGCCGGCCTGGTGGTTGACCGGTTGCTGGGCGAGTTCCAGGCCGTGATCAAACCGCTGGGCGAACTGTTTTCCCGTATCAAAAGTATCAGTGGCTCCACCATTCTGGGCGACGGCAGGGTGGCGCTGATTCTGGATGTCGCCAATCTGGTGCATCAGGCCGTGCAGCAACAGGCCGCACCGCAAAACAGCAAGGCCGGCACCGGTCTTGTTTCACCACAAAAAAGCAATGGATGATGCAGGAGCAAACCAATGAACGCGTTTAATCAGATGCGGCTGGGCACCAAGCTCCTGGCCGGATTTATTGTCGTGGCCATGTTCACTTTGCTGATCGGCGTGTTTGCGCTGATCAATATCAGCCGTGTGGGCGCGGCCGGAACGGCGATCTACACCGAAAACCTGCTGGCGATTGCCAATCAGGCGCGGGCGTCGATCGCGCTGGGGGCGGTTTCGCGCACGCTGGTGCGCGCCATGACGCAGACCGAAAAGCCCGATGACATGCGCGGCACGCTCAGCCGTCTGCAAGGTTATGTGGACATGTACAACAAGTACTGGCCGCTTTACATCCAGACCGCGCCCAGCGAAAACGAATCGCGCCTCAGAGAACAGATCAAACCGCTGATTGCCGATTTTCTGGTCAACTCGGACAAAGCGTTGCACCTGCTCTCTGACGGGCATGTCGATGACGCCCGCCCGCTCATCAACAATGATCTGCGCACGCAATACAACAAGATCGACAGCCTGATGTCCGACATTGCCGAGGACAACATCAAGCAGGCCGATCAGGCCAACGCCTCCAACGAGGCCATGGTGGCCAATGTGCGCAATGTCACCATCGTCATCGTGATCGTCGCGTTCTTGCTGTCGATTGTCATGGGGATCTTGCTGGCCCGCATGGTCACGAAGCAGGTGGGTGGCGAGCCGGCGGAAGCGGTCGATATCCTGCAGCGCGTGGCCGATGGTGACCTGACCGTGCGCATCAACGTGCGCCCCGGCGATCGCACTTCCATGCTCTACAGCATTGACCAGATGGTGCAAAAACTTACCGGCGTGATGACGGATGTCTCCAGTTCGGCCAGCGCGCTGGCGTCGGCCTCGGAAGAAATCTCGGCCTCGGCCCAGGCCTTGAGCCAGAACGCATCTGAACAAGCCGCCAATGTCGAAGAAACCAGCGCCGCGGTGGAAGAAATCACCTCGACCGTATCGCAGAACTCGGAAAACGCCCGCGTGACCGATGGCATGGCAACCAAATCTGCCTCTGATGCCGGCGAAGGCGGCGACGCCGTGAAGCAGACCGTGCAGGCCATGCAACAGATTGCCGGCAAGATCGGCATCATCGACGACATTGCCTACCAGACCAACCTGCTGGCACTGAACGCAGCCATTGAAGCGGCCCGCGCCGGTGAGCATGGCAAGGGCTTTGCGGTGGTGGCGGCCGAAGTGCGCAAGCTGGCCGAACGCTCGCAAGTGGCCGCGCAAGAGATCAGCTCGGTGGCCGCCAACAGCGTGATGATGGCCGAACGCGCCGGCAGTTTGCTTGACCAGATGGTGCCGGCCATCCGCAAAACCGCGGATCTGGTGCAAGAGATCTCTGCTGCCTCCCGCGAGCAGGCCAGCGGGCTGGACCAGATCAACACCGCGGTATCGCAACTGGCGCAGACCACGCAGATGAATGCCTCGGCCTCGGAACAGTTGTCGTCTACCTCTGAAGAAATGAGTGCCCAGGCCATCCAGCTGCAAGAACTGATCCGCTTTTTCAGGGTGGATGAAGGCGGTTCACGCCCGGCCGCGCGACGTGCCGGCGCTGGTGCGCGCAGTGCGGCCCGTGGTGGCGAAGCGGTGGATGAATCCGCCTTTACCCGGTTTTGATGGAGTACGCGCATGACCAGCCCCGCCCCGGTGACCCGCACCGGCACGGCAGCGGCTGCAGCAGACGCCGTGCAGTACCTGACGTTTTCTCTGGACGGCGAACTGTTTGCGGTGCCGATTGAGCATATCCGCGAAATCATCGAGTTCGGCGGGCTGACCGCCGTGCCGCTGACCCCGACGTTTTTGCGCGGTGTGATCAATCTGCGTGGCGCCGTCGTACCGGTGGTCGACCTGGCTGCGCGCTTCGGCCGCAGCGGGACGACCATAGGCAAACGCACCTGCATTGTGATTCTGGAAGTCGAAGCGGCCTCACGCACGCTGCCGGTGGGCGTGCTGGTCGATACCGTCAACGAAGTGCTGTCTACCGATCGCAGCCAGATCGAGCCCCGCCCGCCGTTTGGCGCGCGCCTGAGAGCCGATTTCATTTGCGGCATGTTCAGCCAGGGCGAGCGTTTTGTGATCGTGCTGGATATCCAGCAAGTGCTCTCGGTAGAAGAAATGGCCGGCCTGATTGGTCTGGCCCTGGAAGAACATGCGGCCTGAGCGCCCGATAATCATGCGTGACTTCGCTTGTGCGAAGCACACCAGGAGGTCGTCATGACCAGCAGCATTGCGCCCGCCATGCAGGGTGCGGGCCCGGCCCTGAGCCAGCAGTTTCTGACCTTTTCGCTGGCCAGCGAGTTGTTTGCCATTCCTATCGACCATATCCGCGAAATCATCGAATTTGGCGGCCTGACAGAAATCCCCCTGATGCCGGTGTTCCTGCGCGGCGTCATCAATTTGCGTGGCGCCGTGGTGCCGGTGATTGATCTGGCCGCACGCTTTGGCCGCGCTGCCACGGTGGTGGGCCGCCGGACCTGCGTGGTGATTCTGGAAGTGGAACAAGACGGACACGTATTGCCGTTGGGGGTGCTGGTGGATGCCGTGAACGAAGTCATCACGGTGGAGGCCGACCAGATTGAACCCACGCCGGAATTTGGCGCCCGCCTGCGGGCCGAATTCATCCTGGGCATGTTGCGGTTGTCCGAGCGCTTTGTGATCGCGCTGGATATCCAGCAAGTACTGTCGGTGGATGAAATGACCCAACTGGCAGCAAGCGAAGCGCTGTCGCCCGAAGACGCCGCCGTGCTGGCTGTCACCGACCAGGGCTTTTGAGCGGCAGACCGGATAACCATCATGGCTGGAACCCGCACCACCGCGCCGCCCCCTGTCAGCAACGAAGAAATGCGGCTGTTTCAGCGCCTGTTTTACCAGCAGATCGGCATGCATCTGCCTGAATCCAAGCGCGCGCTCCTGTCCAGCCGTCTGTCACGGCGGCTGGTGGCGTTGGGTTTGCCCAATTTCCGGGCCTACCATGATCTGATCGCCTCACCCAGCGCGCGTGATGAACGCCAGCGTGCCATCGACCTGATCACGACCAACGAGACGTTCTTTTTTCGCGAGATCGGCCACTTTGCGTTTCTGAGCCAGAAGGTGCTGCCGCTGTTTAACCGGTCCGAGACCTTGCGCATCTGGAGTGCGGCCAGTTCGACCGGCGAAGAAGCGTATTCCATTGCCATGCTGCTGGATAACGAGCGGCCGGATGCGCCGTGGGAGATTGTCGGCTCGGACATCAGCCAGCGGGTGCTGGAGTCGGCCCGGCGCGGCATGTACCCCATGGTGCGTGGCGAGAATATTTCTCCGGCCGACCTGAAAAAGCATTGCCTGCGCGGAACGGGCGAGTACGAAGGCCAGTTCCTGGTGGGCAAACACCTGCGGGAGCGGGTGGAATTCACGCAGATGAACCTCACCGCCTTGCCGGCGCGGCTCAAGCCGTTTGATGTGGTGTTCCTGCGCAATGTGATCATTTATTTCGATGCGCCCACCAAGGCCAAAGTGCTGGCCAACGTGACGCATTTTGTGAAACCGGGCGGGTATTTGCTGGTCGGGCACTCCGAGTCTTTGCACGGCATCCAGCTGCCTTTGCAGATGATCTCGCCCTCTGTTTATCGCAAGGTTGGCTAAGTTGTCAGAACGCGTATTTGTGAATCCGGGAGAAATCTACTTCGGTCAGGGGAACGAGCGCATCGAAACCCTGCTGGGCTCGTGTGTGGCCATTACCTTCTGGCACCCGGCGCGGCACGTGGGCGGCATGTGTCATTTTCTGCTGCCCAACCGCGTGCACGGCAAGGTGCCGGTGTACACGGGCGATGGCCGCTATGGCGATGAAGCGCTGCAATACATGATTGAAGAAGTGGCCGCACGGCGCACGCGGCTGCAGGACTATCAGGTCAAGGTCTTTGGCGGCGGGCGGATTTTTGCCAATGAGCGTTCCGGTACGACGATCGGCGAATCCAATGTGCGCTTTGCCTTGTCTGCACTGCATGAGATCGAATTACCCGTGGCCGGCCAGGACGTGGCGGGCGAGGGCTACCGTTATCTGCGTTTTGATCTGACAACGGGAGATGTCTGGGTTCGTCGTGGTCGCGGCTTGCCGGCCACGGCCACACCCAAAAAGCGCGAACCGGTCAAACCCGCAGGAGGCCTGTGAGATGACGATCAAGGTGATGATTGTGGACGACTCATCCATCATGCGCCAGGTGGTGCAGGAGGTCTTGTCCAAACATCCGGATATCGAAGTGATTGGCGCTGCGCCAGATCCTTTGTTTGCCATGACGCGCATGAAGCTCAAGTGGCCGGATGTGTTGTTGCTGGATATCGAAATGCCGCGCATGGATGGCATCACCTTCCTCAAACAGATCATGGCCGAGCACCCGACGCCGGTGGTGATCTGTTCTACGCTCACGCAAAAAGGCGCGGATATCACCATGGAAGCGCTGGCCGCCGGCGCGGTCAGTGTCATCACCAAACCCACGCTGGGCCTGCGCGACTTTCTGCAAGACAGCTCCAATGATCTGGTGAGCGCCATCCGCGCTGCCGCCCGGGCGCGCGTGTCCAACCTGCGCACGCTGACCTCGCGGCCGGTCACGCCTTCATCGGGTGGGGCGTCTTCTTATGCCGGAAGTAGCGGAGGCTCTACCGCCGCCAGCGTGCGTGAACGCATGGAAGGCGGCAAACAGTCGGCCGACGTGATCCTGAACGCGCCGACCGGCAACGCGTTTCTGCCCACGACCGAGAAAATCGTCGCGCTGGGCACCTCCACCGGCGGCACCCAGGCGCTGGAAGTCATCCTGACCGCGCTGCCGCGCACGATTCCGGGCGTGGTGGTGGTGCAGCACATGCCAGAGAAATTCACCAAAAGTTTTGCCGATCGCCTCAACAACATGTGTGAGGTCGATGTGATGGAAGCCAGCCACAACGACCGGATTGTCCCGGGCCGCGTGCTGATTGCGCCGGGTGGCAAGCATATGGTGGTCAAGCGCAGCGGCGCGCAGTATCACGTCGATGTGGTGGACGGCCCGCTGGTCAGCCGCCACCGCCCCAGCGTGGATGTGTTGTTCCGTTCTGTGGCCAAGGCGGCCGGGCGCAACGCCGTGGGTTTCATCATGACCGGCATGGGCGACGATGGCGCGCAGGGCCTGAAAGAAATGCACGACACCGGCGCCACCACCTACGCCCAGGACGAAGCCAGTTGCGTGGTGTTCGGCATGCCCAAAGAGGCCATTGAACTGGGCGGCGTGGATGAAGTGATCGGGCTGGACCGCATTGCCGGATTGATCCAGCGGGTAGGCAAGTAGGATGACCCAGACCGCGCCATCCATGCTGATTGCCGACGATAGCTCTTTGCAGCTCAATCATGCGGTCGAGTTGTGCGTGCAATGTGGTTGCCAGGTGATCTGGCAAGCCATGAATGGCGAAGAAGTGCTGGCGCTGTTGCAAAGTCTGCCGGAAAAACCGGATATCTTGCTGACCGATCTGGAAATGCCCGGCATGGATGGCGTGGAGTTGCTGCGCCATATGGCCGAGAGCAACCAGTTCATGCCCATCGTGTTCATGAGCAGCACGGATGAACAAGTGCTGCACGCGGTCGAAGCGGCCGCCGCGGCATATGGTTTTCCAGTGCTGGGCACCTTGCAAAAGCCCATGAAACTGGAAGGGCTGGGCCACGCGCTGGAGCGGTTCCACATTCTGAACAAACCGCAAATGGCGCCGCCGCCGGCCATTGACGAAACCGACCTGCGCCGGGCGCTGCAAAACGGCGAGTTCGTCCCCTGGTTTCAACCCAAAGTCACTACGCGCAGCGGGCTGTTCCAGTCTGCCGAAGTGCTGGCGCGCTGGCAGCATCCTGACCTTGGCATGATCGCGCCGGTGTATTTCATTGGCCTGCTGGAGCGCGCCGGGCTGATTGGCCGCATGACCGACCAGATCATGGCCACCGCCATCCGTGAGACCAAACAGTTGTATGCGCGTGGCCTGCGTTTTGGGCTGGCGGTGAATATCTCGGCAGAAAACCTGCCAGAACCGGGGTTTGCCGAGCGTATCAAGAACCTGCTGGCGCAAGAGTCTTTCCCGCCCACGCAAATGACGCTGGAGATCACCGAGTCTGGCGTGATGGCAGACCTGGCCCGCTCTCTGGGCGCGCTGGCGCGGCTCAGAATGGCCGGCGTCGGGATCTCGATTGACGATTACGGCACCGGCAACGCCACGCTGCAGCAACTGATGCGCACACCGTGTTCAGAACTGAAGATCGACCGCGCCTTTGTGAACGGCGCCTCTCGCCGCCCGCAGTTGCGGACCTTGCTGGAAAGCACGGTCGATATGGCGCACCGGCTAAAACTCACCGTGGTGGCCGAAGGCGTGGAAGACGCCGAAGACTGGAAACTGGTGCAGGAACTGGGCGTGGAACTGGTGCAGGGTTTCTTTGTGGCCCGCCCCATGCCGCCGGACAAAATCCATGACTGGGTGCGCAACCGGCATGAATGGCTGCACTTGTGGGGCAAGATCCAGAATCTGTAAGTACCGCTCAGCCCATCAGCAAGCGCGTGCCCAGCGCGGCCAGCAAGGCGGGCGGCATGACCACCGCACCGGTTTTGAGGAAGGTCCGGAAATCCACATGCAGCCCTTCGCGGCGCAATACGCCCAGCCACAGAATGGTGGCCAGCGAGCCGGTCACAGACAAATTGGGGCCCAGATCAACGCCAATCAGCAGGCTGTCGGTGATGCGTTCCGGCAAATGATGGGCAGCGACAACCGACGCCCCGATCAAGCCCGCCGGCAAGTTGTTGATGACGTTGCTCAGCAGCGCAATGGCAATGCCGGCCGTGGCCGCGGCGATGGCCTCGCTGGACTGCAACAGGCTCAGCAGCCAGTGGCGTACGGCCTCGATCAAGCCTGCCTGCGCCAGCATCTGCACCAGCACAAACAAACCGGCCACCAGCGGCAGCACACTCCAGGCAATATCACGCAGCAAGGGCCAGGGCGACGCCCGCTGGGCCAGCGTGACAATGGCGGCGGTCAGCAAGCCGAGGATGGCCGTCGGCAAGCCCAGTTGCCAGCCCAGCGCCGACACCGTCAGCAAGGCCGCTGCCGTGATCACGATACCGGCCAGCGCCACTTTGCCGTGACCGCTTAATGGCGCGACTGGCACAGATACGGCACAACGGCCGGCCAGCGCCTTGCGCTGGGTAAAGCGCAGCATCAGCCAGGTGACGGTGATCGACGCCAACGAAGGCAGCCAGAAGCGGGCTGCCCAGTCTGCCAGTGCCGGCATGTGTTTGCCAAACACCACCAGATTGGCCGGGTTGGACACCGGCAAGACAAAACTCGCGGCATTGGCGATCAATGCACAGATCAGCAGCAAGGGCAGCGCTGGCGCCTCGGCGCGGCGGGCCACGGCAAACACGGCCGGCGTTAGCACCACGGCCGTGGCGTCGTTGGATAACAGTACCGTCACGCCGATCCCGACCAGATACACCAGCGCAAACAGCCGGGCGGGCGAGCCGCGCGCATGATTGACGGCCAGCGCCGCCAGCCAGTCAAACAAGCCCTCACGGCGGGCTACTTCTGACAACAACATCATGCCGCCCAGAAACAGATACACATCCAGCCCCGTGCTGATGGCCGCCCACGCAGCGGTCAGCGGCAACAGGCCCAGCGCCACGGCCAGCGCGGCCCCAAGGCACGCCCAGACGGCCTCGGGCCAGTGCAGGGGGCGGGCGATGATGCCGGCAATGCTCAGCGCGGCAATGATCCAGGCAAGGTAGTGCGGATTGATCAGTTGGGTCATGGCAAAAAACCGGGCAAGACGCAGCACGTTGCCGCGTGCGTGCCACAACGTCAAGCACGCCAGTTGCGCGCATCCGGCCGGCTGGCCATAGTGAACAGAAAACCCGACCCCGCGTCGCCAGGAGGCTTGTGTTCCCGTTCCCCGCCCGCACCGCGCCGCACGATGCCCCGTGGCTGACGGAATACACGCGCGCTGCCAGCATTGAATGGCAGGGCGATCAGGTGACCGTGCGCAATGTGCGCAACTTCCGCTATCGCACACCCAGCGATCCGATCCCGGCGTGGTACGACGCCACCTATGATCTGGCGGGCGTGCAGTCGGTGGACATGGTGGTATCGCACTGGGCGGGCGAGGCCATTGCCCACGTGTTTATCAGCTTTGGTTTCAGCGATGGCCGGCATCTGGCGATCTCTATCGAAACCCGGCGCCAGCAAGGCCAGCGGTACTCGACCTGGCGCGGCTTTTTGCGCACCTACGCGCTGATTTACGTGGTGGCCGATGAGCGCGACCTGATCGGCGTACGCACCGACATCCGCCGCGAACGGGTGTACCTGTACCCGCTGAACGTGACGCCGCAGATTGCCCGCCAGGTGTTCGTGCAGTATCTCAAGCGCGTTGATGATCTCAATCGCCAGCCGGAGTTCTACAACACGCTGTTCAACAATTGCACCACCAACATTCTGCGGCACGCGCGGGAACAGGCGCCGCATTTCAGATACAGCTGGAAAATCCTGTGCAGTGGCTACGCCGATGTGTATACGTGGGAGCTTGGGCTGATGGATCAGCAGCAGCCGTTTGCTGCGCTCAAACAGGCCGCGCGGATCGAACGGGCGGCGGGCTTGCCGATCAACGAAGACTTTTCCGGGCTGATCCGGGCGTCCCGCGCCGGGCCGGGGCCTTATCCCTCATGATGATGAACACACGAATCGAACCGGCCCAATCAATCACGACGGGTGGCACATGGTCAGACTGATGTTGCTGTTGCTGGGTGTGGAATATCTGCGCAAACGCTGGCGCGCATTGCGGCTGGTGGGGTGGCTCTGGCTGCTGGCGGGCATCGTGATTTTTATCGATGCGCTTGATAACGCCGTGTATTTTCCGATCACCTTTTTTGCCGGGCTGTTGCTGCTTGATGGCCTGGGCACCATGGCGGTGGCCTGGACCGGCATGGGTGGGCAAAAGGCGCTGCGCTACGTGAAAGCCGTGGCTTTTATCGGTGCCGCCGCGCTGATTCTGGCAGGCCATCATCATGGCAATTTCATACTCTCCATGATTTTCGGCACGCTGTTCCTGGCCGACGGCTTGTTGCAATCCATGTCGGCCTGGGTGGTGCGTTACCCGCGCTGGAAAGCCGCACTCACCGCCGGTGTGATTGAAATCGGCCTGGCCGTGTTTTTCTATCAGCCGTACCCCACGCATTACGTCGGTACCGTGCCGTACTGCATTGGCCTTGGTCTGTTTTTCAGTGGCTGGGGCTTGTTGCTGCTGTCTTACCGCGTGCGCCGGATGCCGGACAACGCCTTCATGCGCGCCGTGCTGGACCAACCCGCCATTCGCCGCTGGCAAGACTACAACCCGGATATCCCGGCCGACGCGCCGCTGGTGTGGGACGGCCCGCCTGCTGATTCAGAACGCGCGCTGACCGTGCATGTGTGGACGCCGGTCGGCTCTGCCCGCACCCAGGCGCAGCGCCGTCTGCTGATTGATCGCTACATTGCCGCGGTCGATGCCAATGGCGTGATCTCCACCGGCCACGCCGCGCTGGAGTCGCCGGAGGGCATCTATATCAGCCTGTATCCCGGCGTAGAGATAGACCGCTCGCCCGAGGACTTTGGCCGCATCCTGCGCGCCACGCGTGAGAACGATGTCCCCGGCCTGTTCCAGCCCGATTACGCCACCGAATCCAAAGCCTGGTGCCCCTCTACCGTGCGCGTGCGGATCCGCAATTACAGCCCGGCACGGCTGGCGCGGTTCTGGCACGAGTACCGCCAGGACACCACGTACAACCTGACCAGCCGCAACTGCTCCAGCAGTGTAGCCAAAGCGCTGGAAGCGGCGGTGGAAGGCTCTGTTGGCCACTTCCGAGGCGTGGATCGCGGCTGGCGGGTGTTTGTGCGCTTGCTGGTGACGCCGGAATTGTGGGTGGCCGCGCAGATCCGCAAACGCGCCAGAACCATGGCCTGGACGCCCGGCCTGACGCTGGACTACGCCCGCGCGCTGAGCATGCTGGTTGATCCACGGCCGTTTGGCTGGTTCAAGATGGCACGCATTGCGGTGAGGCGGATGTTGCGGTCGAGAAAGCGCTGGCAGGTGGAGGCGCAGACGGCGCGGGAGGGGTAAGGGGGAGGGGGATTTGGGGTGGTGGTGGGGATAATCCACCTTGGCTGGCTGTGGAAGCTTAACCCCTTGTTAGCGCCTGGCGGTGCGGGTGTTTTGATACCGGCGGTGGCCAAAGACTTCTGCACTGTCTCGTCATTCCGGACCTCGGCGGCCCCCTTGGCCGGAATCCAGCTGCGATGTTTGCCGGTGCCGCAATGCTTGTTGTTAGCGCCTGGCGGCGCGGGTGTTTTGATACCGGCGGTGGCCAAAGGCTTCTCCACTGCCTCGTCATTCCGGCGCAGGCCGGAATCCAGCTGCGATGTTTGCCAGCGCCGCAATGCTTGAATCTTTGTTAGCGCCTGGCGGCGCGGGTGTTTTGGGTGTCGGGGGTTGCCCGACAGCAAGTGCCTTTCTTTTGGATCGCCAAAAGAAAGGCACCAAAGAAAAGGCGACCCCTGCGACGGCGCCCTTCGGGTTTCCTGCGCTCCTCGCGAAGTCCGGCTGGCTGCGGGAACTCGCTTCGCTCAAACACCCCTCCGCCGCAACCCCGGACTTCGCTGCGATGCTCGGCGCAGTCAAGGGGAGGTACGTCAAAGGCAACAGCAACCCCGAAAATCAACGGCAACGGCAACGGCAACGGCAACGGCAACGGCAACGGCAACGGCAACGGCAACGGCCAGGTTGTCTGGAGGCGAGGTGCGTAGGGTGGATTCGGAGCGTAGCGACAATCCACCGCCGCAAAGGTGGATTGCGCCGCAAATCCACCCTACGCCTTTGACTTGCAAGAATGGCTGGCTAATCCAACCACTTCGTCATGCCGGACCTCGGCGGCCCTTTTGGCCGGAATCCAGTCCGCAGCCCAGGGGGCTACTTGCGGTGGATTTAAGCTACACCCCTTCGCCCTGTCCCAAACCTCATTCGCCCCAGATCCATTGCCAGACGCCGGGCAGTTCTTTGGGGGCGGCGCCGTCTTTCACGGCGCGGGCGTGGGCGGCGCGTTCTGTGGTGGCGGTGTCGTCATAAAACGGTCTGGCGGTGGTCGGCATCTGCAATTCGCGGGCGCAGTCGACCAGTATCTGCAGGTATTCGGCCATGTGGTCGGCGGTGTAGCCGTTGATGTCGTGGAAGGTGACCACAACCGGAATCGCGCCGTCCACGGTGGGCAGTTTGCCGGCGATGATCTCGTCACGCACGTGCGCCAGCATGTTCAGCATGTTGGCGCGGCGGCGCAGGCTGATGTGGTAGCCGTAGATCTTGCCGTCGTTGGCAGACAGGTCTGTCAGCAGCATGGCCATGCCGTGCTGCTGGTAGGCGTTGAAGGTGCTGGCGTTGTAGGCCCAGAACGGTGGGCGGACCAGGGTGGGGGGCGTGCCGCGCAGGCTGGTCAGATCGGCCACGCCGTTGTTGAGCGAGGTCTCCAGGTCAGCCGGTTTCATCATGGCGTGATTGGCATGGAACGGCGTTGCGGTGTGAAACCCCAGCACCTGCCCGTCTGCCACTTCCTGGCGCAAGATGGCGCGGCCTGCTTCGGTTTCGCCGGCATGCCAGGAGCGGGTCTGTGCGAAGAAGACGGCCTTGATGCCGGGCTGCACCGGGTTCTGATCCAGCGTGTGCAGAATCTCCAGCGACGAATTATTGTTGCTGCCGCGCGCCGGGCCGTCGTCAAACGTCAGCAAAAACCGGATCGGGGCTTGCTGTTGCAGGCGTGCCGCCATGGCGGGGGTGACCGGAGCAGGGGCACTGGCGCAGGCGGTGAGGGTGGCCAGCAGGGTGGTCAGCAGAACGGGGCGTAGTTTAAAAAATCCGTGCTTGAACATGATCTTGCAGTAATGCGACAAAAAAACGGCCAACGCCGCGCATGATACGCAGCCCGGCACTGTAGATACAAACGGCTGCCAGGCGGCTGCGTTTACAACGTCGCGCTGGGCAGGGCCGGCAATGCCCCCTAATATGGGCCGGTTTTGTACAGAGGAAGCCGCATCCGTGTCGTTGTCCCGCCTTATGCTGGTGTTGCTGGTTCCCGTTGTGATGAGTGGTTGCGCGGTGGTGGACCCGCACCGCATTCTTGCCCGCCAGATTGACCGGCTGACGGTCAGCAGCACGCTGGATGAACACAACCGCGAGGCGGCGTTTGACCAGGTCTGGCATACCATCAACGACAGCTATGTAGACCCCGGTTTCAACGGCGTGGATTGGGCCGCGGTGGGGCAGCGCTATCGTCCGCTGGTTCTCAATGCGCCGGATGACGCCAGTTTCTGGGCCGAGCTTGATCACATGACGGGCGAACTGAACGATGCGCATACCCGCGTGGAAAACCCGGCGCGTTACGCGCAGATCAAGCATGACAAATCGGCCAGCCTGGGGCTGGGGGTGGATGAGATCGACGGCCGGCTGATCATGCATGGCATCAGCGGCATGTCCCAGGCGGCCCTGCTGGGCGTGCGCAGCGGGCAGGAGCTGACCGGGGTGGATGGGCAGGACGCGCTGGCCTGGTGGCAACAGCAACGCGCGCAGGTGCGCGGCGGTTCTACGGCCTGGTCGCGTGATGCGTATGTCTTGCGCGCGCTCAACAACCTGCCTGCCGGCAAGGTCCGCACGCTGGCGCTGACCCGTCCGGATGGCACGCATTTGAGTGTCGAACTGACCAACGAAGAAGCTGCATCACCGCCCTGGATTTACGCGCACACGCTCAATGGCAACCTGACGTATATCCGGTTTTCCGGTTTTGACCGGCAGATCAAACCGGAGTTGATGAAGCTGCTGGATCAAGCGGCCAGGTCCAGCGGGATTGTGATAGACCTGCGCGGCAATGGCGGCGGCGATGGGCTGATGGCCATGGATTTGCTGTCCCGTTTTGTGAAGGGCGAGATCAAGGGCGCGCAGGTGATCACGCGGGATCACAAACCAGTGCGGCTGTTCGGGTTCTCTTTGCTGGATACCAACCCGGTGCTGCAGGGCGATGCCCACCCGCTGACGGCACCACTGGCCATACTGGTTGACCGCCACTCTGCCAGCGCGGCGGAACTGGTCGCTGGCGCGGCGCAATCACTGGGCCGGGCCAAAGTGTTTGGCGAGACCACCTGCGGTTGCCTGCTGGGCTTTTTTGATTACGATCCGCTGCCCGGCGGCGGCGCGCTGGCGTTCAGCGAGGTCGATATCCGCCTGCCCAATGGCGAGCGGATTGAAGGGCGCGGCGTGGTGCCGGATGTCTCGATCACCGTGACCCGCACGGCGCTGGAACAAGGCGCTGATCCGACGCTGCAATCGGCCTTGTCCTGGCTGGCAACAGAGGCCGCGTCTGCCCCGGCCACGGCCGCCAAAACCCCCTGAACAACGCGTCTTGCAACACGCCCCCGGCAGGCTGACAACCCGCGCAACACCTTTTTGCTCCGTTTGCCGGATTGATCCAGGCGGCCTCAAATAACAACGTCATAATGCCGATATATCGAGTGGCGCTATCGATAGATCGGATTGTGCGTTGCAGCAATAACGTACGCCGGTTTCAACCACAAAAAGCTGGGGGGACAAACCATGTTCAACAACATGGGTATACGCGCGCGCATGCGGGTGTTGCTGGGGTGCATGCTGATTGGTCTGGTGCTGATCTCGGGGCTGGGGCTGCTGTCGCTGCGGTCAAGCCTGGTGAGCGCCCGGCAAAGTCAGGTGCAGCACATGGTGCAGTCGGCCATCAGCATCATGAAGTACTACCACGATCAGGAAACCGCCGGAAAACTGACGCGGGAGCAGGCCATTCATGCGGCGGGCATGGCGATCCAGTCGGCCACCTACAACGATGGCAAAGACTATTTCTTCGTCTTTGATTACAACAACGTCGAACGGTTTATCTCTAACCCCAAGCTGCTGAACAAAGACATGAGCAACGTGGCCGATGCCAACGGCGTGTTGTTTGTGCCCGAAATGGTCAAGGCCGCGCGCGCTGGCGGTGGCTTTGTCAGCTATTCCTTCCCGCGCCCGGGTAGTGACCAACCGAAGCCCAAGATCAGCTACGCCCAGGCCTTTGATGACTGGCAACTGGTGGTCGGCACCGGGGTTTATATCGACGACATCACCACCGCGTTCTGGGAAGAAACCCTCAAGCAACTGGTCTACATCGTCATTGTGCTGGTAATCCTGGGCGTTGTAGCCAGCGTGCTGGTGCGCTCTGTGCTCAAGCAACTGGGCGGCGAGCCGGCCTACGCCAGCGAGGTGGTGCGGCGCATTGCGGCGGGTGATCTTTCTGTGGCGGTGCAAACGGCCTCACACGATGAAGGCAGTTTGCTGGCCGGCATCCAGCGCATGGCCGGCTCGCTGCGCGACCTGATCCGGCAGATTCATGACAATGCCGGTGAAGCCGGGCAACTGACGCAAGAAGTGGCCAATGCGGCCAACAAGGTGGCCAGCGGCTCTGACAGCCAGTCTGATGCGACCCGTTCCATGGCGGCGGCCATTGAAGAAATGACGACCAGTATCTCGGTCGTGGCCGACAGCGCGGGCGAGGCCAGCCGGTTGTCTGGCGAGGCGGGCGAGCAAGCGCGCCAGGGCAGCCGCATCATTGAAGGCACCAGCAACAAGATCAACCATATCTCCGGCATTGTGGCGGACTCTGCCGCCAGCATTGGCGCGCTGGGCGAACAAACCGACAGCATCGCCAGCATCATGCAGATGATCCGGGAAGTGGCCGACCAGACCAACTTGCTGGCGCTCAATGCCGCCATCGAAGCCGCCCGTGCCGGTGAGGCCGGCCGTGGCTTTGCCGTGGTGGCCGACGAAGTACGCAAACTGGCCGAGCGCACCAGCAGCGCCACGGCGGAAATCAGCGGCAAGATCGACGCCATTCGCGGGGCCTCGCAAGATGCCACGGTGCGCATGGGCTCGGTGGTGACCGAGGTCGCCAACGGGGTGCAAATGGCCGGCGAGGCCAGCACGGCCATCGCCAGCATTCGCGACGACGCTGGCCGCGTGGTGACGTCTGCCAACCAGATTTCCGAAGCCCTGCGTGAGCAAAGTTCGGCCAGTCATGCCATTGCCAGCCATGTTGAGGATATTGCCAACATGGCGGAGCAGAACAGCAGCAATGCGCGGCGGGTGGCGGATGCCAGCCAGCGGCTGGATCAGATCATGCGGGGGCTGAAGGATTCGGTGGGGCAGTTCAGGGTTTGAGGTTTTTTTGTTGCCTGGGGGCTGTGTTTGTTGTTGGCTGGAACAGCGGTGTCAGCGTTGCGCCACTGACTCGTCATTCCGGTCCTCGGCGGCCCCCTCGAGCCGGAATCCAGCTGCAATGGTGGCTTGGGCTGCTGAACCCTGGACCTTGTGTTAGCGCCTGACGGCGCGGTGTTTTACATGTCGGGGGTTGCCCGACGGCAAGGCACTTTCTTTTGGGTCGCCAAAAGAAAGTGCCCAAAGAAAAGGCGACCCCTGCGACTGCGCCCTTCGGGTTCCCTGTGCTTCTCGCGAAGTCCGGCTGGCTACGGGAATTCGCTTCGCTCAAACACCCCTCCGCCGAAACCCCGGACTTCGCTGCGATGCTCGGCGCAGTCAAAGGGGCCCAACGTCAAAAGCAACGGCAACGGCAACGGCAACGGCAACGGCAACGGCAACGGCAACGGCAACGGCAACGGCAACGGCAACGGCAACCGCAACCGCAACCGCAACCGCAACCGCAACCCCGAAAATCAACGGCGACGGCACCGGCAACCACTTAAACGCAGTTCGCAAGCTTGATTGGTTCGCCCCTCCTCATCGTCATTCCGGCCTTGAGCCGGAATCCAGCTGCAATGATTGCCAGGGCTGCTGAACCCTGGACCTTACGTTAGTGCCTGGCAGCGCGGTGTTTTACATGTCGAGGGGAGCCCGACAGCAAGACGCTTTCTTTTGGGTCGCCAGCCTCGGCTGCCTCTTGGCGGGAATCCAGGTGCGCTGCTGATCAGGACACCGCCGCAAAACCTTTGGCCTTTGTTACCGCCAGCCATTTGACCAAAACTCAACAGTCATTCAACTCAAACCCCATTTATGCAACAAAGGCGTTTCTCCATACTGCGCAGCAACTGCACGTCGTCAGGCGTGTCTGATCAAGCATCAACAAAACACTGGAGAAACACCATGAGCATGCCAGCACTGGGTCTGGGTACGTTCCGCCTGAAAGATCAGGTGGTGATTGATTCTGTCCGCAATGCCCTGGATGTGGGTTACCGCGCGATTGATACCGCGCAGATTTATGGCAATGAGGCCGAGGTTGGCGAGGCGATTGCGCAGAGCGGTGTTCCGCGTGATGAGTTGTTCATTACCACCAAGATCTGGACCGACAATCTTTCGCGCCAGAAGCTGATTCCCAGCTTGCAGGACAGTCTGAAAAAGCTGCGGACTGATCGCGTTGATCTGGTGCTGATTCACTGGCCGTCGCCGGGTGATGCGGTGTCGGTGGCGGAGTTCATGGATGCGCTGGCAGAGGCCCGGGCGCAGGGGTTGGCACGGCAGATCGGGGTGTCCAACTTTAATATCGCGCTGATGCAACAAGCCATTGCAGCCGTGGGTGCGGATAATATTGCCACCAACCAGATCGAACTGAGCCCGTGGCTGCAAAACGGCAAGGTGGTGGAATTTGCCCAAAGCCAGGGGATTCATATCACCTCGTACATGACGCTGGCCTACGGTGCGGTGCTCAAAGACCCGGTGATCCTGGAGATTGCGGCCAGCCATAACGCCACGCCGGCACAAGTAGCGCTGGCCTGGGCGATGCGTCTGGGTTATTCGGTGATTCCGTCGTCGACCAGGCGCGAGAATCTGGCCAGCAACCTCAAGGCAGCCAGCCTCAAGCTGAGCCTGGATGACATGGCCCGCATTGCGGGGCTGGACCGCAATGAGCGGCTGGTCAGCCCGGATGGCCTGGCGCCGGCCTGGGATTAAGCGCATCGCTTTGAAAAAAGGTCGCCTCCGGGCGGCCTTTTTTATGCCTGTTACATGGCAGATACACGCAAACGGCATATTTGATGGGAAGATAACGCCATCACCCAGGGCTGCGTGTATCGAAGCCTGGCGGGTGTTTCAAAGTTTTCAAGGCAGGGGCCATGAACGAGAGCGATGCCGGCATTGCCAGTCAGACACAACAGGTGCAGCAGGCGATCACGCTGCATGTGCAAGGCCGGCTGACCGAGGCCGAGGCGCAGTATCAGGCGGTGCTGGCCGAGGGTGCCAACGCGCTGGCCCTGCATGGCATGGGTATTTTGCGGCACCAGCAAGGCAACGCCGAAGAAGCGCTGCGCTATCTGATCGATGCCTGTACCCAGGTGCCGGAGAACGCGGCCTGGCGCAATGATCTGGGCAATGTGCTGGCGGGGCAGGGGGCGCAAGTCGAGGCCGCAGGCCAGTTTCTGGCGGCGATCGAACGCGACGGCAATAACCCGACCTACTGGAACAACTACGGCGCCATGTTGCAGCTGATTGGCCGCGACAACGATGCCGGCCCGGCGTTTGAGCGCGCGGTGGCCCTGGCGCCAGAGCAGATCGACGCGCTGGACAACTATGGCAACTGGCTGATGCGCCATGGCCGTGAACAGGAAGGCGCGGGGTATGTTTGCCGCGCTTATGTGCTCAAGCCCGCTGCCGGCCAGCCGCCGGCCATGCGCGGCATTGCGTTTTACCGGCTGGGCCGGATCGCTGACGCGGCCGGGGTGTATCGCCAGTGGCTGGCGCAAGAGCCGGGCAACCCGACGGCGGCGCACTTGCTGGCGGCCTGTTCTGGCGAGAACGTTCCCAGCCGCTGTGCCGATGATTACGTCGTCACCACCTTTGATGACTACGCCGCCACGTTCGATGCCCGCTTGCAGCAACTGGGGTACGCCATTCCGCAGGCGCTGGACGACACGCTGGCGCAACTGGCTGTTGCGCAACGGCAATGGCAAGTGCTGGATGCCGGCTGTGGCACCGGTTGGTGCGGCACGTTCCTGCGCGGTTATGCCCAGACCCTGACCGGCGTGGATCTGTCCGGCAAGATGCTGGCGCAAGCGCAGAACCGCAATCTGTATGACCGGCTGGTACAGGCTGAACTGACCGGCTGGTTGCGGCAGACGCCAGACCGGTTTGATCTGGTGTGCGCGGCAGACCTGATGATCTATTTCGGTGATCTGCTGCCCTTGCTGACCGCCACGCACGGTTGCATGGCACCGGGCGGGCTGCTGGTGTTCTCGGCCGAAAACACGGACGGCCCCATGCTGGAACATGAATTCCAGCTTTTGCCCAGCGGCCGCTACGGTCACGGCCATCAGTATCTGGCCGACGTACTGGCGCAAAGCGGCTTTGTGCTCAAACAGATCAAACAACAGGTGGTGCGTCAGGAGTTCGGCCGCCCGCTGCCCGGTTGGGTAGTGGTGGCGGTGCGCCAGCCCTGAACGCCCCGCAGTATCGGCAGTGAGACCCGCAAGATGAATTCATCCTCCTTTTACGGCGGCTTTGCCGTCGAACGCCTGCGTGATCCGGCTTTCTGGCAACAACTGGCGCCCACCCTGCACGTGGCAGATCAAACCTTCTGGGACGCACAACCCCCGCTGGCGCTGAGTGAAGAACTGATCGCCACCCTGGCTGAACGCACCATCCGCGAAGGTTATTTCCAGGCTGACCCGGTGGACTGGCAATTGCCCATTGTCGATATGGCGACAGTAATCCACACGCTGCGGCAAATGCAGATTCCGCCGGTGCTGGCTTTTGTCTATGACGAGTTCTGGCTGGTCTACGTGAAGATGGGCGCCTTGCTGGCGCGGATTCTGGGCGATGACTATGTCACGCTGCCCAATATGTGGGCTTGGCATATCGACCCGGCGCAGAACGAACACGGCTGGAAACCCCACCGTGATCGCGGCCGCATTTCGATCTTTGAAGACGGCCGCCCGCGCATTCTGAATATCTGGCTGCCGTTGTCGGACGCCACGCCGCTCAACGGCTGCATGTATCTGGTGCCGGCAGACCGGGACCCGACCTACAACACGCCCGATGAGATGAGCATGCAGTATCAGTTGCATGACATCCGCGCCTTGCCCGCGCCCGCCGGCAGCATGCTGGGCTGGAACCAGGCCGTGCTGCACTGGGGCTCGCACAGCGCCCCGCGTGATGTGCCGCCGCGTATTTCCATTGGTGCCGAGTTCCAGCGCGCCGATATCGCCCCCTTCAGCGAGCCCTGGCTGAACCCGACCGCCATGCCGACCTTCATGGATCGCTTGCTGATCGCGGCCGCCCAGTTTGGCCGCTACCGCCATCACCACCCGGATGACGCCGGGCTGGCGTGGCTGGCAGAGCACCTGGCGCCGTAACGTTACATGATGGGGCGATGGCGGATCAGGTCGCGCAGGGCATCAAGCCGCTCTTGCGCTTCTTGTTCGGCGCGCCAGTAGGCCAGATCAGGCTCGGGTTGTGTGTCGGCCTCGGGCGGGGTGATGGCATCGGGTTCGTCGGGCATGAAACCCAGGCTGGCCAGAGACAACAGACGGGCCCAGCGCTGGCGCGGGTTGGCGTGGCAGTTGCAGCAAGTCATGGTCTACTCCCGGGCCGGTGCGGCCGTTGGTGGTGATGTAGCCATTGTGCAAAAGGGCCCGGTCGCCAAATAGACGCAGCCAGACGAATCTGGATAGTATCAGTGGGTCTCAACTTTGCATCTGTGCCTGGCCAATGACAGAAACAGTTTTGTTGCCCGAAGACCTGGCCGATACCCGCTATGGCGAGCTGGCGCGCTTGCTGTGCGAACGCATCAATAGCGGCCAGTTGAAACCGGGCGACAGAATGCCCTCCGTGCGCGAACTGTGTGCGGCACATCAGGCCAGCCCGGCCACCGTGACGCATGCATTGCACCTGCTGGAAGACAAAGGGCTGATCGAGGCCCGGCCGCGCTCCGGTTTTTATGTGCGCCGCCGGCAAGGTCACCTCAAGGCCCCGCAACAATGCGCAGACCTGGAGCCGCGCCCCCAAGTCGTGGAACTGTCTGAGCACCGCGCGCTGATCCGCGAGTTTGAACGCAGCAGCCGTCACGACTGGCTGGCCCGCGCCCATATCGACCCCGAACTGTTTCCCTCCGTGGCGTTCCAGCGCCTGATGACCAACCACGCGCGGCGTGATCCTGGCTTGCTGGCGCGGCCCGGGCGCTGTGGTGGTGCCAGTGCGCTGCGTGAACAGCTGGCGCGGCGCTCGCAATTGCTGGGCTGCGACTGGCGGGCGGACGAAATCTTTATCACCCACGACGAAACCGAAGCCGTGGGCTGTTTTTTGCGCTTGCTGACCAAACCGGGCGACGTGGTGGCGATCCAGTCGCCCTGCAATCCGGCCTTGCTTAACCTGCTTGATACGTTCCAGTTACAGGTGCTGGAAATCCCGGCGCACCCCTGTGACGGGCTGTCGGTGGACGCCCTGGCGTTTGCGCTGAAGCGCGAGAAAGTCACGGCGTGCATTTTCAGCGCCAACTACCCCAATCCCACCGGCAGCCTGTTGTCTGACCGGGACAAGCAGCGCTGCGTGCAACTTCTGGCCGAGTACGGCATTGCGCTGATCGAGGATGACACCTCTGGCGAGTTCTATTTTGGCCAGCAGCGCCCTTTGCCGTTCAAGGCATTTGATGAAACCGGCAACGTCTTTTATTGCGCCGATCTGTCGGCGGTGATCGGGCCGGGAATCGGTCTGGGTTTTGCCGTGACCGGCCGCCTGCAACCGGCGTTTGAATACCATATGGCCGCGCAGGGCACCTTTGCGCCGTTGTTGTTCCAGCGCGCGCTGGCCAGCTTGATGGACAGCGGCCAGTTCGAGCCGCAACTGCGCCGCTTGCGTCGTGGCATTACCGACAACGTGGCAGCGCACCGCGACGCAGTAGAGCGGCATTTCCCGGCGCAAACGCGTATGGCCTGCGCGCCTGGCGGCATTTTTCTGTGGCTGGAAATGCCGCGTGGTTTTGATTCGGCGCAACTGCAACGCTGCGCGCTGGCTGAAGGCGTACGCTTTGCTGCCGGCCGGTTTTTCAGCGTGGAAAACAGTTTCAGCAACTGCCTGCGTTTGAACGCCGGCAACCGGTTCCAGCCGGACATCGACAACGCCATTGCCACGCTGGGCCGGCTGGCTGCCGCCATGCTCTGAGCGCTAGTCGGCGGCCCCGGTCAGGCAGCGCGGGCACAAACAGGCCTGGTTGTCCGCACCGGCGGGTTTGACCGGCGCGGCGGCATCCGGCATGACCACCATGCACCAGCAGGTGGCCGGGTCTTCACCGCGGGTGGCTGCGCATGAATTGGGCGCGCCACAGGCCGGGCAGCGGGATGGATCAAGCGCAGAAGCGGGCGAACTTGTCATGACGGGACCGGTGCAAAAGGCAAACCAGCACTGTGCCACGCGGCCGGTTTGCCTTCAAACCGGCCGGACAATACGTTTGACCCGCCACCAATGGGCTTATCTGCCGTAAAGTAGAGGCCAAACAACACAAGGATGTGCCATGAAACTGTCTGAACAATGGGTACTGGTGACCGGCGGTGCGCGCGGTCTGGGCGCGTCGATCACCCGCGCGCTGGCGCGTGAAGGCGCGGGCGTGGTCATCAACTATTACCAGAGCGCCGATGCGGCCCATGCCCTTGCGGCGGAACTGGGCGAGCGCGTGATCGCCATCCAGGCCGATATCACCGATGCAGACCAGGTGGCGCAACTGTTCAAGACCGCGCAGGCAAAGACCGGCAAGCCGATCACCGGCGTGGTCAATAACGCCCTGGTGGATTTCAAGTTTGATGGCGATGCCCGTCCCAAGATTGGCGAGATTTCCTGGGCACGCTTTGACCAGCAACTGCAAGGCGCCATCAAGGGCGCGCTCAATACCATCCAGGCCGCATTGCCCGGCATGCGTGAAGCGCATTTTGGCCGCGTGGTGAACGTGGGCACCAACCTGTTCCAGAACCCTGTAGTGCCGTATCACGACTACACCGCCGCCAAGGCCGCGCTGCTGTCGCTGACCCGCACCGCCGCCAATGATCTGGGCCCGGATGGCATTACCGTGAACATGCTCTCTGGCGGTTTGCTGCGCACCACCGACGCCAGCGCCGCCACGCCGGAAGCCGTGTTCGACATCATCGCCGGCCTGACGCCGCTGCGCTCTGTCACCACCCCGGACGAGTTTGCCGATGCCGTGCTGTTCTTCCTCTCGCCATGGTCCCGCGCGGTAACGGGCCAGAACCTGGTGGTCGATGGCGGTCTGGTGAAGGACTAAGCGGCCCGGATCGATCGCCGTAGAGTGGATTCGGCGCGAAGCGACAATCCACCGGTGCAAGGATGGATGGCCGCGTAATTCCCCCAGCGCGTGGCGCTTTCAACCGCCCACAAAAAAGCCCGCATGACGCGGGCTTTTTTGTGGACCGGAGAATGCCTCAGGCCATGGCCGGCTGCATTTGCGCGCGGCGGTTGATCCGCAGTACGAGGATCGCCCCGGCCACGCACAGGCCGCCAGAGATCATGGTCGCCACGGTGTAACTGCCCAGGCTGTTGCGCAGCAAGCCGGCGCCCAGGGCGGCAAACGCCGCGCCCAACTGGTGGCCGGCGACAATCCAGCCGAACACCACCGGCGCATCCTTGCTGCCGAACACATCCGTTGTCAGGCGCACGGTGGGTGGTACGGTGGCCACCCAGTCCAGCCCGTAGAAGAAGGCGAAGATCGGCAGACCGAAGTACTGGATGCCAAATGCCCACGGCAAAAAGATCAGCGCCAGACCACGCAGGCCGTAATACCAGAACAGCAGTACGCGGTTGTTGAAGCGGTCTGACAACCAGCCAGAGAACGTGGTGCCGATCAGATCGAGCACGCCCATGCTGGCCAGGATGCTGGCGCCTTTTACTTCGGACAAACCGTAGTCGCCGCACATGGCAATAAAGTGCGTGCCGATATAGCCATTGGTGCTGGCGCCGCAGATGAAAAAACTCATGAACAGCAGCCAGAAATCGCGCGAGCCACTGGCTTTTTTGAGTGCGGCAAAGGCAATGGTGATCGGGTTGGCACTCGATACGCTGTGATCCAGCGGGACATCCGGGGATTCGCCAAACGGCCGCAGGCCCACGGTGGCAGGGCGCTCCGGCAGCAAGAAGGCCACCAGCGGAATGGCGATGGCTGCCGCCCCGGCCACCAGCAGCACAATCGGACGCCAGCCGTAGCGCTCGACAATGGCGGCCATCAGCGGCAGAAACAGCAACTGGCCGGTGGCAGAACTGGCGGTCAGCACGCCCATGGCAAAACCGCGGCGTTCCTTGAACCAGCGGTTCACCACCGTTGCGCCCAGCGTCATCGAGGTCGCACCAGTGGCCGCGCCAACCAGCAAACCCCAGATCAGCAGCATGTGCCAGGTCTGGCTCATCAAGCTGGACAAACCCACGCCGATGGCCAGGATCGTCAGCGCGCTCATTACGGTGCGGCGCACGCCAAAGCGCTGCATGGCTGCCGCAGCAAACGGCCCCATCAGGCCAAACAGCGCCAGGTTGATAGAGAGCGCGGCCGAGACCGTGGCGCGGCTCCAGCCAAAGTCATGTTCCAGCGGCACCATCATCACGCTGGGCGTGGCGCGGGTGCCGGCGGTGATCAGCATGATCAGGAAAACCACGGCCAGGGTAATCCAGCCGTAGTGGAAACGGCTTTTTGACCAGGCGGCCAACAGGGTTTGCATGGGTATCTCCGGCGTTGATCCAGGTGTATCTTGTTGTTTGTTACCGATCGGTAACATGTTGGTTGTGATATTAGTTACCGAGCGGTAACATTGTCAACAGCAAATATCGGAACACCGGAAACAGGATCATGACCACTGCCCGCAAAATCACTGACGGCGTTGCCGCACGTAACCAGATTCTGGATGCGGCAGAAGAACTGTTTTATTTCGAGGGATCGCGCACCAGCGGCGTCGATGCCATCGTCAAGAAAGCGGGCGTCAACAAGATGAGCCTGTACCGGCAGTTTGAATCCAAAGATGACTTGCTGCGGCAGTATCTGGACAGACGGGACGAGACGTTCTGGCGCTACATCAACGGCAGCCTGGACCAGCACCCGGGCCAGCCGCGCCGGCAGCTGGAGCAGCTGTTTGATGATCTGTCGCGCCGCACGCAGGTAGAGGGTTACCGGGGTTGTCCGTTTGTGAATATCGCCGTGGAATACCCGGAGCGCTCGCATTTTGCGCGGGAAATGGTGGCACAGAACAAAGCGGGCTTGCTGGCGCGGCTGACGCAATTATCGGCCGATGCCGGTGCGCAAGATCCGGTGGCACTGGGCGCGGCGCTGGCGCTGCTGATTGAGGGCACGTACGCCGGCAGCCAGACCTACGCGCCGGGCAACCCGTTGCTGCCGGTGTTGCCGCAAGTGGCGCGAACCTTGATTGGCGCCGCCATAAACAAAGCGGCCTGAACGGCCGCTTGAGAGGGTGCTGCTTATTTTTGCTCGTCGGCGTGCTTTTTCAGCAGGCCGTTAAGCAAGGAAGGCCGGGCATCTTTGTCTTTCTGGCCGGACGAATCCTTGCCAAAACGATCGGGCGAACCCTTCTTTTTGATGTTTTCTTTGATGCGGACCGCAGCCAGACGCTGCAGGTCGAAGTGATTGATGGGCATGGTGGTTCCTGCTGTCGGTCAGTACGGCAGGTTGACTAACCGGCCACACAAAAAAGCACGGCCCGGACAGACCGGACCGTGTTGGTTCAGCGCGCATGATACGGCATTGCGCCGGTTTCTTCCAGATACGAGCGCGCCGGGGTGAATCCAAATATCTGATTTTCAGGAAGAAAAAGCCGTTTTCACGATCCGGCCCACGTCTGCATGCGCGCCATTGATGGCATCGGCAGGTGCGGTTGAGCCGACGTAGTAGCAAGCCACCAGGATCGGCGCGCGCTGCGGCGGGCGGATGATGGCGACATCGTTGGATGCGCCGTTGTCGCCGGAACCCGTCTTGTCGCCCACTTGCCAGTCTGCCGGCAAACCGGCGTGCAGTTTGGCGTTGCCGGTGGTGTTGCCGGCCAGCCAGGTGTCCAGTTGCGTGCGGCTGGGCGCGCGCAGGATGTGGTCTTCCAGCAAGATGCGCTGCATGGTTTGCACCATGGCGCGCGGCGTGGTGGTGTCGCGCTCGTCGCCGGGCAGGGCGGTATTGAGTGTGGGCTCGTTGCGATCCAGTCGGGTAACGGTGTCGCCCTGGGCTCGCAGCCACGCGGTCAGTCTGGCCGGGCCGCCGATATCGGCCAGCAACAGGTTGGCAGCGGTGTTGTCGCTGTATTGCAAGGCGGCAGCGCACAACTCGGCCACGGTCATCTGGCCGGCGCTGACATGGGCTTTGGTGATGGGCGCGTAGCTCAGCAAATCGGCCTGCGAATAACGAACCGGGCGGTTCAGTGTCTCTGCCCCGGCATCCACCCGGCTGAGCACGCAGGCGGCCAGCAGCAGTTTGAAGGTGCTGCACAGCGGAAAGCGTTCATCCACGCGATGGGCAATGCTTTTGCCGTTGCCGGTATCCAGGGCAAAAACGCCAAGGCGGCCACCCAGGCGGTTTTCGATAGCGGCAAAGCGCGGGGCAAATTCATCCGTGCTGGCGGGCTGGCCGGCAGCCAGGGCGGGCAGGCGGGCAAAAGCAAACAGGGCCGCGGCGCCGGTCAGTAACTGGCGACGGGACAGGCCGGAGGTCAAAGGCATGGGATATTCCGCAAGAAAGTACCAGGCGTGAGCCAGGTGAAGTCAAATCCGGGGGCAAAGTGATCGTCGCACATGGGGATCGCCGCACAAGGGCAGCGCGCCCAGAACGGGCGAGAGCAGTATAGACAAATCACCCCGCCGCGCCATTGACCGCTGGCAGGGCAGAGCGCCCGGCCCGCCGTGTTGGCAAGCCGGGCAAAGCATCAAGCTGATTGCAGCAAGCGTGCGGCCATCAAATCAGGGCGTTGACCTGGGTGCCCACGTTGCCGCTGGTGGCCAGGGGCAGGCTGCCCGTGGTGCTGGCGGCGCTGGTCGCCGTCTGGCTGGTGGATGAGGTCTGGTTCTGGTTCAGCGAATCAATCTCTTGCTGAACCGCCTGGATTTCCTGCTCCAGGGTTTGCACCTGTTGTGCGCTTTGCGCGGTGTTGCCACTTTGCTGCGCACTCGCCAGTTGTTGCTCCAGCGACGCCAGTTCAGCCTGCAAAGCGCTGGCCGACGTGTTACTGGTGGCGGTGGTACTGCTGATGCTGCTGTACGGCAAGGTGCTCGATACGGCGCTGACTGCTGTCACCATGTTCAGTCCCTCTCGAAGGCGGGTTGATCAAAACGGCCTGTGGCCAGGCATCAAGCCCTGGCCGGTACTTTCTTCCGTTAGCCTGGCGCGGCTGATCGTGCTTGTCTGCAAGAGATACACGTCAGATACAAAAATCTGCCTGTCTGAGGCATTGCGATACAAAACAAGGCCTTGGCAGCGTGTTTTGATGGCTTTACCGGCACGAGCCCGGTCAGATCACCGTGTTGACTTCAGTGCCCAAGGCGCCGGTCTGCGCCAGGGGCAGTTCTACCGGATTGGTGTTGCTGGCCGGCGCGTTGGTGGTGGTCTGGGTTGTTTGCGTGGTGGCCTGGGTCACGCCGGCCTGTTGCGTGGCGACGGTGTTGGTCGTGGTCTGCGTGACGGTTTCATTGGCTGCGGTGGCGGCGTTGGTATTGGCGGCATTGGCCGTGGCCGGATTGGCGGCCGTGTTGGCCTGGTTGGCCTCGGCCGCTTGCGCTTCCTGGGCGGCCAGCGCGGCGGCATTGTTGGCCTGAACCGTGTTGATCTGCGCCTGGACAGTGGCAATCTGCGCCTCAAGCAGTTGTACTTGTTGCGCGCCAGCCAGGGTATCGGCGTTTTCCTGCGCGGTGGCCAGTTGTTGTTCCAGCGCGGCCAGCTGTGCTTGCAGGCCAACCGTAGAGGCTTCATTGACCGTGCTGACGGTGGCGACAGTCGCGGCCGGCAAGGTGGTGGTGACGGGCGTAATGGCGGTAACCATGGGGTTTTCCTCTCTCTGTAAAAGATATGGAAAGGGTGTGGCGGGCCGGGCGGGATGATCGCTTCACCGGTTTGTCATAAAACCGTCATGGCTTCTGCCCGGGTGGCGAACTATGCTGTGCCCAGTCCTTCTCATGCTGCCGTGAACAAACTCTACGACCTCCTGCCAGAGCTGGCCCAGCTGGAACGCCTGATCAAGGCGGGTCAGGGCCGGCTGGATGTACGCACCGTGGCGCAAGTCCACGTGGCACCGTACTGCCTGCCACTTCTGGTGCTGGGGCTGGGCTCTGCCGACCCCGAAGCACCGCTGGTAGGCTTTTTTGGTGGCGTGCATGGGCTGGAGCGCGTGGGCACGCAGGTGGTGCTGACTTTCCTGCACAACATCCTCAATCGCCTGCGCTGGGACCACATGCTGGAACAACAGCTGCAACATGTCCGGCTGGTGTTCATGCCGCTGGTCAATCCTGGCGGCATGTTGCAACGGCGCCGCGCCAATCCGGCCGGTATCGACCTGATGCGTAACGCCCCGCTGGATGCCGTGGAAGACGTGCCCTTTCTCCTGGGCGGGCATCGTATTGGCAACTGGTTGCCGTGGTATCGCGGCGAGGCCGGTCACGCCATGCAGCTTGAGGCCGAGGCGCTATGCCATGTGGTAGAAGAGGAGATCGCCGGACGGCAGCAAGCGATCATGCTCGATTGCCACTCAGGGTTTGGCATGCGCGACCGCATTTGGTTTCCGCTGGCGGGTAGTCGGGTGCCGATAGATAGCGTAGGAGAAATCTACACGCTCAAGATGTTGTTCGATCAGGCCTACCCGCATCACCGTTATGTGTTCGAGCCGCAAAGCCATCAGTACCTCACCCACGGTGATCTGTGGGATCACCTGTATCTGCGCGCGCGCAAGGTGCAACCGGATCAACTGTTTTTGCCGCTGACGCTGGAAATGGGCTCCTGGACATGGGTGCGCAAGAACCCGCGCCAGTTGCTCTCGCGCCTGGGGGCGTTCAACCCGCTGGCGCCGCACCGCCAGCAGCGCGTCATGCGCACCCATTTGGCCTTTATGGAATTCCTGACCCGGGTGGCCTGTAGTGGCGATCGCTGGCTGGCCGGTGATCAACGGGATCTGAAGCACCGGCGCGACGCCATGAACCTGTGGTACCGCGATGGCACCCGATGACACACCGGGCGCCGGCCCCTGGGTGTTGTTGCGCGGCCTGGGGCGGGAGGCCCGCCACTGGGGGGATTTCCCGTGGGAACTGGCCAGTGCGCTGGGCGGCGTACCCGTGCACACGCCTGATCTGCCCGGTAACGGGCGCTGGTGGCAAGAGCGCAGCGGCGTATCGATCAAGGCGCAGCGTGAACATGTGCGGGCGCAACTGGCCGCGCTGCTCGAACAAGGGCCGGTCAACGTCCTCGCCTTGTCGCTGGGGGGGATGGTGGCGCTGGACTGGGCCAGCCATCAGCCGGATGAAATAGAACGGCTGGTGCTGGTCAATACCAGCCTGGCCGGTATTGCCCCGTTCTGGCGCCGCTTGCGCTGGCAGCGTTACCCCGCACTGTTGCGGCTGTTATGGCCCTCGCTGGTGCGGCGTGAACAAGGCATTCTGGCGCTGACCAGCAACCTGCCGGAGCGCCGGGCAACGGCCTTGCCGCACTGGCTGGCCTGGCAGCGCGATGCGCCGGTGTCGGCCACCAACCTGTTGCGGCAATTGCTGGCCGCTGCCCGGTTTCAGCCGCCAGCCCTGTGGCCCGGCTGCCCCACGCTGGTGGTCACCAGCGCCCAGGATCAGCTGGTAGACCCGTTCTGTTCGGCGCAACTGGCCCGGGCGGCCGGCTGGCCGCTGCAGATCAACGGCCATGCCGGACATGATCTGCCGCTGGATGACCCGCACTGGCTGGCGCACACCGTGGCGCAATGGCAAGCCGCGCTGCTGCAAGGCTGAGCTTTCTGATTGCGCAACATAACCGTCAAATAATTGCAGGATGCTGACGGGGCCAAACGACCGGTGTGCGGCGAAAGTTGCGTTTGCAGTCAGTGCTTTTCCTTGTTGCAGTGCAGTGTTGTATTTGTAAGGAAACCGGTTACAGAAACCATATCGTAATCAGTATTTAATAATCTCCTGATAAAAATGGGTGATTCCCGTCCCGCCAGGGGTTACCTGATGCAAGCACAATTCAATGCTTCGCGTGGTTCTTTGCCACATTTCCGCCAGCCGTCGGCTGCGGATCTGTGCGCCAGCATGACCGCCATCAGCTCGGAAGATACCAACCAGTCCGTGCTGGATGTGTTCAACGCCGAGCGTGAACTGATCAGCTTGCCGGTACTGGAAAACGGTCGCCCCATTGGCCTGATCAACCGCAATATCTTCATGTCGCAGATGTCCAAACCGTTCCACCGTGAGCTTTACGGCAAAAAAAGCTGTATTGCCTTCATGGACAAGGAACCGTTGATTGTTGAAGACTCGCTGGGCATTGAAAGCCTGACGTTCCGCGCGGTGGAGTATGGCGAAAAATCCCTGGCCGACGGCTTCATCCTGACCCGTGACGGCCAGTTTGCCGGCGTGGGCCATGGCTTGCAGTTGATGCGCGTGGTGGCCGACATGCAGGCCGAGCGCAACCGCCAGATCATGCACAGTATTGATTACGCCAGCGTGATCCAGCGCGCCACGCTGCAAGTGTCCCGCGCCATGCTGACCGATACGCTGAGCGACGCCAGCCTGATCTGGGAACCGCGTGATGTGGTGGGCGGCGACTTCTATCACTTTGCCCGCTTTGCCGACGGCTGGTTTGCCGGCGTGGCCGATTGCACCGGTCACGGCGTGCCCGGCGCGTTCATGACGCTGATTTCCACCTCGATGCTCTCGCAAGCGATCGAGCGCAACAACCCGCGTGACCCGGCCAGCGTACTGGCCGAAGTCAGCCGCGGTATCAAACAGATGCTGGGCCAGACCGCCGAGCGCGCAGCGCAGACGGACTCGAACGACGGCATGGATGCCGCGTTCATGTGGTTCGACAACGCCACGCAGACGCTGACCTTTGCCGGCGCACGCACCGCGCTTTATCTGCTGTACCCGGATGCCCCGCAGATCGAGATGATCGAGGGCGATCGCGTCGGCGTGGGTTATGTGGATAGCGCCGAAGACTACACCTGGCACAACCGCAGCCTGCAGATGCCGGCCGGTACGCTGATGTTTGTCACCACTGACGGGCTGATTGACCAGATTGGCGGCAAAAAGCGCATTGCCTTTGGCAAACGCCGCGTGCGTGAACTGTTGCTGGCGCACCGGAACGAGCCCGCCAGCTACATTACCGATGCCATCCTTGCCGAGTTTGCCAACTGGCAAGCCGCGGAAACCCGCCGGGATGACCTGACCTGCCTTTGTGTCCGCATGAAGGGCACCAAACCATGAACCAGCCCGAGCTGGCCCCGTTGTCGGAGCACACCATGATTTACCAGCAATACCGCGACTTCTGCGAAGCAGCGCGGCAACGCCACGTGATCTTTTACTACGTGGGGTATTTCTCGCAGCACATCGTCGGCGCCATGGCCGACGCGCTCAAGCTGCGCCTGGAAGTCTCTGGCCTGGCAGGCCCGACCCGCCGCAAGCTGTTTTCGTCGTTTGTGGAAATGGCCCAGAACATCATCCATTACTCGGATGACGCGCTGACCCCGCCGGATCTGGATAACCACGAAGTACGCCACGGCTCGGTATGTATCGGTATCGAGAACGATCACTACTATCTGCTGTGCGCCAACCCGATCAAGCGCGAGCTGGAAACCAGCCTGCGCCAGACTGTCGAGCCGCTGCGCACCATGACGCTGGAAGAAATCAAGCAAGCCTACAAAGAAGCGCTGCGCTCTGAATCGCCCGTCGACAGCAAGGGCGCTGGCGTGGGCTTTCTGACCATGGCGCGCGACGCCAGCGAACCGCTGGAATTCGAATTTGTACCCATGGCGGGTGAAGACCGCAGCATGTTCTACATCAAGGCCATTATCTGACCGCAACCGCACAGACGGAAAACCCCGGTCAACAGCACTACAGGATTACAACTATGGATGATCTCTACATTGCCGCCACGCCGACCTCGCCAGAGGTCGACTTCCGTTTCAGCCAGAATGTGCTGAGCCTGAAAGGCGAGTCTTATCCGGAAAACGCCGCAGCCTTTTACAGCGACGTGATTAACCAGGTGCGCAGCTGGCTGGCCGCCTGCCAGGGGCAGCACATCGTGGTGAATGTGGCGCTGGCGTACTTCAACAGCTCCAGCACCAAAGTGCTGTTCAACCTGTTTGACGCCTTTAACCAGGCCGCCATGATGGGCAACCACGTGACGCTGAACTGGTTCCACGACGAAGAAGACGACACCATTCTGGAATTCGGCCAGGAACTGCACGACGACTTCGGCGCCCTGGACTTCCACGACCACGCACTTTCTGGCGCCTGAACTTGAATACCGTGACTGATCCCGATCTGTTTGACCTGGAGCACGCCGCACTGGCCGAAGCCACCCTGGTCTTCGAAGACGCGCATGCGCCCGCTGGCATTTACCGGCTGGCTCTGGGTGAACTGATCGGGCATTACGAACGGCTGCTGCGGGAGACTGATCGCCTGATCCGCCGCAGTGATCGCCAGGAGCGCGAGATGACCGTGCTCAACCAGCGTCTGCAGGCGCTGGCCCGCAGCCTGGAATACCGCGCCCGCCACGATACCCTGACCGGCGTGCTCAACCGGGGCGCGGTGATTGAACTCTCTGGCGAGATGCTGGCGGGCAGCGACATGGCGCTGATCGTGCTGGATCTGGATCACTTCAAGCGCATCAACGACACCTACGGCCACCCCGCAGGTGACATGGTGCTGCAGACCGTCGTGGGGCACTTGCAGTCGGTGGTGCCGCAAACCGGCGAGATCGGCCGCGTAGGCGGCGAAGAATTCACCGTCATGCTGCCCCGCACGACGCTGGACGACGCGCTGGCCATTGCCGAACGCATGCGCGCCGCCGTGGCCGCCCATGTCTTCCCCGCACCGATCGAGCGCAACATCACCGCCAGTTTCGGCGTCAGCTGGAACGACGTCGGCACCCCCTTCGAAAACGCCTACGGCCGCGCCGATGAAGCGCTCTACATTGCCAAACGCAATGGCCGTGATCAGGTGGTCCGCGCCCGCAACTGAGCGGGTGTCTGCTTTTTCTTCTGCTTTCCTGCGACGGCCCTGTCAGCGCTTTGTCTGAACATTCCTGCTTCATTTCAGGGCCGTTTCCTCTGCCCGTGCTCAACTCTCTTACATACCCTTAAATCATTTTTTTCTGACCGCTTGTCGCCCGTCGGCTTTTTGTTGTCATAAAACATGAAAAACGCATTTTTGTATGCAACATTAAAGAAGTTGTCTTACAAAATGAACGCGTGCACAGAAATAGCGATGTTTCCGATAAACGTAGCTCAATCTGTTGATGGTATTGGATTTTTTCATTAATATCCGGTCTCGATTTGTGAGAACTTGTCGATTACGTATCCATATTTCTAACAAATTTTGAAAGGAATTGGGGCAAACCCATGGGCGTCAGGGCTGCTGTACTTCACTTGCCAGGCACAAGCTTGCGTACTGCACGACGCTCTGTCGTAGAGCTGTCTCTGGCTTTGCTGACGCTCTCAACTGGTGCGCACGCTGCGGTGTCGGCAGATGATGAAGCGCGCTATAAAGCCGCCATTGAAGATGCCCGCAACAATCACCTGGCTGATGCGGTAACCAGCTTGCAAGGCCTGCACGCGGCCTACCCCAACGATCCCCGATTCCGTAACGACCTGGTGGCGGTGTCTGCCTGGGCCGGCGATGACGCGCAAGCGGTGGCTGCTGCGCAAGGGCTGGACCCGGACACCGCGCCGGTTTATGTGCTGGCCGCCTGGGCCGATGCCGAAAAGCACCTGCAACACACCGATGCCGCCCGCAAACTGTATGAAGTGCTGGGCCGGCGTGATCCGGCGCGCTTTGATGTGCAGATTTCGCTGACCCAGCTTGAACTGCAGGCCAACCAGCCGGAAAAAGCGCTGACCCGCCTGAAGGCCGTGGATGAAGACATCCTGGCGCCCAAAGACAAGATTGCCCTGTCTGAGATGTTCATCCACGTTTACAACGTGATGGCCAATTACGCCCAGGTGTTGTACTGGTGCGATCACTTGCAGGCGCTTGATCCGGGCAACCGCACGGCGGCGGAATCGCGTTTTGTCGCCACCTTGCGCATGAGCGCGCCGCATCTGGCCTTGTCGACCACGCTGACGCTCAAGCCGGCTGATCTGGCCGCCGCAAAAACAGCCGCGGTGCAGCGGGAAATCCGCTGGGGCAAGACCGAGTCTGACAACAGCCGCGCCGATTCGCCCACCCGCTGGAACCTGACCGACAAAGCCATCGCCCATGGCGAGGCGCATGTCGAAGCCTTGCGCGGGCCGGAAGCCGCCGGCCAGGATGCGATCTTTGCCCAGCAATATGATCTGGTTGAAGCGCTGGTAAACCGGCGCCGCATGCAAGATGCGGTCAATCTTTACCAGAGCCTGCAAAAACAGAACGCCCCGATCCCGCCGTGGGTGAAGGTGCCGGCGGCCTCGGCCTGGCTGGCGGTGCGCCAGCCCGAAATGGCCATCACCCTGCTGGAACAGGCTTTTGCCGCCAAGGTGGGGGATTTCGACGCGCACGTGACGTATGTCTATGCGCTGCTGGAGGCAGAGCGCCCCAGGGAAGCCATCGCCGCTGCAGATCAACTGGTGGCCGATACGCCGGAATGGCGCAATAACGCTTATCCGGCCTTGCGCGTGGAAAACCAGGATTACCCCGCCGCCCAGTTGCTGGCCGCGCAAGTGCGTGCCTGGACCGAACAACTGGCCGAAGCGCAACGTCGGGTTGATGACCTGCATCATCGCGCGCCGGGCAATGAAGATATCAGCGCCGCCCAGGCCGAGGTAGACCGCCTGCGTGGCTGGCCGCGCCGGGCCATTACCTTGCTGACGCGTCTGCAAACGGCCTCGCCCGATTACATCTGGGCCCTGCCGCCGCTGTTTGATGCGCATATGGATGCGCAGGATTACGCCGCCGCCGCCGCGGATCTGGCGCGCGCCCGCCAGCAAATGCCTGATGACGATGCCACCCGCCGCATGGCCCGCAGCTGGGCCGACCACATGCGGGAGGAGAGCGTCTCGACCCTGACCGTGGGCCGCAGTGGTGGTGGCAAGGAAGGCTTGTCCAATAACGGCAGCGGCAATAGCGACGTCACCGACATCACGTTCGATACCCGTTTTTACAGCCAGCCGATTGACTGGAACTGGCGCGCCTACGCCCACGCTGGCTGGCAACAAAGCCGCGACGACGTGGAAAACCTGCTGCGCCGTGAAGCCGGTGCCGGCCTGGAATACCGCGCGCCAGTGTGGTCGGGCGAGGCACAGATTGATGGTTCCAATGGCTCGTCCGGCGCCGCCGGCGGTCATGTGCTGGTCAGCTATCACCCCACCGATTTCTGGAACGTTGATCTGGGCTATGCCCACAACAGCGACGACACCCCGCTGCGCGCCTTCAACGATGGCGTGCACACCGACTTTTACAGCGCCGCTTTCCGCTATCGCTGGAGTGAATCGGCCGAAGCCGGTGTCTCGGCCACCAACGGGCGCTTTAGCGACGACAACAACCGCGTGAGCTGGGGCGTGTTCGGCCAGCGCCGCCTCATCAGCCAGCCGTATTACCAGATGGATGGGCGCATTGACGTGGGCGGCATGCACAACACGCTGTCGGCCGACAACGCCAGCTATTTCAACCCGTCCAGCCAGGTGGCCGCTTCGGCCTCCATGATCAATCGCTGGGTTGAATGGCGCCGTTACGAGCGCCAGGTCAGCCACACCCTCACGCTCAGCGTGGGCGACAACTGGCAGCAAAGCTACGGCAGCGCCGTGATTGCCGCCGCCGATTACGAACTTGATTACCAGATCGATGCACTGCACGACTGGCGCATTGGCGCCAGCGTGGGCCGCGCCGTGTATGACGGCAACCCGGAAACGGATTACGCCGTGCACACCACACTGGACTGGAAATTCTGAACATGCCCAATGTGAACGCCTTTCTTCGCCAATTTGCCGCGCTGGCCCTGATGGCCCTGGTGCTGGCCTTGCCGGCCCGCGCCGACACCGCCACCTGGCCGGCCGACAGCTTTGAAGTCCTGTGTTACCACGAAGTGCGCGATGACGTGTGGGTGCTGCCAGACCCGTATGCCATCAGCACCCGGCGCCTGGCCCAGCATTTTGAGTGGCTGCGTGAAAACGGTTACCACGTGATCAGCGTGGATGACATTCTGGACGCCCGCGCCGGCAAAAAGCCGCTGCCGCCCAAAGCCATCTTGCTGAGCTTTGATGACGGCTATCGCAGCTTTTACACCAATGTATTCCCGCTGCTCAAAGCCTTTGGCTATCACGCCGTGCAAGGCGTTGTCGGGCACTGGATTGACGCCACCGAAGGTGCCGAGATCACCGCTGAATCGCGCAATTACAGCCGCGACGACATCATGACCTGGGCGCAGATCAAGGAGCTGTCTGACTCGGGTCTGGTCGAGATTGCCTCGCACAGCTTTAACGAGCACCACGGCAGCCAGGCCAATCCGCAAGGCAACCAGTTGCCGGCACTGATTACCCATGTGTACGACCCGGTCGCCAACGCCTACGAGACCGACGCCCAGTACACCGCGCGTATCCGCAATGATCTGCAGCAGAATTCTGACCTGATCGCAAAACACATTGGCAAGGCACCACGGGTGATGGTGTGGCCCTATGGTCGTTACAACCAGGCCACCATCGATGCGGCCAAGGCCGTCGGCATGCCGATCACGCTGACGCTGGACGACGGCACCAACAGCCCGGATGTCGGTCTGGATCGCCTGCGCCGTGTCCTGATTACCCATAACGACGGCGAAAGCACCAAGGCGCTGGATGCGGCCATGCGTGCCTCGTCCGCCCGGCCGTTGCGCGTCATGCATGTGGATCTGGATTACGTCTACGACCCGGACCCCAAGCAACAGGAAATCAACCTGGGCAAATTGCTGGACCGCGTCAAGGCCAGCGGCGCCACCACCGTGTTCCTGCAGGCCTATGCCGACCCGAGCGGGGCCGGTGCCGCCACGGCGCTGTATTTCCCCAACCGTCATCTGCCCATGCGCGCCGATTTGTTCAGCCGCGCCGCCTGGCAACTGGAAACCCGCGCTGGCGTGAAGGTGTATGCCTGGATGCCGCTGATGGCCTACGTGCTGCCAGAGACCGACCCGCTGGCCAGCCATCTTGTCACCGCCAGCGATCCGAAGGGCGCGCATGCCTATCACCGCCTCAGCCCGTTTGATCCGGCCGTGCGGGCGCTGATCGCCGACATTTACGACGATCTGGCCACCCACGCCATCTTCCAGGGCGTGCTGTTCCATGACGACGCCACGCTGACCGACTTTGAAGACGACAGCGCGGCTGCCCGTACCGTGTATCAAAGCTGGGGGCTGCCGGCAGCGGTGGCTGACATCCGCAAAGACCCGGCGCTGATGAACCGCTGGAGCACGCTCAAGACCGCGTACCTGACCGATTTCTCCATGCAACTGGCCGACCGCGTGCGCGCCTGGCAACCCAATCTGAAAACGGCACGCAACATTTACGCCCGCGTGGTGTTGCAGCCGGAATCCCAGGCCTGGTTTGCCCAGTCGTTGCCGGATTTCCTGAACCATTACGATTACACCGCCATCATGGCGATGCCGTATATGGAAGGCGCCAAAGAACCGTTGCCGTGGCTGAAAAACCTGGCGCAAACCGTGGGCCAGATCCCAGGCGCGCTGGATAAAAGCGTGTTTGAACTGCAAGCCACCGACTGGAAAACCAGCACGCCGATCACCGGGCACGAACTGGCCACGCAGATGGATGTGCTGATCGACGCCGGCGCGCGCAACTACGGTTATTACCCCGATGACTTTGTGCGCGATCAGCCCAAGCTCGACGAACTGGTTGAGCGCTTCTCGCTGCGCAGTTTTCCGTACCGGAGCGGCAAGTGAATACCTTGTCCGCACTCTCCACTTTGCTGCTGCAGTTTGCGTTTTTCTATCCGCTGACCATGGCATGGATGTGGATGATTGGCGCTGTGCATTACTACTGGCGCTTTGAAAAACGCCTGGCTGGCGTGCAGATTCCGCCGATCCTGGATCATTACCCGGGCGTCTCGCTGATTGTGCCCATGCACAACGAAGGCGAAAACGCGCGCGAGACCATTGCCCAGTTGATGTGCCAGCGCTACCCGACGTTTGAAGTGATTGCCGTCAATGATGGCAGCAAGGACGATACCGGCGCCATTCTGGACGAACTGTCAGAACAGTATCCGCGCCTGCGGGTGATTCACCTGGCCACCAACCAGGGCAAGGCCATGGGCCTGAATACCGCCGCCCTGATGGCCAAATACGAATTCCTGATCTGCATTGATGGCGATGCGCTGCTGGATGAATACGCCGCCGCCTGGTTCATGCAGCACTTTGTCCACGGCCCGCGCCTGGGCGCGATCACCGGCAACCCGCGCATCCGCAACCGGTCGACTCTGCTGGGCAAACTGCAGGTGGGCGAGTTCTCTTCGATCATCGGCATGATCAAACGCGCCCAGCGCACCTATGGCCGCATCTTTACGATCTCTGGCGTGGTTGGCGCGTTCCGCCGCGCGGCGCTGCATGACGTGGGCTACTGGAGCCCGGAGATGCTGACCGAGGATATCGACATCAGCTGGAAACTGCAGATTGCGCACTGGGATATCCGCTACGAGCCCAAAGCCTGCTGCTGGATTCTGATGCCGGAAACCCTCAAGGGCCTGTGGAAGCAGCGGCTGCGCTGGGCCATGGGCGGCGTGCAGGTGCTGATCAAATATCTGCCTTCGCTCTTGTTCTGGCGCAAGCGCCGCATGTGGGCCATCTACGCCGAGTTCCTGCTGAGCGTGGCCTGGGCCTACATCATGGGTGGTGTCACGCTGCTGTGGTTCCTTGGCCTGTTCATGCCGCTGCCGCAACCCTTGTATATCCAGACCATCCTGCCGGGCTGGAATGGTGTGGTGATCGGCGTGACCTGCTTGCTGCAGATTGGCGTCGCGCTGCGACTGGATTCGCAATACGACGAAGGCATGGGCAAGTCGTACTACTGGATGGTCTGGTATCCGCTGGCCTACTGGCTGCTCAACATGCTGACCACCATCTGGGCCGTGCCCAAAACACTCATGCGCAAGCGTAACTCGCGGGCGGTATGGGTCAGCCCTGACCGGGGCATCCAGCAAACTGTGCAGACCCCCACCCCGGCTGCGCATGAACATTATGTGAGCACCAAATCATGATGGATTTGCCCCCCGCATCCGCCTCGCACCTGATCATTGAGCGCCCTGACTGGCAGACGCGCCGCCAGCGCCTGACCTATGGTTCTTTCTCTGCGCTGTTCTGGGCGTTCTGGGGCTATCTGTGGTTGCCATTGCTGACGGCCGTCGGCTGGGTTGGCGAGGGCTTTTTTGCCTGGCATCACATGATTCAGCTCAAGGGGTTCATTGCCTTCGAACACCTGGCCGCATCTTACGTCGGCACGCTCACCGTGCTGGGCGGCATCTTTGTCGGCTGGGCCATGTACAACTATCTGCGTTTCAGGGGCTATGACCGCCGCAAACCGCGCCCGACCGTGACTGATCACGATCTGGCGCAGTTCTACAACGTGGCGCAGCCGGACGTGGAACAGTGGCACAAGGCCAAGCGCCTTGTGGTCTGGCATGCCGACAACGGCCAGGTGATCCGTGTCGATGCAGACCTGCCGCCCGCTCAGCCGCAAGTGGTGCCGGGCCCCGCACCGCAGCCGGCGCCCGTGCTGCACTAAGTCCTGCCAACCGGGTTAATGCGGTGTGCGCGTCATGCCGCCATACAGCGTATCGACGTTGTAGCGGAACATGGCCTCGTAGCTGGCGGCCGGGCCGTCTTGCTGTGACAGCGCTTCAACGTACAACTCGCCGCCCGGTGCCGCGCCCGTGGCATCGGCAATCTGTTTCACCATGCGCGGATCGTTCGAGTTCTCAAAGAAATACGCGGTCACGTGTTCCTGTCTGATCTGCCTGATCAACCGCGCCACATCGGCCGCGGCCGGTTCTGCCTCGGTTGAAATCCCCACCGGCGAGAGAAACGTCACGCCGTAGGCCGCGCCAAAATAGCCAAAGGCATCGTGGCTGGTCAGCACTTTGCGTTGCGTTTTGGGCAAGGTGGCAAACCTGGCTTTGGCGTAGGCATCCAGCGCCTGCAATTTGCTGATGTATACCTCGCCATTGCGCCGGAAATCCGCCGCATCTGCCGGGTCAGCAGCGCTGAGCGCGGCGATCACGTTGCGGGTATAGATCACGCCATTGGCCATGTCGTTCCAGGCATGCGGATCAGTAACCACCTTGCCATCGTCCGTCATCGTGCGGGTGTGGATGCCATTGCTGGCAACGGTGACCTTGCCGCTATAGCCGGATGTCTTGATCAGGCGCGTCATCCAGCCCTCCAGCCCCAGCCCGCTGATCAACACCACGTCAGCCTGCTTGAGCGCTTTGGCGTCTTGCGGCGTGGGCTCATACACGTGCGGATCGCCATTGGGCCCGACAAGGCTGGTGACGGCGACATGCGCACCGCCCACATTGCGCACGATATCGGCCAGCACGGTAAAGCTGGCGACCGCCCGGATCTCTCTGGCCCACACGGGCGGGGCGAGCAGTGCCATGGCAACGGCGGTCAGCGGCAGAAATGAACGCATGAATGAAGTCCCGGAATGTTGTGGTGTGATCGATAAATGCAACAATGTTGCAAATTGCAAAAGTGGATGGCAGCATATGCCGAAATGCAACATTGTTGCAAATCACTTTTTGTAACCGGATCAGACCATGTCAGCCCACCTTTCCTGTTCAACCGATACGCGCCTGCCCGTGACTGTCCTGTCCGGCTTCCTGGGCGCGGGCAAGACCACCTTGCTGAACCACGTACTGCATAACCGGGACGGTCTGCGCGTGGCGGTGATCGTCAACGATATGTCGGAGGTCAATATCGACGCTCGCCTCGTGCGCGATGGCGGCGCAGCCCTGTCGCGCCAGGAAGAAAAACTGGTAGAGATGAGCAACGGCTGCATTTGCTGCACCTTGCGTGAAGACTTGCTGGTCGAGATCAACCGGCTGGCGCAGGAAGGGCGCTTTGACTATCTGCTGATCGAATCAACCGGCATTGCCGAGCCCTTGCCGGTGGCCGAAACGTTTACTTTCCGGGATGAACTTGGCCAGAGCCTGCAGGACATTGCGCGGCTCGACACCATGGTCACGGTGGTGGATGCGTTCAATTTTCTGGCCGATTACGCCTCGGAAGACCTGCTGGCCGCGCGCGGCGAAACCCTGGGCGACGCAGATGACCGCGCCGTGGTCGATCTCTTGATTGAGCAGATTGAGTTTTGCGATGTGCTGGTGCTCAACAAGACCGACCTTGTCACGCCCGCCGCACTGGCGCAGCTACGCCGCATGCTGCTGGCGCTGAACCCGCGCGCACGGGTGCTGGAAAGCCAGATGGGGCGCGTGCCGCTGACCGCCATCCTCAACACCGGTTTGTTTGATTTTGAAGCCGCCGCCAATGCGCCGGGCTGGCTGCAGGAACTGCGCGGCGAACACACGCCAGAGACCGACCAGTACGGCATCAGCAGCTTTGTGTACCGCAACCCGCGCCCGTTTCACCCGCAGCGTTTCTGGCAATGCATTCATAGCGAATGGCCAGGCGTCATCCGCTCCAAAGGCTGGTTCTGGCTGGCCACGCGCCCGGATTTTGTCGGCAGCTGGTCGCAGGCGGGCGGGGCCTCGCGCCATGGTGCGGCCGGCCTGTGGTATGCCGCTGTGCCGCGCAAACAATGGCCCAAAGAGACGCATGAACTGGCGCAGATCATGGAAAGCTGGCACCCGGTTTATGGTGATCGCACCCAGGAACTGGTGCTGATCGGCATGGCCATGGATCAACCCCGCCTGACCCGGATGCTGGATCATTGCCTGGCGACGGATGCCGAACTGGTGGCCTTGCGGCGCAATCCGCAAGCGCTGGCCGACCCGTTCGCATCGTGGCAGGTGATGCCGGCTTGATGACAAATGACTGGCGCGGCGTCGGCAGATACGGTGAAATGACGCCTGACGCGACCAGGCGGTCGCCAGGTTTTCCACTCACACGACGCCCACAGGATTCAACATGACACAAGCGATCAAGGATATCCCGCTGCACAAAATCGACGGCTCCCCGGCCACGCTGGGCGACTACGCCGGCAAGGTCCTGCTGGTGGTCAACGTCGCGTCCAAGTGCGGCCTGACCCCGCAATATGAAGCGCTGGAAAAACTCTACCGCGAACAACACGGCCAGGGTCTGGAAGTGCTGGGTTTCCCGGCTAACAACTTCAAGGGCCAGGAACCGGGCACGGATGAAGAAATCCAGAGCTTTTGCGCCACCACCTATGACGTCACTTTTCCGCTGTTCTCCAAGATTTCTGTCGTGGGCGCCGATCAGCACCCGCTGTACAACGCACTGACCCACGCCCAGCCGGATGCCACGGGCGAAGGCCCGTTCCGCGAGCGTTTGTCCAGCAAGGGGATCGAGATCGCACCGCAACCCAATGTGCTGTGGAACTTCGAAAAATTCCTGGTGAACCGCAAGGGCGAAGTGGTCGGACGTTTCTCGCCCGATGTCACGGCCGATGATCCGCGCCTGAGCAGCGCCATTGCCGCTGAACTGGCCAAGGCTTGATTGGCCAACTAAAAAAAAGCACCTTCGGGTGCTTTTTTTATTCAACCGGATCAGGGTGTTTGCATCGGGGGAATACCTGACCGGAGCGCGCCATGATCAGGGCTATGATGTGCGCTGCCCGTCATTGCGGGCGCAATTGTTACAAGGGTCAGGAACAGGCGCATGGGTGAGAAAAAACGCAGACTGGCGGCCGGCGGTGCCGCAGTCGCTGAAGCACGGCCAGCAGCAAACGACGCGAGCCAGTGGGTTGAAACCGGCAAGCGCCTGCATCATGAAGGCCGCCTGCCCGAAGCGCTGGCGGCTTATCAGCGCGCGCTGGAACGCAACCCGCAGCAAGCCGATGCGCTGCACTATCAGGGCCTGGCGCTGATCGGTATCGGCCAGGGCGCGGTGGGGATGACATTGCTGCAACGCTCGCTGTCGCTGGAGCCAGACAATGCCAGTTTCCATTTCAACCTGAGCCAGCACCTGCGCCGGCATGATCCGGCCACTGCCTTTGCGCACCTGCAACGCGCCGTGGCGCTGCAACCGGCTGATTTGCAGTACACCCTGGATTACGCCCAGGCCCTGGTGGCGCTGGGCCGGCGCGAAGACGCGCTGAATGCGCTGGTGGCCGTGCGGCCGCATCACCCGGAAAGCGGGGCGCTGGGCGAACGGATTGTCGATCTGGCCTGGCAGCTGGAACATCTGGAACTGGCGCGCGCCACCGCCGCCGACGTGGCCCGCCAGCATCCGCAGTTTGAGGCGCGTTTTCGCATTGGCTATGCCTTGCCCCGCCAGAACGTGACCGAATCTGAAACCGTCATGAGCGCCGAGCAGTGGGGCCAGTGCGCCCTGACCGGCGCTGAACTGGAACACTTCATTGCCGAGCGCGATCTGCACGTGATCGACCAGTTCATGGCAGACCCCGTCGCCTACCGCGAACACGCGCTGCAACAGGCATTTCACGCCAATCTGTATGAGGGCCAGAATTTCCCTGGCGTGCAGACGGATGGCCAGCCGGTGCAGGAGATCATGGATCGCATTGCGACCGCGCTGGGTTGCCCGGTCAAATGGTCGTCCCCCGATAACGGCGCTTTCCGCGTCAGCGTGGCCAATGCCAAGGCACGCACGGATATCCACATTGATAACGAAGATCAGGGCCAGGCCACCACATACGCCGCCGTGCTCTATCTGAACCCGCCGGAGCAATGCCAGGGCGGCACCACGTTCTGGCAGCACCGCGCCACCGGCTGGGATCGTCGCCCGCCGGAAGACGTGGTCCGCGCCGCTGGTTTCAAGGATTTTGCCGCCTTCCAGGATAGCTGGAGCGTGGCCAGTGCCGATGGCAAACGCGATTTTGACGACCTGGCGCACGAGCGTGATATCTGGCAAGTGCAGGCTGAAATCCCCATGCGCAGCAACCGCATCGTGATTTATCGCGGCAACTTCTATCACGGGCTTTCCAGCGTGTTTGGCAGCACCATGCAAGACGGGCGCCTGGCCCAGTTGTTCTTCTTTGAAACTGCCCGCGACGCGAAACTTTGATGCGTCTTGCCGCCGCATTGAACGCCACCTTGATCGGGGCCGCCCTGGCCCTGATCGCCCCGCAGGCGCAAGCCCATCTCTTGTGTACCCTGATTGCGGACGCCGCCACCGGCAAGGTGCTGCTGCAACAAGGTGAGGACTGCGCCGAGCGCGTCACCCCGGCCTCCACCTACAAGATCGCCATGAGCCTCATGGGCTTTGACAGCGGTTTCTTGCAGGACGAACACGCGCCGGTGCTGGACTATCACAAAGGGGATGTCGACTGGGGCGGTGCCAACTGGCTCAAACCGACCGACCCGGCCGCGTGGATCAAATACTCCGTGGTGTGGTACTCGCAACGCGTCACCCATCATCTGGGGGCCGAAAAGGTCACCCGGTACGCGCGGGACTTCGGCTTTGGCAACGCGGATATGTCGGGCGATCCGGGCCAGAACAACGGGCTCTACCGGGCGTGGATTGCCTCATCGCTGAAGATATCGCCGCAAGAACAAGTGAAGTTCCTGACCCGGCTGGTCAACGGCCAGTTGCCGGTCTCTGCCCACGCGCTGGCAATGACCCGCAATATCACCCGCCTTGAGCAAAGCCCGGCCGGCTGGGACATGCACGGCAAAACCGGCGCTGCCTACCCGCGCCTCAGCAAAACCGACTTTGACTACGCCCACGGCTGGGGCTGGTTTGTCGGCTGGGCCACGCAGGACGGCCGCACCCTGGTATTTGCCCGCCTGACCCGGGACGATGCCGAGAACCCAGTCAGCCCGGGCATCCGCACGCGGGACAGCGTGCTGGCGGACTGGCCGGCGCTGCTTGGTCAGTTACGTTGAGGTCAGGAGGTCGCCTGTGCCCAACTGGCTTTATCAGCATGAATTTGTGGCACCCTTGTGTATGGTCCTTGTTAGTCTCGTTTATTGGACGCTAGACAAAAACGAGGATAAAACCGCGCGGTTCTGGTGTGCCATGCACGGCGCTGCCGCAGCGTTCTTGTATCTCATGGCGATGGTCGTGTGGAATACGTGGCACCACTTTCATGGCTGGATGGGATGGCCCTGGCTTCTGCTGCAACTGCTGCCAGTCAGCTCGGTGATGTACGCTTGGGGCCGGTTTCGTGGGCCTGGCTGGCTGCACGTCTTACAGATACCGAATCTTGCATGCATGATTTACGCATATGTTATTGGCGGGATGGCAATAACGGGAGACTGGCTTTAGCAGACATGCCAAAGCCAGTCCCTTCCGCATGCATCACTTCGCTGACACTTGCGTCTTGGCGCGTTTGACACTGGACATTTCTTTGTCCGCATAGCGGATGGCTTCGTCTGCGCTCATTGCCCCGTCTGCCACCACAAAGGCCACGCTGGCGCTCTGGATGCTGGCGGCGGCATCGGCATACAAGCGTGTGACTTCTGCTGCTACGCGTTCGGCTTCTTCCTTGCTGGCCGGGCCGGGGCCGATGATGGCGAATTCATCGCCGTCAAAGCGGCCGACCACGTCGTAATCGCGCGCGACGCGGTTCAGGTGCGTGGCCAGATCGCTTAACAGGTGATCGCCCCGCACATGGCCCTGGGTTTCGTTCACTTCCCGGAAGTGGTCCAGATCAACCAGGCCGACCAGCACGGTGCTGTCTTCCCGGCGTGCCAGTGCCAGCAGGCGCGCCAGTTCTTCCAGAATGGCGCGGCGGTTGGGCAGGGCGGTCAGCGGGTCGGTCAGCGCTGCGCGGGTCAGCCGGTTATTGGTTTCCTGCAGCTGATCCAGCAGTTTTTCGCGTTCGATATGCTGGGCAATCAGGCGTGAGAACAGATGCAGCGAGGTACGCGCGCGTTCCGGCAAGGCCATTTGCTTGGTACTGGCCGCGCACAAAGTGCCAATCAGCGAGCCCGAATGCGTACGGATGGGCGCGCTGATGTAGCTCTGGATGCCCAGTGCCCGGGCGGCGTCTGAATCCGGCCAGCGGCCCGGCACATCGTCCGTGTAGGTGCAGCCCGATTCCATGGAGCGTTTGCACAGCGTGTCCGACCAGGGCACGGCCAGTTGCTCGGGGATCTCCAGCTTGCCCACATTGCGGGCGAACTCGATCAACTGCGTGGTCATGCCGCTATCAATGCGGGTGATATAGGTGGACTCGAATTCCGTGAGGTTCTGCAGCAGCTCCAGCAACGGTTGCGCAAGTTCTTCCAGACTGCGGGCAGAAGAAGCAGATTCGGCCAGCCGAACCAGTTTGCTATCCATGCGGGTCCTCGTGCGGTGGTGAACTATCAGGATTTCATTCTAGAAGGCCTTGGCCAGCGGGCAAGCACAATGGTCTGACCGCCCGCCCTGTCAAAGGTGGCGGCCCGTTTGTCGGTCACGTGTTTTTTTGCCTGTTCCTTGCCGTGGGGCTGCGGCAAAATAACCGCTCTTTTCCGGGGGATTCCCAAATGAACACACACGCCTGAGCGCCCTGTACGGGCAAACGTTTTCTCTGCCCACCAACGCGAGTGTGTGTTCATGTCAATGCTTCAAATCGAAGGCCTGGGTGTCTCCCACGGCCGCAAAGTCTGTTTTTCCGGGTTCTCCAGCGCCATTGAACGGGGCCAGCGTATTGCCATTCTGGGCGATAACGGCAGCGGTAAATCATCGTTGCTCAATGTGCTGGCGGGCCTTGCCATGCCGAGCGAAGGCGCGGTCCGTTCAGTGGCCGGCCTGCGCTATGGCCACGTTGTGCAAATCCAGCAAGATGAAGCCACCTTCAGCGGTGGTGAACGCGTCAGCCGCGCCATCGGGGCCGCGCTGGCGCAGCAGCCGGATATCTTGTTGCTGGATGAACCGACCAATCACCTTGATGGCCCCAACCGGCGGGCGCTGTACCGCATGCTGCGGCATTTCGGCGGCGCGGTGGTACTGGTAACGCATGATGTTGCGCTGCTGGATGAAGCCTGCGACACGCTCTGGCATCTGGAACAAGGCCGGATCACGGTGTTTGCCGGGCGCTATCGGGATTACATGGCCGAACGCGCCCGGCAACGGGCCAGCCTGGCCGGACAATTTGCGCAGAACCGGCGTGCGGCAAAGTCGGCCCATGAAGCGCTGATGAAAGAACAGGAACGTGCCGCGCACGCCCGTCAGCACGGCGCCAGAAGCATCGAGAACGGCAAGTGGGCTACCGTCAAATCGCTGACCAAGCTTGGTCGCAGCAACACCACCGCAGGCCGTAAACAGGCAGACCTGCGTACGCAGCGGGAAGACATCGCCGAGCAACTGGAGCAAGTGCGCCAGGCGGCCACCATCGTGCCGCATTTTCATCTACCCGCTGCGCGTGGGCGTGATGGCGTGGTGCAGATCAGCCATGGTCGTGTTGGTTACGGCGTGCCGCTGCTGGGCGACGTGCACCTGCAACTCAATCAGGGCGACCGGCTGGCGCTGGTGGGGCGCAACGGCAGTGGTAAATCCACGCTGGCACGCGCCATGCTGGGCGATGCCGCCATCAGCCGTCAGGGCGACTGGTTGTTGCCCGCGCCGGAGCAGGTGGGCTATCTGGATCAACACTACGCCACGCTGGCGCCGGCCCTGTCGGCCCAGGACGCCCTGCGTGCCCTGGTGCCGGGGTGGACCGAGGCCCAGCGCCGCCAGCATCTGGCCGACTTTCTGTTTTTTGATACGGTGGCGGTATCGACGCCGGCTGCGGCGTTGTCTGGCGGGGAGCGCGCGCGGCTGGCTCTGGCACTGATTGCGGCCCGGCCGCCGCAATTGCTGATTCTGGATGAAGTCACCAACAACCTGGACCTGACCGTGCGCCAGCATGTGATCGACATCCTGCGCGACTACCCTGGCGCCATGGTGCTGATCTCGCACGATGAAGACTTTCTGGCGCAACTGGACGGCTTGACCCGGCTGGATCTGGACGCATTACGCTTGCCGGCGGCGGCCGTTTGACGCTGGGCCAGGCTCAACGCGCCGGCTTGATGCCCAGCGCCGTCATCTTCTTGTACAAGGTGGCCCGGCCGATGCCAAGCCGTTGCGCGGCCAGTGCCGCACGGCCGCCAGCCGCTTGCAGGGCTTCTTCCAGCAACCGTTTTTCAAAGGCGAGCATGGCGCTCTGGTAGTCCTGATCCGGCTCGCCCAGCGCGGCGCGCCCGTGGCCGACGTCGATCAGCGCGGCCAGGTCATCCACCTGCAGTTCGGCCCGGTCAGACAGCATGATGGCGCGCTCCAGCACGTTTCTGAGTTCCCGCACATTGCCCGGCCAGTGATAGTGGCGCAGGTATTCCACCGCCGCGGCCGAGATATGCCGCACGCCGCAGGTCAGGGCCAGCTCATCGAGCACCGCCTGGCAGAGCGCCGGCAAGTCTTCAGCCCGATCGCGCAGTGGCGGGGTGCCAATGGTCAGCACATTGAGCCGGTAAAACAGGTCGGCACGGAACGCCCCGGATTCCACCCGTTGCAACAAGGGGGCGGAGGTCGCGGCGATGATGCGCACATCGGCACGGATCACTTTGTTGGCGCCCAGCGGCTCAAACTCTTTGTCCTGCAACACGCGTAACAGCTTGCTTTGCAGCGCCAGGGGCAGCTCGCCCATTTCATCCAGAAACAGCGTGCCGCCATCGGCCAGTTCAAATTTGCCGATCCGCCCTTTGCGATCCAGCCCGGAATAAGCCCCGGGCGCCGCGCCAAAGAGTTCGGCCTCCAGCAGGGTTTCCGGAATCGCCGCCATATTGAGGCTGACCAGCGGTTTGCCGGCGCGGGCCGATGCGGCGTGAATGGCATGCGCCAGCACTTCTTTGCCGGTGCCGGTTTCACCCAGCAACAGCACCGGGGAATCCATCTGCGCGGCGCGCCGGGCGCGGCGTTTGACCTCGGTGGCGGCCTCGCCCGTGCCAATGAAACTGTCAAACGAGTACTTGGGTTTGCGCGCCTGCGCCAAAGACTCTTGTGCGCTGGCGAGTTCTTTTTTCAGCTGGCTGAACTTGGCCACAATGGGCGAGAGCGACTGCAACTGGTCAAACAGGGCAAAGCCGATGGCGCCGACTACCTGGCCGCTTTTGTCCTTGAGCGGCAAGCGCGTGACCACCAGTGACTCATGCCCGGCGGCGGGCATGATATCCAGCAACTGCGGTTTGCCCGTCCTGACCACGTCGCGCATCTGGCTGTGGGCGATCACTTCTTCCACCGGCCGGCCAATCGCGCCAGCGGGTTCGGCAAAGCCAAAGCGCGCAGCATAACGGGCGTTGATCCAGACAATGCGGGCTTCGTGATCGACAATCACGGTGCCTTCGCAGAAGTCTTCCATGGTGTCGAACATGCTCTGGATGGCCCACTGGCGCACGGCATCGTAATCGGCCAGCAGGGTGGTCAGGTCGATCGGGGCGGTGGGGTGGGCGAAAGGGCCGGTGGTCATTGTGGGGGGAGGGTGGGGGAGATGGGGTAGCGTACTACGGGGTGAGTGCGGGCAGAAGGTGGCGTTGTATCTACCAAACATCCTGCGCGGAGTGTTGGGGGGATTCCTGAATGTGGCGGTGATCCTGCTGAACTGGGTGTGTAGCGCCCTTCGGCGCGTTGTTTTTGATACCGGCGGTGGCCGGAGTACGTTACTTTCTTTGCTTCGCCAAAGAAAGTAACCAAAGAAAGGCGACCCCAGCCCTGCGGCCCTCCGGGCTGCCCTCAGTCGGTCGGGAGCCTGGGTCTCCCTCCACTCCTTCGGCGCTTGGCTTTAATGGGGGGGAAGGTCAAAAGCAACAGCAACGGCAAAACCCAAACCAACAGCAACAGCAACAGCAACAGCAACCCCAGCCTCGGTGGCGGGGCTGGATCAGCCAAATACCCGGTGCAGCATTCGTACCAGCCAGCGTTCGCGCTGGAATTCGCTGACGCGGCGCAGGACGCGGGCGTAGTCGAGGATCAGGCCGGGGGTCCAGGTCATGGTGTTGCCGCGGGTGCGCAGCAAGGACAACAGCCAGACGTTGGGGTCGGTGGCGAGGATGAAAAAGCGGTACCAGGGGCGGGTGCGGCCGACGATGCCTTCCAGCGCGACGTCCAGGGCCAGCGCGACGGTGGTGGAGCAGTTGCGGCTGGAGAGGTTGTAGACGACGTCGCGGCGGTAGATGTCCCAGAAGGTGCGCAGCGCTTCTTCGTTGTAGTTGCGAAACCAGATTTGCCGGTTGGGTTCGCACCAGTCGGCTACTTCGGCTTCATAAGACTCCAGAAAACGCCCGGGGATGTCGTTTTCTTTGTGTGCCAGCAACATGCCCTTGAATTGCTGTTCAGAGAAACTCTCCACGCCAGGGTAGAGGCTGATATAGAGGTCCGGCGGCAGTTCCAGTGACGAGTGCCCGGTAGACACCTTGCCGCTGCGATCCACGGCGGCGATGTAGCGGTCAACAATGGCGCGGCGTTGCGGGTTGGGGGTGGAGCCCACGGGTGTCCATACATGCACCATCAGCGGGTAGAACGGGCGCTTGGCGGGTGCGGCGTGGATGGGCAGTTTTTCGTACCAGTACCAGTTGTGGCGGCGGAAATACGGCATCGACAACACCGATACGCCTTCCGGTAGCTCGCGAAATTCCAGCCCCAGCCGGCACATCATGATGCCGTATGCGATCAGCAGAATGCCAAAACAGACGGGGAAGACATGCAGGTGCTCGATCGGCCAGCCGGTAAACACCTGGATCGACACCAGAATTTCGCCCACGCCGATCAACATGCTGCGCTTGAAGCCATTGAACCGGATCACATGCGCCGAGGCCGTGCGCAGCATGCCGTCGATCAGAAAGCCGATGCCAAAGAACACGGTGCTGGCCCAGCTGTTATCGACCGGGGCGCGCATGGCCAGACCACCCAGGGCGATCAGCGCGCCGGCACTGAGCAACAACACCAGCCGGTGCTTGCGCCTGACCACGCTCAGATCGGCCAGGCTGACGAGGCCTTCAATGACGCAGATCAGGCCAAAGAGGGTGCTGACGACGATCAGCAGCCACCAGGCCAGGCCCAGCACGCTGGCAATCCCGATCAGGATCAAAACGGTACCGATCACAGGCAGCTTGTGCCATTCGCGACGGAATGGATCGGCCCCGATCAGCAAAATGATGATGCGCAGCACGGCGTCTCATTTGTAGTAAGTCGTCTGCACTAATATTGTGTTTAACTTACGCTTGGCGCCAGTTTTTTCTGTGTATGAATCGGGCTGTGCGGTGGGGAGAAACCCCCGCGCCAGCACTGGCGCGGGTTGTGGGGCAGGGGGTTGTTGCTGCGTTGCGGTATGAATTTATTTCAATAATGGCCGGGTATTCAGGCGGCCGCTTATTGCGGGTGAGCAAGCGCCGGCCGGTTCAGGGGGCGGTTTTGATGAAGATGGCCGCTTGTTGGGCAGCCAGATTGATCTTGTCAGATTTAAGCTGAACGTTTCCTGGCTTGGCGTTGGTGTAAAGAAGCTGCCACTGGCCTTGCCAGGCCGCGGGCAACGCTGCGTCGGCGGCGCGGCGGCTGTAATTGAGGGCGACCAGAATCTGCGTTTTGCCTTGCTCGCGCACAAACACAAAGACCGGATCATCGTCATCCGACAGTATCCGCAGCGCGCCGGTTTGCAGCGCGGGCTGGGCTTTTCTGAGCGCAATCAGCGCGCGGTAGGTTTCCAGCAAAGAGCCAGGCTTGCCGTTTTCGGCGGCGACATTGGCGGTGGCATGGTTTTGCGCCAGGGTGCGGAATGGTTTTGCCGTACTGAAACCAGCGTTGGCGCTGTCATCCCAGCTCATCGGGCCGCGCAGGCGCTGGTCATCCCACTTCACCGGTTCGCTGAAGGTCTGGCCGATTTCCTCGCCGTAATACAGGAACGGAATGCCCGGCAAGGTGAGCAGCGTGGCGGCGGCCAGTTGTTGTGAGGGCAGGTCTTCGCCCAGTTGCTGGGCCACCCGGGGCCCGGCAAAGCTGTCGTGGTTAGAGAGGAACGTGCCCATGCTGGCGACGGGCTTTTGCTTCAGGTACGCGGGCAGCGTGTCCATGACGCGCCCCATCTGCACGCTCTTGAGAATGGCGTTTTGCAGGCCGAAGGCAAACGCACTGCCGGCGGAATCGCTGCCGGAAAACTCGGCCGGATAAGCCGGGGCCTCGGCCACCATGTAACGCTTGCCGTACCGGTTCAGCAGGTCATGCACCTGGCGCATGATGTTGTGGTTTTCCGGCTGGCCTTCCCAGGCATTGGGGCCGTTCTCGACCAGCGCGCCAACCGCATCAAAGCGGAACCCGTCTACGCCGCGGTTCAGCCAGAAGCGCAGGTTGTCCAGATGAAACGCCAGCACATCCGGATTGCGGAAGTTGAAGTCCGGCATGGATGGCGCAAACGCGCCGTAGTAATAACCGCCCGCCTTGCCGGCGTACCACGGATCGCCACCATAGGTTTGCCAGCCCGTGGGTTTGCTGTTTTTCCAGACATACCAGTTACGCCACGGCGACGCAGCATCCTGATTGGCTGCCATAAACAGCGGGTGCGTGTCGGCGCTGTGGTTGATGACGTAATCCAGAATCACGCCAATACCGCGTTTGTGCGCTTCGGCAATCAGCCGGTCAAAATCGGCCAGCGTGCCGTAGTCGGGCTCGATATCGCGGTAATCGGCCACTGCATAGCCGTGATCGTGATCGGCGCTGCGGTAAATGGGCAACAGCCAGATGCCGGTAATACCCAGGGATTTGAGATAGTCCAGCCGCTGCGTCAGGCCGTTGAGATCACCAATGCCATCGCCGTTGCTGTCCTGGTAGGCGCGCACCAGGATTTCCATGAACACACCTTGTTGTGCCCAGTGATCCGCCAGGCCGCTGTCATGAATTTGCGGCTTGACCGGGCTGATATCAGCACCGGCCGGGGGCTCGGCCGCAGGCAGGGACTGCCCCAGCAACAAGGCGGTCAGACCGGCCACGCTGAGCAAGGAACGGGAGGAGGTCATGGGTGATCCTGGGTTGATTGAAAGAGGTCAGAGTTTGAAAAAGCATATTTTCAAACCGGTTTGAGGTGCCATAAGGTATGCCACCTGGACACGCTATGCCCGTACACGATGGCGGCCTTTCGGCTACATTGCCAGAAGCATAAACATCCACAAGGGCTTACGCATGATCACGGTGCATCACCTGAATAATTCGCGCTCGCAACGGGTATTGTGGCTGCTGGAAGAACTGGGCATCGAGTACCAGATCAGGTTTTACCGGCGCGACCCGGCCACCTTGCTGGCGCCGCCTGAGTTGCGGGCCATCCACCCGCTGGGCAAGTCGCCGGTGATCACCGATAACGACGTCACTGTGGCAGAGTCTGGCGCCATTGTTGAATACCTGCTGGACCAGTACGGCGAGGGCTATCTGCGACCGGCGCCGGGCACTGCGGCACGCCGGCAGTTCACCTACTGGCTGCATTACGCTGAAGGCTCGGCCATGCCTTTGCTGTTGATGAGTCTTGTGTTCGGCAAAATGCCGGAGCAACCCATGCCGTTTTTCATCCGGCCCATTGTGCGCGGTATTGCCGACAAGGTGCGGCGGGTGTTCCTTGCGCCCCAACTGAAAACGCATATGGATTTTGTCGAGTCGCAACTGGCGGCAACCGGCTGGTTTGCCGGCGATGAATTCAGCGCGGCCGATATCCAGATGAGCTTTGTGCTGGAGGCCGCTGCGGCCCGTGGCGCGACGCAAGCCAGGCCGCATATCCAGCACTTCCTTGAGGCCATCCATGCCCGCCCGGCTTACCAGCGTGCACTCGACAAGGGCGGGCCGTTTGCGGTGACAAGCCTTGCTGCTGCTAAAACGTGAGCGGCAAACGGCCATAACAAAAACGCCTCGCCCGGACAAGTCAGTCGGCGGTTGTCAGCCTCCAGTCATGTAATTCTTGTACGGCGGCAGGATTCGGAATAGGCTCTGCCGTGTTTAACTCTTTTGACTGGTTTACCGCAAATGCAATCGAGCAAGCTCGCCGATATAGCGGCACTGATCGGTGAGAGCGAGAGGCTGACTTATGCGGATGCGGATGAGTCGCTGCGCCTTGCCCAGGAAGCCGTGCGCCAGATTGTGCCCGGCACGGATGCCTTGCTGGCGGTACGCGCACTGCAACGGTGCGCGACCATGCAGCTGATTTTCGGACAGATGCATGAAGGCCAGGCGTCGTTGCTCAAGGCACTGACGATTGCCGAAAAAGAGGATTTTGACGCCATTCGCGGCGAGATCATGCAAGACATGGCCGCCGTCTACTACACCATTGGCGAGTACGACGACGCCATCGATTACTGGTCGGACTGTCTTGATCCGGCCAATACCGAATTCACCACCGAAACACGCGTTCATTCCCATATTGGACTGGGGCAAATCTACTTTGCCCACGAGAACTATGAGATGGCGCTGTCTCACCACCGGCGCGCCCAGCGCATGGCAGGCACCACGCTGCCGGAAGTGCTGCGTTGCCGGGTGCTGATCAATGTCGCTACCGATTGCCTGCGCCTGGAAAAACTGGATGACGCTGAAGAAGCGCTGACCGAAGGTCTGACGCTGGCGCAATCGGCCGGGCAAAAAGAGTATCAGGAAGAAATCTGTGTCTATAGCGCCACGGTGGCGATGGACCGTGGTGATCTTGCCACGGCAGGGCAGTGGCTGACGCGCGCTGAATCCATCGAACACGTGTGCCTGTGGGGCCAGAACCTGCGCCTGTTGGCGCGCGGGCGGCTGCATGTGATCAACGGCGAGTTTGAAGCTGCACACAAAGTGCTGCACAAAGCGCTGGATCTGGCCGGCGAGATGGGGATCTCGCACAAGGCCTATCAGGCGCACCACCTGCTGGCGCAAACCTATACCCATCAGGGGCGCGTGGCCGAAGCCGAACATCATCACAAGCGCTACCTGGAAATCTTCAACCGCATCGTGCGTCCGGGCACCTATAGCCGCCTGCAGCAGCTTGAAACGCGGATCGGCGACATCTGATTGATGCCGCAGGGCTTGATGTGCGCACCCCTTGCGCCCATCTGTAACGCACTGACTCTTTCCTGGCATGCGCCCTACGGCGGCATGCCATGTGCCATTGCGGAGCCTCGCTCATGACCCCTTTCACATTTCATAACCCCACGCGGCTGCATTTTGGCGCTGGCCAGATTGCCCGTCTTGCCGATGAAATCCCGGCCGGTAGCCGTGTGCTGCTGGTGTACGGCGGCGGCAGTATCAAGAAAAACGGCGTGTACGACCAGATCCGCACTGCGCTGGCTTACGCCGACATCACCGAGTTCTCTGGCATTGAACCCAATCCCGAGTTCGACACCTTGATGAAAGCGGTGGAGATCGGCCGGGAAATCCAGCCCGACTGGATCATTGCGGCCGGTGGCGGCTCGGTGTCCGATGGCGCCAAGTTCATCGCCGCGGCGATTGAGCTTGATCCGGCCATTGATCCCTGGTTGATTGTGGGCAACCGCATCAAGCTGGAAAAAGCCGTGCCGCTGGGCGTGGTGCTGACGCTGCCGGCCACGGGCTCTGAAAGCAATCTGGCCTCGGTGGTCACGCGTTCTGCCACGCAAGACAAACTCTCGTTCAAGAACCCGCTGGTGTTCCCCCGCTTTGCCGTGCTGGACCCGACGGTGATGGCCAGCCTGCCGCCACGGCAACTGGGCAACGGCGTGGTCGATGCGTTTGTGCACACCACGGAGCAATACCTCACCTATCCGGCCCACGCCCGCATTCAGGACCGGCTGGCCGAAGGCATTCTGGCCACCCTGGCCGAACTGGGGCCGGAGTTGCTGGACGGCGTGCATGAAGAAGCCCGCGCCAACGTCATGTGGGGCGCCAACCAGGCCTTGTTCGGGCTGGTGGGCGTGGGGCAGCCGCAAGACTGGGCCACCCATGCCATCGGCCATGAACTGACCGCGCTTTACGGGCTGGATCACGCGCAGACGCTGGCGGTGACACTGCCCGCGCTGCTGCGCCATTGCGTTGATGAAAAGGAAGCCAAGCTGGTGCAATACGCGCGCCGCGTCTGGGGGCTTTCTGGCGAGGGGCGTGAGCTGGCGCTGGCTGCCATTGAAGCGACAGCCGCATTCTTTGAACGCATGGGCGTGCCCGTCCGTTTGTCAGCCCACGGCATCAATCCGCAGGAAGCGGCAAAGAAGGTCGAGGAGCAACTCATCCGGCATGGTCGTACCGCTTTGGGTGAGCACGGACGCCTTACTCCGGCAGATTGCGCTGCCATCGTCGCCGCATCAGGTTAAACCTTTACACGTGCACACGGGCGGCAGCGGGGCATTTTCATGCTGCGGTGCACCTAGTGTTGTCATGCTGACGTGCTAATGTCGCTGCATAGCTGGCAATGAGACCAGCGGAGATGATGCTCCGCAGACGAGCCCACGGGATGGAAAACACCATGGTGGAACAAGAAGTCGACTCGCTGATCGAGCGGGCCAGGAAACTCGTTTCCTCGCAAAGTGCCGAATCACTTTCGCTGGCTGGCCGCGCGCGCGAGCTGGCCAAAAGCGCGGACTACCACCGCGGCGAAATTGCCGCACTGGTGGTTGAAGCCAATGCCTTGCACATGTTTGGCCGCCACAACGAAGCCCACGATGCCCTGCTGACCGCCATGGAGCGCGGCGAGCGTTTCGGTATGGGGCAAGAACGTGGCGAGGCTTTGCAGATGCTGGCGCGTCTGTACTACACCCGTGGCGAATATGAGCGCGCCAGTGATTGCTGGTGTGCTTGCGTTGAATTGCCCGATGACGACATCGCCCCCGAAGTCCGCATCCGTGCGCATATCGGTCTGGGGCAGTTGCTGTTTGCCCATGAGCAATTTGATTCTGCGCTGGCCCATCATCGCCGCGCCGCCGTGCTGGCCGAAGAGCGGGACGACGCCCAGCTGACCAGTTGCTGCCTGATCAATATCGCGGTGGATCTGATGCGGCTGGGGCTGCAGAGCGAGTCCGTCGCCACCCTCAAGCAGGCGCTGCCCTTGGTGCGCGCCGACAAGAACTATGAGTACGAGGCCGAAATCTACAGCGTGCTGGGCCAGATCGACATGGCGCGGGGCGATATGGAGCGCGCGCGCATGAGTTTGATGGTCTCGCTCAAGATCAACCGGCTGCATATCAACACCTGGGGCGAGGCCTCCAATATGTTGTGGCTGGGTCAGTGCAGCCTGGCTGAAGGCGCGCTGGATTCGGCCGCTGATGAACTTTCCAGGGCGCTGGTGCTGGCGCAAAGCATGGGATCGCAGCATCTGATGGCCAATACCCACTACGCGCTGGCCGAGTTGTGCCGTTGCCACGGCGAGGCCGATGCCGCGCTGGAGCACGAAAAACACTACCGCGATCTGCGCCAGCAACTGCTGGAACATGCGCGTTCGCCCCGGCTGGCCACCATGGAATTGCGGCTTACGCCGGAGCCCTCGTAACACCCTTGTCATGCACCAGATTTGTTGCATGTGCACATCAAACCGTCATGTTTTGGGGCGGTTTAGAAAAACCCTAGCAAAAATGGGACTTTAGCCGCGCGTTTTTTCGATAAAATCAACCCTCAAACGTTGATTAGAACCCGCGAGCGCCCCCATCCATGGCCGATTTGACCGCCGCTAACCTCCCTCAACAGCACGACCGCCTGCGAGAGATCCCCTACAACTACACGTCTTTTTCTGACCGTGAGATCGTGATCCGCCTGTTGGGCGAAGACGGTTGGCTCACGCTGGAAGAGTTGCGCCGCGAGCGCGTGACCGGCCGATCTGCCCGCATGTTGTTTGAGGTGCTGGGCGATATCTGGGCGGTCAAACGCAATCCGTATCTGGAAGACGACCTGCTGGACAACCCCAAACGTCTGGCCATGCTGGTCGACGCTATGAAGCATCGTCTGTCCGAGATCGAAAAGCGTCGCGATGGCAACGACAAGGTCGGCATCCTGGTCGCCCGCGCCCGTCAGGCGGTCGATGCATTCGCCAACGGTTTCCGCGACACCGCCGCGCTGCGCAAGCAGGTGATGAAGCGCATGGCCGGTATTACCCGCCGCGACAACATCTGTTTTGATGGCCTGGCCCGCGTCTCGCACGTGACCGACGCCACTGACTGGCGCGTCGAATACCCGTTTGTGGTGCTGAACCCCGATACCGAAGAAGAAATGGCCCCGCTGGTCGCGGCCTGTATCGAACTCAAACTGACCATCATTCCGCGTGGCGGCGGTACCGGCTATACCGGTGGCGCCGTGCCGCTGACGCCGATGTCGGCCGTCATCAATACCGAAAAGCTCGATCGCCACAACGGTGTGGAAGTGCGCCGCATTCCCGGCGTGGATCATGAAGTGGCCACCATCCAGTGTGGCGCCGGGGTGGTCACCCGCCGCGTGATGGAAGCGGCCGAAGAAAAGGGCCTCGTGTTCGCGGTGGACCCGACCTCGGCCGACGCCTCCTGTATCGGCGGCAACGTGGCCATGAACGCCGGCGGCAAGAAAGCCGTGCTGTGGGGCACCGCGCTGGACAACCTCGTCAGCTGGAAGATGGTTGATCCGGATGGCAACTGGATGTTCGTCGAGCGCCTTGACCACAATCTGTCCAAGATTCACGACGCGCCGTCGGCCAGCTTCAAGGTCTCGCGCTACAAGCCCGATGGCAAGACGCTGATCCGCGAAGAAGTCCTGACCATTGCCGGCAAGGATTTCCGCAAGGTCGGTCTGGGCAAGGACGTAACCGACAAATTCCTCGCAGGTTTGCCTGGCATCCAGAAAGAAGGCACGGACGGCATCATTACCTCCGCGCGTTTCTTGCTGCATCGTCTGCCGGCACACACCCGCACGGTCTGTCTGGAGTTCTTTGGCGAAGTCAGCCGCGCTGTGCCGGCCATTGTTGAAATCAAGGATTACATCGACGGTCTGGATGGCGTGCAACTGGCCGGTCTGGAGCATCTGGACTGGCGCTATGTGCGTGCCGTCGGCTACGCCACCAAGGCCAAGAGCCGTGGTCGCCCGAAGATGGTGCTGATCGCCGATATTGTGTCGGATGATGAAAACAAGCTGGGGCAGGCGGCATCGCACGTGGTGGCGCTGGCCAACCAGCGCTCTGGCGAGGGCTTTATTGCCGTCACCGGTGAGCAACGCAAGAAATTCTGGCTGGACCGCGCCCGTACCGCAGCCATTGCCAAACACACCAACGCCTTCAAGATCAACGAAGACGTGGTGATTCCGCTGCCGCGCCTGGGCGAGTACTCCGACGCGATCGAGCGCATCAATATCGAATTGTCCATCCACAACAAGCTGGAACTGCTCGACGCGCTGACCGTGTTCTTTACCCGTGGCCGTTTGCCTATGGATATCAGCGACGCCTCGGTCAGCCACGAAGAACTGATTGGCGACCGCCGCGAATCGGCCCTGAGCCAGATCGCCGCCGTGCGCCAGCGCTGGCAATGGCTGCTGGACAACCTGGACCTGCCGTTCGAGTCTTACACTGAAGCCTGGCCGGAAGCGCCGCTGGAACGCGCTGTAACCGCCGCCGATGCGCCGCAGAGCGTGTATCACAGCATGCGTGATTACGCCCTGCGCGTCTCCTGGCGGCGTGAGTTGCAGGCCGCGCTGGAAGCGCTGTTCTGCGGCCGCACCGACAAGCCGATTCTGGATGCCGTCAACGCCCTGCATGGTCAGGTGCTCAAGGGCCGCACCTGGGTGGCGCTGCACATGCATGCTGGCGACGGTAACGTGCACACCAACCTGCCGGTGAACTCTGACAATTACGAGATGCTGCAACGCGCGCATCACGCCGTCGCCCGCATCATGCAGGTGGCGCGTGATCTCAACGGCGTGATCTCCGGCGAGCACGGCATCGGCATTACCAAGTATGAATTCCTCTCCCGCGAGGAACTGGCCCCGTTCGAAGCCTACAAACAGCGCGTTGACCCGAATGGCCATTTCAACAAGGGCAAGCTGCTGCCCGGCGCAGACCTGACCAACGCCTACACGCCGTCGTTCAGCCTGCTGGGTTCGGAATCGCTGATCCTGGAGCAATCGGGCATTGGCGGTATCTCCAACATGGTCAAGGACTGCCTGCGCTGCGGCAAGTGCAAGCCCGTGTGCTCCACGCACGTGCCGCGTGCCAACCTGCTGTACAGCCCGCGCAACAAGATTCTGGCCACCGGCCTGTTGACCGAAGCTTTCTTGTACGAAGAGCAAACGCGGCGCGGTGTCTCGCTCAAGCACTTTGAAGAACTGGGCGACGTGGCCGATCACTGCACGGTCTGCCACCGTTGCGTGAACCCGTGCCCGGTGAAGATCGACTTTGGCGATGTGTCGATCGCCATGCGCAATTTCCTGCGTGACGAAGGCCAGAAGAAATTCAACCCGATGACTTCGCTGGCGATGGGTTTTCTCACCATCAAAGACCCGGCGACCATCAAGCTGGTGCGCAAGACCACCATCGAGTGGGGCGGCAAGGCACAACGTCTGGGCCACAAGCTGGGCAAGTCGCTGGGGCTGATCCAGAACACGCTCAAGGCGCCACCGTCCAGCACCGGCGGCAAACCGCCGCTCAAGGCGCAGGTCATCCACTTCATCAACAAACCCATGCCGGGCAATCTGCCCAAGAAAACCGCGCGGGCGTTGCTGGATGTGGAAGACGCCAACATCGTGCCGGTGATCCGCAACCCGCAATTGCAGGTGGCCGAGCAAGATCGCGAAGCCGTGTTCTATTTCCCGGGCTGTGGTTCGGAGCGTTTGTTCAGCCAGGTGGGCCTGGCCACGCAAGCCATGCTCTGGCACGTGGGCACCACCACCGTGCTGCCGCCGGGTTATCTGTGCTGCGGTTATCCGCAGACTTCGGCCGGGTTTGAGGACAAGGGCAACAAGATCACCACAGAGAACCGCGTGTTGTTCCATCGGGTCGCCAACACGCTCAATTATCTGGATATCAAGACGGTGATCGTGTCCTGCGGCACGTGTATGGATCAGTTGCTCAAGTATCAGTTTGAGCAGATTTTCCCGGGCTGCCGCCTGCTGGATATCCACGAATATCTGCTGGAAAAGGGCGTGAAGCTGGAGGGCGTCACCGGTACCCGCTACATGTACCACGAGCCGTGCCACACCCCGATGAAGCAGTACAAGGGCATCGATGTGGCCAACCAGTTGATGGGCAGCAAGGTTGATCTGAACGACCGTTGTTGCGGCGAGTCGGGAACCTTCGGTACCTCGTTGCCTCATATCGCGACCCAGGTGCGCTTTCGCAAGCAAGAAGAGCTGGAGAAGGGCGCCGCCAGGTTGCGTGCCGAATCCGGCGCCGAGGCACCGGTCAAGGTTCTGACCTCTTGCCCGTCCTGCCTGCAGGGTCTGCATCGCTATGATGACGACGCCAATATGGACGCCGATTACATCGTGGTGGAAATGGCCAAGTACGTCCTGGGTGAAAACTGGATGCCGGAATACGTCGAAAAAGCCCGTACCGGGGGGATTGAACGCGTTCTGTTGTAAGTTTGCCGCTTTTTTTGATTGCGTCTGAAATGACAAGCGGGACGGTTTTGCGGTGCCGTTCCTGCTACCTTTTCGACCACCGGTCAGCTACAATCGCTTTCGGGGCATGACAGTATTCATGCCCCGATTGTTTATGGCGGGGGGTTGTTTATAATCCGGCGCAAACATAAGGAAATCGTGATGGAAGGCGGTTGTGTTCTGTGCAATGATCATGATCAACAGGTGCTGTGGCAGGATGAGTTATGTCGGGTGATCTGGGTCGATGATCCGGACTATCCAGGCTTTTGCCGAGTGATCCTGAATCGTCATGTCGCAGAGATGACCGATTTGCCCGCACAGGAGCGAGACTGGCTGATGGAAGTGGTCTTTGCAGTGGAAAATGAGATCCGCACTGCGCTCAACCCTGACAAGATCAACCTTGCCAGTCTTGGCAATATGGTGCCGCACGTGCATTGGCACGTGATTCCGCGCTGGCGCAACGATCGGCATTTTCCTGGCTCCATCTGGTCTGCGCCGCAAAACGACAACCCACAATTGCCCGTCACTGCCGACATGATCGAACGTCTGAAACAACGTCTTCAACAGCTTGCGCCATGAACCAGACTGATTTGCTACCCGCTTATCAAGGTACGGCGGTACCGCCGTTTACCGATGCCCGGTCGGCCAAGGCCTGGCTGCAACTGTTACCGCTGATTAACGCCCCCGTCGCGCAAGCTGAACTGGTCGAAGCCCTCACCGCGCTCAACGGCAGCAATATCCCGCCGTATGAGTCGCTGAAGATTCTGGAACTGTTCCGCGAAGCCGTGCACCTGGTGCATCACACCCTCGCTGACCGCTATCTGGGCCGCGCCGTGCCGTTTGGCAAGGATGAAATGGCCGCATGGCAATCTGCCATGCAACTGTGGTCGCATATGGCGCAAGCCTATGCCCGCTGCTGGCACGCCGCGCTGGAAGGCCTGTCTGACGTACAGGAACACCTGGCGCTGCTGGCTGAACGTAGCCTGCGCTACCAGTGCCTGATGGTGCGCGAGCACCTGCTGGCCTACCAGGTGGTGCCAAGCGAGTTGTGGAAAACCATTTTTGCCTATTACCGCCTGGCTGAAGCGCGCGGTATTTCGGAAAAACCGGCCAAGGACAGCCTGCTGAAGGCCGCCGGTGTGGCTACGCCGCAAAGCGTGTTCATTCATGCCTTGCTGCTGGCCGGTGCCAGCCCGTATCACTTTACCGCCCGCCAGATTCAATGGCTGGACGAACGTCTGCCGGCCTTGGCGCCGCGCGCCCCGCTGGAGCGCGAAGCACGCGCCTTGCCTGGTCGCGGCAGTTTGCAGATCGACTTTGACGAACCCGGCCCGCCGCGCCGCACCGAGCCACGCTCGGACGGCCCGAACGTGCTGGAGATCGACACCTATCAGCTGGCCCAGGCGCTATCCCGCCGGATCAAACTGCTGCGCAATGGCGAGAGCCCGGACAAACTCGGTTTGGGCGAGCAGTTTGCCGGCAGCGTGGTTGAAACCCTGCTGGTTGAGTTGTATCGCACCTGGTGTGAGCAACTTTCTGACCGTTCCCTGCCGCGCCACGCTTCCACGCGAGAGATCGAGGTGGTGTTCGGCCTGCAAAAGCAGCACCACGCCGCAGGTGGCACGGGTAACTTTACCCTGCCGGAAGAACAACTCTCGCTGGATCAGCAAGATCTGGTGCGCATGCAGCTGTTTGGCTCCTCGTCCGCCCTGGGGGGCGCTGCCGCCCAGCAAGAAGTGGTGACCGAACGCTGGCAAGTGCGCAACGAGTCGGCCAACGGTATGCAGTTGTCGCGGCCATTGCAGGAAGGTGCGCGGATTTCCCTGCAGCAATTGCTGGCCGTGAATCTGGGTGGCCGCTACTTTGTGGGCGTCATCCGCTGGTTGCAGCAAGAAGAATCACACGTGGTGGTGGGGGTGCGGCTGATGCCAGGCGCACCGCAAGCCGCCGCAGTGCGTCCGGTGGACATGGTCAATGCCGGTCGTCGTAGCTGGACTGAATGTCTATGGCTGCCCGCCGCGCCTAGCCTGAAAGCGCACCCGGCGCTGTTGTTGCCAGTGGGCTGGTTCCGCCCGGGCCGTCTGGTCGAATGGTGGGATGGCCAGGCAACCCGCAAGATCCGCCTGGAATCGGTGGTGGAGCGTGGCGTGGACTTCGAACGCGTCCAGTACGCGGTGTCTGCGCCCCGGTAAGCATCCGGGTCAGTCAGTCAAAAGGGCATCGGTCAACGATGCCCTTTTTCATTTTTCCGGCGGTTTTGGCGCACATTTTCTGGCGCGACATGTTGTCTTGTTCCTGACGCGAATATTCCCATTCTGATTCAGACGGGCGGTGCAATAGGGCCGCTGGCAGGGTCTAAAGTGATACAAACCGGGACACAGGAGGCACGTATGGCGACCCAGTTGTTATCGTTGGGGCTGATCGGAATTCGGCTATACGACCGGATTCTGACTTCGGCCGCCATCTACCCGGGCGAGCTGGCTGATCACATTGTTGATGAAATCAATATGTATCTGTTGCGCGCCAATGAACGCGAAAAAGTGCTGTTGTTTCACCTGGCCTGCGAGGTACACGAGTCACTCGATGATATCTATGCCAGGGTAGATGATCTGGAAACGCGTCAGAGTATTGCGCTCTTGATGGATGTACTGATCCAGCGGGCGCGCGAACTGGCGCGACATCACTGATTGCGTTGCACGGTGGCGTCCAGCCAGCGCCGCCAGCACGCTTGTGCCTGCGCTACATCTTGCTGGTCCCGCGCGTGATGCAGGCCGCGCAACCCACCCTCATGATCCAGTTGTAGCGCCCTGCAAAGCGGGTAGTCCGCCACACGCAGGGCCGGATCAATCCCCATGAACAATGCCTCACACGGCACGCCAAGGCCCGCCGCCAGATGGACGGCCGCGCTATCCACGCTGACCACGCGTACAGCACCGGCTATGGCCGCCATGAAGTGGGGCAGGGTACGTGACCACGCCGTCAGATCATGCCAGCCTGGCGCCAGGTCTGGTCCGAAACCCGCCAGCGGTGATGCGTGCCCGGCCAGCCAGTTGTGCACCCAATGCTGGCGTATGGCCTCTGGCATGCTGCGTAGCGGAGTGCTGGCCTGATGACATAACAGCGTATAGCCAGCGGCCAGATTCGCCGGCAGGGCCGGCAAGCGGATATCACGCAGCCAGGCATTCTGCCGTGTCGCTGTGTCCAGTTCTTCAACTGCCATGCCCAGGCTGAGCGCGAAGAAATCGTGCATGGGCAACTGGTTAAAGGCCGGCCGGAACATGAAGTCAGACAGATCAACCCAGACCGCATCCGCCGTGTTCTGGATGGCGGCGACGGGCAACGGCAACCATTTGACCGTAACGTGCGCGGCCAGGGCGTAAATCTCTTGCACATGAGCAGGTGTATGCGGCGAGAGGTATACCGTGATGACCAGTTGGGGATACCGGCGATGCAACTGCGCCAGCACCGCAAGGCCGACAATCGCATCGCCCAGCGCAACACCGGCGCCGTTGATGACATGCAACTGGCGCAATGCTGCGTAATCCAGACTGAACGCGTTCAACGCCGCATTGTGGATGAGCCGCTGCTGCGAGAGCGGTGCAAAGCGGCGAGGGGCGTCAGCCAGGAAGGGCAGGTCGTACGGCAGCCAGACCAGGCCATCGTCGCGAACAATGGCCTGCTGGCTCAGGCTGGCGTGCTCAGCCATGCTTCCTGGCAAAGGGCGACACGGTGTAGCGGTCGGGTTGCAAGCTCATATAGCCCACAAACTGGCCGTCTTTGCGGGCAAAGGCAACGGTGCAGCTATCAAACGCGCCCTTGAGCGGGAACAGGGCCAGGTCTTTCAGCGCGATCTTGTGTTCCGCAATAAAAGCATCCACCACAGCCTGGTCTTTAGCAGGCAGTTTGGCTGGCAAGGCCAGGCTGGCAGACACAATCTGCGACCAGTGCGCCGGAACCGGTTCCAGGCGCGAGGTGAACTCTGGCGGGAACCCGCTGCTGGCCATTTCCGTCCCAAACATATGGGCGCTTTCTTCGCTGGTCTGGCCCGGTCTTACCGCCAGCAGAGGCGGCTGGATGGGCGATTGCTCCCGCAGCTGGACCAGATTGCCCCAATCAGCCTGGCTTTTGGGCAAGTCACTGAGACGCAGCGTCTGAAAGCCGCGATCCAGAAACGCGCTGACGAGCGGGCGCTGGGAGTAAAGCGTCGTCACGCCATAGATCAGCGCGCCAATCTGGACAATGGCAATTACGACAAAGTCAAAGTACAGCGCGCGTTTGCTCTTGCCTTGCACGTAAACGAGACCGGTCATCAAAGGGCCGAGCACGATATCGACCGAAGCCGTGATCCGCAGGCCCTGGAACAGGCCGTTGATCTCGTAATACGGCCACGGGTAACAGTAATGGATGAGCAGCCCGAGAATCAGGCAAAAGACGGTCAGACTGATAAGTAGATGCAAGCCCGCTGCTTTTAATCTTCTGAGCATGAATCCTGTACTCCGCATAAATCGGTTTCTGGTCAAAAACTAGATAACGGAGCTTACAACAGCTGGTTTACCAGATGAATACCTGACACGCCTCACCGCGCACGTCTGCGACAACTGGCCGGCCATAAATGCAAAAACGGCACCCGCAGGTGCCGTTTTTGCTTGCTTGCCAGAGGCAGACTTATTCTGCCACCAGGGTATCGCCAGAGACGCGAACACGCTGACCTGCCGCGAAGGCCGGTTGGGCTTTGTAAGTAAAGGTACGGGTATTGCCGTCATCAAACTGGACGTGCACTTCGTAGTCCGTTTCGCTGCGGACGTGTTTTTCAACCGTATTGCCGGCCAGTGCACCACCGACCGCGCCAACCACGGTTGCCAGGGTACGGCCACGGCCGTTACCCACCTGGTTACCCAGCAGGCCGCCGACCACACCGCCCGCTACTGCGCCGCCACCAGAGGACTCGCCTTCATGCTTGATGGCCTGAACGCTGGTGACCTGGCCGCATGTTGCGCAAACCTGCTTGGCCGGTTGCGGTGCGGGCTGGTTGGATGAGTATTCTTCGCCCTTGTTATGGGACGTCGCGCGCTGGCTGTTGCTGTGTTTGGGCTTGGCTTCTGCCACCGGCGTCGGGGCCGGGGTCGGTACCGGCGTAGCTACGGCAACCTGGGCCGGAACAGATGCAGGCTCGGACGCGATAGCGACCACTGCGGGCACGCTGGCGGCAATTTCGGCGGTTTCGGTTTTGTTGCCACCGATCCAGCCGGCCATGTGGGCGACGGCAACGCCGCACGCCAGGATGACTGCCCCTGCGGCAGCCAGGATCATTGGATGAAGTTTCTGGTCGGACATTGCGTTTCTCCTTGAGATGTCCCTGGGGCTTTCAAGCCTTCGTTTTAGGTGTGCGAATTCTAGCCGTCCGCACTCTATGTACATAGTGAGGACGTCCACAACAGGCACGCCATTATTACCGGGTCTGGTTACAGGTATCTCTTTGTTGGCAAAGCGGTATTTGGCTAAGACCGGCAGAATGGGCCAAAGTGCCGCCTGGCGGTTCGATGAGCGGCAGTGGTGTGGTTCAAGTCACCAGACTAGATGAAAACCCCGGGTTTGCCAGGTGGCATGGCGTGCCTGACCGCGCCGGCCATGGCTGGCGGTGGTGATTCCCGCGCCAAGGGCGCTGCCAGCGCCTACAATGCAGCCTGCCAGTCCTGTTTCATTTGTCTTCTATCCATTTCTGCGGTGCACCCAGTCTCATGACCGATACGGCTCAAAAGAAAGAAAACCGTCACACCTGGATTGAATCTGCTGTCGCCACTTGCGCGGTGGTGGGCCTGATGCTGATGTCCTACCAGATCCTCGCGCCCTTTGTGGCGGCGCTGATCTGGGCCGGCATTCTGGTTTACGCCACCTGGCAGCCCTACATGCTGATGGTGCGCCTGTGTCGCGGCAATCGCCTGCTGCCGGCCATGGTCATGCTGGTGATCTTCACCTTCGTCATCGTCGCGCCCATGCTGATGGCGGGGGTTGAGCTCTCAGCCAACGTTGACGAGATCTCCGTCTGGCTGCATGAGCATATCCAGGCCGGTTTGCCGACCTTGCCAGACTGGATTGTCCACATTCCCTGGGCTGGCCCGCATATCGATACCTTCTGGCATGGCATCGCGACCGGAGACCCGGAGGTCATGGCGCGGGTCAAGGACTGGAGCAAACCGCTGGGCGTCTTCTTGCTGAAAATGGGCGCTGCGGTGGGCAGCGGCGTGCTGTTGCTGTTCCTGAGTCTTGGGTTCTCGTTTTTCTTTTATATCAGCGGCCACGACCTGATTCACTGGCTGATGACCATCCTGCGGCGCATTGGCGGCCAGCGCGGCCAGGAACTGATGATGATTGCCGGCGGCACAGTCCGCGGCGTGGTGTACGGTTTTATCGGAACCGCGCTGGTGCAGGGCGCACTGGCCTGGTTTGGTTATCTGATTGCTGGCGTGCCCAATGCGGCGGCGTTTGGTCTGGTGTCGTGCTTTTTGTCGTTGATGCCGGGCGGCCCGAGCCTGCTGGGTCTGCCGGTGGCGTTCTGGGTGTATCACGAAGGCAGCACGGGCTGGGCGGTGTTCCTGGCCGTGTGGATGGTGGGCGTGGTCAGCATGGCCGACAACGTGGTCAAACCACTCTTGATCGGCAAGGAAAGTAATCTGCCTTTTGTGCTGATCCTGATCGGCGTGGTCGGCGGCGCCATGGCCTGGGGGGTGATGGGCGTGTTCCTCGGCCCGACCTTGCTGGCCGTCAGCTATACCTTGCTGCATAACTGGGCGCGTTTTGATGCGGCCGATGCGGTCGGCGCCCCGGCCGGCCAGCCGCCGGAGCCGCCAGCGGAGCAGGCTGCCAACGCGGCCATTGAAGATGCCTCGCCTGAAGTAAAACTGCCGGCGGAGCATCAGCAACCCTGAGTCGCCGGGTTAGCCCTCAGCGACCTTGGCCTTGAGCCAGCTGACAAAGGTATGCACAGCCGGGCGCCAGGGCGGCGCGTCCGGCGTGACAATCCAGTAAGCCCCAGGCATGCGCACACGCAGATCAAACAGCGGAATCAGCGTGCCGTCGGCCAGTTCCGGCTGGATCAGCGACGCCCGCGCCAGGCCGACGCCCTGACCTTGTGCGGCGGCCTGCACCAGCAGGGCAGAGTCATTGAACACCATGCTGCCCAGCGCTGGCGCGCCGGTAATGCCGGCTGCGGCAAACCAGCGTTCCCACGGCTCGGTGTCCGAGCGCAGCAGCACCCGGTTGAGCAAGTCGGCCGGGGTGGCGGGCAGGCCGCCGGGCAGGTTGGGGCTGGCGACCACCACGAATTCATCATCCATCAAGTGCTCCAGATGCACGCCGGGCCACTTGCCTTCTCCCACGCGGATGCCCAGGTCGATCTCTTCGGCCACCAGGTTTTCCGGCGTTTTGGTTGAACGAATCCATAACTCCACATCAGGATGCTTGCTGATGAACTCGCCCAGGCGCGGGGTCAGCCACTTGGCGGCAAACGAGGGCAAGCAGGTAATCACCAACCGTGGGCGTTGCTGTTCCTGCACGATCGCGGCGATTTCCCCGGCAATATCGTTGAACGCACCGTTGAGAATATTCGCCAGTCGCTGGCCGGGCGCGGTCAGCACCACGCCCCGCCCGTTGCGGGAAAACAGCCGGAAACCCAGTTGCGCTTCCAGCGTTTTGATCTGATGACTGACTGCGCCATGCGTCACAAACAACTCGTCTGCAGCGCGCGCCAGATTGCCCAGCCGGGCGGCGGCTTCAAACGCCCGCAAGGCAGAGAGTGAGGGCAAGCGGCCCGGTGGTTTTAATGGTGAATCCAATTCAACTATCCACGCAAAAACAATCGATTGTTCAGGGCGAGTGAAACCGGAAAAATCCTTCCTGTAGAGATGCTAACGCGCTTTGCACCAGACATGAAGAAGGATCAACGTCATGAGTTCAGCTAACGGATTGCCACTGCGGCTATATAACGCACAGTTACTCTCTATACGTGATCGTAGTGTGCGCATCACGGGTGGCAAAGCGTGGCTGACGGATGCAAAGGGTAAAGACCTGATCCTGATTTCGGGTGACTGCTATCGCGCGCATGGCCTGGCGGTGATTGAGGCCATTGGCGCGACTGATCTGGTGTTCGAACCGGCCAGCAATACACCGGACCGCAATCTGTTGATTGTTTCTTGAGGAGGGGAAGTCATGGACCAGCAAATCGCGCATTACGCCCAAAAACTGCAGTACGAAATCGACGCCGCCGATCTGATGCACCTGCGCAGCACCGGTCGCAAAGTGGTGGTGGTTGATGCACGCACGGCAGAGGCTTTTTTGCATGAGCACATTCCTGGCGCCATCAATTTGCCGCATCGCCTGATGAGCGAGGTGGCCACCGCTGACCTGCCGCGGGACGCGCTCTATGTCACCTATTGTGATGGCATAGGCTGCAATGCCTCGACTAAGGGCGCGCTCAATATGGCCAGGCTGGGTTTTGAGGTACGTGAACTGATTGGCGGGCTGGACTGGTTCAAGCGTGACGGTTACGCCACGGAAGGGCTGGCCGCCGTATCAGCCAGCGACGTTGCCTGCGCCTGTTAACGTCAGACCGGCTCTGTCCAGAAGCTGAAGGGCAGGGCCGGGATTGTTATTTTTTCATTCTTGTAATTGATACAAGAACTTTTGAGAAAGAGTCGGACCTATCCTGGAGTCGTTGATAAAAACAGGAACCCGCCTCCATGCTCCAGTCCGTACTCAGAAACGGTGCACTGATATTGGCGATGGGTGGTCTGGTGGCCACCGTCCAGGCTCACGAACCAGCGCGAGGCAAGCCGCCTCACGCCAGCACCAGACCCACGCCGCCCAGACCGCCGGGCCATGCCCGCCCGCCGGCGCACGCTCATCCCCCACCGCAGGCCCACCGTCCGCCACCGCACTGGCATAACCGCGACCAATGGCGGCGGGCGCATAGCCGTCATCTGCAAGGCCGGTATTTTGATGACTGGCATCGCAGCTATTACTACCGGCCTGGCCAGTGGGTCTGGTATCAGGGGCGTGTGTGGGAGCCCCGCCGGCCGCTCAGCGCAATGGAAGTCGGTCTGACACCCTTGCAGGCACCGGGCCTGTGGCTGGATATCACTGCGCGCATTCCGCTGAACTAACCGTGGCCACGAAGGCGTGAATATCACCGGTTTGCCTGTTGGCGCGGTCATATCTTCGCGTAATTAAACAGGCGCAATAATGAGACGGCGCGAGTCCATGACACCGCACCGAAAACTACAAAGGAGAATCAACATGTCCCGTAAAGTGCTGCTTCCACTGCTGGCCGCGGCCAGCCTGCTGATGGGTTCGGCTGCCATGGCCGATGACGACCACCATGATCACGGCGGGCCGGATCACCACCCGCAACATCACGAAGACAATGGTCACCATGATGACCATGCCCATCACGCCCCGCCGCCCCCACCCCCGCATCACTGGGCGTCCCGTGATGACTGGCGTCGTGCGCATGCCAGCCATCTCAAGGGCCGCTATTTTGACGACTGGCGCACCGGCTATCGTTATCAGCCAGGCCAGTACGTTTGGTACAACGGCCGCGCCTGGGAGCCGGCCCGCCCGTTGACCGAGACCGAGGTGCGCATGGCGCCGACGCCGGGCCTGTGGGTGGATATCACGGCGAGTTTCCCGCTGAATTGATACACGGATAGCGGGTTTTGATACAGGGTGGACACAAAGTAAAAAGCACCAGGCCATGTGTTCACCCGGTCACTTCGGTTGTCGGGTCCTGACGGGTACAAAGCGATGGTGTTAACCGCACTGTCCAACCCCAAGGAGAACAATATGACCCGACAACTGCTCATTTGCCTGCTCGCCGCAGGTGGTTTCATCACCGCCAACGCAGCCCTGGCAGACAACGACCGCAACACCCCGCCGCCACCGCCGCAACAGCAAGCGGACCATCATCCGGATCAGACGCGTCAGTCGCCGCAAGGCCATGATCAGGGGCAGCGCCCCACCCAGCCGCCGTCCAGCCGTGCGCAAGACGAGGGTGGCAAGCCGCCAGCCGGTCATACCCAAGGCAAGAAACCAGCGCCCGCAGCACAACAGCACCACGATGCATCAGGCAAGCCGCCGCGGCATGACCAGGGCCACCGGACCACGCCGCCGGCCAGACCGGCGCACAATCAGCCCTCGCGTGATGAATGGCGGCAGTCGCACGCCAGCCAGCTGCAAGGGCGTCCTGTCGATGACTGGCACGCCGGCAATCAATACCAGCCGGGCCAGTACGTCTGGCATGACGGCCGCGCCTGGGAGCCCGCCCGGGCATTGACGCCGGATGAAGCACGACTGGCGCCGGCGTCAGGTGCGTGGATTGATATCACGCTTAATTTCCCGGTTCGTTAAGCGGCATAGTCCGCATCCGCAAACGGCAGCCTTGTGCTGCCGTTTTTATTGTGGGTGGTAGCGCGCCGGTTAGCTCAACCCTGACTTATATGGAAATTGCATTCGTCTATTGGTGACACTGCTGCCGTGTCTCGTAACGATCGGTACAAATTGTTAACTTGCTTACAGAACACAGTCGCAAAGCCGGGCACGATGGCCGCATCGCTTCAGTTACAAGATCGACAAAGGAGATACACCATGAAGCCCCGCACACGTACCTTGATGCAAACCCTGCTTGCCCTTGTCATGGTCAGCAGCGTCAGCGCCGCGCTGGCGCATGATCACGACGACGACCATTGGCACGATGACCATCACGATCATGGTCGCCATGAAGGATGGTACAAAGATGATCACCGCGGCCCGCCGCCCCCGCCGCGTTACCATGATGATCCGCGCTGGCATGATCGCGCCCGCTGGGATCGCTGGTCTGAAGCGCGTCATCACCACTTTGTGGACTGGCGTCCGGGCTATGTTTATCAGCCGGGCCAGTGGGTCTGGTATCAGGGCCGCGCTTATCAGGCCCGTGTACCGGTCGTGGCGGCCAACGTGGCCGTACCGGTTGCCCAGCCGGGCGCGTGGCTGGATATCTCGGCCAGCATTCCGCTCAACTGATCTGGACTTGATCTGGACTTGATCTGAGTCGCATCAAACAAAAAAGCCCGCTGGATTTCGCCAGCGGGCTTTTTTTATGGCTGCAGTGACCGGTCAGGCCAGCTTGGCCAGTTGCGCGGTCAGTTGCGCCAGCTTGCCTTCCAGCTCGGCGATCTGCGCGCGGTCTTTCTCCACCAGATGCGCCGGGGCCTTATCGACATAGCCCGGTTTTTCCAGCTTGGACTTCACGCGCTCTACGCCTTCTGCCGTTTTGGCGATCTCTTTTTGCAGGCGTGCGGTTTCCGCCGCCTTGTCGATCTCGACCTTGAGCATCAGGCGCGTGGTGCCGGCCACGGCCACCGGTGCGTCATCTTCTGGCAGGCTGGCGACGACGTTGACCTCGGTCAGCTTGCACAGCGGCACCAGATACGGGCTGAACTTGGCCAGACTGGCGTCGCCTTCCAGGAACAGCGGCGCTTTCTGGGCCGGAGACAGACCCATTTCGCCACGCAGGTTACGCGCGGCAAAGGCCAGGGCCTTGAGTTCTTCCACTTCGGCAGTCGCGGCTGCGTCGATCTTGCTTTCGTCAGCGACTGGCCAGGCAGCGATCATGATCGATTCGGTGCTCTTGCGGCCAGCCAGCGGGGCGACGGTTTGCCACAGTTCTTCGGTAATGAACGGCATGATCGGGTGAGCCAGACGCAGGATCACTTCCAGCACGCGGATCAGGGTACGGCGGGTGGCGCGTTGCTGGGCCTCGTTGCCGTGCTGTACCGATACCTTGGCCAGTTCAATGTACCAGTCGCAGTATTCGTTCCAGACAAACTCGTAGATCGCTTGTGCGGCCAGGTCAAACCGCAGGGTGTCCAGGGCCAGCGTGACGTTTTTCTCGGCTTCCTGCAGCTTGCTGATAATCCAGCGGTCGGCAAAGCCAAAGTCCAGTTCGGCGTTGTCTTCCAGGCCGCAATCCTTGCCTTCGACATTCATCAGCACAAAGCGGGTGGCGTTCCACAGCTTGTTGCAGAAGTTGCGATAACCCTCGCAACGCTTCTGGTCAAAGTTGATGGAGCGGCCCAGGCTGGCCAGGCTGGCAAAGGTAAAGCGCAGCGCGTCCACACCGTAGGCCGGAATCCCGTTGGGGAATTCTTTCTCGGTCTTGGCTGCCACTTGCGGGGCTTTTTCCGGACGACGCAGGCCGGTGGTGCGTTTTTCCAGCAACGGTTCCAGTGCAATGCCGTCGATCAAGTCCACGGGATCGAGCACGTTGCCTTCGGACTTGGACATCTTCTTGCCTTCGCCGTCGCGCACCAGGCCATGCACATACACCTGCTTGAACGGCACTTTGCCGGTCAGGTGAGTGCTGAACATGATCATCCGGGCAACCCAGAAGAAGATGATGTCGTAGCCGGTGACCAGCACGGACGAGGGCATGAATGCCTTCAGTTCGGCGGTTTCGTTCGGCCAGCCCAGGGACGAGAACGGCACGAGGCCGGAACTGAACCAGGTATCGAGTACGTCGTTGTCGCGCGTCAGCGGCTTGCCGCCGGATTTGGCCAGCGCTTCGGCTTCGGTGCGGGCGACGTAAACCTTGCCGTCGGCATCGTACCAGGCCGGAATCTGATGGCCCCACCACAGCTGGCGGCTGATACACCAGTCTTCAATGTTCTTCAGCCATGCCTGATAGGTGTTGACCCAGTCGCCCGGCACAAACTGCACTTCGCCGTTGTCGACCACATCCAGCGCCTTTTGCGTGATGCTCTTGCCGCCGGCGTCCGGCTTGCTCATGGCGACAAACCACTGGTCGGTCAGCATGGGCTCGATGACCGTACCGGTACGATCGCCGCGCGGCACCATCAGCTTGTGTTTCTTCACTTCAACCAGGAAGCCTTGCGCATCCAGATCGGCCACGATCTGCTTGCGGGCGGCAAAGCGTTCCATGCCTTGATAGGCAGCCGGTGCGGCATCGTTGATTTTCGCATCCAGGGTGAGGATGGAAATCTGCGGCAGGTTATGGCGCTGGCCGACGGCGTAGTCGTTGAAGTCATGCGCCGGGGTCACTTTGACCACGCCGGTGCCGAATTCCTTGTCGACGTAATCATCGGCAATGATCGGCAGTTCACGGTCGCACAGCGGCAGCTTGACCATCTTGCCAATCAGATGCTGGTAACGCTCGTCTTCCGGGTGAACCATGACGGCCACGTCGCCCAGCATGGTTTCCGGGCGGGTGGTGGCGACGGACAGATGCGTCAGACCGGTTTTACTGTCGGCCTCAATCAGCGGATAGCGGATATGCCACAGGTTGCCATCTTCTTCTTCAGAGATGACTTCCAGGTTCGATACGGCGGTGCCCAGCACCGGGTCCCAGTTCACCAGGCGCTTGCCGCGGTAGATCAAACCTTCTTCAAACAGGCGCACGAACACTTCGGTCACCACCGAGGACATCTTGTCGTCCATGGTGAAGTACTCGCGGCTCCAGTCTACCGAGGCGCCCATGCGGCGCATCTGGCCGGTAATGGTGTCGCCCGATTGCTGCTTCCATTCCCACACTTTCTCGATAAACGCCGGACGGCCCATATCGTGGCGCGAGATGCCTTGCGCATCGAGCTGACGCTCCACCACAATCTGCGTCGCGATGCCGGCGTGGTCGGTGCCAGGCAGCCACAGGGTGTTTTCACCCTTCATGCGGTGATAGCGGGTCAGGCCATCCATGATGGTCTGGTTGAACGCGTGGCCCATATGCAGCGTGCCCGTCACATTGGGTGGCGGCAGCTGGATACAGAACGATTGCGCGTTCACGTCCATGCTCGGTGAAAAATAGTTGGCGGATTCCCAGCGCGGGTACCAGCTGGCCTCAATGGCGGCCGGCTCAAAGCTCTTGGCCAGTTGTTCGAGTGCAGTGCTCATGGGGGAAGGAACCAGGGTTGCGATGCAAAACCGGGAATTATACTTGTTTTGGCAGGGATACGGCTTGAAGCGCTGTAAATGGCTGGCGCCCGGATTCGCGGCATGCGGGCGCTGCAGGCAAGCCCGGTGAACTACCGCAGCAAACCTGTCTCTTACACCCGCCAGGACGCCGCACCTTGACCTGGTCGGATGAAGTCCGACGCAGTTTTCGGCAAACTCGAGCTTGGTTCTGGCAGGAAATGTCCCACAATGGAACCTGTTGCAACGCATCCAGGAGAAACAACCATGTCCGTGAAGGCCAATGAAGAACAACTGATTGATGATCTGCAAACCGTGCTGACCGATACCGAGAGCCTGCTGCGTGATGCAGTGGGTGAAAGCGGCGACAAGGCGCGTGAACTGCGCACCCGTATTCTGGAAAACCTGCAGGCAGCCAAAGCCAAGCTGGGCGAGACTGAACGTCTGATCGCCGGCAAAGCCAAAGAGGCAGCCAAGGCAACAGATGAATACGTGCATGATCACCCGTGGCAATCCATCGGCGTGGCTGCAGGCATCGGTTTCCTGCTGGGCATGCTGGTTTCGCGTCGTTAAGCCGGCAGGAGTGGCATGAGCGAAGAACACGAATCCGCAAGCCCTCCGCATCATGGGCTGGCCCAGCGACTGGCATCCAACCTCGTCGGGCTGGCCCATAATCATTTGTCCTTGTTCGGGCTGGAGCTGGAAGAAGAACGCGAGCGTTTGCTGGCGGTCGTCATTCTGGCGCTGGTCGGGGCCGGGGTACTCTGGCTGGGGCTGGGCGTGCTGTCGGTGGCCGTGGTCTGGTGGGTCAGCGAGCCTTATCGCTGGATGGCGCTGTTGATTGTGGCGCTGGCTTACCTGCTGGGGGGCGCACTGTGCATGTGGGGCGCCTGGCGGACCATCTTGCGCGCGCCGCGACCTTTTTCAGCAACGCTGGAACAATTGCGTAAAGACCGGGAGCAGTTGCTGCCATGAGCCAACTCACGCGTCATGAATTGCGGGAACTCAGAAAGGTAACCTTGCAGCTGCAGGCCGATGCTTTCCGGCTGCAACTGGCCGAAGACTGGGAGCGGTTGCGTTCACCCTTCAACAAAGGTAGCGCGGCGCGCGGTATCTTGCGGGCCTTTGCCGGCCCGGCCGGGTTTGCCGATGTTGCCACCGTCTTGCTGGCACGTGGCCGCCTGACCTGGATTGCCAAAGTGCTGCCCATGGCACTGACCGGCTGGCGCATTGCCAAGGTGCTGCGCAAGTGGCTGCACCGTTAACGTGTTTTGTTTGCCCATAAAAAAACCGCCGGTGAGGCGGTTTTTTTATGGGCGTGGCATAAGCGCCGGGCGAACTTACTGGCCCTGGTCACTGTCCTGGCGAGGGCTGATCAAACCCCGCGCCTGCAGTTCTTCCCGCACCAGTTTGTCGATGCGCGGTGCCAGGAGTTCTTCCAGCGCGGTGCCGACCTGATCAATCAACTGCGTCAGCGCTTCGCCATACAACGTTTGCATCATGTGCGCGAAGTGACGTCGCGTCAGTTGTTCCACTTCAGTCGAAATATCCACAGCCAGATGCGCCGCGACGCTGGCGGTCATTTCAATAATGGCCGATTCATCCAGTTGCGGGGCCGGTGCGGGCACCGCAGCCACCACCGGCTCGTGTACGACCGGTTCATCCGGCTCCACCACGCTGTCGGCCGGGCCGGCGGGCAGAGCAAGTTCGGTCACCGAGTTGCCAATATGTTCATGCAGGCCAGGCGTCGGCGCTTCATCGGCGGAATCTTCTTCCCGGAATTCATCCAGATTCAGTTCCAGTGGTGGCTCTTGCGTGCCATGCCAGTCCAGCGTGATGGTGGCGTGCTCTTCTTCTGGCAGGGCGGCCGGAGTTTGCGGCGCCACGGCCACTGGTTCTAACACAGGTTCCGGGACGTGTTCCGCTACCGGTTCCGGCACAGGTTCCACGGTAGGCGCGGGGGCTTCGACAAAACCGGCGCCGGCAGAGGCAGCCAGGGTTTCGGCGTCCGCCGCAGCCTCAGGCTGGTCTGACCACCACGGCGATACGGGCGACCAGTCTTCTTCTCCGGCGTCGCTTGCGGTGACTTCTGCTACTTCAATCGGCGGCGGCGGTTGATCTGCGCCGGTCTCGGCCGCGCTGGCGACATACAGATCATAAGGATCGGTGGTTTCTTCCCAGTGCAGCGTGGTGATGTCGTCGCTGTCTTCAGCGGTATCGGCCACGGTAGCTTGCAGTTCCGGGATGTCATCGGCCGCGTGCGCCAGTTCCAGCGCTTCGCTTTCGCTATCCATGCCGGGCACGAGCGTTGGTGCGTGTTCTTCTGCCGCAGCTTCTGCCGGGGCAGGCGCTTCATCGGCCACGGGCTCAATGGTGAGATCGTGCGAAGGCCCGAACGGCGCGCGCTCACGCAGCAGGGATTCCAGATCAAGCAGCGGCAAATCCAGGAATTCCGGCTCGGCCTTGCGCACCGCTACCACCGGCATGGGCGAGGGCGGGGCAGGCGGGGGCGGCGCCAGGAATTCGTGCGGATCGAACATCAGCGAGCCGGCCGGCGCAGTGCTGGCCATCTCGGTCAACACCGGGATCGGGGCTTCTTCTTCGGCAATATCAGTCAGCACCGGCAGGACTTCGTTGTCCTTGTGGCCGGGGCCGCGATGGCGCGCCAGCAGCGCATCCATTTTGGTGAACAGCGGGCTGAGGCTTTTTTCTTCTTCCTGGCTCACGCCGTGTCTCCGCCAGAGCGCTGGCGGGCCAGCTCCAGCATATCAATGGCCACGGGCTTGATGCCCAGTGCTTGCCAGCCGCGCCAGCGTTCGCGGGCGGCCAGTCGTTGTTCTTCGTCCTGCGGGACAATCTCGATAATCCGGTCGTGCCCGGCCACCTCGCTGATCACCTCACCCGTCCAGTTGAACAGTACCTGGCGGGGTGACAGCAATTGGGCGCGGCAATCGAGCACCACCGGCGTTTGCGCCGCGATCTCATCGCTGGCGCGGCAGTGCGGCAGAAAACCGGTCTGCGGGGTGTCCCACAGCAAACGATCCAGACGCGCCACCTCGGCCTCGCTGGCAGCGAGGACCGAGACAGCGCATTGTTGCGCCACGGCCTTGCCCACGAGCTGGGCCAGCGCCTGCTCGCGGTTTTTCACATTGAAATAGAAAGTGACTTCGGCCATGAATGCTTCGGGATCTGGATCAACCGGTTAGTTTACCGCAACTACGGCTTACTTCTTCTTGGTGGCCTTGGCAGCGCGCTGGCTCAGGAACTCCACCAGCAACGGCACCGGACGACCGGTCGCGCCCTTGGCCGCGCCAGACTTCCATGCAGTACCGGCGATGTCCATGTGCGCCCAGTTGGTATCTTTCACAAAGCGCGACAGGAACACGGCAGCCGTGATCGAACCACCCGGACGGCCACCAATGTTGGCCATGTCGGCAAAGTTGGACTTCAACTGTTCCTGGTAGTCATCCCACAGCGGCATGCGCCAGGCTTTGTCACCGGTCGTCGCGGCGGCGCCCAGCAGTTGCTCGGCCAGCTTTTCATCATTGGCGTACAGGCCGGTCGCGATATGGCCCAGCGCAATCACGCAGGCGCCGGTCAGCGTGGCGATATCAATGATGGTTTCCGGCTCGAAACGCGCCGCGTAGGTCAGGGCGTCACACAGGATCAGACGGCCTTCGGCATCGGTGTTCAGCACTTCAACAGTCTGGCCCGACATGGTGGTCAGTACGTCGCCCGGCTTGTAGGCGTTACCGGCCGGCATGTTTTCGCAGGTCGCGATCACGCCCACCACATTGATCGGCAGCTTGAGCGCGGTCAGGGCCTTGAATACGCCCAGCACGGTGGCAGCACCGCACATGTCGTATTTCATTTCGTCCATGCCTTCGCCCGGCTTGAGCGAGATACCGCCGGAGTCAAAGGTGATGCCCTTGCCTACCAGCACAACCGGCTTGCCCTTGCCACCCTTGTATTCCAGGGTGATCAGCTTGGGCGGCTGGGTAGAACCCTTGGCCACGGCCAGGAACGAGCCCATGCCCAGCTTTTCCATGTCGGCGGCTTCCAGCACGTCGACCTTGATCCTGGCAGCCTTGCCCAGCGCGACAGCTTGTTCAGCCAGGTAAGTCGGGGTGCAGACGTTGCCCGGTGCATTGCCCAGATCACGCGTGAAGTTGATGCCATGACCAATGGCCAGACCCTGGTTCAGGCCGGCTTGTGCGTCTTCCAGATCGCCCTTCTTGCTGACGGCGATGGAGATGCCGGTGAGCGCGCTCACAGGTTCCGGTTTGGATTTGAACTCATCAAAACGATAGCCTTCAAAAACCGACGCTTGTGCGATCACGGCTGCGGCAGTCTGGATATCCAGTGCTTTGCCCACGGCCAGCAGCAAATGGTTGCCGGCACTGGCGCCCTTGCCCGCAACTGCGGCCTTGGCGGCAGCGCTGGCGGCAGTACGCAGGGCGGCTTGATCCGGGTTGTCGCCGGTCTGCACCAGAATCACGCGGCGCAACTGGCCGTCGATCGTGGCGTGGGTGCTGGCAATACTGCCCGGTTTCTCGCCCACCTCGCCCGCAGCAACCAATGCCGACAGCACGCCGCCGGCGGCGCTGTCGAGCTTGTTCAGACCGTTCGCCAGCTTCTTGCCGGTGACCGGCAAAAGCAGTGTCTGGGCGGTGTCTTTTTCGGGGGGGGTGAGATTAATGTTATATTCCATGTTGCTGGCCTCCGTTGCGCTGATGTGTGCAACTTATCTATTGTTGGTGCGAGCCCTTATGGGGCTTGAGTTTGTTGGTGAACAACCGCATTTGCATGCAGAATGCATGACCAGAGCGCGGATTGTTTGCTTAAGGCTCGCGTGATTATTTCCTGTCCCCCCTTATAAGTCAAAAACGCATGCTCTTTCGCAAGACCCTGATTCAGGAAATGACGTGGGTAGCCATGGCAGTCTTTGCCGTGCTGCTGCTTCTTGTCATGACCACCCAGGTCGTGCGCTTGCTGGGCCAGGCCGCCATCGGCGCGCTGGCCTCTTCCGCCGTGTGGGCCATGATGGGCTTTGCGGCGGTGCGCTACCTGCCCATCTTGATGTCGTTGATGTTGTTTGTGTCCGTGCTGGCCTGTATGACGCGGCTGTGGCGCGAAAACGAGATGGTGATCTGGTTTGCCAGCGGCCGCTCTATCCGCAATTTCATCGCCCCGGTGCTGGAGTTCTCCGTCCCGGTGGTGATCCTCATTGGCGTGCTCTCGCTGGTGGTTTCGCCGTGGGCGCTGAAAAAAGGCAACGAATTCCGCGAGAAATCCATGTCGCGCCAGGAAGTCACCCAGGTGGCGCCAGGCGTGTTCCGTGAGTCTCCCTCGGCCGACCGTGTGTATTTTGTCGAGAACTTCACCAATCAGACCAACGCCGGTAACAACGTCTTTGTGCAGATGAAGAAAGACAAGAGCATCTCGATCATCATGGCCGAGAAGGGCGGGATGTTCCTGGATGCCAATGGCGAGCGCTGGCTGTGGCTGGGCAAGGGCCGCTCTTACCAGGGCGAGCCGGGCAAGATTGAATACGATTCGGTGACTTTCGATCACGCGCAACTGCGCATCGAGACGTCGGACCGTCCCGCTACCAGCCCCAGTACGCAAGCGACGGCCACGCTCGATTTGCTGGGCACCGATGACGCCGAGAAAAATGCTGAAATCGCCTGGCGTCTGTCTTTGCCGGTGTCGGCGCTGATCCTGACGCTGGCGGCCATTCCTCTGGCCTTCTTCAATCCGCGCGGCGGCCGGGCGCTGAACCTTGTGGTCGCAGTGTTCCTGTACTTTGTGTACTACAGCATGGTCAACATCATGCAGGCCTGGGTGGCCGACGGCAAAGTGCCGATGTGGATCAATATGTGGCCGTTGCACGTGTTTGCGGCGATCTGCGTGTTTGGCCTTTATGTCTGGCGTAGCAACAGCCGGAGCGTGTCATGACGAAAATCCTGGCGCGTTACCTGTTCAAGCAGTTGACGGTGTTTATCCTGTTCACGCTGATTGGTCTGTTGGGCCTGTACAACTTTTTTGACCTGATTGGCGAACTGGGCGATCTGGGCAAAGGCGGCTACAGCCTGACCGATGCGTTGATCTACGTGTTCCTGCAAACGCCATCCAACGCTTACAACCTGATGCCGATTGCCGTGCTGATCGGCGGCATCTTTGCATTGTCTACGCTGGCCGGTAATGCGGAACTGACGGTCATGCGGGCGGCTGGCGTGTCGGTCAAGCGCCTGTTGTTCTGGCTGCTCAGCATCGGCGTGTTGTATGGCTCGATCACCTTGCTGCTGGGCGAATACGTCGCCCCGGTCGCCAAGCAGGCGGCCAACCAGCACCGGCTGGCGGCGACCAAGGCCATGCTGGTCGGGGAGTTCCGTTCCGGCGTGTGGGTCAAGGATGGTCACCAGATCGTCAATATTTCTGAAATGCTGCCTGACCTGACCATTCTGGGTATCCGGATTTACGAATTCGGTGACAAGATGGTGCTCAACCGCATTCTGGATGGCACCCAGGGCAAGTACAAAGGCCATGGCCAGTGGGAACTGGAAAGCGCCGCCGAAACGAAATTTGCCCCCGATGAAGCCGGCGTCACCATGAAGCGCTCCGCCACTGGCGTGTGGGATACCTCCATCACGCCGGAAATGCTGGCCGTGTTGCTGGTCGAGCCCTCGCAGATGTCGGGCCGTGCGCTCTACAGCTACATTGATCACTTGCGCCGCAACAACCAGAAAACCTCGCGCTATGAACTGGCCCTGTGGGGCAAGCTGTTCTATCCGCTGGCCTGTTTGTCGATGATTGTCATTGCCTTGCCATTTGCGCAGCAGCAACGCCGCAGTGGCAACGTGGGTGCGCGTTTGTTTGCCGGTATTCTGGTCGGGCTGGCGTTCCACTTCCTGAACCAGGTGGTGGTCTACCTGGGCGAATTGCGCGGCTGGCCGCCGGCACTGGTGGTGTCGATTCCCACCATGTTTTTCCTCTTTATCGCGATTGTCATGTTGTGGCGACAAGAGCGGCGTTAATGTAAAGCAGCGTGCGTCCCCGAGCCTGCACGCTGTTTTTGCATTGGCGGTAGTGAACCTCAACTTTGTATAACGGAAACCCGCATGCATGTACTGCTGACTGGTGGCGCCGGTTATATCGGCTCGCACACGTATATCGAACTGCTGGCGGCTGGTTTTACGCCGGTCATTTTTGACAACTTCTGCAACGCCAAGCCGGAAGTCATCAAGCGCCTGGAAACCATCACCGGCCAGCCGGTGGCCTGGGTGGAAGGCGATATTCGTGATCGCAAGGCGCTGGACGAAGCCTTTGCACGCTGGCCGATCGGGGCGGTGGTGCATTTCGCCGGGCTCAAAGCCGTCGGCGAGTCGGTGCAAAAGCCGATTGAGTATTACGACAACAACTTTGTAGGCACGGTGCGCCTGCTGGAAGCCATGAAGGCCGCTGGCGTGAAGCAGCTGGTGTTTTCGTCCTCCGCTACCGTGTATGGCGATCCGCACGCCGTGCCGATCAAGGAAGACTTCCCGCTGTCTGCGACCAATCCGTATGGCCGCTCCAAGCTGATGATCGAAGACATGCTGCGTGATCTGTATCGTTCTGATCAGTCCTGGCATCTGGCATTGCTGCGCTATTTCAACCCGGCTGGCGCGCATGAATCCGGCCTGATTGGTGAAGACCCGCAAGGCGTGCCCAACAACCTGATCCCGTTCGTGGCGCAAGTGGCCGTAGGCAAGCGCGAGAAGCTCTCGGTGTTTGGCCATGACTACAACACGCCGGATGGCACCGGGGTGCGTGATTACATCCACGTGGTTGATCTGGCCGTGGGCCACGTCAAAGCGCTGCAAAAACTGGCGCAAGGCCCGGGCACGGTCACGGTGAATCTGGGCACTGGCATCGGTTATTCGGTGCTCGACATGATCAAGGCGTTCGAAAAAGCCAGCGGCAAGACCATTGCCTATCAACTGGTGGATCGCCGCCCTGGCGATATCGCCGCCTGCTACGCTGACCCGGCGTCTGCCAAGGCCCAGCTGGGCTGGACAGCAGAGAAGTCGCTGGAAGACATGTGTGTGGATTCCTGGCGCTGGCAAAGCAGCAACCCCAACGGGTTTGCCTGAACCGTAAAACCGTTACAGCCCTGGTTGCCCTTATCAAATACAATGGGCCTGTTTTACGAACAACCCGCGTCGGATAACGCGGGTTGTTGCTTATGGGCCCTGCAACAACTGCGCGAACCATGTATTCAGCCACTTTCATCTTTGCCAAAAAGCAGTATGACGCCGAGTTCGACCGCCTTGATGCGGCGATCATGCAGGCGGCTGCCTCTGACCCGGACTTTGCCGGCCAGGACACCTGGGAGAACGCAGCCAAAGGACAAACCTGCGTGGTGTATTACTGGCACAGTCTGGAAGGGCTGCAGCGGCTGATGAAGCACCCGGATCACCTCACGGCCAAGCAGAACTATCAGACCTGGTATCAGGGCTATCACGTGATCGTGGCCGAAATCATGCGCAGCTACGGCGACAACGCCTTTGCACACCCCGTACCGGTGGGGATCAAGCACTGATGGATCGCAAGCTGGCGTCCAACATCCTGGCGCTCTATGTGGTGAAGGGGCTGCAGTACGTGATCTCCTTTGTCACCTTTCCGTTTCTGACCCACGTGTTGCAGGCGCAGGCGTTTGGCGCCATGAATTACGCCGCGTCGGTGATCCAGTACGGCATCCTGTTCACTGACTTCGGGTTTGACCTGTCGGCCACGCGAGAGATCGCCGTCTCACGCGATGACCCCAAAAAGATCGCCGCCATTTTCTGGCGCACCATGGTGGCCAAGAGCGCGCTGATGCTGATTTCCATCAGCCTGCTGGTGGTGGCCACGGCCCTCGTGCCGGACTGGCGCGTACTGGCGCCGGTGTTCTTGTTTTCCCTGACCAATGTGATCGCTTCCGTGGCGTTTCCGACCTGGTATTTCCAGGGCATGGAAGAGTTGCGCATTGCCTCGATCATCAGCGTGCTGGCCCGCGCGTTGCTGCTGGGTTTCTTGTTGCTGCTGATCAAGAGCCCGGCGGATGTGAATCTGGCCGTGGTGCTGCAAGGCGCGCCCATGATCCTGGCCGGCCTGTTCTGGTGGTTCAGCCAGTGGGGCTTGCCCCGTCCGGCCTGGGTCAAGCCGACCAAAGCCGATATCCGCGTATCGCTGGTCAATAGCTGGCCGTTCTTTCTCTCCGCCCTCTCAACCAGCCTGTACACCACGGCCACGACCACACTGGTGGGCCTGTATGCCGGTGTGCTGCAGGTGGGCTATTTTGCCGCCGCCAATAAATTGCTGGTCAATGTGCAGGGTTTGATTTCGCTGCTGGTGCAGGCCACTTACCCGCGTATTGCCCAACTGGCCCATAACGACAAACCCGCCGCCGTACGCATGATCCGCAAGGCCATGCTGGTGCAGGGCGGCGCGGGTGTGGTCCTCACTCTGATCTTGCTGGTGGGCGCGCCCTGGCTGATGCCATTCCTGGCCGGCCATGATCTGGCTGCAGCCAGCCCGGTCATGATGTGGCTGGCGCCGATTGTGCTGTTGAGCGCCTTCAGTTATGTGTTTGGCATGCAGTCCTTGCTGCCGTTTGGCCAGGAACGCTACTTCAGCCGCGTGCTGATTGTGGCCGGCATCATCAACGTCGCCGGCCTGCTGTTGTTCTTGCCAGGGCATGGTGCCGTGCGTGCCGCGCAAGTGGTGTTGCTGGTTGAAACGTGGATTGTGCTGGCATTCTGGTGGCGTGCCCGGCGTGTACTCAAAGAGGCCGCCGCATGAACGCGCCACTGATCAGCATTGTCCTGCCGTGCTACAACAGCGCCGCGTTTTTGCAGGAAACGCTTGATTCATTGTCGGCGCAAACGCTGGCGGACTTTGAATGCATTGCCATTGATGACGGATCGTCAGACAACACCTTGGCCATCTTGCAGGCGCATGCCGCGCGTGATGCGCGTTTCAGCATCATCAGCCGTGAAAACCGTGGCCTGATCGCCACGCTGAATGAAGGCATTGCCCTTGCCCGTGGCGCCTGGCTGGCGCGCATGGATGCAGACGATCTGGCCGAGCCGCAACGTCTGCAAATCCAGCTTGATACCCTGAATGCCACGGGTGCCGACGTGTGCGGCACCTGGGTGCAGTTTTTCGGCGAGCGGTCCGGCGTATGGCAAACGCCGCTGGACGACGCCGCCATCAAGCTGCAATTACTGTTTAATGTGGCGTTCGCCCACCCCAGTGTCATGGCGCGTACCGAGGTGTTGCGGCAAGTGCCCTACGATGCCGCCGCGACGCATGCGGAAGACTATGCGCTGTGGTGTGCGCTGGCCGCGCGTGGCGCGCGCTTTGTCAACGTGGCGCAACCGTTGCTGCGTTACCGTTGCCACGCCGGCCAGATTACGCAAACCAGGCGCGATGCGCTGCGGCAGACGGCGCAGCGCATCCGCGCCAGCTACGCGCCATCGCTGTTGCCGGCAGGCTTGCAAAGCCAGGCGGCCTTGTTTGCCGAATACGCCGAGCCTGGCCGCACGCTGACGGGGGCAGAGTTCGCCGCGTATGCCGACATGCTGCTGGCGATTCATGCTGCGCATCCGGGGGGTGTCAGCGTGCTGGGGCTGGCCTGGCTGGAAGGCTGGCAGCGCACGGTGGCGTCGGCACAGACCCTGGCGGTCGCCCGCCGGCTGCAGGCCGTGTTGCCGGTGCCGGAGGGGTACGCGGCGCTTTATCGAAAACAATGGTTCAAACACCGTCTTGGGCGCGGATTGCTGGGTGTGCTGCGACGGCTGACGGGTAGAACATGAAAATCACTTTTTTCCTGCGTGGGTTAGGTCTGGGCGGTGTGGAGCGTTGTGCCGCGCTGGTCGGCGAAGGGCTGGCCGAGCGCGGTTTTGACGTCACCCTGGTCACCCTGGGCGATGCCACCAACTTGTGGCAAGAACGCACGCGCCGCGTCAAGGTCGTCGATCTGTCGCAAACCTGGAACGGGCGCAAGCCGTGGACCTGGCTGGCCGGCTGGCGTGCTACCCGGCAACTGGCGCGTGAGGCGGATATCGTCGTTGCGGCCACCTTCCTGATGCCGCTGTACATGACCTGGGCCGCCACCCGCGGCCTGCGCAAACGCGTGCTGGCCTGGGTGCATGGCCCGCTGGCTGATGTCGATGCCAGCGCGCACATGAACCCCATTCACCGCCTGGCTTGCCAGAGTATTTACCGGCGCATTGGCGAGGCCGTGTTTGTGTCCAGGCACGCGCGTGAATCCATGAGCAAATGGCTGGGCGAACCCATCGCACGGGGCTGGGAAGTCATTCCCAATTTTGTCGAGAACATCGAGCCACGGCCGCCGCGTTACCCGGGAAACCCGGTGCGACTTTTGTTTGTGGGCCGCATTGACGTGGAAAAACAGCCCACGCTGTGGCTGGATACCTTGTCGGCCCTGGTGTCGCGCGGGCAACTGGCCCGGCTGACCGTGCTGGGCGACGGCCCCTTGCGCGCGCATCTGCAATCGCAGGCAGAACAACGCGGCCTTGCCAGCCTGATCGAATTCATGGGCACCCGGCACGATGTGGCCGACTTTATGCACCGCGCCGATTTTCTGCTGCTGACCTCCTGGTTTGAAGGGTGTCCGCTAGTGGTGCTGGAAGCCATGAAAGCAGGCTTGCCGGTGGTGACCACGCCCGCTGGCGGCGTGGTTGAACTGTTTGGCGAATACGCCCCCGATTACGTGGCCGAAGCTGCCACCGGCGCCGCGCTGGCCGACCGCATTCTGACCCAGGTGCCGCGCCACCCCGCGCTGGCCGGGCAACTGCGCTTGCGGGCGTATGACTATGACAAGAACGTGTTGCTCGATCGCTGGGCCGCGCTACTCGGTAGCCCGGTAACCATCCCTGCGCGGCACACCCTGGGGCAGGAGCAGAACCGGTGAACGCAGATGTGACACAGCGCAACCGCATTGCGCTGCTGATTCCGCACTTCAATAACCCGCAAGGCATGTGCGAATCGCTGGCCTCGGTGGGGGAGCAAGAACAGGTTGATGCCTGGGTCGTCGATGATGGCAGCGTGCGCCAGCCACTGGATGAAGCCGCCTGCCGCGCTGCATGGCGTGCCCAGGGGCAATTGCACTTTGTGTATCTGCCGCAGAACCAGGGTATTGAATACGCGCTGAACACCGGTCTGGCCGGCATTCAGGCCGCCGGGCACTATGATTACGTCGCCCGCCTGGATTGCGCGGATCTGAACATGCCGGACCGCTGTACCCGCCAGGCGGCTTATCTGGATGCTCACCCGGACGTTTACCTCTTGGGTAGCGCGGTGGTGTTTTTTGATGAAACGGGTGATCGCTTTACCTTGCGCCAGCCGCAAACGCATGAAGAAATCGTGCGGCAGATGCATGTCGACAACGCGTTTACCCATCCGGCGGTCATGTTCCGCATGACAGGTGTTGCGGCACTGGGCGACTATCCGGTCGATTGCAAGGCGGCGGAAGACTTTGCCTACTTCTGGAAATTTGTCGCGCGCTATCGCACGGCTAATCTGCCAGATGTCCTTGTCCGGACTGAATACACCACGGCCGGGATTTCGCTCAGCCGCCGGCGCCGCCAGCAGTGGTCACGCTTCAAGGTATTGCTGCGCCATGTTGATGCTTCGCCACGATCCTGGCTGATGCTGCTCAAGCCGCTGGTGTGGCTGGTTGTGCCCTTTGGCGTCGCCCGCCAGGTCAAGCAATGGCTGGGCGTGAAAAGCTGGTCGTGAAAGCCGGACGTTGAATGAACAAAACCGTTTGACGCTAATCGTAAAGAAACCGGGTGGCCCGGATGGCGGCCTGGATACTCATAACAGACTTGTATTTGAAGATGGATCAAACCCAGAACCGCGTCGTTTGCCTGATTCCGCACTACAACAATCCGCAAGGACTGGTGCGCTCGCTGGCCTCGTTCGGCCGCGATGAACAGGTGGATGTGCTGGTCGTTGACGACGGCAGCACGCGCGCGCCGGTTGACGAGCGGGCCGCCCGTGAGGCGTTTGTGGCGCAAGGGGCGTTGCGCTTTTTGCATCTGCCGCAAAACCGCGGGATCGAGCACGCGCTCAATAGCGGCCTGTCCTGGATTGAAGCGCGCGGCTATGAGCTGATTGCGCGGCTGGATTGCGGTGACACCAACGTGCCAGACCGCTTTGCGCGCCAGGTAGCGTATCTGGATGTGCATCCCAAGGTCATGCTGCTGGGCGGTGCTGCCAGCATGGTCGACCAGACCGGCACAGAACAATTTGTACTGTGTCACCCGACGGCCCATGCTGCGATCACCCGGGCCATGCGCCGCAATTCTGCGTTTATCCACCCGGCCGTGATGTTCCGTTCTGCGGCGCTCGCGCGCACCGGGCATTACCCGCTGGATGCACCGGCGGCGGAAGACTACGCCCTGTTCTGGTCTTTTGTGCTGCACTTTGAAGTAGCCAACCTGCCCGACGTGCTGATCCACTACGAGCTTGATCCGGGTGGCATTTCATTATCAAAACGCCAACGCCAGATCAAAAGCCGGCTGGCGCTGCAATGGCAACATAAAGACGCCAGCGCGGCCGCCTGGCTGGGCATGGCGCGGTCTGCGCTGATGCTGGCGCTGCCGTATCAGCTGGTATTCAAACTCAAATCACAACTCAGACGAGGGAAGGGCGCATGAGCCATATTGCCCACGTCGTGGAATCTTTTGGCGCCGGCACCTTGTCGATGGTGACGGCCATGGCCAACCGCCAGATTGCCGATCGCCACCGGGTGACGGTCATTCACAGCCTGCGTGAAGAAACGCCGGCCAACTGGCGCGAACTGTTTGCCGATGGCATCGAGCTGATCCAGCTGCCGATGACCCGCGCGATTTCGCCGCTGGCCGATTTCAGGGCCGGCCGCATGCTGCATGACACGCTCAAGTCGCTCAAGCCGGATGTCGTGCATCTGCATTCAAGCAAGGCCGGTGCGCTGGGCCGGATTCTGAGCTGGGTGTACCGCGGGCCGAAGTGGTTTTTCTCGCCGCATGGTCTGTCGTTTTTGCAGCGGGCTGAAGGCCGGTTGAAGAACACGATCTTTTTGATGATCGAAAAACTGCTGGCCGGCTCGCCAGTGACGTTCATTGCGTGCTCGCCGGGCGAGGCCAAAGAAATCCGCACGCATCTGTCCGGCAATGTGCGCGAAGTGCATAACGCGGTTGATCTGGCGGCCATCACGCCGGCCAAAGGCAATAACGGGCTGGTCCGCGTCGGCACGGTCGGCCGTGTGACGCTGGCGCGCAATCCGGAACTGTTTGCAGAGATCGCCGCTGCGCTGGGCAAGCCGGGCGAGATCGAGTTTGTGTGGATCGGCGGCGGCGATGAATCCGGCGAAACCGCTCTGCGTGCCGCCAATGTGGCGATCACCGGCTGGGTGGATCGCAAGAGTGCGCTGGCCCGCATGGCTGAACTGGATATCTACATCCAGACCTCACGCTGGGAAGGCATGCCGGTGGCGGTGCTTGAAGCCATGGGCGCCGGCTTGCCGGTGATTGCCACCAACGTGATCGGCAACCGTGATCTGGTGCAGGACGGCGACAACGGCTATCTGGCCAACAGCGCCACCGACTTCACAGCAAGGCTGGCCTTGCTGGCGCAAGACAAGCATGCTCGCGTGGCGCTGGGGGGGCGCGCGCGGCAATTTGTACAAGAAAACTACTCGCTGGAGGTCATGATGACTGCGCTGTACGCAGCGTACGGCATCGCCCCGGCGGCAGAGACGGAGAATCCCTCGACTTATGGCGCTTAAACACGAAAGGCCCGAGCGCGCCAAGATCTGGCTGGCGCTGGCTGACTTCATGGCTTTGGCGATTGCATTTGGTGTGGCCATGCTGCTGTTGTGGATCTTCCGCTATCAGCGCATCAGTGCCAGTTTTGATTTGTGGTGGGCGTGGGAAGGCCGGCAACAGGGCTGGGCCTTTTTGTTGCTGGCGCTGCTGACGGTCACCAACTTCTGGTGGCGCGGCCATTACAGCTTGCGTTTGCCGTTCTGGGATCAGTTGCTGGATATCCTGCGCGCGCTGCTGCTGGCCGGGCTGTTGAACGGCATGCTGGTCTTGCTGGGCAAGTTCACCGTGTCGCGTTTCTTGTGGCCGGTTTCCTGGGGTGTGGCGATGTTGCTGCTGCCCTGGTTTCGTGGCGTGGCCAAGGGCCTGTTGCTCAAGCTCAATATCTGGCAACTGCCCACGGTGATTGTCGGCACGGGCGAGAACGCCACAGCGGCCTATTGCGCCATGAAGAGCGAGCGGCAACTGGGGTTTCGTATCGAGGCCTTTTTGTCGGTCAGCGAGCACGGCGCAGAGACGATTGAGCTCAATGGCGAAACACTGCCGGTGATCACCATCGAGCGTGAAGGCCTGATGAACTGGCTCAATGCCAACGAGCGGCCGCATGTGGTGGTGGCGGTTGATGAGGAAGAACTCAAGGCGCTTTCCAACCAGATCGAGCAGCTGACCTTGCGCTACAAGGACATCCACATTATTCCGCCGGTGGCCGGTTTGCCGCTGTTCGGGGTGGTGCCTTACCACTTCTTCAGCCATGAAGTGCTGCTGTTGCGGGTGCGCAATAACCTGACGGTGCGCACGCTGATGTGGATGAAGCGGGTATTTGACCTTACCGGCGCGCTGGTTGGCCTGGTGTTGCTCTCGCCGGTGTTGCTGTACCTGATGTGGCAGGTCAAGCGCCAGGGTGGCCCGGGCAGCGTGTTCTTCGGGCATATGCGGGTGGGTATGAACGGCAAGCCGTTCAAGTGCTGGAAATTTCGCACCATGGTGCACAACAGCCAGGAAGTGCTGGAACACCTGCTGGCCACCGACCCGCAAGCGCGCGCCGAATGGGACAAGGATTTCAAGCTCAGGAACGATCCGCGCATTACGCCGATCGGCCATTTCCTGCGCCGTACCAGCCTTGATGAAATCCCCCAGTTGTGGAACGTCATCAAGGGGGAGATGAGCCTTGTCGGCCCGCGCCCCATCATTGATGAAGAGCTGGAACGCTATGGCGACAAGGTGGATTTCTACCTGGAAGCGCGCCCGGGCCTGACCGGCCTGTGGCAGGTATCCGGTCGCAATGACACCACCTATGATGAGCGTGTGGCGCTGGACGCCTGGTACGTGAAGAACTGGAACCTGTGGTACGACATCGCCATTATCTGCAAGACCATCCGCAGTGTGACGGGTGGCCACGGCGCCTATTGAACCCGGTGCCAGGAGACAGACTGTCGCGTTTGTAGTGGTTTTCCCCGGTGCCACTGTTTGATGGATAGCCCGGCCAGGATGGCGGGGCTATACTCGGCGCTGGAGATTCAAACAATCGTTTAAAACCATTCAATACCTGGATTTGCAGGGAGTCAGCATGTCTACTTTGGCCGAGCAGTTCAAAACCGCGCAGGAAGAGGTCGTTCAGCTTAACGATGCACCGGATGTCCAGACCAAACTGAAGCTGTACGCGCTGTTCAAGCAATCGTCTGATGGCGATGTCAGCGGCGATCGTCCGTCCGCCATCAACTTTGTGGCGCAAGCCAAATACGATGCCTGGGCCAAACTCAAGGGCCTGACCAGCGACGAAGCCATGACACAGTATGTGGCGCTGGTGGAAGAACTGAAAAAGAACGACAGCTAAGTCGTGCTTCATTCGTGAAAAGGCCGGTTTCCCCGGCCTTTTGTCTCTCTGTTTTCCGGAAAACCCCCATGAGCACATCCATTGCCGAAATGACCGGCCTGCAAATCCTGCAAGCCATGGCTGCGGGCAAATTGCCTGCGCCCTCCATTACCCAGACCATGCCGATGTCGATGGAAGAAGCGGCAGAAGGCTATGTGAAGTTCACGGCGCGCGCTGATGAGCGCCATCTGAACCCGCTGGGGGGCGTGCATGGCGGCTTTGCAGCCACCGTACTCGACTCTGTCACCGCTTGCGCCGTGCACACCACGCTGGAAGCGGGCGTGGGCTATAGCACGGTTGATCTGAACGTGAAGATGGTCAAACCGGTGCCGCGCAACGAGACCCTGGTGGCAGAAGGCCGCGTGCTGCATGTCTCGCGCACGATCGCGGTTTCGGAAGGCAGCATCCGCAATGCCGAAGGCGTATTGCTGGCGCACGCGACGGCGACCTGCGTGATCATCCGTCGCTAAGCGGGCGGAGCCGTCAGGAGGCCTGGCGGCTGGTCTTGAACATCGAGAACAGCACGCCGGCCACCAGCAAGCCAAAGGTGACTGACAGCGACAGCACCGACGGCACTTTCACCCCGGCATACACCAGCCCGATTTTCACGCCGATAAAGATCAGCACCAGTGCCAGGGCGTATTTCAGGTACACAAAGCGGTGCACCATGCCGGCCAGCGCAAAGTACAGCGCGCGCAGCCCCAGAATGGCAAAGATGTTGGACGTGTAGACCACGAACGGGTCTTGCGTGATCGCGAAAATGGCCGGGATGCTATCCACGGCAAAGATCAGATCGGCGCCTTCCACCATTAGCAGGGCCAGCAGCAAGGGCGTGGCCCAGCGGCCGGCGGTTAGACCATGCTTGCTGCCCTCGATCACAAAGTGGTTCTCGTACAAACGCGGCGTCAAGCGCAGGTGGGTCTTGAGGTAACGGAACAGCTTGCTGTCTTCCAGCGTTTCTTCTTTTTCTTTGGCAAACAGCATCTTGAACCCGGTAAAGACCAGGAACAGGCCGAAAAACAGCAGCAGCCAGGCAAACTCATGCACCAGGGCCGCGCCAAGGCCGATCATGATCGCCCGCATGACCAGCGCACCCAGAATCCCCCAGAACAGCACGCGGTGCTGATACAGCCGCGGGATGGCCAGGCTGGTGAAAATCATGGAAATGACAAAGACGTTATCCATGGAGAGGGATTTTTCGACCAGAAAGCCGGTGAAGAAATCCATGCCGTCTTTGGGCCCGCGTGAGTACCACACCCAGCCGCCGAACAAGAGGCCGGCACAAATATAGAACGCGGATAGCTTCAGGCTGTCGCGTATGGTGATTTCCTTGTCGTGCTTGTGCAGCACACCAAGGTCAAACACCAGCAGCGCAATCACGACGATGGCAAAGATGCCCCAATTGAATAAATCGCTCACAAAGAACTCCCCCTGCGGTTGGGCTGTTGGTACTGTATTGTTTTGAGTCTGGACGACAGCCACGCTGTCGCCATCGACAGATACTTGCTACCCACAATAGTTCCATGCTGATTGATAGTCATATCCATCTGGATGCACCAGAGTTTGATGCCGACCGTGACGAGGTTGTGGCCCGGTCACGCGCTGCCGGGATCACGCGCTGGGTGGTGCCAGCCATCACCGTCGCGACCTTCGCCAAAACGCGCGACATGTTGCGCCATGACGGCGTGAGCGTGGCGTACGGCCTGCACCCTATCTATATCGACCAGCATCGTGACGAACACATTGCAGAGCTGGCCACATGGCTGGCGCGCGAACAACCCGTTGCCGTCGGCGAAATTGGTCTCGATTTCTTTGTAGAAGGTCTGGATGCCGCCCGACAGGTGGCGATGTTTGAAGCCCAGCTGAAACTGGCGCGCGATTTTGACCTGCCGGTGATTGTGCATATCCGCCGCTCACAGGATCAGGTGCTCAAATACCTGCGCAAATGGAAAGTGCGCGGCGGCATTGCCCACGCCTTCAATGGCAGCCGGCAGCAGGCCGACGAGTTTCTCAAGCTGGGGTTCAAGCTGGGATTTGGCGGGGCGATGACGTATTCGGGCTCATTACGCATTCGCAAACTGGCGGCAGAATTGCCACTGGACGCCATCGTGCTGGAAACGGATGCGCCGGATATCCCGCCCGCCTGGCTGGATGGCGGCCGCAATGAGCCGGTGCAAATGGCCACGTACCTGCAAGTGCTGGCCGAGTTGCGCGCCGATACGGCAGAGAACATTGCCCGGGCAACACTAGCCAACACACTGGCGGCGCTACCCAGGCTGACTGCCTGAGCGGCTCAGACCCGTTTACACGCCCAGCGTGCGGCGGACGTCATCGAGCGTACCTGCCACCACGGCACGGACGCGCTCGCTGCCCTGGCGCAACAGGTCGCGCACTTCATCGGGCTTGCTGGCCAGCGCGTTGCGGCGTTCGCGGATCGGCTCCAGTGCTTGCTGCAGGCACGCTTCCAGGTGGTGGCGGATCACCACATCCGACAAACCGCCACGACGGTATTTGGATTTCAGATCATCCAGAAAATGGATGTCGGTCTCGAAAGCATCCAGGAAAAAGAACACTTCGTTGTGGTCCACATCGCCCGGGGCGCGGGCATTGGCGCGGGTCGGGTCAGTGATCAGGGCGTGGACGGCGGCGTGGATGTCATCCGGGTTGGCCGACAGCGGCAGCGCATGGGCCATCGAGTCCATCGCGACGCGGTTGCGGGCTTGCGCAGCCAGCACCGGCAGGGCCTCGACCAGGATCTCTGCGCCAGCGCGCTGGTTGATCGAACGCACCAGCGCGTTGCCGTGTTCGACCAGCGCGGCCTGGTGCGGATCAGCCGTGGGGACAAGACGGGTTTTCAGCGCGGTGATATCGGCCACGCCATGCGCGGCAGCCGGCTCATCCAGTTGCAGGGTTCTGGCGCAGAAGCGGGCGTAGCAATCGGCCAGTTCTTGCAGTTCTGGCACTTGCGATTGCACGAAGATGGTGCTGCGCTGCGGATCAATGCCAATGGCAAGGTAATCCAGGGCGACATCCAGCACATGGGCGTCACCGGTGCGGGCATCGGCCAGCATCACAAACTGGCGATGCTTGTCTTGCCAGGCCAGGCGCTGACGCAGGTTGCGCACGTAATGACCCAGACCCAGCGGGCCGGTTGCCTTGTCGCCTGTCAGCAGAATCTGGTTGGGTGGAATAACCGTCATGATTGTCGCTCCTGCGGTGTCTTGTTGTTAGCCGCGTTGTGTTGAAGCGCCGATTCAGGAAACGGTGAGGGGAACCCTCAGAATGACCAAAGCCGCCTGAATCGGCGGCTTCGTATAGTCGAGTGAATACGGGTGGCCGCCGGTTAAGTGCGATACCACCAATAAAATCGTGCAACAGAAAGGTGCGTGGATTGCGTATTCATGCGATCACTATGCCCTGGATCAAAAACGTTTGCCAAGCGGTATTTTTTACAGCGCAGCCCCGACCGCATGCGGCCGGGCACAGACGGGGCAGGCCGGATCCTTGCGGTAGCGCATCTCGCGCCAGCTCAACTGGCGGGCATCCAGTAACAGCAAACGCCCGACGAGCGGTGTGCCGATGCCGGCAAGCAGCTTGAGGGCTTCGGCGGCCTGCGCCGTGCCGATCATGCCGGTCAAGGGGGCGAATACGCCAAACGTGGCGCAAGGACTATCGCTGGCATCGCCTTCTTCGCCAAACAGGCAGTGATAGCACGGCGCGCTGTCCTGGCGCGCGTCAAACGTGGTCAGCTGACCATCAAAGCTGACCGCCGCACCGGAAACCAGCGGCACGCGCGCCGCCACGCAGGCGCGGTTGATGGCGTGCCGGGTGGCAAAGTTGTCAGAACAATCCAGCACCACATCCGATGCCTCTACCAGCGCCTGCAGGCGCGCTCCGGAAAGACGCTCTTGCAGTGGTTCAATGCGGATTTCCGGGTTGATGGCCGCCAGGGTTTGCGCGGCAGACTGCGCCTTGTTGATGCCGATGCGGCTCTGGTCATGCACGATCTGCCGTTGCAGATTGGTCAGATCAACCGTATCCGCGTCGGCAATGGTCAGGGTGCCGACGCCTGCCGCTGCCAGATACAAGGCTGCCGGCGCGCCCAGACCGCCCGCGCCCACAATCAGCACGCGGGCTGAGGCAATGCGCGTCTGGCCTTCAACGCCAATGTCATCAAGCAGGATGTGCCGGCTATAGCGCAGCAACTGGTCATCATTGAGGTCGGCTGGGGCGGTGGCGGGGCTGGAGGTGGTCATGAGGCAATCAAAAAACGGGGCAGATGCCCCGTTGATAGTGAAATCGGTCAGGCGCGCGGGGCGCTAGAGGTACCGTCGCAATTCTTCGGGGGTGTCGTCATGATCGCCATGCAGGTGATGTTCCCAGGCTTTGACGTACACCTCACGCGATTTGATCGGGTGTTCCGGGATTTCCATATTATCGCGCTGAACGTCTTCGGTGTAATGGATCAGTGCACGCTTGATCTTCTGCAGAATGCTGCCATCCAGATGAAACCCGCCGGTTTGCAGCCAGGTTTCCAGTTCAAGCAGCGTGTGTTCCATCACATCGTAATGTACGGTGACGCGGCGTTCAGCTGCGTGGGGCTGCACGACCACGCCGGGCAACCGGCCCAGCATGCGTGCAGCCTGCACAGCCTGATCGACGGGCAGGGCGTTAAAGACGATCTCGTGCGTCTTGTGACGTTCTGACGGGATGTGAGCGGACGGCATTGCAGGCGTTCCATGGCAATCCTCATGCATCAAGCATAGGCGCCTCGCCGGCGCTTTGCATCCGCATCGGTGCAAACGGCATATGCTTAGACCGCTTTCAAAGAAAAACCCCGCCAGAAGCGGGGTTTTGCGGAGCTTGCGGTACTGCCGGTGTCACTTTGCTGCAACGGGCGCCGAAGCGGCAGGCGCCGCAGCCTTGTTTTGCAGCAGCTGTTGCACCTTGAGCACGTTAAGACCCTGCTGCAGCTGGTAGTCGTACTTGCTGACCAGTTGACGCGGGTTGTTGTCGGCATCGGCATCGCTGGCGTTGATCTTTTGCGGCTTGATCTGCGGTGCGTCATTGAGCTTGATGGCCGGGGTGGTCGCCGGGTCTTTCGGCTTGGCCTTGCCCGCGTCCTTGTCGGTCGGGTTATCCAGATGGTGTTCCAGATCAGACTCGTGCACTTCCAGCGCGGAAAAGTCGCCACGGCCGGCCACAGTGGCTTCTGCCACCTCGATATCCGGGGTGATGCCCTTGGCCTGGATGGAACGGCCATTCGGCGTGAAGTAACGCGCGGTAGTGATCTTCAGCGCAGAGGTCGCGTCGATCGGCAGCACGGTTTGCACCGAACCCTTGCCGAACGATTGCGTGCCAACCACGAGGGCGCGCTTGTGATCCTGCAGGGCGCCAGAGACGATCTCGGAAGCCGACGCGGTACCACCGTTGATCAGGATCACGATCGGGACGTTCTTCACTTCCTTCGGTACGTTCTGGAAGTAATCCGCCTTGGCATCTTCACGCATGTAATTGGCGCGATCCGCCGTCAGGCGCACCTTGGAATCCGCCGTGCGGCCTTCGGTGTACACCACCAGATCGCCCTTGGGCAGGAAGGCAGCAGACACACCGACCGCAGAGGTCAACAGCCCACCCGGGTTGTTACGCAGATCCAGCACCAGACCCTTGAGCGGGCCCTTGTTCTGCTTGTACAGATCGGTCAGCGCGGAGGCCAGGTTCTCGGTGGTACGTTCCTGGAACTGGGTGATGCGGATATAACCGTAACCCGGCTCGGCCAGTTGCGACTTCACGCTTTGCACCTTGATGATGGCGCGCTTGAGTTGCAGCACCATGGGCTTGGATTCGCCCTTGCGCAAAACAGTCAGCGTCACGGCGGTGCCGGCCTTGCCGCGCATCTTGGAGACCGCATCGTTGAGCGACATGCCCTGTACCTGGGTGTCGTCGATCTTGACGATGTAATCGCCCGGCTTCACGCCGGCCTTGAAGGCCGGGGTGTCTTCAATCGGGGAAACGACGCGCACAAGGCCGTCTTCCATGTTGACTTCCAGACCCAGGCCGCCGAACTCGCCCTGCGTGCTGACTTGCAGGTCCTTGAAGGCGTCGGCGTCCAGATAGTCAGAGTGCGGATCAAGGCCGGAGACCATGCCCTTGATGGCGTTGTCGATCAGCTTTTTGTCGCTGACGGGCTCAACATAGCTTTGCTTGATCAGGCCAAACACGGTGGAAAACGCACGCAGTTCATCCACCGGCAGCGGGTTGCTGCTGGCTTCCTTGTCCGCCACGGCGTTAAACGAAAGACTCAGCGCGACACCAAGGCCCGCGCCAACAAGAACGAGTGCAATCTTCTGCATTTTGCTGGCCGGCTTATGTGCCGGTTTCTTCAGGCTGGGCATTCAATAGCTCCAAAAACGGGTGTTTGTGTCGTGTTTAACGTTGTATCCAGAAACCTGTGCACAAGCTTCTGTCTGGCTATCCGGCCCAGGAAAGCGGATCCAGCGGTTTACCGTGCTGGCGGATTTCGAAGTATACGCCCGAATCCCCCATGCCACCGCTGTTGCCACTGGTGGCGATGGTATCGCCAGCCTGGACCGTATCACCGACTTTCTTCAAAAGACTTTCATTGGCAGCGTAAAGGCTCATATAGCCGCCACCGTGATCAATAATCATCAGATTGCCAAAACCACGCAGCCAGTCGGCAAAGACAACACGGCCGGTGGCGACGGATTTGACCGGCAAGCCGCTGGCAGCGCGAATGAACACGCCTTTCCAGGTGGCGCCTTCTGCACGCTGGGCACCAAAGCGGCCGATGACCTCGCCCTTGAGCGGCAAGCGCATGCGCCCCTTGAGCGCAGCAAACTGCTGCCCGGACTGGCTGGCATCCGGCTCTTCGGTGTTCTGGCGTGTCACCTTGTCCTGCGCCGGTGCGGTATCCGGCACTGGCGTCGGGCTGGTTTGTGCGGTTGTGGATGAACCCTGGTTGACGTTATTGCCGGCCTGCTGCTGGGCCGTATTCTTGCTCTTGTTGCTGGCGGCGGCCTTCTTGCGGGCGGCCTCTTCACGCGCCAGGCGCTGGGCCTCGGCTTTCTTGCGCGCCGCTTCTTCCCGGGCGCGCTTGATTTCCTGCTGTTTGATAATGGCATCCAGCCGCGCAATCAGCGTGGTGATGCGTTTTTCATCTGCCTGCAATTTGCCGATCTGGTTGCGCTGGGTGCTGATCTGCTGCGACAGCGTATTGAGCACTTCCTGCTTTTCTTGCTGATCATTCACCAGTTGCGCTTTTTGGGCGGCTTTCTGCCGCGCAAGTTCCTGCAATTCGTCGTTTTTCTCGCGGATGCGGTCAGACACATCGTTGAGTTGATCCAGTTGCTGCTGCAGTTGTTGCGCCAGTTGCTGCTGCGCGGCGGTCAGATAACGGTACCAGGTCAGCTCGCGGCTGGTCTGGTTGGGGTCTTGTTCATTGAGTACCAGGCGCCAGGCTTCCAGCTCACGCGTGCGGTAACGGCTGTTCAACAGATCAGCCAGCCGTTTCTGGCTATCACGGATATTGCTGCGGGTGCTGGCGATATCGGCTTGCAGCCGTGCCAGTTGGGCCGTGGTCAATGCGCGCTGGCTGGAAAGATCATTGAGTACGCGATTGGCATCGGAAATGGCTTTTTCCGATTGCTGTAATGCATCAGCGGCGTCTTTGCGGTGCGATTCATTATTGGCCAGGTCTTTTTTCAGCTGGTCAATCTGGCCACGCAAATCCTTCAGCTCATCCTGCTTTTCTTTTTTGTCTGCATTGCTGACGGGCGCAGCAGGCGCAGCCGTGGCCAGGTGGGCTACAGCAGACAAAAGCAGCGTGGCGATAATCAGGCTACGGCTCGGCACGAGTCGGATCAGTTTCAGTGTTATGGGCCGTCTAAGGGCGAGTTGGCAGGCACGGCAACGAAGCCACAGCAAAGGTAACACGCTCTTTGCTGGCTGGATACGCACTTCTTGCCCGCAAGCGTACGCATTATTGCGTAGTGGTTTGTCTGACATGGCGCACAGGGCGCGTAAATGATGATGTTAGTGCAGGGGTATGCCGGCTGCAATTAACCGGCTTGCCTTATTTGCCGCCGCAGACAAAAACAGCCAGTATTGTATCAGGGTGTGTTTATCTTCCTGTTTGCCTGACCCGTGCCCAATATAAAATCCGGCGCAAATAAGCGGCACGCTCAATGAGCGTTGCGGTAGGGTTCCAAAGGTGGTTAGATATTCTATCCTGACTTGATTGCAGGATCAGGTAATGCCGGCCGGTACCTGGCCAGAAACGCTTGAATTGACAACATTTACACCGGTGGCGGTGCTGCCAGAAGAATCGAGGACGATGGATAAAGCTAATTACCTGATGACGGACGAGCATATTGATCAGGCATCGCGCGCCATGAAGGCGATGTCGCATCCGTTGCGCCTGAAGATTCTGTGTGTTCTGGGAGACGGGGAAGTCAGTGTTCAGGAGATCGTGGATCAGGTCGGTACGACCCAGTCGAATATCTCCCAGCATCTGGCGCTGATGCGGGAAAAGGGCGTGCTGCGCACCCGCAAGGACGCCAACCGCGTGTATTACCGGGTGGGCGATATCCGCACCCTGGAAGTGATCGCCATGCTGCGTGACGTATTCTGTGGGTTCTCTGGCTGATCCAGACGCCCCGTTCAAACAAGCCATTCAAGATTAAAAAACGGCCGGGATGCTTGATGCATGCCGGCCGTTTTTCATGATCGATACACCCGCGCAATCAGTTCTTTTTACCCAGCAAACCATCCAGGGTTTTTTTCATCTCGGCCGGTTTGACCTGACCAAGGTCTTTGGTGGTGATGTTGCCCTTGGTATCAATGACCACGGTAAACGGAAGGGCGCCAGCGTTATTGCCCAGTTTGGTCATCAATTCCAGCGCATCGCCACTGCCCAGCAAAACGGGATAGGTCACTTTGTATTGTTTGGTGAACTGCGCCACAGGGCCGGGTTCGTCAATCGCCACGCCGACAAACTGCACCTTGCCGTTATAGGCCTGCTGCAGTTTGACCAGGTCCGGCGTTTCCTGGCGGCATGGGCCGCACCAGGACGCCCAGAAATTGATCACCAGCGGTTGTTTGCCGCTGTATTGCGAGAGCTTTTGCGGCTTGCCTTGCAGGTCTTTGAGTGCGGTATCGAGCGGGGTATCCGCCAGGGCAAGCTGGCAGCCCGCCAGAAGCGTCAACGCCAGCGCTGTGTGGCGCAAAAAACGGCCGGTCCGGATCATTGCAGGGTGTTTCCTTGAACAAGTTGTTGCAGGATGCCGGCGAATTCTGCGGCAGTCGGATCACCCACCACACGCCTTTTTTGCAACTGGCCATCACGGTTATAGAACAGCATGGCGGGTGGGCCATACAAACCAAAACGCTTGAGCAGGGCGGCATCATCCGCCGTATTGCGGGTCACGTCTGCCTGCAACAGCACATAGTTGGCCAGTTGTGCTTTGACCGCCGGATCAGGCAAAACGTTGCGATTGAATTCAAGGCAGGACACGCACCAGTCGGCGTAGAAATCCAGCAACACCGGTTTGCCATGTGCTGCGGCCACGGCGGCATCCAGTTCGGCTTCAGTTGCCACTTTCTGGAAACCGGCGGTATCGGGTTTGTACCACAGCGGGTGGCTGACCCACACTGCCGTACCAAGCAAAATCACCCCGAACACGCGCTTGACGTTGGTCATGGCCTTGCCCGACAGGCGCGGCAGCACCGTGGCGCCGAACGCACCAATCAGCAACAGCGGCACGCCCGTACCCAGACCCAGCGCGTAGAGCGCACCGCCGCCCAGGGCCAGATCGCCGGTTCTGGCCATATAAGCCAGCGCGCCAAACAAGGGGGGCGCCATGCAGGCGCCGACCAGCAAGGCCGACAAAATGCCCATGACAAACACGGGTGCCAGCTTGCCGCCGGGCAAACGGTTGGCCAGATCATTCACCCTGCTTTGAAAGCCACCCGGCATCTGCAACTCAAACAGACCGAACATCGAGGCCGCCATGGCCACAAAAAACAGCGTGATGATGACAATGGTCAGCGACGATTGCAGTTGCACCGTCAGCAAGGTGCCGGTGCTGGCGGCGGCGATCCCGACCATGGTGTAGGTCAGCGCAATGCCCTGAACGTAAACGAACGTCAGCCCGAATGCCTGCCAGCGGCTTTTGTTCTGGCCAATGACAATGCCGGAGACAATCGGCAGCAGCGGATACATGCAGGCGGTCAGCGAAAGGCCAATGCCTGCCAGGAAGAACAGCCCGACCGTGGCGGCCAGGCTACTGCGAAAAAAACCGCTGGTTCCTCCATCGCTGCCCACGTCGTTGGCGGCGACGGCAGTGCCGGCGGTGGTCGCGCCAAACAGTTGCTTGACGCCATCCTGCCCGGGTTTATCCATGTGCGAGGCGCCGTCTGCCGGCGGCGTCAGTTGTACAGTTTGCGGCGGATAGCACACGCCGGCCTCCGCACAGCCTTGCATGCGCACGGTCAGGTGCGGCGCGGCGGGCCAGGGCTGGCTGCTGGTCACGCGCACATCAATGCTGTGCGGATAAATTTCGACCTTGCCGAAATTGGGGTCGTTTTTTTGCTTGCCCTGCGGAAACGCCGGCGTCAGCGGTTGCGCTGGCTGGGTGCTGAAGCTGATCCGCTCGCGATACAGGTAATAACCCTCGGCCACCGTGAAATGGACGTTAAGCGTATTGGCATCAATGGTTTCTACCGAGGCCTTGAAGGCTTCAGACGGGGGCAACAGATCTTTTTCATCGACCGCCAGCGCGCTTTGCGCCGCGACAAGACACCACAAGGCCAGGCAGGCCGTCACGAAAGATCGGGCAAACAGGTGCCGCACGTTACTTCTCCAGGGTTTCGCTGACCAGCCAGTCCAGATAAGGCTGGAAAACGGATTGCGCCGGCAAGGCGATGATTTCCGGTACGTCGTACGGATGGTGCCCGGCAAGCCAGGTTTGCAGGGCCGCATAACGTTCGCCGGTTGTTTTTATCAAAAGCGGAACTTCTGCCGCTGTTTCGATTCTTCCTTCCCAGCGGTAGACTGACTGGATTTGCGGCAACAGGTTCACACATGCTGCCAGTCGTGCCTCAATCAACCCGTGTGCCAAAGTCATGGCGACGGCCGCGTCCGGGCAATTGCACAGCACGATGACCGCTTCATTTTCATAACGGTTTGTTTCCGGATTAACCAATGCCTTTTATCCTGCTCGCGGCACTGGCCTGGCCAGTGCTCGAAATCATTGCAATGATCATGTTTGCCAAAGCCTTTGGCGCTGGCTTGCTCATTGCCTGGTTGTTGATCGCCGCCGTGGTTGGCGGTCTGATGCTGCGCCATCACAAACTGGCCGTAGCGATGTCCTTGTTCAACGACGTACGCCAGGGCCGGGTCACCACCGCGTCCCTGTTCTGGGTGGCCAGATATTATATTTCTGCCGTTTTGCTGGTGCTACCTGGCTTGATCGGCGACGTGGTTGCTCTTGTCATGCTGCTGCCCTGGGGCAATAAAACGCCCATGGGGGCCGGCCCGGTTGACGACGGGGTGATCGAAGGCGATTTTCGCCGGATTGATCCACGCCCGGACCCCAATCGCCGGATTGATCACCAGTAAGCGTCGGTTATCCAAGGCGCCAGCAACAAAAAAGGCCGCTTTATGCGGCCTTTTTTCATGAAACCGGTCAGCCCGGTTACGTGGCGATGCGCACGTTTTGCAGGATATACGGTTCCAGCGACGCCACCACCACGCTCAGCAACAACTGGATGATCAGGATGAGTATCCACGGGGTGATGTCGATCCCCCCCACTGTGGGGATCATGCGGCGCAGCGGCCGCAGGAACGGGCCGGTAATGCCTTCGAGCACTGGCATCATCGGGTTGTAGGGCGAAATCCAGGACATCAGCGCCTGGCCGATCGTGGCTGCAAACAAGAGGTACAGCGACATCTTGAAGAGCTCCAGCACCGCGGCCAGCATGAGCGCGATGATGGACAGCGGCGAGCCAAAAATAAACGGCCATGGCGTGATTGCCAGCAAAATGAGGTGCATCAGAAACGCACAAGCCCACGCCAGCAGCAGGCTGGCGGTATCCAGATTGCGCACCGGCGGCACCACGCGGCGCACCGGCAGCACAATCCAGTTGGTCAGGGCCAGTACAAACTGGCCGACCGGGTGCTTGAACGAGACGCGGCTGGCCTGCAGGTAAAAGCGGGTCAGCAACACCAGGATAAAAAATTCGGCGATATTGCGGATGAGGAAGTCGAGCGCGTTCGCAAACATATCCTCGCCCCCGCTCAGACTTCAGTATCCCGGCCCAGCTCGTCACCCAGCTCACGGGAGCGGGCGGCGGCGGCCTGGGTGGCGGCAATGATGGTGGCACGGACCTGGCTGTTGTCCATGGCGTTGATGGCGCGTTCAGTGGTGCCGCCTTTGGAGGTCACCTTGATGCGCAGCGTGGCGGCGTCATCATCGCTTTGCGACGCCAGTTTCATGGCGCCGGCCACCGTTTCATAAGCCAGGGCACGGGCGATGTCCGGTGCAAAACCTTGCGCCCGGGCAGCAGCCTGCAACGACTCGATAAAGTAGAACACATAGGCCGGGCCGCTGCCGGAAATGGCGGTGATGCCATCCATCTCGCTTTCTTCTTTCAGCCAGACCACCTTGCCGATCGAAGCCAGGATGCGGTCTACCGCCGCGCGGTCTTCCGCCGATACACCTTCTGCCGCATACACGCCGGAAATGCCGGCTTGCACCAGCGCCGGGGTATTGGGCATGACGCGGACCACGCGGCCATAACCACCCAGCCAGCGCGAGAGCGTCTCCACACGCACGCCTGCGGCGATCGACAAGGCCATTGCGCCGTTCAGTTGCGGCGCGACGGCCTGTGCCACCTGGCGCAGTTGCTGCGGCTTGACCGCAAAGATCACCACATCGCTGGCGGGCAGGGCGTCATCCGGCGTGCCACTGGCAAGGCCGTATTCGCTGTTCAGCTGGGCGCGACGGGTCGCATCCGGTTCGACCACGTACAGGTCGCTGGCCGCAAAGCCCTGGCTGATCAGGCCGCCAATCATGGCGCCTGCCATGTTGCCGCCGCCGATAAAGGTAATCTTCATGTGTTTAAGTATCCCGTTGACTGTATTGGTCTGATGTTCATCGCAAGCGGCCTCATTGCGCGCCGGTCACGCAGTCGCAAGCGATTATGCCGTGCTTTTGGCCGGGCGGGCGCCAAATAATGCGGTTCCGATGCGTACCAGCGTGGCGCCATGGGCAACGGCCTGTTCCAGATCGGCCGACATACCCATTGACAAGGTATCGAGCGCCAGGCCCTGCGCGTTCAAGGTGTTGAGCAAATCCTGCATTTGCGTAAATTGCCGGCCCAGTTCGGCCTGGTCTTGCGTGGGTTCCGGAATACACATCAACCCGCGCAGCTTGATGCCGGGCAGCGCCGCAATGGCCTGGGCCAGCGCCGGTGCCTGAGCCGCCGTGATGCCCGATTTGCTGTCCTCACCAGAGACATTGATCTGGATACAGACGTTGAGCGCCGGCATTTCGTTCGGTCGTTGCAGTGAGAGCCTTTCTGCAATCAACAGGCGGTCGATCGCATGAACCCAATGTGCATGTTCGGCCACCACGCGGGTCTTGTTGCGCTGCAAGGGGCCGATGAAATGCCATTCAAGATCGGCAAGGTCTGCCAGTGCGTCAACCTTGCCGGCAAATTCCTGGACATAGTTCTCGCCAAACGCACGCTGGCCGGCCGCATGAAACAAACGGATATCTTCGGCCGGAAACGTTTTGCTGACAGCGAGCAGCGTCACGCTGCCGGGCGCCCGGGCGCATTGCCGGGCGGCAGCATCAATCCGCTGATGGATGGCCGCAAGGGCCTGGGGGGCGTGATCGGTCATGGGCTCGCACGGAAAAAGCCATGGCATGACCACGGCGTCAGGCCGGGTCATGTGGGCGGCAACAGCGCTGCCCGATGCGCATTATAAATTCATTTGTGGCTGGCAGACCGGCGCGCACCGTTATCCGGGCGCAGACGAACGGGAATAGGCACCAGTTCTTCCATCCGGTCAGCCCGTGCCACGGCGGCGACAACCAGCAAGCAAAAACCGATGGCGATGGCCGCGGCCGTCAGCATTTGCCCTTCTACCCAGGAATGTAGCCCCAGAAAGCCGGCAACGGCGATGACAACATCCAGTAAACCCGAAATCAGATCGTTCACGATGGTAAGTCCTTATAGATTCACCGACCGCTGGCAAGCCTTGCCAGGGATACTGGCTGACTGCAACACGGCGGCTGTCCGGTCTTGTGGACCGCAAGTCGGAACAAGGCGCGTGGCACTTTTTCCGTTTGTAAGCGCAGCTTCACGCCTTGTCGGACAACACTTTGAACTGTCGATGAGTGCAAGTAGATAGTTGTCTTTTGGATACGTCGCTGGCGCGCGCTGGTTACGTTGTATTTCACCGCAGTTAGAATCGACCGCGATATGCAATAGTTGTCATGCATACTGCTGTCATTTGCCCTTGTCATGTTCCGCTCGTGGTGCGCCAGGCCCGCGGGGGAAAACACCGGAGTCTTGCGCCCTCATGGAAATCTCTGAACTGCTCGCGTTTGCCGTCAAAAACAAGGCGTCCGACTTGCACCTCTCCAGCGGCCTGCCGCCCATGATCCGTGTGCACGGTGACGTGCGCCGTATCAACCTGCCGCCACTGGAACACAAAGACGTGCACGACATGGTGTATGACATCATGAACGACGGGCAGCGCAAGGTGTACGAAGACACGCTTGAGTGCGATTTCTCGTTTGAAATCCCCAATCTGGCGCGTTTCCGGGTCAACGCCTTTGTGCAGAACCGGGGTGCAGGTGCGGTGTTCCGGACCATTCCGTCCAAGGTGTTGACGCTGGAAGAACTGAACGCGCCGCGCGTGTTCCGTGAAATCGCTGAAAACCCGCGTGGTCTCGTACTGGTCACCGGCCCGACCGGCTCGGGCAAGTCGACCACGCTGGCGGCGATGGTGAACTACATCAACGAAAACGAGTACGGCCACATCCTGACCGTGGAAGACCCGATCGAATTCGTGCACTCGTCCAAGAAGTGTCTGATCAACCAGCGGGAAGTCGGCCCGCACACGCTGTCGTTCTCCAACGCGCTGCGCTCGGCCCTGCGGGAAGATCCGGACGTGGTGCTGGTGGGCGAATTGCGTGACCTGGAAACCATTCGCCTGGCGCTGACTGCCGCGGAAACCGGCCACCTTGTGTTCGGTACGCTGCACACCAGTTCTGCTGCCAAAACAATTGACCGGGTGGTCGACGTGTTCCCGGCCGCTGAAAAAGAAATGGTGCGGGCGATGTTGTCTGAATCGCTGCGCGCGGTGATTTCGCAAACCCTGCTCAAAACCAAGGATGGCGCAGGCCGGGTGGCGGCGCACGAAATCATGATCGGTATTCCGGCCATTCGTAACCTGATCCGGGAAAACAAGGTGGCGCAGATGTATTCGTCAATCCAGACCGGTTCGCAATTCGGCATGCAGACACTGGACCAGAACCTGCAGAACCTGGTTCAGCGCAATATTGTTTCGGTGGCCGAAGCACGCGGCAAGGCGGCCATCCCGGATAACTTCAAGGGTTAATCCGCGCAAACTGGCCAGCAACAGCCTGGCAAGTTTGTCAGTATCGTTCGTCAAGGCGGCCTGAACAGCAAATAGTCATGGCGCAACCCGGTTGCGGGCAGCTATTGAATAATCAGGCTATAGATATTTGATTGAAGGATGAAGTGGCGACAGACCGTTTCATCTCAACAGCGAAAGAATTCAGGAATCATGGAAAAAGAACAGGCAGCCAAGTTCATGCAAGACCTTTTGCGCCATATGCGCGCCAAAGGGGCATCGGACTTGTTCATTACCGCAGATTTTCCACCTGCAATGAAGGTGGATGGCCGCGTTACGCCAGTCTCTGCCCAGGCACTGACTTCGCAACACACCAAAGAACTGGCCCGCGCGATCATGAATGATCGGCAGGCTGAAGAATTTGAAGCAACGCACGAATGTAATTTCGCCATCAGCCCGGGTACGCTGGGGCGTTATCGCGTTAATGCATTCATGCAGCAAGGGCGCGTCGGGATGGTATTGCGGACGATCAATTCGCAAATCCCCAAGCTGGAAGATCTGGGTTTGCCACCGGTATTGCACGATATTGCAATGACCAAACGCGGCCTTGTGATTTTTGTCGGCGGTACGGGTTCGGGTAAATCCACCTCGCTGGCGGCCATGATTGGCGAACGCAATGAAAAAGCGTACGACCACATCATTACCATTGAAGACCCGATTGAATACGTGCACGAGCACAGAAACAGTATCGTGACGCAACGTGAAGTCGGCGTGGATACGGACTCCTGGGGCGCGGCGCTGAAGAACACGCTGCGGCAGGCGCCAGACGTGATCCTGATTGGTGAGATCCGCGATCGCGACACCATGGATTACGCCATTGCCTTTGCTGAAACCGGTCACCTTTGCATGGCAACGCTGCACGCCAACTCATCCAATCAGGCGCTGGACCGGATTATCAACTTCTTCCCGGAAGAACGCCGTTCGCAATTGCTGATGGATTTGTCGTTGAACCTGAAAGCCTTTGTTTCGCAACGGCTTGTTCCGCATCGCTCCGGTCAGGGCCGGGTTGCTGCGGTTGAAGTCATGCTTAATTCACCGCTGATTTCGGAACTGATTTTCAAGGGCGAAGTCCATGAGATCAAAGAAATCATGAAAAAGTCGCGTGAATTGGGGATGCAGACTTTTGACCAGTCTTTGTTTGATTTGTATGAAGCGGGTCTGATCAGTTATGAAGACGCGCTGCGCAATGCCGATTCAGTGAACGATTTGCGGTTGCATATCAAGTTGCAAGGCGCAGAAGCCAAACATAAAGATGTGCTTTCCGGAATCGATCACCTGGATATCGTATAACATATGCCACTTGTTGACTGAAATCGACCGCTGATCTACGGATGAAGAAACGCCCAGCTCACTCTTTGCATCTTCTTTCGCTGCTTGCTGTTGGGATGACCTTCAGCGCAGCGCCTGCGTTCTCTGCCGCGTTGGGGCCGATCCAGGTGCGTTCTGCCCTGGGCGAGCGTCTTGATGCGGTGATCCAGGTCAATACCGCGACCAATGAAGAGCTGACCAGCAGTTGCTTCAAGCTGGGCACGCCGCAGCAGGACGACGAAGGCGTGGTCCTGCGCGGTGTACAAATGGTCTGGGAGCCGCAAGGCGGCGGTGCCGGGCGCTTGCATCTGCGCACGACCGAGCCTGTGACCGAGCCCGTGGTGCGGTTGCCCTTGCAGGTGAAATGCAGCAACGACGATACCCGCGATTTCCAGCGCGATTACACGCTGCTGCTTGATCCGCGCGATTATCGCGGCGCTGTCGCCAGCCCTGATTTGCCCTCCACCACCACGACCAGTGCCTTGCCAGGCAACACCACGCGCCCGGCCAAACGCAAGCTGCCGGCGTTGGGCAGTACCTGGACGGTCCGCGGTGGTGACAGCGTAGAGTCGATCGCCAGCAGCTATTACCCGCGCAACGACGCTGCCCGCAAGCAGTTCATTGCCGATCTGTACACCCAGAATCCGGATTTGCCGCAGGGTTATCGCGTGCCCTTGCCGGTTGATACCCAGTTGTCTTTGCCCAAGGCCGCTGTGGTGGCCGCACCGGCTGGCGACGCTGCGCCGCGTCCGCCCAAGGCCCAGCGCAAGCCGGCGCTGAGCGAAGGGCGTTCCGTCCTGCGGCTGGATGATTCGCCGCCGGAAACGCCGTCTCCTTCCACCGCGTCGTCGCCTGCGCTGGCGGCCATTGCCAATCAGGCCGCGTCTGAAGATCAACAATTGGCCTTGCTCAAGACCCAGATTGCCCAATTGCAGCAAGAACTGGCGCAACTGAAACTGCAAGCCCAACAACAACTGGCCGCACCGGGCGCCGCAGTGGCCGCCTCCGGTGCGCCTGCAACGCCGGCGCCGGCCGCGGCCGTGCCGCACCCGCATGCGCCGGTTCAGGTCGCCCCGGCGCCTGCGCCGGAAAAGAGCGGCAGCTTGATGGACTGGCTGTTGTTCCCGCTGATCGTGCTGGTGGTCGCACTGGCCCTGGCGTGGTCGTACTGGCGCTGGAAAATGCGTCAGCGTGCGGTGCAGGCAGCTGAAGATGAATACGCGCTGCAGTTCGTCAACGGCGTGGATCCGGATGACGAAGAGGATGACATCGTGGCGCCGATCGCCGGTGTGGCGGCGCGTGGCAATCCCGCTCCGGCCCCCGCCGGGCGTCCGGAGCCGCATCGCGAACTGGCGACCAACATCAATCAGATCGCCAACGAGTGGCAGAACTCCACCATGGACGTGGTGCAGCCGGGCAATGTCTCTGAAGAAGCCCAGTTGTTGCTGGATCACGGCTTGCTGCAACAGGCCATCAACCTGCTGACGCAGGAGATCGAACAACACCCGACGCTGAGTGCCTTGTGGCTCAAGCTGCTGTCCATTTACAGCCAGCACCACATGAAGGCGGACTTCCTGACTTGCGCGACCCAGTTCCGCGAGCATTTCAGCGACGAATCATTGTGGCGCCAGGTGCAGGTCATGGGCGCCGATGTGGACCCGGATAATCCGCTCTATCACCTGAGCGAAGAAGACGCGGCCAGCTTGCCTGATTACCGCAAAGAATCTGCACTCAAACACAATATTGGCGGCACGCTGCCGGACGAGCATCCGTCCACGCCGTCGCCGCAGGCCGATGCCGAGTTTGCCTCGCTGATGCGCGAGCAGGCCGGGCTGGAGCGCGCGGATTCCGAGTGGACGCTGTCTGAAGAGCACGAGGCGTTGCCGCGTAATCCGCTGGCCGGACACGTGCCGTTTGATACCCGTTTGCCAGAGCCGCTGCCGGCCCACGCGGACGATGAAGTCGCGCATGACGCGCCGTTCGGTAACGAGCTTGAGTTTGATCTGGATGCATTGCCGCCGCTGGAGGCGCCGGTACTGCGGCCATCGGCTCCAGCGCATGTGGCTGAGCCAGTCGCCGCGCCGGCACCGGTTTCGGCTCCTGTGGCCGCAGAGCCGCCAGCACCGGCAGACTTTCACACCGATGACCCGCATATGCAGAAGATCGCCTCCATGCTGGAACACGGGCAGGACGACGAGGCGCTGCGTGCGCTGGAAGAAATGTTGTACTCGGGTTCGGGCACGCAGCGTCAGCTGGCGCTGAAGTGGCTGGGCAAACTGCAGCCGCGCGCGTTCGACAAGTAATCAGGCCGCGCGGACGGGCTGCTCTACTTTTCAGTCTGTGTTGACCATCGCCGGGGCAGGCGCGGGCCCCGGCCCGGGCACAATCGCCCCGGCCAGTTGCTCCGTACACTGCGGCGTCAGTAACGATTCCCCCAGAAAATCCAGGAAATGCCGCACTGCGGGCACCAGCCCACGGCGGGACGGGAACACCGCGTGCGCATAGCCCAGCGCGGAACGCCAGTCAGGCAAGACCTGCACCAGCTTGCCGCTGGCCAGCTCCTCGCGCACCAGGTACTCCGGCAGAATCACCGCACCAATGCCGGCCTCGGCGGCAAACATCAGTGTCGGCATATCGTCTGCCACGTAGCGCGGATAGTGCGTGACCATGCGCTCTTCGCCTCGTGGCCCCACCAGTGACCAGGTGGCGCGGCCGTCTACCGCCGTCATGGCCAGGGTATCCAGCCAGCCCAGTTCATCCGGATGGGTAGGCTCGCCTTGCCGGGCCAGTTGCGCCGGGCTGGCAACCAGCACCGAATGCGCCACCCCCAGTTGTTTGACCACCAGCGAGGCTGAATCCTGCAGGGTGGGGCGCACGCGCAAGGCGACATCAATGCCTTCTTCCAGCAAATCAATCGGCCGGTTGGTGACCAGCATGTTGATCTTCACTTGCGGGTATTGCTGCATGAAGAACGGGATGATCTTGCCGACTACCGTTTGCGCCAGCGTCACCGGGCAACTGACGCGGATGGTGCCGCGCGGGGTGGACTGCACGTGCTCGACGGCCTCGCTGGCCGCACGGGCTTCGTCGCGGATCGCCAGGCAGTGGCGGTAATACAGTTCACCGACTTCAGTCAGCGCCAGTTTGCGGGTGGTGCGCTGTAACAGGCGCACGCCCAGCCGCGCTTCCAGTTCCGCCACGCGGCGGGACAAGCGCGATTTGGGAATACCCAGCGTACGGCTGGCGCTGGAAAAGCCCCCGGCCTCGACCACTTCGGCAAAAAAATACATGTCATTCAGATCATGCATGGCGGCAGGTCCATCTTCATTGTTCCATTTCCAGGACAATCTATCGCATTTTTGCCGACTTATCACCTATCAGACGCATCGGTAGAGTAGCACCCATGTTGCAAGGCCAGCCGGACTCACCGGCACCTCACAGATCAAAGGAGATAATCATGAAACTGCTGCATATCGATTCGAGCGTTCTGGGTGACAACTCTGTATCGCGCAAGCTGACCGCCAATATCACCAAGGCTTATCAAGCCGCCAACCCGACCGCCCAGGTGGAATATCTGGATCTGGCCGTGTCTGAGCCGAGCCATCTGTCCGGCGAAGCACTGGGTCATCGTTTTGTACCGGCCGAATCGCACACCGAAGTGCAAAAGCGTGAAGCCGCATACGGCGAAGCCCTGCTGAGCCAGTTCCTGGCTGCCGACGTGATCGTGGTGGGTGCCCCGATGTACAACTTCTCGATCCCCAGCCAGCTCAAGGCCTGGATCGACCGTATCGCCGTTGCCGGCCGTACTTTCAAGTACACTGAAAATGGCCCGGTTGGCCTGGCGACCGGCAAGACGGTGGTTGTGGCTTCCTCGCGCGGTGGTGTGTATTCCAGCAACGAAGCGCTGCGTGCCCTGGACCATCAGGAAGCGTATCTGCGTACCGTGTTCGGTTTTGTCGGTATCACTGACGTGCGCTTTGTGCGTGCTGAAGGCGTGTCGCAAGGCGACGCGAAGAAGGCTGAAGCCTTTGCCAATGCGGAAAAGGAAATCGCCGCACTGACCGCCTGATTGTTCTGGTGATCGTGTCCGACGCCTGGCCCGTGCCAGGCGTTTTTATTTCTGGAGCCTCTAATGAAAGCCCCATCCTGCACCGGTTCGAATGTCTATCTGCATGGGCAAGTGCCCGCCAGCGTGACCGTACCTGCAGCCATGCGCACCTTGCTGGTTTACGTGTTTGAAAACGCGACGGCCATGCTGAGCTTGCGCGGCCTTGCGGGTGGGGAAGTGCGTCTGCAACCGGGCGAGTTTCTGGTGGCTCCGGTGCAACCGGGGGCCATGATCCAGCTGGCCAGTGAGCGCGGCCTGGCGCAACACGCGTTGATCCGTTTTGTGCCAGACGCTGCACCGCGCGCCCAGCGTTGCAAATGCGAAATCCCGGTGGATATCGGCCCGGGCTGGCGGGCGCGCAAACTGAGCGCGCCAGACGTGCCGACCTTGCTGGATGCCTACCTGGAAACCGCCGGCGCCTGGACGCCAGCCAGCACAGCGCCGTTTTGCGATCAGCAAGAAGCGACGGTCAAGGTGCTGCGCGGCGAAGTCAGCAGCGGCGGCCTGCGGCTGGGTGAGGGCGAAGCGGGCGTGGTGCGCCTCGACACCCCGTTGCTGGCCAGCATGCGCAGCCACGTGCTGGTGCAGGCCTGATCGGCTGAGCCGCACCACCAAAAAAAAGCCCGCCGGCAGGCGGGCTCAATCGTTGCACGGGACACTGGACTGCACAAACTTGCGGCAACCCGGCTTAGCGAAAACGCGCGGCCATGCCGGCGGCACCAAATTCCTGGTAACGCGCTTCGCATACCGCGCGCATGGCGGCAATGGCCGGCTTGAGATAAGCACGCGGGTCAAAATCGGCCGGGTTGGTGATGAAATGCTTGCGGATGGCGCCGGTCATGGCAAGGCGCAAATCCGTATCAATGTTGATCTTGCGTACGCCATATTTGATGGCGCGCTGGATCTCTGCCACCGGCACGCCCCAGGTCGGCTTGATATCGCCACCGAACTCGCGCACTTCCGATAACAATTCCTGCGGCACGCTGGATGAACCGTGCATCACCAGATGCGTGTGCGGGATCGCCTCGTGGATGGCCTTGATGCGTTCAATCGCCAGCACCTCACCCGTGGGTGGGCGGGTGAACTTGTAGGCGCCGTGGCTGGTGCCAATGGCAATGGCCAGGGCATCCACGCCGGTTGCTTCCACAAACTGGCGCGCCTGTTCGGGGTCAGTCAGCATTTCCTCATGCGAGAGCTTGCGGTTGGCGCCGACGCCGTCTTCTTCCTCGCCCATGCCGGTTTCCAGGCTGCCAAGGCAACCCAGTTCACCCTCTACCGACACGCCTTTCTGGTGGGCCAGTTGCACCACTTCCCGCGTGACCGTCACGTTGTAGTGGTAATCGGCCGGCGTCTTGCCGTCTTCCTTGAGCGAGCCATCCATCATCACGCTGGAGAAACCCAGATTCACCGCACTCATGCAGACCGCCAGGCTGGTGCCGTGATCCTGGTGCATCACCACCGGCAGTTTGGGATAACTGGCCACGGCGGCCTCAATCAGATGTTTGACGAACATCTCGCCTGCGTATTTGCGGGCGCCGGAACTGGCCTGCAGAATCACCGGGCTTTGCGTGGCGTCGGCCGCCTGCAAGATGGCGTGAATCTGTTCCAGATTGTTTACGTTGAAAGCGGGTACGCCATAATGGTGTTCTGCGGCGTGATCCAGCACTGTGCGAAGTGATACGAGCGGCATAGCGGTTCTCCATCCGTTTTTTGGTGCGTTGCATCACAATCTAGACCCTCAAACGCGGCATACCCAATCGGGACATTCGCCATTCGGGAAAGCCCTGAAACCAATGGTCAGCCAGTTACAGCCCAATGAAAGCCTTGAAGCGCGGTTGCGCAGTATGGTGCAGGCAGATGCACAGCTGCTGGCACTGCTGGCTTGCGTACGTGCCATTGGGCTCAAAGACTGGTGCATTGCAGCGGGCGCGGTGCGCAACCGCGTCTGGCAGCAGCTGCACGGGCAGACCAGCTTGTGTCAGCCCAATGATGTGGATGTGTGTTATTTCGATGCTGACCTGCCGCCGGATCACGCCCGGCAAGTGCAAGCCGCGCTGGCGGCAGCGCAGCCAGAGGTGCACTGGGACGTGGTAAATCAGGCCTGGGCTCATCTGTTCAACGGGCTGGCAGCGGTGGGTTCACTGGCGCAAGGCCTGGCCAGCCGGCCAGAGACGGCAACGGCAGTCGGGGTGTGGCTGGATGAAACAGGGCAGGTGCAGGTGCTGGCACCACTGGGGCTGGATGATCTGTTTGGCTTGCAGTTGCGCCGCAACCCGGCGTTTGCCAATGAGGATGTGTTCCGGCAACGCCTGACGCAAAAACAATGGCAGCGGCACTGGCCGCTGCTCACTTTGCAAGATTGACCTGCTTGCTACTGGGCGCTTTTCGGGCCCCAGCAGCCGGATTTTTGCAGTTCTGCGTTCAGGCTCTTGATCTGGCTCTTGCGGGCGGTACTGATGGTGCCGGTCTCACGGTCGATCGGTTCTTTTTGCAGTTTGTCACGCTGGGCGCGCAAATCATTGCAGCGGGCGCTGTTGGGGCCGGATGCCGCAGCGGTGGCGGGCGCAGAGCCAATCGCGGATGGCGGCAAGGTCAGGTTCAGTGGTTTGGCACTGTCGGCTGCCCAGGCGGAAATGGCTCCGACGCAGACCATGGCGCAAGCAAGAACACGGACAAACTGCATTGAGACGCTCCATGACATGAAGAAGAGATCGCCCGAGATCGGCGACGTTTCTTTATAGCGCCAGATTGCCTTGTAAGGGTTGTGAAATGACAAAAGCCGGGCGTCGGCCCGGCTTTTTGTTACCTCGTGATTACGCTAGCGCCGGTATTTTGTATCTACCGGGCGGGCGTGATCTCAACCGTTGTAACGGGTTTCCAGAATCTCTACGGCCGGCAGTACCTTGCCTTCCAGGAATTCCAGGAACGCGCCGCCACCGGTGGAGATATAGCTGACCTTGTCGGTGATGCCGTACTTGGCCACAGCAGCCAGGGTATCGCCACCGCCAGCGATCGAGAACGCAGAAGACTCGGCAATGGCTTCAGCCACCACTTTGGTGCCGTTGCCGAACTGGTCGAACTCGAACACGCCAACCGGGCCGTTCCAGACAATGGTACCGGCATTTTTCAGCACGTCAGCCAGGGCCTTGGCCGAATCCGGGCCGATATCAAAAATCATGTCGTCGGCTTCAACAGCAGCCAGCGGCTTGACTACGGCCGGTTCGTTGGCGTCGAACTTCTTGCCGATGACCACGTCGGTCGGCAGCGGCACATCGCCACCGCGTGCGCGCAGCTTGCTGATCACGGCGCGGGCGTTGCCGACGAGGTCAGCCTCGGCCAGCGACTTGCCCACTTGCTTGCCTTCGGCCAGCAAGAAGGTGTTGGCAATGCCGCCGCCCACCACCAGTTGATCAACCTTGTCGGCCAGCGATTCAAGGATGGTCAGCTTGGTAGATACCTTGGAACCGGCCACGATGGCGACCAGCGGGCGGGCCGGGTGGGCCAGTGCCTTGCCCAGCGCATCCAGTTCACCTGCCATCAGGATGCCGGCGCAAGCGGCCGGGGCAAACTTGGCAACCGCGTGGGTCGAAGCTTCGGCGCGGTGTGCAGTACCGAATGCGTCGTTGACGAAGACATCGCACAGCGCGGCGTATTTCTTGCCCAGCTCGTCACTGTTCTTTTTCTCGCCTACATTACAACGTACGTTCTGCAGCAGCACGACGTCGCCCGGCTTGACCTGGTAGCCTTCCCAGTTGTCCAGCACGTCAATCTTGCGGCCCAGCAACTCGCCCATGCGTGCAGCAACGCCAGACAGGCTGTCTTCCGGGTTGACCTGGCCTTCAGTCGGGCGGCCCAGATGGCTCATCACGATCACACCGGCGCCGGCCTTGAGGGCGGCTTCAATGGTGGGCAGCGATGCGCGGATACGGGTGTCGTCACCAATGACGCCATCCTTGACGGGCACGTTGAGGTCAGCACGGATCAGCACTTTCTTGCCGGACAAGTCCAGCTCGGTCATTTTGCGGTACGCCATGATGCAGTTCCTTGAGGGTTCAGGTTGTTGGTTCAAATTGGATAATTTGTAAAAACCTGGCTTTGCCCGGCTTGCCGAGGCACGACGGCAGACTACAACGCCTGGGTAGAATCAGGTTTTTGCATAATGCATTTCTTGTGCGCGCGCCCGGCAACCTGTTCCGCGGGCGGGCCATGCGGCGGGTTTCCTGCCCTTGAGCCGCTTGTTTGCATAGTCCGTCAGTCTAACACATCGTTTTATCCGGCTAATGACCCAGGTCTCTTCGCTCTTTCGTAATCGCAATTTTTTACTGCTCTGGTTATCCAGCATTTTTGGCAACCTGGCACTGGCCATCGCCACGCTCTCCGAGACCTGGTACGTGGTCAAAACCCTTGGCGTCAAAGAGCAACTGGGCTTTGTGATGATCGCGGGCTCCGTGCCGCGCATTGTGCTGATGGCGTTTGGCGGGGTGCTGGCAGATCGCATGAAACGTACGCGCATCATCCGGTTCTCGCTCACCACGCGGGTATTCCTGATGCTGGCGCTGGTCGGGCTGTTGTATGTGAACGCGCTCAACATTGTCACGCTGACGGGATTTGCCTTTCTGTATGGCGCGCTGGATGCCTTCTTCTGGCCCGCGCGTGATGCGTTGTTGCCCAGCGTGGTGCCTGATCTGGATTTGCCGCGCGCCAACTCCATCATGCTGACCACCAACCAGATTGGCCTTGTGTTCGGGCCGGTGCTGGGGGGCGCCTTGCTGGCCTTGCTGAGCTACGAATGGGTGTTTGTCTTCACTGCCGTGATGCTGGCCGCCGGTACGTTCTGTGTGGCGCAGGTCAAAGAACCGCCCATGGATTGGCACGCCGCGCGCAAACAAGTGCTGGCTGAACTCAAAGAAGGCGTGCAGTACGCGCTGTCTTCGCCGGTATTGCGCTCGCTGATGATCATTTACGCCATCGCCAACCTGTTGTTCATGGGGCCGCTGGCGCTGGGCGTGCCGATTGTCGCGGCGGATAACCTGCACGGCAACGCGGCCGTGCTGTCTTATCTGCAAAGTGCGTTTGCGGCGGGCATGGTCACGGGCGGTTTCCTGTTGACGATATTCCCGCCCCGCAAAAAACGCTTGCTGATGATTGCGCTGGTGATCGTGGCCGAGGGCGTCTTGCTGGGCAGCCTGTCGCACGTGACCTGGCTGACGCTGGCGGTGTGCGTGCAGTTCCTGACCGGGCTGGGCGTGGTCAGCAACAATGTGCCGATGATGTCGCTGATCCAGCAATATGCCGATCGCAGCAAGATCGGCCGCGTCATGAGCCTGAACACCATGGCCTCCATGGGCTTGTCGCCGCTTAGTTACGCCATGGTCACCGGGCTGTTGTCCTTGCATATCGGCATCGGCGTGATCATGCCGGCGTTCTGTCTGACCATGAGCGCGGCCATGCTGGTACTGATCTGGACGATGCCGGCGATCCGTCAGATCGACTGATCCGGCGCTGGCCGCCAGAGCCGGATCATCGCTTCGCCGCGGTGTTCATCGACAAAGCGGCCGTGTTCGCTGAAGCCGGCTTGCTGGTAAAGCGCAAGCGCCTGCACGTTAGCAGCCTGTGCGACCAGCAGCACGGTCTGGTGGCCGGCAAGGCCCAGTGCTGCATCCAGCAGCGTGCGGCCGATGCCCTGGCGCTGCGCTGCGGGCACGACCGCCAGTGACGACACGAGCTGCCAGCTCTCCTGCAAGATTGACAACGCCACCACGCCGACCAGTGCCTCGCCCCGCCATGCGCCCAGATAACGCGCGGGGTCCACGGTAATGGCGGCCGCCTCTGGCAACCAGGGCGCATCTGGCGCGGCCTGCTGCATGACTTGCGCAATCTGCGCCGCCGCCGTCGGGCGGGTGTGTTCAAGCAGGGCGATGGCAATCCCGGCGGCTGCAGGCATAAACCCTCACTGGCAAAGCACAAAAGAGAATGCCCGCAACGGACAACCGCGCGGGCATGGTAGGGCAGGGCGCCGGTCAGGCGCTTATTTGCCGCCGAACCACTTGTGGAACATCAGCTTGATACTGTCGATCAGGCGGCCAAAGAAGCCGGCTTCTTCCACGTTATCCAGCGCTTGCGCCGGGTACTGGCCAATCACCTTGCCCTGGTCCAGCACATCGATGGTGCCCAGTTTCTGGCCGGCCTTGATCGGCGCAATCAGCGGTTCATCCAGCTTCACTTGCGTGGTCAGCTTGCTGGCGTCGCCCTTGGGCACGGTGACAAACTGGTCATTGGCAAAGCCGATATTCACGCTGTCCTGGGCGCCTTTGTAAACCTTCTGGCTGGCCAGCGCCTGTTTGGCGGTGAAGACCTTGGGGGTATCAAAGAACTGGGTGCCCCAGTTCAGCAGCTTGGCCGATTCATTGGCGCGCACTTCATCACCCGTCGTACCGACCACCACGGAGATCAAACGGCGACCATCCTTGTGCGTACTGGCGACCAGGTTAAAGCCGGCCGAGTTGGTGTGGCCCGTCTTCATGCCATCCACGTTCGGGTCGCGGTACAGCAAGAGGTTGCGGTTGGGCTGGCGGATCTTGTTGTACGTGAACTCCTTCATGGAGTAGATCGGGTAGAACTCCGGATAGTCGCGGATGATGGCCGCGGCAATCTTCCCCAGGTCAGCCACGGTCATGTAGTGGTTGGGGTCAGGCAGGCCGGTCGAGTTCATGAAGTGCGAACCCGTCATGCCAAGGCGCTGCGCTTGCTGGTTCATCATCTGGGCAAAGACTTCTTCGCTGCCGGCAATGGCTTCGGCCAGTGTCACGCAGGCATCGTTGCCCGATTGCACAATCATGCCCTTGATCAGGTCATCGACGGTGGCCGGGGTTTTCGGGTCCAGGAACATGCGCGAACCTTCGGTTTTCCAGCCTTTGGTGGAAACCGTCAGTTGCTGGTCAAGGCGGATACGGCCTTCCTTGACCGACTTGAAGACCACATAAGCGGTCATCAGCTTGGTCAGGCTGGCAGGTTCGACGCGCATGTTGGCGTCGCGGGAGGCCAGCTCGCTACCGCTTTGAAAGTCCGTCAGGTAATACGCTTTGGCGTTGATCTCTGGAACGGGAGGAGTAAAAGCCTGAGCCGAGGCGGCGAACAGGAGGGAACAAGCAATCAGCGTACGGGTCAGGTTTCTGGAAATCATGGCGGGCAATTCTGATAACGAAAACAACAGGTGGCGAAGGGTAGCATCGGCGGGTAGGCGCCGGCTCGGTATTATGTCCGCGTTTCGACCGTTTGGGGTGCAAACTGGTTCGCTTGTCCGACAAAAAGAAAAAGCGCCCCGTCAGCGGGCGCTTGTATTTTCAGGCATGGACCCTGTCAGGCAAGCAGGCCTGGCGCCTGGTCTGGCCAGGCAAATTCACCATGGCCGACCTCGGCCACCCGGCCGCCGACCTCGATCTCTTTGTCGGCACTGATCTGCAATGAAAGATGCGCCAACCGCTGAATGCCGTGCCCTTGCACCATGCTGGCCGACAGCGGCAAGACGGTGCTCTGTTCTGCCAGCAACCAGCCGCCCAGATTGGCGCAGGCCGAGCCGGTGCCGTGGTCTTCTGCCAACTGGCCGTTCTGCACCCAGAAAAAGCGCGCCACGATTTCATCATCGCCCCAGGCCCACACCAGCGCCTGCATGATGCCGCGTTCGTTCTTCGCATGCTGGTCCATCAGCGCCAGATCGGGTGCGCAGGCGTGTACGGCCTCGACACTGGCCAGCGGCACAATCAGTTGCTCGGTGCCGGTATTGACAAAGCGCGGCGTGCCGGCGACCTGCTCTGGCGCAATACCCAGCGCGTGTGCCATGACTTCCGCCGCCGGCGCAAACCGATACGCCGGCGCATTGGCGCGGAGCATCATGCGGTTGTGCTCATGCGCCACCACCGGGATCACGCCGGATTTGAACTCCAGCGTCAGTTGCTGGCGGCCAAGCGCCCGCGACAGCACCCAGGCCGTGCCCAGCGTCGGGTGGCCGGCAAAAGGCAGTTCATAGGTCGGCGTAAAAATGCGCACGTGCGCGTCGGCCTTGCCGGAGGGGAACACAAACGTGGTTTCAGACAGATTCAGCTGCTGCGCCAGCGTTTGCATTGCGTTGTCATCCAGCCCGCGTGCGTCTTCAAACACGGCCAGCGGGTTGCCCGCCCAGGCGGTTTCTGCAAACACATTGACGATGCGATATGAATAGCGGGCCATGCGGTTTCTCCGGTGTTGAAATGTCTGGATCAACTATGCACCGTGAGCGGGCACGGCGGGCAGCGGCAGTGTGGCGGTCAATGTGTGATGACAGTTGAATTGAGCGCATCCATGCACCATGCTTTTTTGTGCATGACGATTGCCGCAGTTGCGTCATGCTGACTGTATAATGAGCGCCTTTGTTTTCAGGGCCGCTAACGAAACTGCCCTGGCCATGTGAGCATGCCGTGTTTGCCCGGGTGGTTTGGTTAGCGGCTTGACTGGCCCGAAGCGGGCCGCCTGCGGCAAGACGGATGTTGGCCAGAAACTGCCCCCCGTCTGCCGGTTTTCTTTGGTCAAACGATGATTCGCAAATTGATCGGCAAGGTGCTGCGGCGCCCGGGTAAACGGGTTCTGCATGCCAAACACTACGGCGTACGCCGCGAGGATATTCATTCCGGCGCGCTTAAAGTGTGTGATCGCCTGCAAGAAGCAGGTTATGAGGCCTATGTTGTCGGGGGCGCCGTGCGCGACCTGATGCTGGGCAAATCTCCCAAAGACTTTGATGTGGCCACCAGCGCCACGCCGGAACAAGTGCGCCATGTGTTCAACCGCTCGCGCATTATTGGCCGGCGTTTTCGCATTGTGCACGTGCCGTTCTACGAGCGCGGCGGCGAAGAAATCATTGAAGTCACCACCTTCCGTGGTGCCGGTGAAGCGCCGACGGACGAGTCTGGCCGCATCCTGCGCGACAACGTGTATGGCTCGCTGGAAGACGATGCGCTGCGCCGTGACTTCACCGTCAACGCGCTGTATTACGATCCGTCGCGTGAAGAAATCCTGGATTTCCACCACGGCGTGGATGATCTGGAAGCCCGCCGTCTGGTCATGATCGGTGATCCGGGCATCCGCTACCGCGAAGACCCGGTGCGCATGCTGCGTGCCATCCGGCTCTCGGCCAAGCTGGGTCTGGACATCGCCCCGCCGACGCGCAAGCCGATTGCCGAATGCGCTGGCCTGCTGCAGAACATCCCGTCTGCGCGCCTGTTTGACGAGATGATGAAGCTGCTGTTGTCCGGCCGCGCCTGGGATTGCCTGATGGCGCTCAAGGCCGACGGCCTGCACAAGTATCTGTTCCCGGTGCTGGACCAGTTGTTGAAGTCGCCGCAAACCACGGCCTTCTTGCAAAAAGCGCTGGCCAATACCGACAAGCGCCTGGCCGAAGACAAGCCGGTCTCGGCCGGTTTCCTGTTTGCTGCCTTGTTGTGGCATGAAGTTGAAGCCGCGTGGCAAAAGAAACAGGCCGCAGGCGAATATGCGGTGCCGGCGCTGATGGCCGCCATGAACGAAGTGGAAACCAGCGTCGAAAAACGCCTGGCCATCCCCAACCGTTATGGCGCTGCCATGAAGGAAATCTGGCTGCTGCAACCGCGTTTTGAACAGCGTGTGGGTAGCCGTCCGTTCCGGTTGTTTGAACAACAGCGTTTCCGCGCCGCCTATGATTTTCTGGCCCTGCGTGGCGAGTGCGGTCTGGTGGACAAAGAACTGGTGGAATGGTGGACGCAGTTCCAGTACTGCGATGACGACACCCGCTCTGCCATGATCGCGCGCGTTACCGGCCCGCAAAAAGGCCCGGATCGCAAACGGCGTCGTCGGCGTCCTGCAGGCAAGGCCGGTGGCGCTGCCAAAGCCGGCGGCGAGAGCAGCGGCGGCAACGAGTAAGACGCAATGACCAAGTTTCACCGCGCCTTTGTCGCACTGGGCGCCAATCTGGATGATCCGGCGGCGCAACTGGCCGCCGCGGTCAAAGCCCTGGGCGAGTTGCCGCACACCACGCTGGTGGCCTGTTCCCGCTTTTACGCTTCGGCCCCGGTGGGTTATGCCGACCAGCCCGATTTTGTGAATGCCGTGGCCGCAGTCGACACCGGCCTGACACCGGATGAACTCTTGCAGGGTCTGTTGCAGATTGAGGCCGCCCAGGGCCGCGAACGCACTTTCCGCAACGCCCCGCGCACACTGGATCTGGATGTACTGTTGTATGACAGCATCACCCGTAATGATGCGCATCTGGTCATCCCGCACCCCCGAATGCACGAGCGCGCCTTTGTATTGGTGCCGCTTGCAGAAATCGCCCCGGATACCGTGATCCCCGGTCTTGGCCCTGTAACGGCCTTCCTGGGGAAAGTCGCGAGCCAGACCTTGCATCCGTTGGGCTAAACTGCGATTTGCGCGCTGCACCAATCTGGCGCCGCGCCACGGTTTCCTGCACCCGTTGTGACCCGCCAGGATGTTTTCGACAGGAAGTTAAAGCCATGAAAGTCACCGTCAATACCCTGAATAAAATGAAGCAGGATGGCCAGAAGATCGCCATGCTGACCTGTTATGAAGCCAGCTTTGCCACCTTGCTTGACGAAGCGGGCGTGGATGTCCTGTTGATCGGGGACTCGCTGGGCAACACGGTTCAGGGCCAGACCTCCACACTGCCGGTGACGCTGGATCACATGATTTACCACACGGCATGCGTGGCCAAAGGCACCAAAGACGCCATGGTGCTGGCTGATCTGCCGTTTGGTGCTTATCAGGCCAGCCCGCAACAAGCGTTTGATAGCGCCGTGCGCCTGATGCAGGCCGGGGCCGAAATGGTCAAGCTTGAAGGCGGCATGGTCATGGTCGAGACCGTGGATTTTCTGGTGAACCGCGGTATTCCGGTGTGCATGCACATTGGTTTGCAGCCGCAGTCGGTCAATATCTACGGCGGCTACAAGGTGCAAGGCAAAACCGAAACCGAAGCCGAAACCCTCAAGCGCGATGCGCTGGCGCTGCAAGCCGCAGGCGCCAGCCTGGTGCTGATGGAAATGGTGCCCGCCGCCGTCGCCACTGAAGTCACCAAGTTGCTGACTATCCCCACCATCGGCATTGGTGCCGGGGTGGACTGTGACGGCCAGGTGCTGGTGCTGCACGACATGCTGGGCATTTACCCGGGCAAGAAAGCCCGTTTTGTGAAGAACTTCATGACCGGCGCCAGCAGCATCCAGGGCGCGGTTGAAGGCTATGTGAAGGCCGTCAAGGCGGGGACTTTCCCGGCTGAAGAGCATTCCTTCTGATGAACACCGCCGCCGATTTTGCTGCGATCACGTCTTTTGTGCTGGAACTGGAAAAGCTCAAGGCCGTGTTGCGCAAGAACCGGCCGCTGGGTCAGACCCGGTTTGAAAACACCGCCGAACACAGCTGGCAGATTTGTCTGCTGGCCATGTCGGTGTTGCCGCACGCGGCAGAGCCGGTCGACATGGGCCGCGTTGTGCAACTCTTGCTGGTACACGACATCCCGGAAATCGACGCCGGCGATGTGAATGTGTACGACGCTACGGGGCGCGCTGCGGCCGAAGCAAAAGAAGAAGCCGGTGCCACGCGGATATTCGGCCTCTTGCCCTCCGCCACGGGCGCACAGATGTATGCCCTGTGGCGTGAATTCACCACCGGGACGAGTGCCGAGGCCCGCTATGCCCGCGCGATTGACCGCATGATGCCGGTGCTGCAGAACCTCAACAGCGCCGGTCAAAGCTGGCGCGAGAACGGCATCCGCATCGATCAGGTCACGCGCATGAATCACCCCAAAATTTCGGGCATGTTCCCCACCTTGTGGCCGCTGCTTGAACAGCAACTGCAAGCGGCGGTGACCCGCGGTGATCTCGGCCCGGCCGGCGCTGAGTAAGATCAGGGCCCGGCATCCTTATTCACTGTTTCAGATCGTTTCAGGTTCGCCATGAAAATCATCCATACCATCGCTGAACTGCGCGCCTGGCGCGCCACCGTGGGCAAAGTGGCCTTTGTGCCGACCATGGGTAATCTGCATCAGGGCCACATGGCGCTGATCCGCGCCGCGCAGGAAGAAACGGAGCACATTGTTGTCAGCATCTTTGTGAACCGCCTGCAGTTTGGCCAGGGTGAAGATTTCGACCGTTACCCGCGCACGCTGGCCTCTGACGCCGCGCTGATCGAAGAAGTCGCGCCCAACGCCGTGGTGTTTGCGCCGGATGAAAAAGAGCTGTACCCGCACGTGGTGCAGCACTACAAGGTAGACCCGCCGGCCATTCAGGACGAGTTGTGTGGTGCGTTCCGCCCGGGGCATTTCCAGGGCGTGGCCACGGTGGTGACCAAGCTCTTCAACATCGTCCAGCCGACGGTGGCTTGTTTTGGCAAGAAAGACTATCAGCAGCTGTTCGTGATCCAGAGCATGGTAGAAGAACTGAACATGCCGCTGCAGATCATCCCGGTCGATACCGGTCGCGCTGAAAGCGGGCTGGCGCTGTCGTCCCGCAATGGTTATCTGAGTCCGGAAGAGCGCGTGGAAGCCGCCCGCATCTATTTCCACCTGACCCGCATGCGCGACGCCATCCTGGCAGGTGAGCGTGATTACGAGAAACTGGCCAACGAAACAATCGCCGACCTGACTGCCCGTGGCTGGGCGCAGATTGACTACGTAGAGGCGCGCAACGCCCACACGCTCAAGCCGGCAACGCATACCGATCACCACATTGTCTGGTTGATTGCGGCGCGTCTGGGCAAGACCCGCTTGATCGACAATCTGGAAATTGATCTGTGATCTGTGAGGCGTGAGGCGTGAGGAGGGGGCTTCGTCCTCCGTGGCCTTTACAGCGCCATCGTTCAGCCTCACGCCGCAAAACAAAAGGGCCGCATTCGCGGCCCTTTTGTTTTGCGGCCTATGGGCGCGTAGCGCTTTACCGGCGCGCCAGTGCCAGCAGGCCACCTACCGCAAAGAACGCGCCGCCGCAGCCGCGGTTGAACCAGCGCACGCGCCGGGGCTGTTGCAGCCACGCGGCCAGGCGCGAACCGCCCGCGGCGTAGGCAATCTGCCAGCTGGATTCAATGATGAAGAACGACACCAGCAACACGCACCATTGCGATTGCTGGGGCAGATGCGGGTCAATGAACTGCGGCAAGAAGGCGCCGGCAAACAGGATCGCCTTGGGGTTGGATAACGCCACCGTCAGCCCCAGCCGGAAGCGGCTGGTGCCACTATTGCTGTTGGCCTTGGGCAAGGCCAGGGTTTCGCCGGCACGCCAGCACTGAATGCCCAGATACACCAGATACGCCGCGCCCACGAGCTTGAGCACCAGGAACAAGGTGGCCGAGGCAGCCAGGACGGCGGCAAGGCCGAAGGCCGATGCGGTGAACAGGATCGCCAGACCGGTACATGCGCCCGCCATGGTGGCCGTGGTGGCCTTCCAGCCGTAGCGTGTGCCGTGCGAGAGCATCAGCAACATGTTGGGGCCAGGTGTGGCAGAGATCAGCAGCGTGGTGAGCACAAAGGCCAGCCAGAGATCGAAGCGCATGGTGTTTCCTTGAGATACGGCAAGACGACCACTCAACTATAACGCTGTCATGCGGTCAGGCGTGAGATACAACAAAGGCCCGGGGCAACCAGTACAGCCGGTTGCGCCGGGCCTTGGCCGTGCCTTGGCGGCGATTAGCGCAGCGACTTGATAAACACCTTGGAACGCCGCTGATAGTTGTACAGCGATTTTTTCTCCATCGGCAGTTCATCGACCGTGGCATGGGTAAAGCCGCGCTCGACAAACCAGTGCGATGTCCGCGTGGTCAGCGCAAACAGGGCCTGCATGCCCTGGCTGCGCGCCTGTTGTTCGACATGGCGCAGCAGCACCGCGCCGCGGTCTTCATCGCGATAATCCGGATGCACCACCAGGCACGCCATCTCGGCCATCTGGCTATCCGGGAAGGGGTGCACGGCCACGCAGCCGATGATCTTGCCATCGTGCTCCAGCACGGAGTAACGGTTGATTTCGCGCTCCAGCAATTCGCGCCCGCGCTTGACGAGGACACCCTGGTCTTCCAGCGGTTCAATCAGCTGCAACATGCCGCCCACATCATCAATCACCGCCTGGCGCAGGGTTTCCAGCGTCTCGCGCGAGATCATGGTGCCGACGCCTTCGTGGCTGAACAATTCCATCAGCATGGCGCCGTCTTCGTTGTGGCTCACGAGGTGCGCCCGTGCCACACCGCGCCGCACCGCCTTGATGGCGCAAGGCAGATACAGGCGCACGTCTTCGTTCACATCCGGATTGGCGGTGAGAAACTGTTCCGCTTCCAGCGCGGTCATTTCGGTCTGCAACTCGCCACTGGCATCCACAACGCCTTCATGCCCGAACAGGAACAGCAGCTTGTGCGCGCGCAGGGCAATGGCTGCGCTGGTGGCGACGTCTTCCAGTGTCAGGTTGAAGACTTCCCCCGTGGGCGAATAACCCAGCGTGGACAACAATACGATTTCGCCGTCTTCCAGCCGGTAATTGACGGCGGTGGTATCCACCTTGCGCACTTCACCGGTATACAAGAGGTCCAACCCGTCCCGCACACCCATGGGCTGTGCGGTGACAAAGTTGCCGGCGGAAACCCGGATATGCGCGTTGGCCATGGGCGAGTTCGCCAGACCCATCGACAACAGCGATTCAATATCCACCCGCACCTGGCCGACGGCCTGAATCACGCATTCCAGGGTTTCGGCATCGGTCACCCGCACGCCTTTGTGGTAATGCATATCCAGCCCGCGTTCGGCCATGCGGGTTTCGATCTGGGGGCGCGCACCGTGGACCACCACCAGGCGAACGCCCAAGCTGGTCAGCAAGTTGATGTCATGGGTGAGCGTAAAAAAGCGGCCGTCACGAACCACTTCGCCACCCAGCGCAATCACAAAAGTACGCCCGCGAAAGGCGTGGATATACGGGGCGGCCTGACGAAACCACTGCACCAAATCACTGGACTGCATACACGCTCCAAAGTGGCCGCGCCTGGGCGCGACGGGTTGGCGTCGGCGCAGGGCCGACCATGCATAATTGTAAGGGCAAACGGGGGATCATGAAGTCATCATTGCGGTGCACCTTTAAATGACCAGGTTCGCCACAAAATGGTCATGCATCTGACATGTTCGTCAGTAGATCACCTGGGGGCGGGTATGATGCCGGGATGCTATTGTGCCCCGCTGATTGTCCAGCTTGCCGAATGCTGTTTTTGCGCTTGAACAAATCCATTACAGAGTAATATACCCGCGCCATGAAAAAGACACTGTTTACCTTGTTGCTGGCCGCTGCAACGCTGGCCAATGCTGCTCCTTTTGATACGTTTAACGCTGCGATTGGCGAAACCACCCGCCCGCATGGCGAGAACACTCCGAACACTCTGCGCCTGTCTGTGGGCTGGGACTGGGGCGTGCGCTGGTGGGAGACCAGCGTGGGCTACCTGACCGGTTACTGGGAGTTCGCCGGCGGCGCCTGGCGGGTGCAGGACACCACCGCATACGATGTGGATATCGTTCCGATGTTCCGCTACCAGTTCAAGAGCAGCGGCTGGTGCACGCCGTTTGTTGAGGCAGGCGTCGGCGTGGCCTATCTGACCGAACACAAGATTGCGGACGATCACGATCTGACGTCCCACCCGCAGTTCAGCGACCGTATCGGCGCAGGTTGCGGCTTTGATGGCGGCAAGCAGGAACTGGGGATCAACTTCCATCATTTCTCCAACGCCGGTCTGGACAAACCCAACCCGGGCGTGGATTTCCTGCTGGTTCGCTACGGTTACCATTTCAACTAGGCAGACCGTCGCACAGCAACAAAAAGCCCGCATTGTGCGGGCTTTTTGTTTTGGAGCGATTCGCCGGATCAGGCGGCGTAAACCTGTTCGCCCTCTACAAAGACTTGCTGCACTTGCAACTGCCGATCAAGCACCACCCAGTCCGCCCAGGCGCCAGTACCAATGCGGCCGCGATCGGCCACGCCCAGATAATCCGCCGGATTGCGCGAGAGCCGGTGCGATGCGTCGTCCAGCGTCAGACCAATGCTCACCAGATTGCGCAGCGCTTGATCCATGGTCAGCGCGCTGCCAGCCAGCGTGCCGTCGGCCAGCCGCACGCCACCCATGCATTTGGTAATGACGCGGCCTTCGTCCTTGTCGTACTCGCCATCCGGCAAGCCGGTCGCCAGCGAGGCATCGGTCACGCAATACAGTTTGGGGATCGCCCGCAAAGCGACCTTCATGGCACCAGGGTGGACGTGGATCAGATCGGGGATGAGTTCACTGTATTCGGCATGCGCCAAGGCTGCGCCGACCATGCCCGGCGCGCGATGGCCCAGTGGTGACATGGCGTTGTACAGATGGGTAAAGCCGGCTGCGCCGCGGTCCAGCGCAGCGACGCCTTCTTCGTACGTGCCCAGCGAGTGCCCGATTTGCGCCCGCACGCCACGTGCGGCCAGCCATTCAATGATGTCATCGTGGCCGGCAATTTCGGGTGACAGCGTGACAATGCGCACCGGCACCGTCGCCATGTACTGTTCCAGCTCGGCAATCACCGCTGGCCGTGCATGATTGGGCAAGCCGCCCAGCCGGCCCGGGTTCACGTACGGGCCTTCCAGATGCACCCCCAGAAAGCGCGCGCCGTTGTGCGGCCGGTGGCTGATGGGCTGGGCCAGCGCTTGCAGCAGCACCGACAGCCGTTCGTGCGGCGCGTTGACCGTGGTGGCCAGCAAAGAGGTCGTGCCGTGACGCGCATGCATGCGCGAGATGGTGACGGCCGCGTCGGCGCCATCCATGATGTTGGCACCGTCGCCGCCATGCACATGCAGATCGACAAAGCCGGGCAGGATGTAGACGTCGTCGTTATCGTCTGGCGTGGCCGGGCGGGCATCAATCTGGCTGACGCGGCCACCCTGGGCGTGGAGGGTGCCGTGGCGCCAGCCCGCCAGGGTCAGGATATTGCCGTAAAGCATGAACATCCCCTGTCTGTAATGGATTTGTGCGTTCCATTATGCGGGCAGCATGGCTGCCGTGGACAGGGCGGGTTGGCCGGCGTTGCGCAGCGTGCGCTGCGGCCAGGATGGCTTAGTGGCGGGAGTAATCCAGCGAGAAACTGACCAGTGTTTCAAGCGATACATGTTCCAGGATGGATTCATGCGTTGCAGCCATGAGCACTTTGGGCGCCTTGCCTGCGGTCAGCGCTTCTATCCAGCGCGAGGCGCACAGACACCAGCGATCGCCCGGCTTCAAGCCATCAAACCCCCATTCCGGCCGCGGGGTGGACAGATCATTGCCACGGGATTTGGAATACGCCAGGAACTCGGCCGTGACCTCTACGCACACGGTATGTTTGCCATGATCCAGCGGGTGATCACGGCAACAGCCATCCCGCATGAAACCCGTCAGCGGGTTCATGCTGCACGGGACCAGCGGCATGCCAAGTACGTTCAGATCCGGGGTCTGGGTCATGTTCAGCGCTCCGCAGTGACTTGCAGCCCATCGTAGCCCACCTCGATGCCATCAGGCAGTCGGGCCGACAGGGCGTGAAATTCCAGCTCATGCGTCATGTGGATCAGCACGGTGCGGCGCGCCTTGATGCGTTGCGCTGCTTCCAGTGCCTGATCAACACCAAAGTGAGTCGGGTGCGGGATCGGGCGCAGGCAATCCAGGAACAGCACATCCAGGTTTTCCAGCAGCGCAAAGCTTTCTTCCGGAATATGCGAGACATCGGTCAGATACGCCACGTTGCCCACGCGGTAACCCAGAATCGGCCATTTGCCGTGCATGAGCGGGATCGGCGTGATGGTGGTGCCCTTGAACTCAAACGGCTTGCTGTCGATTTCGTTGAGCGTGAGCACTGGTTTGTCCCAGTACTCGCCCGGCGCCAGCAGCGTATAGCTGAAGCGGCTTTTGATGTGCTCGGCCATCAGCGTATTGCCAAACACCGGAATCGCGGCCCGGTTCAGCCAGCAAAACGCGCGCAGGTCATCAATGCCATGCAGGTGATCGGCGTGCGGATGGGTGTACAGCACGGCGTCGACATGCAGCAAGCCTTCGCGCAGCACTTGCTGGCGCAGGTCCGGGCCGGTATCCACCAGCAGCGTCAGGCCACCGGCCTTGATCACGGCGCTGGCCCGCGTGCGGCGGTTTTTCGGATCGGTCGATGTGCAGGTAGCGCATTTGCAGCCCAGCGCGGGCGATCCGCCCGACGAGCCCACCCCCAGCAACGTCACCTGCACCGGCGCGCTCATTGCATGCTCCGGGCTTTGGCAAACAGGCGGAAAAAGTTCTCGGTGGTTACGTCTGCAATGCGCTGCAGCGGTTCACCACGCAACTCGGCAATGTGTTCGGCCACATGGCGTACCCATGCCGGCTGGTTCATCTTGCCGCGGAACGGTACCGGCGCCAGATAGGGCGAGTCGGTCTCGATCAACATGCGTTCCAGCGGCACACGGCGGGCCACTTCCTTGAGTTCTTCGGCCTTCTTGAAGGTGACGATGCCAGAGAACGAAATGTAGAAATTCAGATCAATTGCCGCCTGGGCGACTTCCCAGCTCTCGGTAAAGCAATGCATCACGCCGCCGAACTCGTCCGCGCCTTCTTCTTGCATGATGCGGATGGTGTCAGCCGAGGCCGAACGCGTGTGGATGATCAGCGGCAGGCCCGCTTGTTTCGCCGCGCGGATGTGCGTGCGAAAGCGTTCACGCTGCCATTCCAGATCACCCTCCAGCCGGTAGTAATCCAGGCCGGTTTCGCCAATGGCGATCACTTTGGGCTGTTTTGCCAGTTCCAGCAGGCCTGCCACGGTCGGCTCTTCGGTGTCTTCGTAATCCGGATGGACACCGACCGACGCAAACAGGTTGGGCTGGGATTGGGCCAGCGACAACACGCCCGGCAGATCGGGCAGGTTGACTGCCACCACCAGCGCGTGGCTGACCTTGTTGTCGACCATGGCGGCCAGATGCGCGTCCAGGTTGGTGACGAGGTCAGGAAAGTTCAGATGGCAGTGTGAGTCGACGAACATGGAGAATCCGGTGCGCGTGGTGCGTGTTGGGGTGAGAAACAAACAGGCCGCAAAAGTTGCGGCCTGTTTATTGTAAATCAATGAGTTGCTACCCTGGAACGGGTAGGCGTCCTACATGGTGTGGGTGGTACGTGCCGATTGCAGGTAACCGCCCAGCAACGCTTCAATCTTTTTGCGGGCTTGCGCGCCGGCTTCGTTCCCCGAGAAACGCACGCCAATGCCTTGCTGGTGGTTGTTGTGTGCGCCTTGCGGGGTCAGCCAGATCACGTGACCAGAGACGGCAATCTTGGCCGGATCGTCCAGCAAGGACAGCAGCATGAATACCTCGTCACCCAGCCGGTAAGGCTTGTTGGTCGGGATGAAAATGCCGCCGCCTTTCACAAAAGGCATGTACGACGCATACAGCGCCGCTTTTTCCTTGATGTTCAGCGACAGCACACCAGGGCGGGTGGTCCCGGTGCGTACGGGTTCATTCATGTGGTTTATCCTGTCAGCTTGCCGCGCAATGCGGCCAGGTAGTCGAACAGCAACGATTCAAAAACCAGCCGCGCATTGAGCGGATGGTGCGCCAGGCGCTGTGCCTGTTGCAAGCGATCGACATAAGTCAGCATCCGGCTTGCTCTGGGCGCAAGTTTGCCAAGCGCGGTCGTCCGATCTGGATAATAGCGAATCCGCCCGGACATGCCCAAAGTAATCAGATCATGGGTCCATTTTTGCAGCCATTCGATCACTTTGGCCGGGTCGACTTTGCTTTTTTCGATTTCCGCAGCAAGCGCCAGTACGTTCAGCGTTTGTGGCGCGCTGATCTGGTCCAGCACGCTGGTGCGCAGCGGCAACCACTCGGCATCGGCGTCTTCTTGCGCGGCCAGCGGCGAGCCGCCGGCGTGGGCCAGATGCAGTGCGGCATCGGTCACGCCTTGTTGTTCCAGCCAGGCGGTAGCGGTGGCGGTATCCGGCGTGGACAAGGCCAGCACGCGGCAACGGCTGCGGATGGTGGGCAGCAGGCGGCGGGCCTGATGCGTGACAAGGATGAACTGCGCGCCGGTCGGCGGTTCTTCCAGTGTTTTCAGAAACGCATTGGCCGCGGCCGTGTTCATGGCCTCCGCCGGGTAAACCAGCGTGACCCGCGCACCCTTGCGGTGAGCAGAGAGGTTCACGAAATCGGTCAGATCACGGATATCTTCCACGCCAATGATGGGCTGCTTGCGTTTGGCCTTGGCATCTTCGGCTTCTTCTTCCACCGGATCGCTGGGCGCCAGGATACGAAAATCCGGATGATTGCCGGCCGCATGCCAGCGGCAGCCTTCGCACTGGCCACACGGCGCAATGGTTTTGTCCGGGTGTTCGCACAGATACCAGGCGGCAAGGCGCTCGGCAAAGCGGCGTTTGCCAATACCAGGCTCGCCCGTCAGCAGCAGCGCATGCGGCAGCCGTGCCGGGTCGTGCATCAGTTGCTGCCATTGGGCTTCTTGCCAGGGGTAAAGCGTGTACTGCGTCATGCCAGTGTCTCGCGCGCCCAGCCGCTCAGAATCACATGCAACTCTTGCTGGATGGCGTCAATGGAACGGGCAGCGTTGATGATCCGGAACCGCGCAGGCGCGGCGTGCGCGCGTTCCAGGTAGGCGTTGCGCACGCGTTCGTGAAAACTGGCTGCCTCGCGCTCGAACCGGTCCAGCTCGCGCGTGCCCGCCATGCGGGCCTGGCTGACTTCTGGCGGCACATCAAACAAAAAGGTCAGATCGGGCTGGATCATTTCGCTACCCCGGTCCTGTACCCAACGCTCCAGCGCTTCGAACTTCTCGCGCGGCAAGCCGCGGCCGCCGCCTTGATAGGCATAGGTGGCATCACTGAAGCGGTCACACAGCACCCACTCGCCCCGTTGCAGGGCCGGTTCAATCACGCCGGCCAGATGCTCCCGGCGCGAGGCAAACATCAGCAAGGCCTCGGTTTCCAGGTGCATGGGTTCATTCAGGAGCAGCGCGCGCAGCTTTTCGCCCAGCGGCGTGCCACCGGGTTCACGGGTCACGATATGGGCGATTCGCGCTTCGGTCAGCCAGCGGTCGATGAAAGCAAGCTGGGTGCTTTTGCCCGCGCCATCGACGCCTTCGACAGAAATGAAGCGGCCACGGGGGACAAGCTGGTTATGCATGATCAAATGTGCCGGAAAATATCCGGCCGATTGTCGCACAGAACGTCATGCCCAGGACAAACGCGCCAGCGATCATTCCGGCTTGACTGCCACCGGCGCAGGCACGCGGCCGGCGAGGATCTGTTTGAGCTGGGCTTTGCCGTCACTTTTGAAATCGACAAACTGGATGCCGGTGCGGAACGTGTTGAACTCGCTGGAGAGTACGGTGTAAACCACGCGGCTTTTCACTTCCAGAATCTTGGGGCGCTGGCCGGCAGAGGCGGGCGGAATGCTGATCAACACGGTAACGCGATCAGACACCGGCAGGCTGAAGTCTGAATGCAGGCTCAGGCCGCTGGCAGAGATATCAAAGGCACGGCCGCGAAACGACAGGCGTTCTTCGGTCTCGGAATACACAATGGCCACGCGCCAGTTCACCAGATAGCGGCTTTCCTTGCGCAAGTCCTGAACGGGGGCATCCCCGAAACCGGCACTGAAAAAATTATTGCTGGGTACAGATTGGTCCGGCATGAGGGTCGCTTGCAGTATCAATTTCTGCACACATTACAAGAATTTGGCCCAAACCGTTAAGCAGCAGACTAGCGTGGGCCTGTTTGAAGCGACACCCACGCTTGGGGTGAGTGATGATTGTCCCGCTATTTGCAATAAATCATTGAGAGGTAGCCTGTTTATGCGCACGAGCGGGAAGCGCAAACTGGCGTCAATCCAATCGATACTGAAGGAAGAACATCATGTCCCGCTTACCCACGCTGTTTGTGTCTCACGGCTCGCCCATGCTGGCGCTGGGTGCCGGCGCCACGGGTGATGCCTGGGCGCGGGTGGCCGCCAGCTTGCCGCGACCGCGCGCGGTGCTGATGGTGTCGGCCCACTGGCATCACGAAAACAGCGGCGTCACCGCGGGTGATGATCTGGACACAATCCACGATTTTTACGGTTTCCCGGCACCCTTGTACGAGCAAAGCTACCCGGTTGAAGGCGACCCGGCGCTGGCGCGCGAAATTGCCGATGAATTTGGCGAACTGGGCCTGACCGTCATCATGGACCCGGAACGCGGGCTGGATCACGGCGCATGGGTGCCGCTTAAATCCATGTACCCGCAAGGGGATGTGCCGGTGATCCAGCTGGCACTGGATTTGCGCCGGGATACCGACTGGCACTACGCCGTCGGGCGCGCCTTGAACAAACTGCGTGATGAAGGCGTGCTGATTGTTGGCTCGGGCAGCATTACCCACAATCTGCGCGACATTGTGCCCGGCGTAACCAGCGGCCCGGATGTGCCGGCGTACGTGCCCCAGTTCATGGACTGGATGCACGAGCACGTCACCGCGGGCGATGTGGAAGGGGTGTTGAACTATCGCACCCAGGCACCAGGTGGCGTGCGTGCTCACCCCTCGCAAGATCACATCCTGCCGCTGTTTGTGGCCATGGGCGCCGCCCACGGTGAGGTTGCAGTGCGTGAATACACGGCGATCACCGAAGGCGTGCTGGGGATGGATATTTACCGCTTTGGCGAGATGCCGGCGCAATAAAAGGGGTAATGGCTGGCATGAAAAAGGGCAGGGGTTTCCCTGCCCTTTTGCTTGAACAAAGTCACCTCAAGCGGCGACGAGTTCAATCGGACGCGAACGTGTCCGTTTACGCACCACCAGCGAAATCACCCCAAGCCCGCCCGCCAGCAACAACCAGCTTTCGGGTTCCGGTACGGCGCTGACCGCGTTCATGCTCCAGACGGCATTGGCGCTGCTACCCTGCGGCGGAAAGAAACCGCCGCTCACAACCCGGTTGGTGAGCGTGTTGAAGCCGAACACCAGGGCTGCAGACTGACCTGACATCAAGGTTTGCGGCCACCAGACCAGATCGGAGGTTCCGGCGCTATTTTGCAGTACAAAACTGTTCTCGGTGCCATCCAGCGAGAACACCACCGGCTTTTTCAAAGAGCAGCAACCAATGCCGCCATAGCTGTCCAGCACTGGCCAGAGTGAACTGGTCAGATGAATGTCGCTGACATTGGTCACCAGGTTGCCGGAGAGTTCGCCGGTCAGATAACCGGAAAACGCCAGCAGGGTCTGGTCACCCCGGGTGACTGAATAACTCACGTCAAACAACGTGGCGTGAGCCATGGAACTAAGCAGCAGGGCGAGTAGCCCGCCGCACCAGGTTCGCATTTTCATGCTCTTCTCCTGAAGTGGTCGGAAATACCCCCGCTACGGCACTACCTTACTTTCTCGTGACTGACCTTATATTGTATTGGCGTGTAATAGCCTTCGCCGCTTCTGGATATAGCTTTGTTTTTGCAATGCAGCAAGCCGTCGCAAAGGTCATCTGGCCAAACGGTAGCCATTGGGTGAAGTTGCTCACACCCAGGGTACGGTGGATATGGAAAAACCCGGCATAAGGCCGGGTTTTTCAGCTACAGCACTAGGATCTGGCCGGTAGATCAGAACGCTGGAACGACGGCGCCCTTGTACTTGTCCTGGATGAATTTCTTTGTTTCCGGGCTGGTCAGGGCGGCGGCCAGTTTCTTCATGGCGTCGCTGTCCTTGTTGTCCGGACGGGCAACCAGGTAGTTGACGTACGGCGACTGGGCACCTTCGATCGCCAGCGCGTCGCGGGTCGGGTTCAGCTTGGCTTGCAGCGCGTAGTTGGTGTTGATCAGGGCCAGGTCAACCTGGTTCAGTACGCGCGGCAGGGTGGCGGCTTCCAGTTCGCGGAACTTCAGGTGCTTGGGGTTCTGCGCGATATCCTTCGGCGTGGCCAGGATGTTGTTGCTGTCCTTGAGCTTGATCACGCCTTCTTTGTCCAGCAGCAGCAGCGCACGGCCGCCGTTGGTGGCGTCGTTCGGGATGGCCACGGTGGCGCCATCGGTCAGATCAGCCAGCTTCTTGACCTTGCTGGAGTACGCGCCAAACGGTTCAACATGCACGCCTACCACCGGAACCAGGTTGGTGCCCTTGCCCTTGTTGAACTCGGTCAGGTACGGCTTGTGCTGGAAGAAGTTGGCATCCAGACGCTTTTCGGCCACCTGGGTGTTCGGTTGCACGTAGTCGGTGAACACCTTGATATCCAGATCCACGCCTTCCTTGGCCAGGATGGGTTTCACGAATTCCAGGATTTCAGCGTGCGGCACGGCGGTGGCGGCCACGGTCAGTTTCTCGGCAGCGTGTGCATTGAAAGCCAGCGCAGCGGCCAGCAGAGTCAGCAGTTTTTTCATTATTGCGGTTTCCTTTCGCAGTGTTGTCCCACTGCCGGTCAAGGCAGCGGTTGGGTTTTTCAGTCAGTCAGGCTGGATCGGGTCAACAGCCAAACAGCAAGAGCATGGCGACGCCTCGCTTATTTGCGGGAGAAATGCACGACCAGTTTGTCGCCGATCATTTGCAGGATCTGCACCAGCACAATCAGGATCACCACAGTGACGATCATGACGTCGGTCTGAAAGCGCTGATAGCCATAGCGGATGGCCAGATCGCCCAGGCCGCCGCCACCAACGACGCCGGCCATGGCGGTGTAGCTGACAAGGGTAATCGCCGTCACGGTGGCACCGGCCAGAATGCCCGGGCGGGCCTCCGGCAACAGCGCGCCGGTGATGATCTGGCGCGTGGTGGCGCCCATGGCCTGGGTGGCTTCGATAATGCCGCGGTCCACTTCGCGCAGGGCAGTTTCCACCAGCCGGGCAAAGAATGGCGTGGCACCGATCACCAGGGGCGGAATCGCGCCCGCCACGCCCAGCGAAGTGCCGGTCAGCAGGACCGTGAACGGGATCATCACGATCAGCAAGATCACAAACGGCACCGAGCGCAGCACGTTCACCACAAACGACAGCATGCCATACACCACCGGCTGGGCCAGCAGTTGTTTGCGGCCGGTCAGGAACAGCAGCACGCCCAGCGGCAAGCCCAGTACCAGCGTAAAAAAGAGCGAGCCGCCCAGCATCAGCAGCGTATCTTGCGTGGCCTGCCAGATATCGGACCAGTCCACATTGGTAAAGAGTTCGTTCATCCGCGCAGTACCTCCACGGTCAGGCCGGCATCAGCAAAGGATTGCAAGGCGGTATCAGGCTCGCCACCGGTGATCGACAGAATCAGCTGGCCATACGGCGTGTCCTTGATGCGATCAATGCGGCCGGACAGGATGGAAAAGTCGATCCCGCTGGTGCGCGCCACCTGGCCCAGCACCGGTTCATAGGTTTGTTCGCCCTGGAAGGTCAGGCGCACGATGCGGCCGGGCACGTGGGCAAAGGCGTCGTGTTCTTCGGCCTCATCCACGTTTTCGGCTTCCTGCACAAAACGCTGCGTGGTGATGTGCTGCGGATGCAGGAACACATCGGCCACATTGCCGACTTCGACAATCTTGCCGGCATCCAGCACGGCCACGCGATCGCCAATGCGGCGGATCACGTCCATTTCATGGGTGATGACGACGATGGTCAGATTGAATTCGCGGTTGATCTCGGCCAGCAGTTGCAGCACCGATTGCGTAGTTTGCGGGTCCAGCGCGCTGGTGGCTTCATCGCACAGCAAGACCTTGGGGTTGGTCGCCAGCGCGCGGGCAATGCCAACGCGTTGTTTCTGGCCGCCCGACAACTGCGCCGGGTACTTGCCGGCGTGATCGGCCAGGCCCACCCGTGCCAGCAGCTGTGCGACACGCTCCTTGATCTGCGCGGCGGTATACGTGCCTGCCAGACGCAAGGGAAACGCCACATTGTCAAACACGGTCTTGCTGGAGAGCAGATTGAAGTGCTGGAAAATCATGCCGATGCCGCGGCGTTGTTCACGCAGCTGGTCGGCATTGCTGGCGCTGATCTCGGTGCCGTTGACCAGCACGCGGCCGGAGGTTGGTTTCTCCAGCAGGTTGATCAACCGGACCAGCGTGGACTTGCCCGCGCCGGAATGGCCGATGATGCCAAAAATTTCACCGGCTTCGATCTTCAGATCAATGCCGTTGAGCGCCGGAACAGCCCGGCCATCCACATCAAAGGATTTGTGGACATCAATGAATTCAATCACGTAGCAACCTTGTGGGTTACGGAAATTATGGAAATTATCGGGCGTGTTCAGCCAGCCCGCCATGTTAATGCGTCGGCTTATGTCTGCAAAATCTTTGTGAAGCTATGAATATTTCAGATTGGCATGAAGCACAGCGGGCGCGGCCTGGCGGGCCGGTCTGGGTAACAGCACGAAGGGCGCGATTATACCGCGCCGCAGCAATGAATCGCCTGCCGACAGTCTGACACCCGGCCACGCCCGCGTTTGGGTGATCGGGCGACAAGGCCTGTCGGGCCCAGGCTGACAAACAAATCTGCTTGGCGATGCCAGTGGCCGCACGTAAATGATTGATCTGGCCGCAATTCATGGTGATCGGGCGGTCAGTGGTATCCGGCATGGGCCGGATTGGCGCCGATCCGTTTAAAACACGATATGTCAGACAGTGTCAGTTTATTCCTGGTTTAAACAAGGATACATGCCGGTATGACGACATGAATTGGCGACTTATCTTTCGCATCACAACCGCTTGATTTGCATATGCAGATCAGTCCAATTGATCGAAGGAGAATTATCATGTCGGGTGCCAATGACAGTTACAAAAAACGAACCTTGTCCGGCTGGATTAAAGCCATTGCCTTGATTGCCGGTCTGGGCTCTGTCTTGCTGCTGAGTGCATGCGGTGGCGATGACGGCCCGGATGATCGTCTGGGCCTGAGCAAGCCGGCCCTGCGCCTGATCAACGCGTTCCCGGACGGCCCGACCATTGATGTGGCCACCAATGGCACCAATTCGGCCTCTGGCCTGGCGTATCTGGGCGTCAAGGCGTACTACGACATTGATGACACCGCTACCACCGTCACCGCAACACTGAACGGCACGACCACGCCGGTGGCCAACGCCTCTTTTACCGCGGCAACCGGCCACAAATACACCTTCGCCTTCGTGGCCGGGACCAGCGCGAGCAATGATGCGGTGCTGATTGATGACCCGTATGAAAAGGGCCTGCTGTCCAACCAGGCGCGCGTGCGTATCCTGAATGCCGCTTTCAACGCCGGCGCGGTGGATGTCTACATCCTCAAGCCGACTGATTCGCTGGCTTCGGCAACCCCGGTGGCGGGTAACGTCGGCTTCAAGACCGCTTACCCGGCTTCCGGTAATGATTCGATCGATCTGGATGGCGGCACGGTGACCATTGTGGTGACCAATAGCGGGTCCAAGACGCCAATCTTTACCTCTACCCAGACCTCGCTGGATGACAATGCCGACTGGCTGATTAACGTGGTGCCGCAACAAGGGATTGCCGCTGTCACGCCCAATGCGGTGAAGGTGCTGGTGGTGAAAACCAACGACACCGATAACCCGGGTTTTGAATTGACCGCCGCATCCTGAAGATCTGGTGCGCAATAAAAAAGACCGCCATATTCTGGCGGTCTTTTTTATTGCTTTAATCATTCATCTGATCTGGCAATGATGGCAAGCTGACCTGGCTGAGTGATTCAAAGCTTGCCCGCAGTTAATGCATAACGGCGGCAATGTTCCAGATATCCCTGTTCGTGACTACCAACCAGTTCCACCACGCTTTGCCATAGCCAGGATGGCGCATCCAGATTTTTGCCGTGACGCTGGCCAAGCTCGCCCAGCCATTGGCGCCGGTCATCTTCTGCCAGTTGCCGGGCGTGGGCATTGCCGACAATGCGGGCCAGGTAATGGGCGACGCGCATGGCTTCGCTGGTTTCCATGATGTCGATATCCAGCTTCAGATCTTGTGGCAGCAATTCGCGCACGAACACGGCCTGATCCAGCAAGCGTGTGGCGACAAGGCGCTCGCCCAGTGCTGGGGAGAGGTGTTGCGCCCCGTGCAGGACCCGCCGGCTGTTGTCGCGCGGCATGTGCGCGTGGGCGTGGCGGGGCGCGGCGGCCTGCACGGCCTGTTTGATATCCATCAGGCAGTATTCGCGATCCTTGCCATCGCCCACGCCCAGCAAGACGGCGTATCGCAACAGCCCCAGTGAACTGCAGCCTTTGACCCAGTACGCGGCATCCAGCAGCGTGACCGGCGCATCGTCCTCACGTGATCTGAGCTGCGTGGCTAGTTGCTTGAGTTCGGGCTGGGCAAACAAGGCCCGCAAGGCGGCGCGCTCTTCGCGTGATAGCGGCCAGAAATGTTTGCTGCGCGGGATGCTGGGGGCGGTGTCCTCAATGCGCTCTTTGGCCAGTTGCTTCCAGGTGCGGGTGGTCGCCTCACGCATGACCAGTTTGACGGCATCCGGCTTGTGTCTGGGGTGATGCAGCTTGCCACCGAAAGACTGTTCATAGCCGCGCACCATTTCTTCCAGCATGCGGGCGATCACCACGCCAGGCAGGCGGCTGCCGCGGCCGGCTGTTGCCAAAGACAGCCCCAGCCGCACCAGATCATGCGCAGGGTTGCCGATGACGGTCTGGTCCAGGTCGCGGATCTGGATTTCGACCTCGCCATCGGCATACGCCAGCGGCCCCAGATTGCCGACATGACAATCGCCGCAGATCCAGATGGCTGGCCCATGGGGCAGGGCGTGCCCGCGCTGGCTGTGCAGCCACTCGTAAAACTGGACGGTGTTGCCGCGCACGTAAGCGTGGGGCGAGCGGGCCATTTTCAGGTTGCGCCGGGCCAGCAAAACCGGGCGGCGTTCATCAGGCCGGGGGAGTTTTTTCATGGAGTGACGACAGGTGGTTGCAATATTTCATGCTAGGCCCCCTTGTCAGACCACGCTGTCAGCGGCGCGCTAAAACGGGTTGTCGGTTTCGCTGATACTCGGGGAGGCGAGCTGTGCTGGCAGCTCGCTCGCCTGCAGCGCCGCCACGATCTGGTTAAGTGCCGCTTGCAGGGCCAGCGCTGCCGTCAGGCCGGGCTGATCGCGGGTGAGGTCCAGATTGCCGTAGATGCTGACGCGGTCAAGCCGGTTTTCCAGCGTCAGCCCGCCGATTTCCAGTACATCGGCTTCGTTGGCATAGGGGGTGAAAGTGGCCATGCAAACCTCAATGGAGCGGGTTAAAGGGCGCGGATAAGCTGATGCAGCAGGCGCATCAGTTCACGTTCCATCCAGCGTATCAGTTCGTCTTCCAGCCCGCCTGGCGCCCGGTTGCTGCGCGGGCTGCTGTGACCGTTGCTGCTGGCCGGTTTAGGGGGTGGCAAGGCCATGGCATGATCGCGGGCGGCCTCAGGCAGGCCCGGAAACGGGTTGATGCCGATGCGTTGCTGCAACTGGGCGATCGAGACCACCTGGTAGTCCTCGCCCGGTGCATTGGCGGTAATGTACGCCGCCGCCTGCTGTTTGCGCGGGTTGTATACGGCTTTGTAAAGGTGCGTGGGCACCAGCACGCGGTTGTTCAGCCGCTTGATGCTGTTGCCTTCAAAAATGGGGCCAGTCACCACGTAGACCTCGCCGTCACGCACGGCCATGTCACGCACGGAAGATTCAATCCCGGCCCACAGACCACGGTTGTTCTCGGGCGATTGCGGGATCATGTTGGCCAGACTGAAACTCTGGCCCTGCGCAGTTTTGTCCGGCATGTCGCCGTTGGGGCTCATGTGACCACGATCAAACCCGCTGTGAACATAGTCTTCCAGCGTCGGGTGCGGCATGCCGGCCAGTGCCGGTTCTTCATGGAAGGTATCGGTACGCACCAGCTCGCGCGCCGATTGCACGCTCTGGCGGGTAATGTGTTCGGCAGACCACAAGGGCGTGAGCGAGACCCCGGAATACAGCACGGCAAAGGCGTCGAAACACAGGGCTTTGGTGTTGTGTTCCAGCCTGGCATTGTAAAGATCGGGCGCATGGCCACCCAGGAAACGGGCGGGGCACTGGCTGGCCGCGGCATGGGCCAGCGTGGTGGCAGCCAGCAAAACGGCTGCGAAAGTGGAGCGAAGCATTTTTATGATCTGGACGGGCAAACGGTCGCCAGACTACAAACAGTCCCGCCCGCTGTCGAGCACGCCGTGATGCCGCCTTGCGCCCGGGTGGCACGCCTCACAAGCGGTTTGACAGCCACTGGCCGCGCGCGCCCTTAAATCACGAAGAACAGGCTGACCACGGCGATGATCAACACCACCCGGGTGGTGCGGTACACGCGCGGGTTCCAGCGCTTGAAGCGCTTGCGCTGCTCGCCCACCCAGTCGGCATACCGGAACAGGCGGCTGATCAGGCCCAGATGATCGCCGTCGTGATTGGGTGATGAGGCGGCGGCCACGATATGCAGCCCCACCCAGCGATTGAGCGCCGTGGCCCAGCGGTAGCGCATGGGGCGTTCAATATCGCAGAACAGGATCAACCGGCCCTGGCCGCTGTGGTTTTCGGCGCGGTGGATGTAGGTCTCGTCGAACACCACGGCCTCGCCATCGCGCCAGCTGTAGCGTTCGCCATCCACCTCGATATAACAGCGGTCATCGTTGGGGGTAATCAACCCCAGGTGGTAACGCAGTGAACCCGCGTAGGGGTCGCGATGCGGGTTGAGTTTGCCGCCGTCAGGCAGCCAGGCAAACATCGCCGCCTTCACGCTGGGCAGGTTGCGCAGCAAGGCCGTGGTGCGCGGGCACAGGCTGGCGGCCGATGGGTGACTTTCTCCGTACCACTTCAGGTAAAAGCGCTTCCAGCCGTACTTGAAAAACGAGTTGAAACCGGCGTCATCGTTATGCTGCGCAGCGCAGATTTCCTGTGCTTTCAACAGGCGCGCACCTTCATCGCGGATCTCTTGCCAGTGACTTTGCAGCAGTTTGAGTTCAGGAAAGGCGCCTGTGGGCAGAAAGGGTGTTTCCGGCACGCTGGAGACCGCGTACATCAAGACATTGAGCGGCGCGGCGACGGACGAGTGATCAAATACCTGATGCCGCAACGAATGCCGCACCCGGCCGCGCAGATGCACGCGCAAGATGGCCGTTACCAGCAAAAGGACCAGCGCGACCTTGATGAACAGGCTCTCCATGGGGTTCTCCTGTCGCGGCGCCGACGGCGCGCACGTGATCCGCGGTTGTGGTGGCAGCCGTTCATGGCCCGCACCGGGCACGGATTGTTCCAGTCTGGCCTTGCCGGCAAGCCCGGTCAGTCAGTCATTGCTGGTTTTGCATCGGCGTGAGGGGCTGAGGCACGTGTAGTCGTACGCTGACAGCCATTTGCCCGTCAGAGCATGCTGGTTTGCTGATTCACACCGGTTTTAGTCGGATGAAGACGGCATTTTGTTCCCGTTTAAACGCCGTTTATCGGAAGCTTAACGCATTGATGCAATGCGGAAAAAACGCCTTTTCGCCGATACATTTCTCATGCAACTGGCGTAGATGCTCATTCGTCCCTTTCATAGACGATCAGCTTGTAGCGGGTTTCACAAAAGCGTTGTAGTTGAGTACAAAAAAACGGCTGTTTACGCTGATTTGCGAAATCCAAACCGGTTTGATCTGGTGGGTTTCAGGCGGCAGATGGAGGAGCGTTTGCCACAAGTCGAGGTCATACACACTAAAAAGGCCGAGCAAAAAATGAAAGTTGCATTCACAGTCACGAGCAGTCTGTTGTGCGCGGTTCTGGCCGCATGCGGCGGCAGTAATGATGCCGTTGCAGCCACGACCACCACGACCTCAAGCAGTTTCAACCCGGCGTATACATCGGTGCAGATGTTCCACTGGAAATGGACCGATATCGCCAAAGAATGTACCGCGTTCCTGGGCCCCAACGGCTATGGCGCGGTGCAGATTTCGCCGCCGCAGGCATCCAAGATTGCCGGTGCCTGGTGGGACATGTTCCAGCCGGTGAACTACGGCAGCCTGACCAGCCGCATGGGCACAGAGAGTGACCTGCAAAGCATGGTCAGCACCTGCCACGCCGCCGGCGTGCGCGTGTATGCCGATATCGTGGTCAACCAGCTCTCGCAGGATTCCAGCAGCGCCTACAGCGCCACGGATGGTTCATCCTGGAACGCCAGCACGCTGACCTATCCGCAGTTCTCGGCCAATGACTTTCACAGCCTGTGCCAGATCCAGTCCAGCGATTACGGCACGCCGGGCAACCGCAACAATGTGATGTTCTGCCGCCTGAACAACCTGCCTGACCTGGCGACCGAAAGCACCTACGTGCAGGGCGTGATCGCCACCTACATGAAAAAACTGTTGTCGCTGGGCGTGGACGGTTTCCGTATCGACGCCGCCAAGCATCAGCAGCCCGACGCGCTCAATACCATTCTGAACAACGTCAAATCTGCCTACCCGACCACGCTGGCAGGCGAGAGCCTGTGGGTCACGCAAGAGGTGATTCCGGATGGCAACGTGGTGCGCTCTGATTACTTTCAGAACGGCACGCTCAACGAGTTCCAGTTCACCTATGCCATCCGCGATACCTTCCGCAACAACAACGGCCTGAACCTGGCTTCGATCCCGACCGTGATGGGCACGCCGGGGAACTGGGGCGGCACCTGGGGCTTTGTGCAGCCGGCCAATGCCGTGGTGTTTGTCGATAACTGGGATACCGAGCGCAGCGGCACTGATTCGCTCAATGCCAGCAACTACACCGGCGCTACCAATGATGCCTCTGGCACCAAGCGCTTTGATCTGGCCAATATCTTCATGCTGGCCTGGCCCTATGCCAGCCAGGTGCAGGTGATGTCTGGCTATCGTTTCAGTACCACCGACCAGGACGCGCCGACGGCCAGCCCGTATGACAGCAGCGGCAATGCCCAGATCAACGTGAACTGGGACTTTGTCCACCGCTGGGGCGATATCGCCAATATGGTGAAGTTCCGCAGTGCCACCAATGGCCAGGGCGTGAGTAACTGGGTGACCGGCAACGGCAACCAGATCGCCTTCAGCCGTGGCGCGGTGGGTTTTGTGGCGCTCAACAATGACACCAGCGCCTGGACGCAAAGCTTCCAGACCGGCCTGCCGGCAGGAACGTATTGCAACGTGGTGCATGGCCTGGCCACCAGCAGCGGTTGCGCCAGCGATAGCGTGACGGTAGACGGCAATGGTTACGCCACCATCACCTTGCCGGCCAACGGCGGCGCAACAGTCCCGGCTGTGGCGCTGTATACCGGGCAGAAATCCGGCAGTGGTTCGTCTGGCGGCGGCACCGGCACGTGCGCGGTGACGTTTACCATTGCCAATGCCAACACCGTTTATGGCCAGAACCTGTATGTGGTTGGCAACCAGACCGCCCTGGGCAACTGGACCCCGGCCAGTGGCTTTGCGCTGACCATCCAGGGCAGCGGCGCCAACGTGCCGTGGACCGGAACGGTTTCGCTGCCCGCCAGCACGGCCATCCAGTACAAGTATGTGAAGTGGGATGGCTCGACTGCGACGTGGGAAAACAACCAGTCAACCAGCAGTGGCAACCGCGAAGCGACGACTTGCGCGTCCGGTAGCCAGGCGCTGAATGACGGGAATTTTTGATCGGTGAGGAGTGAGGTGGGGGCGGCGGGCAGACCTTTGGCTCGTCATTCCTGCGCAGGCAGGAATCCAGCACGCCCGCCTCAGGCGGGCTTTCCTGGGCAAGCATCTGGGCGTTCGCGCTTGCGGCGCAGGGCTTCAGAACTGGATTCCGGCCAAGGGGGCCGCCGAGGTCCGGAATGACGAAGTGGTGGGGTAGGTGAAAGTTGTGGGGGCGCACGAATTGGCAGTTGCACCCGGCAAACCCCGCCATACACTCTGCACACCTCACACCTCACACCTCACACCTCACACCTCACACCTCACACCTCACACCTCACACCTCACACCTCAGCGTCCCTTGGGTGGCGTGAGTTCTTTGGGTTTGAAGTCGCACAAATCATTGACCACGCAGCGCCAGCATTCCGGTCGGCGTGCCTTGCAGACGTAACGGCCGTGCAGGATCAGCCAGTGATGCGCATCCTGCCGAAACGCCAGCGGCGTGACCTTCATCAGCTTGTCTTCCACCACGCGCACGTCTTTGCCGGGCGCCAGACCTGTCCGGTTGGCAACGCGGAAAATATGCGTGTCGACTGCAATGGTGGCGTGACCAAACGCCGTGTTCATCACCACGTTGGCCGTCTTGCGGCCCACGCCAGGCAGGGCTTCCAGCGCTTCTCTGTCTTGCGGGACTTCGCCGCCATGCTGTTCCAGCAAGATGCGACAGGTTTCCAGCAAGTGTTTGGCCTTGCTGCGGTACAGGCCAATGGTGGCGATATACCCTTCCAGCCCCTCTTGCCCCAGCGCCAGGATGGTGGCCGGCGTGTTGGCCACCGGGAACAGCTTGCGCGTCGCCTTGTTCACCCCGACATCGGTCGCCTGCGCCGACAGCAACACGGCCGCCAGCAACTCGAACGGCGTGGTGTATTCCAGCTCGGTCGTCGGATGCGGATCAAGTTCCTGCAAGCGCTGGTAGAACTGGTGGCGTTTTTCTTTGTTCATTTTGGGGTGGGGTGAGAAGAAGAAAGCGTGGGGTGAAAGGCACAGGGGCAGTGCCGGCTTTTCCGCCGCACACCTTACCCCTCACGCCTCACAGTCTATCAATACTCACTTGCTCGATCGCGCCCAGGTTACGCCCCAGGAAGCGCTCGCCGACGCTGCGGAACTTCAACGGAACGTCGGTGACGAAATAACGGTAGTCCGGCATGGTGCGCTGGGGGTTGGCAAGGCCTTGTTGCTGCAGCAGGGCGGCGGTTTCGTCGGCGATGGCAATGGCGGAATCCACCAGTTTCAGGCGCGGGCCGGCGATCTCTGACAACAGGGGCTTTAACAGCGGATAGTGGGTGCAGCCCAGCACCAGCGTATCGATCTGCTCGACAAACACGGGCTTGAGGTATTCCTGGGCCGTCAGGCGGGTGACCGGGTGTTCCAGCCAGCCTTCTTCGACCAGCGGCACAAACAGCGGGCAGGCTTGCGAATACACCCGGTATTGCTGACCGATGTTGTGAATGGCGCGGGCGTAGGCGTTGGAGTTGATGGTGGTCGGGGTGCCGATCACGCCAATGCCGCCGCTTTGGGATGTCTCTACCGCGCAGCGGGCGCCGGCTTCGATGACGTCGAGCACCGGCAGCGGCGAGACTTCACGCACCTTTTCGGCGGCGACGGCGGCCATGGTGTTACAGGCAATGATCAGCATCTTCACCTGCTGTTTTTGCAGGAAATCCACAATCTGCAAGGTGAAGTGTTCAATGGTGGAGACCGACTTCACGCCGTAGGGCACGCGGGCGGTATCACCAAAGTAAACAATGTTCTCAAACGGCAGCCGGTCCATCAGTGCGCGTACGACGGTCAGACCGCCCACGCCGGAGTCAAAAACCCCGATCGGGCAGGATGCTTGCGGATGTGACATGGCGGCTCCCCAAAACCCGCAATTCTAGCTGTGCGGCGGATAAATCTGAACTGGTCCGCGCGTGTTTTGCCGGCCTTTTTTCCGTGCAGTCGGGTGGAGTGCGCATCAGGCGTGGCAGGGCGCTGGATGCTTTGCCTACACTTGAAGCCTGTTCACGCCTTTTGCAGGGCCGCGCCGGGCACTCGGCGCCATGCCGCAAGGGTGCGCCACGGCCTTGCAAGCCACTTGTAGTACCCGTACTTCGGCGTGACTTGCGCCTTGCATCGCACGACTTGTTGCGTGAACGTCGGTGCGCAAAGGCCATGTAAGGGCTCCTGGGGGGAACAGCATTGTGGAAAACCCTGATGCGTTGGTAAAATTAACGCCTTTTCGCTTTCGATTGCCAACGTATTGGCGCTGCTGACGACGCCCGGCCCACAAGGTCCGGAACAGTGAGCACCACGCGGCCAGCTGGCGGGCTGGTTGCCTTTCAAGGGACGTGCCATGGATAGACAAAGCTGGTTGGGGAACACTCTCTACCATCCTCAGTTCGAGCAGGACAGTTGTGGTTTCGGTTTGATCGCCCAGATGGACGACAAACCCAGTCACTGGCTGGTGAGCACGGCGATTTCGTCGCTGGCCTGTCTGACCCACCGTGGCGCGGTGGCCGCCGATGGCAAATCGGGCGATGGCTGTGGCCTGTTGTTCCGCAAACCCGATGCCTTCTTGCGTGCTGTTGCCGCTGAAGAAGGCTTCACGCTGGCTGATCAGTACGCCGCCGGCCTGGTGTTTCACTCGACCGACGAAGCGCAAGGCCAGACCTCCCGCGACAACCTGAAACAGGCGGTTGAGGCTGAAGGCCTGACGCTGGCGGGTTTCCGTACCGTGCCGGTCAACACTGATGCCTGCGGCGAGTACGCCATGCGCACGCTGCCGGTCATCATGCAGGTGTTCGTTAATGCCCCGGCCGGCATGGAACGCCTGGTGTTCGAACGCAAGCTCTATCAGGCGCGCCGTCAGGCCGAAAAAGCCAACAAAGCCGGCGATGCCTCGTTCTATATCCCCACGCTCAACTCGCAGACGCTGGCCTACAAGGGTCTGGTGACGCCGGCCAACCTGCCGGTGTTCTATCTGGATCTGAAAGACGAACGCTTTGCTTCGTCGCTGGCGGTGTATCACCAGCGGTTCAGTACCAACACCTGGCCGCAATGGAAACTCGCGCAGCCGTTCCGCTATCTGGCGCACAACGGCGAAATCAACACGCTCTCTGGCAACCGGCTGTGGGCCAAGGCGCGTGAAGCAATCATGAAGTCCGAGTTCCTCGACATGGACGCCGTGCGCCCCATCGTGCAGACCGACGGGTCGGATTCGATGAGCCTGGACAACATGCTCGAAGGCCTGATGCTGGGCGGCATGGATGTGTTCCGTGCGTTTCGCATGCTGGTGCCGCCGGCCTGGCAGAACGTGGACAGCAACGACCGCGATCTGCGTGCGTTCTATGAATACAACTCCATGCATATGGAAGCCTGGGACGGCCCGGCTGGTATTGTGTGGACTGACGGCCGCTACGCCGGCTGCGCGCTGGACCGCAACGGCCTGCGCCCGGCGCGTTATGTGGTTACCAAAGACCGCCATCTGACCATTGCGTCTGAAATCGGCGTGTGGAACTACAAGCCTGAAGACGTGGTGAAGAAAGGCCGCGTCAAGCCAGGGCAGATTGTTGCGGTTGATCTGGAAACCGGTGAGTTCCTGGATACCGAGACCATCGACAACCGGCTCAAATCCACGCACCCGTACCGCAAATGGATCAAGAGCAATGCGATCCAGATGGAAATCTCGGAAGACAACAGCCCGCTGCCGGAGATGTCACACGCCGAGTTGCTGATTTTCCAGAAGCAGTTCCAGCTGACGTTTGAAGAGCGCGACCAGATCCTGCGCGTGCTGGCCAGCGATGGCCAGGAAGCTGTGGGTTCCATGGGCGACGACACGCCCATGGCCGTGCTCTCTGAAAAAGTACGCTCGCCGTTTGATTACCTGCGCCAGCAATTTGCCCAGGTCACCAACCCGCCGATCGACCCGATCCGTGAAGCGATCGTGATGTCGCTGAATACGTGTTTCGGGCCGGAACGCAATGTGTTCTCGGTGACCGAAGACAACGCCCGCCGCCTGGAAGTGCGCTCGCCCGTGTTGTCCAGCGACAAGTTTGACGCGCTGACCTCGTTGCCCGGCGACGATTACAAAACGGCGGTGTTCGATATCACGTTCGACCCCGCCAAAGCCACGCTCAAGGCCGCGCTTGAACAACTGCAGGCCGCCGTGCTGGCTAGCGTGCGCAATGACAAATCCGTGATCATCGTGCTGTCGGACAAAAAGATTGCCCAGGGCCGTCTGCCGATCCACGCGCTGTTTGCCACGGGCGCCGTGCACCACGCGCTGGTCGATGCCGGCCTGCGCTGCCGCATTAACCTGGTGGTGGAAACCGCCACCGCGCGCGATCCGCATCACTTTGCGTGTTTGATCGGCTACGGCGCCACGGCGGTGTTCCCGTATCTGGCCTACCAGACCATCAAGGAACTGGTGGATAACGGCCAGATCAGCCTGCCGCTGGAAAAAGCCGCCAACAACTTCCGCAAAGGCATCAACAAGGGCCTGCTGAAGATCATGTCCAAAATGGGCATTTCGACCGTGGCGTCTTACCGTGGCTCGCAACTGTTTGAAGCCGTGGGTGTGGGCGAAGAAGTCATCAGCCTGGCCATGGAAGGCACGGTGTCGCGCATTGGCGGCGCCTCTTTTGCTGACTTTGAAGCCGATACCGCGCGCCTGAACAAGCTCGCCTTCAATGGCATGCGCCCGATCCAGCAAGGCGGTTTGCTCAAGTATGTGTTTGGCGAGGAATACCACGCCTACAACCCCGATGTGGTCATGCAACTGCAAAAGGCCGTGCAAGGGGGCGAGTACAAGGAATACCTCAAGTACGCCGAGCTGGTGAACACCCGCCCGGTGGCCATGCTGCGCGATCTGATGGCGCTGCAACTGGAAGGCCGCACGCCGATTGCGCTGGACGAAGTCGAATCAGTCGAGGCGATTCTGGCGCGGTTTGACTCGGCCGGGATGTCGCTGGGCGCGCTGAGCCCGGAAGCGCACGAAGCGCTGGCCGAAGGCATGAACCGCCTGGGTGGCCGCTCTAACTCCGGCGAAGGCGGTGAAGACCCGGCGCGTTACGGCACCATGAAAATGTCCAAGATCAAGCAGGTGGCATCGGGCCGGTTCGGGGTGACGCCGCATTACCTGGTCAACGCCGAAGTGCTGCAGATCAAGGTGGCGCAAGGGGCCAAGCCGGGCGAGGGTGGTCAGTTGCCGGGCGACAAGGTCAGCCCGCTGATCGCACGCCTGCGGTGCTCCAAGCCGGGTATCAGCCTGATCAGCCCGCCGCCGCACCATGATATTTATTCGATTGAAGATCTGGCCCAGCTGATTTTTGACCTGAAACAGGTCAACCCCAAGGCGCTGGTGTCGGTGAAGCTGGTGGCTGAGCCTGGCGTCGGCACCATTGCCGCCGGCGTGGCCAAGGCCTATGCCGATCTGATCACGATCTCCGGTTATGACGGGGGTACTGGTGCGTCGCCGCTGACCAGCGTGAAATACGCCGGTACGCCGTTTGAACTGGGCCTGACCGAAGCGCAACAGGTGCTGCGCGCCAACGGCTTGCGCGGCCGCGTGCGCGTGCAGACTGACGGCGGCCTCAAGACCGGTCTGGATGTGGTCAAGGCCGCCATCATGGGCGCAGAAAGCTTCGGCTTTGGCACCGGCCCGATGGTGGCGCTGGGCTGCAAATACCTGCGCATTTGCCACCTGAACAACTGCGCGACCGGTGTGGCCACGCAAGAAATCAAACTGCGCAGCAAGTACTTCACCGGTCTGCCGGACATGGTGGTCAACTACTTCACCTTCATCGCCAAAGAAACGCGTGAATGGATGGCAAAGCTGGGCGTGCGCACCATGGCCGAGCTGATTGGCCGCACTGAACTCCTGGGCCTGTCTGAAGGCGCGACCGAGCGCCAGAAACAACTGCGGCTGGATGTGTTGCTCAGCCAGGGCCAGATTCCGGACGCCGAGCCGCGGTTCTGCATCGAAGACAGCAACCCGAGTTTTGACAAGGGCGAACTGGCCGAACAGATGGTGAAAGACGCGCTGGCCGGCATCAAGGCGAAAACACCGCAGCGCCATGAGTACAAGGTGCGCAACGTGAACCGCTCGATTGGCGCGCGCTTGTCGGGCGAGATCGCCATGGCGCACGGTGCAGCGGGTCTGCCCAAAGACAGCCTGCATGTGAAACTCACCGGTTCGGCCGGTCAATCCTTTGGCGTGTGGAACGCGCCGGGTCTGACGCTGGAACTGGAAGGCGATGCCAACGATTACGTCGGCAAGGGCATGGCCGGTGGCCGCGTGGTGATCTACCCGCCCAAAAACAGCGACTTCCGCCCGGATGAAGCCGTGATTGTCGGCAACACCTGCCTGTATGGCGCAACCGGGGGCGAACTCTTTGCCGCCGGCCGCGCGGGCGAACGCTTTGCCGTACGTAACTCTGGCGCGCTGGCGATTGTCGAGGGCGTGGGCGACCACGGTTGTGAATACATGACGGGGGGCACGGTGATCGTGCTGGGCGAGACCGGCTACAACTTCGGTGCGGGCATGACCGGCGGCTTTGCGCTGATCTACGACACGCGTGAGAAGTTTGCCTATCGCTACAACAACGAACTCGTCGATATCAACCTGATCAACAGCGAGTCTTACGGCGCGGTGCGCGCTTTCCTGAAGGAAAAACTGCGCGAATACGTGAAGGAAACCGGCTCGGCCCGTGCGCAAGAAATCCTGCAGGACTTTGACGAAGCCGTGGATTACTTCTGGCTGGTCAAACCCAAGGCCGCCAAGCTGGATGACTTGTTGAAAGACTGATGAGGCGCAGGGTGGATCCGGCGCGATAGCGACAATCCACCATTGCAGCGGTGGATTGCTTCGCGAATCCACCCTGCGAATGACGAGATCACAAATGATTCTGGTGTGAGAACGGATAGCAATCCGCAACTCGCACCTCACAGGGGATAACCCAATGGATGTTTTTCAGTTCATGAATGTGGCGCGCAACCCGGGCGAGAAAGCCCCGGCCAACGAGCGCATTTACGTGTTCAAGGAAATCTACCAGCCGCTGGGCGCGGGTGAAGCCGCCGACCAGGCTGGCCGTTGCCTGTCTTGCGGCAACCCGTACTGCGAATGGGAATGCCCGGTTCACAACTACATTCCCAACTGGCTGCAACTGGTGCAGGAAGGCAAGTTGTTCGAGGCGGCAGAACTCTCGCACAAGACCAACAGCCTGCCGGAAATCTGCGGCCGCGTGTGCCCGCAAGACCGTCTGTGCGAAGGCGCCTGTACGCTCAACCAGGGCGGCTTTGGCGCGGTGTCGATCGGCTCGGTCGAAAAATACATTACCGACACCGCCTATGAACAAGGCTGGCGGCCGGATATGTCGCGCGTGGTGTGGTCTGACAAGAAAGTGGCCATCATCGGCGCTGGCCCGGCGGGTCTGGGTTGCGCGGATATTCTGGTGCGCAATGGCGTCAAACCGGTGGTGTTTGATCGATATGAAGAAATTGGCGGCCTGCTGACCTTTGGCATCCCGGAATTCAAGCTGGAAAAAGAAATCGTCGCCCGCCGCCGCGAAATCATGGAAGGCATGGGCGTCGAATTCCGCCTGAACACCGAGATCGGCAAGGACATCAGCATTGAAGACCTGCTGCGCGATTACGACGCCGTGTTCATGGGCATGGGCGCGTACAAGTACATGAAGGGCGGGTTTGAGGGCGAGGAACTGCCGGGCGTACTGGAAGCGCTGCCGTTCCTGATCAACAACATCCGCCAGAAGCTCAACACCTTGCCGGCCGGCGAAGCGCCGCAATCGATGAAGGGCAAGCGCGTGGTGGTGCTGGGTGGTGGCGATACCGCCATGGACTGCAACCGCACCTCCGTGCGCCAGGGCGCGAAAAGCGTGATCTGCGCGTATCGCCGTGACGAAGCCAACATGCCAGGTTCCAAGCGTGAAGTAGCCAACGCCAAGGAAGAGGGCGTGCAGTTCCTGTGGAACCGCCAGCCCGTCGGCATCAAGCAAAATGCCGATGGCACGCTGGCACTGACCCTGGTGACCACGCGCCTGGGCGAGCCGGATGAAAAAGGCCGTCGCCGCGCCGAAAACGTACCGGGCTCGGAAGAAGTGATCGAATGTGATCACGTCATCATCGCCTTTGGTTTCCAGGCAGAAGCGGCCAGCTGGTTTGACGCCCAGGGCATCAAGACCGACGACTGGGGCCGTACTGTCGCCCCGGCCACGCAGACACTCAAGTACCAGACCTCCAACCCGAAAATCTTTGCGGGCGGTGATCAGGTGCGCGGTGCTGATCTGGTGGTGCGCGCGGTGTATGAAGGCCGTCAGGCCGCGGAAGGCATTCTGGAGTTTGTGGGCGTGTGGTAAGCGCCCGACCCGGAATGGTCACAAAAAAGGACGCCACGGGCGTCCTTTTTTCATTGGGTATGGTGCAGGATCAGGTCGCGCTGGCATCCCAGAACATGGCTTCGATCTTGTTGCCGTCCGGGTCACGCACAAACGCGCCATAGTACTGCGCGCCGTAATCCACGCGCGGGCCGGGTTTGCCGTCATCCTTGCCGCCGGTGGCCAGCGCGGCGGCATGAAAGGCATCGACCTCGGCCTTGCTGGCCGCGTTAAAGCCAAAGTGCACGCCGTTGGCGGTATCGGCGTCTTTGCCATCGTACGGGCGCTGCACCCAGAACTCTGGCAATTCGCGGCCATAGGCCACGGCGCCGGGGAATGCCATGACGCGCCTGGCGCCCAGTGCAGCCATGACGGCATCGTAAAACTGCACGGCGGTATCAAACTGGTTGGTGCCGACAGAAACGTGATTCAACAAAGAAGGGGCGGGCATCAGAGGTGGTCCGGCAAGAAGGAGCACTTAGCCTGGTCGACGCATCCGCGTTGCGCAAGGCGCTTTTCAGATCCAGCCCAGCCCCCCCAGCAAGGCACCGGCCAGAATCAGCCACAGCGCGTTGAAACGCGTGCGCAGGGTAATCCAGGTGGTGGCGATCACCGTCAGCACCGCACCCAGGTGCACCGGCGCGCCTTGAAACACAATGAGCGCGGTGGCAAATACCAGCCCGATGGTGATGGGCGCCAGCGCGCGCCGCAACACAAAGTGCCAGCGGTGGTGCGGGTAGCGGCTCATGTAGTGTTCCACCATCAGGGCCAGCAAGGCAGCCGGAATACACATGGCGAACAAGGTGACGGCGGCACCGGCCAGACCTGCCACATGCCAGCCAAACAGCGCTACAAACAGCACATTCGGGCCTGGCGCCGCCTGGGATATCGCGTAAAGCGAGCTGAAGGTGTGGTCATCTACCCAATGATGCTGCACCACCAGAAATCGGTGCATTTCTGGCAAGGTGGCGCTGGCGCCGCCAAACGCCAGCAAAGAGATCAGCACAAATTGCAGGAACAACTGGATCAGGATACTCATGCCTGCACCGCCTTGCCGCTACGCCATTCCAGCAGCAATGCCAGCGGGATCAGCACGCCCAGTACCCAGACCAGCGGCCAGTGCAACACGGCGACCGCGACCAGCGCGGCCACGCCAAGGATCGGCCCACGCAGATTGCGCGGCTGGCTTTGCGCCAGTTTCACGCCGGCTGCAAACACCAGCCCCACGGCGACAGCGGTCATGCCGTGTACCGCGCCAGCGACTCCCGGCGCATTCTGGAAATGCTCATACAAGGCACCCAGCCCCAGCACAATCAAGCCAGAAGGCCCCAGCAAACCGGTCACGGCAGCGGCCGCGCCGCGAAAGCCGCACCAGCGGTAACCCAGAATACTGGCGAGGTTGCAGATATTGGGGCCGGGCAGAATTTGCGAGAGTGCCAGCAACTCGGTGAACTCGCGGTTATCCACCCAGCCACGATCCTCCACCAGGATGCGTCGCGCCCAGGCCATGACGCCGCCAAACCCCTGCAAGCCCATGCTGGCGAAGGTGTAAAAAAGCGTCCATGGGGTGATGGGCATGGGGGCGGTGGGTGGCGGGGAATCGGTCACGGTGGGCCTGTTATGCAAGGATCAATTCAATTGTAACGATCCACGCCCAAGGCGGACGACACAGCCAGGCCGATTTGCATGCGCAACAGCCGCACAAAACAAAACCGCCCCGGTAGCGGGGCGGTTGAGGTGGGCGCGATGACCGTTTCAGCGGCCGGACTGACTGGCCGGCTGGGCGGCTGCCGGTACGCTTTTGGGCGTGTTCTGACGGGCGCTGATGCGCTTGAGCGCAACGACCACGGCAATCCAGTACGCCGCGTAGACCAGCACCATGGTCAGCGCCGGTTGCGCACGGTAGCCCGTCAGCGCCCCGACCACGCCACCAAAGCGGCTGGTGTCGTCCAGGATCATGGCGGTGTTCCACAGCGGATCAACAATGCCTGGAATCCAGTCCAGACCGATCATGCGCTCTACGCCATTGATCAGCATGGAGGCCGCAAGGAACAGCAGCATGATTTCAGTGATCTTGAAAAACAGGCGCCAGGAGAAAATCTTGCCGCCCTGCTGCAACAGCCAGAAGGTCAGGAACGCCAGCGCCAGACCCAGCACGATGGCCAGCACCGTCTGGCCTGGGCTGCCGGAACCCAGCCCCAGGCCGTACAGGAACACCACCGCCTCAGAGCCTTCACGCGCAACGGCCAGCATGACGACCACCATCAGGCCCCACCAGTTGGCCTTGGCGGCGGCCTGCGACATTTCACCTTCCAGTTCTTTCTTGAGCGTGCGGCCGTGTATGCGCATCCAGAACACCATCTGCACGATCAAGCCACTGGCAATCAGCACCATGGCCAGCTGGAAGTATTCGATCGAGCCATCCGGCAAGACGCTTTCCAGCGCCATCATGGCACCGGCCAGGGCGCCAGCCAGGGCGAGGCCGGCGACCACGCCACCCCACAGATATTTCATGCCTTCATGCAGGCCGGCATTGCGCAGCCAGGCAAACAGGATACCGATCACGAGCAGCGCTTCTACGCTCTCGCGCCAGACAACAAACAGGATATTGGCCATGGAATTCCTTGTGGCGCCGGCCAGCTTGCGGGCAAAGGCGGGCGCATATCATGCCGAGTGGTCGATCGCGCAACCGCCGGAGCGGGGCCGGGCATGACACTGATACATTAAATGCGATCTATTCTCATTTATTATTCTGGATTGCCAAACTTAGATCAAGCCTGGGAAATTAACGGCAGATCAAATGATGACAAGACCGTTGTGCGAGAATTGCGGTTATGACACATACATTCCTCTCCGCACTGGTGCTGCTGTTGCTGGTGACCGACCCGCTGGGTGGCCTGCCGCTGTTTGTTTCCCTGTTGAAAAAAGTGCCGCCCGCGCGCCGCGCCAAGGTCATCGTGCGCGAGACCCTGGTGGCGTTCTGCATCTTGCTGGCCTTCATGGTGTTCGGGCAGCGCTTCTTGCAGGTCATGCATTTGTCAGAGACGTCGCTGGGCATTGCCGGCGGCATCATCCTGTTTCTGATCGCGCTCAGAATGATTTTCCCCAAGCCCGACGGTGTGTTTGGCGATGGCACCCCGCACGGCGAGCCCTTTATTGTGCCGCTAGCCGTGCCGCTGCTGGCCGGGCCGTCAGCACTGGCGACTGTCCTGTTGCTGGTCTCGCATGATCCGGATCGCATCTGGGAATGGGTGGGCGCGCTGGCGATCACCATGCTCATCTGCGGCCTGACCTTGCTGTTCTCAGAGCGGATCAGCTACTGGCTGGGCGAACGCCTGACCCAGGCTTTTGAGCGGCTGATGGGTTTGATCCTGACCGCCATCGCCGTAGAAATGCTGCTGGCCGGTATCCGCACCTGGCTTTCCACACTGCATTAAGCACCGCTTGTGTTAGCGGCTCTAAGGGCGTGCGCCTGCTACAATTGCGACCAATAGCCGGCCGCGCCGGCCAACCCGATTCAACTGACCTCTTCCGGAGCCTGACTCATGACGCAAAACGAACTGAAAGAAGCCGTAGGCCGCGCCGCACTGCAATACGTGCCGGACGATTGCATTGTGGGTGTGGGCACCGGGTCGACGGCCAATTACTTTATTGATGCGCTGGGGACCATGAAGGGCCGTATCAAGGGCGCGGTGTCTTCGTCTGAAGCCAGCGTGAAGCGCCTGATGGGTCTGGGGATTGAAGTGTTCGATCTGAACACCATCGACAAACTGCCGGTGTATGTAGACGGTGCCGATGAAATCAACCACCAGTTGCAGATGATCAAGGGCGGCGGTGCCGCGCTGACGCGCGAGAAAATTGTCTCGGCCGTGGCCGAGCAGTTCATCTGTATCGCGGACGAAAGCAAATACGTCACCGTGCTGGGCAAGTTCCCGGTGCCGGTAGAGGTGATCCCGATGGCGCGTTCCTACGTCGCGCGTGAGATCGTCAAACTGGGCGGCCACCCGGCCTACCGCGAAGGCGTGATCACCGATAACGGCAACGTGATCCTGGATGTACACGGCTGGCAGGTGACCGAAGCGACCAAGCTGGAAACCGAACTGAACCAGATCGTGGGCGTGGTCACCAACGGCCTGTTTGCCCGTCGTCGTGCCGATGTGCTGCTGCTGGGCACCGCCGACGGCGTAAAGACCTACAAATAAAAGAAGCGCCGCAAAAACAGGTACATGGCAGCCCCGCCCGGTCTGCCATGAACTTGCAACATATTGGTAACAAACCCGTGTTATGTTACCGCGCTTAGATAACAAACCGCACCGTCGGAGACTGGCTCAATGGCCGAACACATTTCCAAGCAATTCGATACTGAACTGGAAGCAATCCGCTCTAACGTGCTTGGCATGGCCGGCCTTGTGGAAGAACAGGTGCGCCTGGCCATGGAAGCCCTGGCTTCTGGCGATCTGACGATCGTGAACAAGGTGCTGGAGCAAGAAGAGCGTGTTAACCAGATGCACGTGCAACTGGATGACATGTGTATTCACATGATCGCCCGCCGCCAGCCTGCTGCCGGTGACCTGCGCATGGTCATGACCGTGATCAAGTCGGTGGAAGATCTGGAGCGTATTGGCGACAAAGCCTCTCGCATCTGCCAGCGCGCCAAGAACATCTATGACAGTGGCCGTCTGCAAGTGCCGCGTTTCAACGAACTGAACCATATCGCTGAAGACGCGCTGGATATGCTGTCCAAGGCGCTGGACGCCTTCGCCCGCCTGGATGTGGTGCAAGCCACCCAGGTGATCCGTGATGACAGCCGCCTGGACGACGAATACCGCGGCCTGCAACGTCAGCTGATCACGCTGATGATGGAAGACCCGCGCACCATTTCGCTGACCCTGGATATCCTGTGGATTGCCAAGGCCATCGAGCGTATTGGCGATCTGGCCGTGAACGTGGCCGAACAAGTGGTGTTCCTGGTCAAGGGGCTGGATATCCGTCACAAGACCCAGGAAGAAGTAGAACGCCTGGTACTGAACAAGACTGACGGCGAGTAAGTCTTTCCGTTCTGGTCTGTTCACATGAAAAGCGGCTTTCGGGCCGCTTTTTTCATGCTGGCACCCACAATTGTGGTGGTATGCGCTATCCCGGCAATTGCCAGCAGCGCAATCGTTCGCTATGTTGGCCTGACTGTATTTGTTAGCCGGGCGCGTAGCCCCCGGCGTCGATCAACTTCTCTGGAATGCGCATGGCCGACGACAATCTGATCGCCGCCGTTGACCTCGGCTCCAACAGTTTTCGCCTGCAAGTGGCCCGTGTACTGGAAAACACGGTGGTGCCGCTGGATACCTTCAAGGAAACCGTGCGCCTTGGCGCCGGGCTGGACGAACGCAATTACCTGACGCCGGGTGCGCAGCAACAAGCGCTGGAGGCGCTTGCGCGCTTTGGTGAGCGGTTGCGTGGCTTGCAGCCTGAACAAGTGCGTGCGGTGGCCACCAACACCTTCCGGGTGGCCAAGAACGGCCAGACTTTCCTGCCCCAGGCCGAAGCGGCGCTGGGCTTCCCCATTGAAATCATCGGTGGTCGTGAAGAAGCGCGGCTGATTTATATCGGCGCGTCGCACAGCCTGCCGTCATCGCGGGAGAAACGTCTGGTGGTGGATATCGGCGGTGGCTCAACCGAGTTTATCGTCGGCCGCCAATACAACCCGCTGGCCACGGAAAGCACGTTGATGGGCTGCGTATCCTGGAGCATGCGGTTTTTTCCGGATGGCATCATCACGCCGGATCGCATGGCCGCAGCGGAGATTGCCGCTGGTGAGGTGATCCAGCCGCTGGAACAGGATTACCACGCCCGCCACTGGCAAATGGCGATCGGGACATCCGGCACCGCGCGCTCTCTGGCCGACGTGATGGAACTCAACGACATTGCCAGCGGCGGCATCACCAAAGCTGGCCTGGCGCGTATTCGCCACATCCTGCTGGATGCCGGCCACGTCGACAAAGTAAAGCTCAACGGCCTGCGTGACGACCGGCGCCCGGTACTGGCCGGTGGCTTTGCCATTATGGCCGCCGTGTTTGATCTGCTGGGCATCGAGCGCATGCAGATCACCCAGGGCGCCTTGCGTGACGGCGTCTTGTACGATCTCCTGGGCCGCCACGGCCAGCACGATATCCGCACGCAAACCGTCAACGGTTTCCTGCGGCGTTATCACACCGACGCCGCCCAGGCGCAGCGCGTGGCCACGCTGGCGCTGCATCTGGCGCAAACCATGCCGCAAGTGAACGCCGCGCTGGCGCTGGACGTGTATTACGCCGCCATGCTGCATGAAGTGGGCCGGGCGATTTCGCACACCAGTTATCACAAGCATTCCGCCTACATCCTGCAGCACGCCGATATGCCAGGATTCTCCCGTCGCGAGCAAGCGCAACTGGGCTCGCTGGTGCTGGCGCAGCGCGGCAAGCTGGAAAAAGCCGGCAAGCCATCCGGTGAGGCCCTGTGGCAGGGCGTGCTGGCGCTGCGCCTGGCGTGCATCATTCATCGCGCCCGGCACAATGACCCGGACCCGGACTGTACGCTCAACGCCGTCGGCAAACGTTATACCCTCAGTCTGCCCGCTGGCTGGCTGGATGCCCGCCCCCTAACCCGGCACGCATTGATGGAGGAATCCCACGCATGGCAAACCGTCGGTCACGAACTGGCAATCGCAGAACACAACGCGTAAGACATCATCCGCGCGCAGATAAAGCCGGTTTGCAACCCGGAACCCTGGTCTATGTGGGCGACGCGCCCACGCAAGAATCCCTGGCCACGCTGATCGAGTTTGGGCCCAAGAGCGACGATCTCTCATCTCACCCGCTAAGCCCGAACGACTGCAACCTGCCCGCGCCCCGACCGGATCATACGGTCTGGGTGAACGTGCACGGTTTGTCGAACACCGAATTCATCAAGACCATCGGCCGCCACTTCGGCCTGCACCCGCTGGTGCAGGAAGACATCCTCAATACCGGCCAGCGCGCCAAGGTCGAGGTCTATCCCGGTTACCTCTTTATCACCGCGCGCCTTGTGCATGCGGATGAAAACGCCAATATCGACAGCGAACAAGTCGCAATCGTCCTTGGGCAAAACTGGGTGCTGACTTTCCAGGAGCGCCCGACCGGCTCGTTCAAAGGCATCCGTGAAGCGCTGCAGAACGAACAATCGCAATTGCGGCGCTGGGGGGCGGACTACCTGGTGTATTCCATGCTGGACAAGCTGGTGGACCGCTATTTCACCGTGCTGGAAGCCATTGGTGAGCGCATCGAGGCGGTAGAAGACAGCTTTGAAGACGGCAGCGGCCCGGATCACTTGAGCGAAATCCAGAACCTGCGGCGCTCTTTGCTGGCGGTCAAACGCGGCCTGTGGCCGTTGCGGGAAATGGTCAACACACTGCAGCGGGACGAACCGGACTTTTTCCGCAACGAAACGCAGCTCTACCTGCGCGACGTGTACGATCACACCGTGCAATTGATCGAAAGCGTGGAAGCCCTGCGGGATCTGGTCGGCAGCTTGCAAGACACGTATCTCTCGCTGCAGTCGCACCGCATGAACCTGCAAATGCGCGTGCTGACCGTGATTACCACGATCTTCCTGCCGCTCAGTCTGCTTGCCGGGATCTACGGCATGAACTTCGAGAACATCCCCGAACTGCATACGCACAACGGCTATTTTGTGCTGCTGGGCGTGATGGTGCTGATCGCGGTCAGCCTTGCCGGGTATTTCAAGTACAAGCGGTGGTTCTGAGTTCTCCGGCTACGGATGGTTGAACCACCACACCGACAAAAAGAGACCCAGCATCATCAGGGCGATGGCCACTTTGGCGATCGCCCCCAGTACCAGCCCCAGCCAGGTGGCGACACCGGCTTTGCCGGCCTGGACAATACCCCGGCGGGCATAGAGTTCACCGGCTACCGCGCCAATGAACGGCCCCAGGATCAGGCCGGGAATCCCGAAGAACATGCCGACAATCGAGCCAAGCAGCGCGCCGCTCACCGCCTGCTTGCTGGCGCCGGCATGTTTGGCCCCCAGCGCGCTGGCCATCCAGTCCAGCAGGGCGGAAAACAGCATCAGCAACAGCAAAATGCCTAGCGTGATGTAGCCCACGCGGGTAAACCCGTCGATCCACGCCGCGACCAGCATGCCAAAGAACAAAAAAGGGGTGCCGGGCAAGAGCGGGAAAACGGTGCCGACAAGGCCCGTGAGCATGAGTGCAATGGCGACGACCCACCACCAGATATTGCCGTCGGCCAGCAGGGTTTCGGACATGTGTTCAGTGCCTTTGAGGTTAACCCGCAGACACTAGCACACCGTTTGCAATGTCGATGCGGGCAAGGCAACAGGCGGTAAAAGTGGGCAATAAAAAAGCACCGCCACGGCGGTGCTTTTTTATTGAAGCGTGTTCTCTCAGGCGCGGTTGCCGGAGCGCGAGGACCACCAGAACAGATGCAGACCCAGCAGAATCATCGGCAGCGACAGCCACTGACCCATCGACAGCCCAAACTGCAGCAGGCCGAGGAAATCGTCGGGCTCGCGGGTGAATTCCACACAGAAGCGGCACAGGCCATAGCCGAACATGAACAGGCCAGAGATCTGCCCCACCTTGCGTGGCTTGCCGGAGTACACATACAACACCACGAACAGCAGCAGCCCTTCAGTCAGCATTTCGTACAGTTGCGACGGATGACGCGGCAGCATGCCGAACTCAACCAGCCATTGTTGCCATTGCGGGTTGCGCAGCGCGGCGGCGGCGTCGGCGTTGGCCGCAGATGGAAAACCCATCGACCATGGCAGGGTGGGCGTCGTTACCCGGCCCCACAGTTCGCCATTGATAAAGTTGCCCAGACGGCCGAACATCAAGCCCAGCGGCACCAGCGGGGCGATGAAGTCGGTGACGGCAAAAAAGCGGCGGTGCGTCTTGTATGCAAAGACCCACATCGCTACCAGCACGCCAATAAAGCCGCCGTGGAAGGACATGCCGCCTTCCCACACCTTGAAGATGTCGAACGGGTGGCTGAAATAAAAATCCGGCTTATAGAACAATACATAACCCAGGCGCCCGCCCAGAATGACCCCAAGGACGCCGTAAAACAGCAGGTCATCCAGTTCATTGAGCTGCCAGCCCGCCGGGCGGCCAAGCTTGATGCGGCGGCGACCGAGCACCAGAAAAAGCAGAAAGCCGACCAGGTACATCAGCCCGTACCAGTGGATCGCGATCGGGCCAGCTTTAAGGGCGATCGGGTTGAAATGCGGGTGGATTAGCATGTGAGGCTGGCTTTTGGATAAAATCGGGCATTATACAGCAACGCCTTTTAACCCAAACGCGCCAAAAGCCTGTTTCACTCTACGGATTGCGCCACCCACACCCCGGGTGACGACGCGGTTCGCGGTATGCTTGAGTCATTCATCAAACGGTGGTTTCTGCTGCAAGAGGCAGCGGAACCTTTCCGGTTTTTCAGGACAAGTAATATGCCAGCCTATCGTTCCCGCACTTCCACGCACGGCCGCAACATGGCCGGTGCCCGCGCACTGTGGCGCGCCACCGGTATGAAAGACGATGATTTCGGCAAGCCGATCATCGCCATCGCCAACTCCTTCACCCAGTTCGTGCCCGGTCACGTGCACCTGCACAACCTGGGTCAGCTGGTGGCGCGCGAAATTGAAAAAGCCGGCGGCATCGCCAAGGAATTCAACACCATCGCCGTGGATGACGGTATCGCCATGGGTCACGGCGGCATGTTGTACAGCCTGCCCAGCCGCGATCTGATTGCCGATTCGGTCGAATACATGGTGAACGCACACTGCGCCGATGCGCTGGTGTGTATCTCCAACTGCGACAAGATCACCCCGGGGATGTTGATGGCCGCCATGCGCCTCAATATTCCGGTGATCTTTGTGTCCGGCGGCCCCATGGAGGCCGGCAAGGTGAACTGGCGCGGTGAAGAGCGCCACGTTGACCTGATCGACGCCATGATCGAAGCCGCCAACCCGAACGTCACTGACGCTGAAGTGGCCTCGATGGAGCGTTCGGCTTGCCCGACCTGTGGCTCCTGCTCTGGCATGTTTACCGCAAACTCCATGAACTGCCTGACCGAGGCGCTGGGCTTGTCGCTGCCGGGCAATGGCTCGCTGGTGGCCACCCACGCTGACCGCAAGCAATTGTTCCTGCAAGCTGGCCGCACGATTGTCGAACTGGCGCGTCGTTTTTACGAACAGGAAGACCAGTCGGTCCTGCCGCGCAACATTGCGACGATCGAAGCCTTTGAAAACGCCATGAGCCTTGACGTGGCCATGGGCGGCTCGACCAACACCGTGTTGCATCTGCTGGCCGCCGCGTCTGAAGCGGGCGTGGATTTCAAGATGGCGCAGATCGATGCCATCAGCCGCAAGGTGCCGTGCCTGGCCAAGGTCGCACCGGCCACGCAGAAGTACCACATGGAAGACGTGCACCGCGCGGGTGGCGTCATGGGTATTCTGGCCGAGCTGGATCGCGCCGGCCTGATCAACCGTGAAGTCAGCACCGTGCACGCGCCGACCATGGCCGAAGCGCTGGCCAAGTGGGACATCATGCAGGTCGAGAACGACAGCGTGGCGCATCACTTCTACCGCGCAGCGCCGGGCGGCATTCCGACCACGATCGCGTTCTCGCAATCCATGCGGTACCCGACCCTGGACAACGACCGCGCCGACGGTTGTATCCGCAGCAAGGAGCACGCCTACAGCCAGGACGGTGGTCTGGCCGTGCTGTACGGCAATATTGCTGAGCGCGGTTGTATCGTGAAAACTGCAGGCGTGGATGACTCCATCCTCAAGTTCTCGGGCCGCGCCCGTGTGTTCCAGAGCCAGGACGACGCCGTTGAGGCCATCCTGAACGATCAAGTGGTGGCCGGGGATGTGGTCGTGATCGTCTACGAAGGCCCCAAGGGCGGCCCGGGCATGCAGGAAATGCTGTACCCGACCTCCTACCTGAAGTCCAAGGGCCTGGGCAAAGCCTGCGCACTGCTGACCGATGGCCGTTTCTCAGGCGGTACTTCCGGTTTGTCGATCGGCCACGCTTCGCCAGAAGCGGCCGAAGGCGGCGCCATTGGTCTGGTGCAAGAAGGCGATGCCATTGATATCGATATCCCCAACCGCACCATCAGCCTGCGCGTCACCGACGAAGAACTGGCCCACCGCCGCGCAAAGATGGAAGCCAAGGGCAAAGACGCCTGGAAACCAGTCGGCCGCGAACGCTTTGTCAGCGCCGCCCTGCGCGCCTACGCCGCCATGACCACCAGTGCCGATACCGGCGCCGTGCGTGATGTGGCGCAGGTGGAACGCAAGTAATTGGCTGTCGTCTTTTGCTTGATATAAAACGAAACGGGATGGCTTTCCATCCCGTTTTTTATTATCCGCGTTCTATTCAGGGAGCCGCTGTTGCCCTCGTCCCGCCTTACCGCTGATCGCAAAGCGCCTGCGTCTTCCATCTATGCAGCCATGCTCGCCGTGGTTGCGCAGATTCCTCCTGGCCGTGTCGCAACCTACGGCCAGATTGCAAGGCTGGCTGGTTTTCCACGTAACGCCAGAATGGTGGGGAGGGCGCTGGCCCAGTCTGGTACGGATGTCCCCTGGCACCGCGTAGTGAATCACCAGGGGGCAATCAGCCATCGCGGGCTGGATGGCCATGACGACCTGCAGCGGGTGCTGCTGGAAGCGGAAGGCGTAGAGTTTGAAGCAAATGGCGTGATCAAACTGAAAAAATGGGGATGGATGTCTTGAGTCGTCCCGAAGGAAGAAAAGAAAAAGGCGATCTTGCGATCGCCTTTTTTTGTAAGTGCAGTCAGATGTCGCTTAGATACCGCTGTAGTACGAGTTGTACGGCGACGGTGGCAGCGTGCAAGTCGGGCTGACATCCTTGGCCAGGACCGGCAGGCGGAACACGGACTGTGCCGTAGCCTGAGTGCCTTGTACCTGGGTTGTCGCGCGAATACGGGTCACAATCCATTGCGCGCTCGACTTGAGGAACGTGTAGTTGAAAGATGCACGGCCGCTGGCGTCCGTTGTTACCGTAGCGGGGATCGTACCTGCTGCCGAGTTGGGCGGAATGGTGCTGCTGCGCGACGGAGAAGTGACTGCAGTCGGCGGCGTACCCGTTGTTGTTGCGAACGAATTGTTGTCCAGCTGATGAACCGAATAGATTTCACCCGAATCAGCAATCAGGTTCTCGTTCGCGTCTTCGTTGGCCAGCGTGTAAGAACGCTCGCCAGTCGGCAGCGGGCTAGCGAAGCTCGGGCAAACGATGTTGGACACCGAGAATGCAACCGGCCATGCCGACAAGCTCACTGTCGTATTTGCCATCGGGTTGCCGTTGGAGTCAGCCACAATCACCGACATCGGCAAGATGTACGTCGTGCCGTCGCTCGATTCGGTCATTGCATTCGATTGCCCAATGGCTACCGAGCCAGCTGTACCACCAATGACAATACTGGTCGAAGAAGGCGGTACGGACGTGCCATTCACCAACGGAGTTGCAGTGATGGTGATTGGCGAACCTTGCGAAGTAGGCAGGCTGCCGGCGGTAAAGGTTGCCGTTGCCACGCCCAGACCGGTACCGGAGGAACCTGTCACAACATAAGAAGGAGAGACCGATTCGCCGCCGCCCGGGCCGCCTGTGAATGACAGTGCGACTGGTACGTTGGCTACGCCGTTGTTGCTGCCATCTGTAACACGGATGGTCAGCACCGAAGAGCTGGTTTGCGAACCGGAGCTTGGGGACAGTACAGACGGAGTGGCCTGCAGTGTTACCGCGGTAGCTTGCGATGCGGGAGCAGACACCGCGATGGTGACGCTGCTGCTGACGTTCGGATTGGCAGAGTCAAACGCGGTGATGGTTGCAACGCCGCTGGTCGTCGATTTGAACGAAACCGTAACCGTGCCGCCCGCAGTGACGGGTGCGGAGGTGGTCGGCGTAACACCCGCGCCAAAGCCACCAATGGAGGCGACGAACTGGACAGTCGTAGAAGTGGCTGACGAAACAATGATATTGGTGGATGCGTTGGTTTGCAGCGTGGACTGTGCGGGTGGGTTGGTAATCGCAAAGGTGTTTGCACCAGCAACGTTCAGCGTGTTGCTTGCGGTCGCACCCAGCACACTGGTATTCAGTGTTACGCCGCCGGCGGCAATCCCGTTGATGGATACAGATGCGATCCCGGAGGAGTTCGTCGTGGCCGTGGCAGAGGAAAGCGAAGCAGAACCGCCCGCGCCCACAACGGCAAAATTGACGACCGCACCGCTAACCAACTGGCCTTTGCCATCGGTTACCGTTGCATTGACGGTCTGCGGCGAACCGACTGGCAAGGAAGTGCCTGTCGGGATGGTGGTCAGCACTTTGGTACCGGCAACCACAATGGCTGTTGAGCTTTTCACTGTGCCGTTGGCCAGCGAAATGACTTCGGTGCGGTTGGCGCGATTCTGACCCGGGGTGTAGGTCACGGTCGCTACGCCAGTGGCATTGGTGACCACGGTGCTGGCGCTCAAGATGCCGGAGGCGGAGCTGACGGTAATTGGTGCGTTGGGCAATACCGCATTACTGCCGTCCAGTGCGGTAATGGTGAGCGTTGCCACATCCGTGCTGCCCGATAGCAGGCTGGTTTTGTCTGCCAGAACAACCAGGCTGGCTGCCTGTACGGCAACCGGCGTTGGAGTGGTAGTCGGCGTCGGTGTTGGCGTCGGTGTGGTGGAGCCACTGCCGGAACCGCCGTTGAGTGTGCTGCCGTCGGCAGCACCATTACATGCGCTAAGTGCGATTGTAGCGCTGGCCAACAGCGGCAAAGCAAGCAGCTTGACTACTTGCCATGCCCGGCGACCGGATTGGGCTTGAATCACTTTTGTTCCCCTCGTTAAAAAATCAATTGCGCGACAACGAATTACATAAAACCGTCTTGTTTATCTGCTAAATGGGCAGACAAAACTGGCAATTTGAGTAAGGGGGATTAGACGATACTGATAATACTATTTGCAATAAAAACGGCTAATTGTGTGGCGTCTTGTATACGAATGTAGTGTTTGTGTATGCGTGTTGCTGAATTGTTGCCCCGTAAAGGATGTACGCAGAAACAATTGGCCTTTGATCCGCAGATAGACGGTCAGAAAGTTGTGGGGTGGGGAGAGGTAAAGGCAGGGTTGCCGCAGAATTCACCGATAAATGAAGGCGGCATAATTGAGGGGTAGAAAAACAAAAAGCCGACTCAATTGAGTCGGCTTTTTGTTTTACAGAATTCTGGTGGCCAGTCGCGGAATCGAACCACGGACACGCGGATTTTCAATCCGCTGCTCTACCAACTGAGCTAACTGGCCTTCGAGAGGACCGAATTAAACACTATGGCGATTTTGGTGTCAACACTTCTGCAAGAAAAGATTCATAAGTACTGAAAAGGTAAAGGAATTTGACGCGATCAAAATCTGGCGGTCTGCGATGCGCCAGGCGGGTGAACCGTGCCGAAGTCTCGCGTACGCGCACACGAGATATAAAGGCGGGAAAGATGCTGTGACTGCGGGTGCGGAGCAGGTGGGTGGCTGTATGGGTGGAAGAGGGCCGGTGAAAGGGGTTTTCTCACCGGGACGGGCGGCGCTGGCGTGCCTGGTTGACCGATCTGACCGCGGTCGAACGACAAAAACAACGATTTTTATGCGTTCTTGCGTATGTTTCTGGCTGTTTTCGACCAGGTGCAGGCGCCGCGCGTGACGGCGCGATTGCGGTTTGTTCGCCTGTGTGCCGAAAAAATTTCGCCTTTTTTCAAAGACATGACGTTTTTGTTGAGGTTTTCTGGCTGAAAGTGTTTGACATGATCCGGGGCTCTGGCCATAATGCGCTCCTCATTCAGGAGGGATTCCCGAGCGGTCAAAGGGATCAGACTGTAAATCTGACGGCTCTGCCTTCGAAGGTTCGAATCCTTCTCCCTCCACCAGATTACGCGGCGTGAAGTGTATCCGCTCCCTGGGATGAGACTATATAGATATATGTCATTTAATTGATGTGTGTTGAATAGTCTGGTTCCGGATCAAGCGGGTGTAGCTCAATGGTAGAGCAGAAGCCTTCCAAGCTTATGACGAGGGTTCGATTCCCTTCACCCGCTCCAAAGAATGCGCTGATGTAGCTCAGGGGTAGAGCACTCCCTTGGTAAGGGAGAGGTCGTGGGTTCAATTCCCACCATCAGCTCCACCATTATTCGCTGGTATATTTCAGGTTCTCGAGAAGGAAATATCATGGCTAAGGAAAAGTTCACGCGTACGAAGCCGCACGTCAACGTAGGTACCATCGGTCACGTTGACCACGGCAAGACCACGCTGACCGCAGCGATCACCACCATTCTGTCCAAGAAGTTCGGTGGCGAAGCCA